>NZ_JBITIZ010000006.1:0-379358 GCF_044459525.1 Streptosporangium sp. NPDC050284
GGACTCCACCACGACAGCGTCACCTGGCGAATCACGGCCATGCCCTGAAAGGCGGCATCGCCTGATAGACCAAGATCTTCATCGGCCTTCTAGGCCCTGTTTCGAAGTCCGTCTGCTGTATGGCGGCGTGTCGTGCCCGGCCAAGCAGCGAGGTCTCCGGTAGAGGGGTCCATCGGCCAAGAAGAACCTGAACACCGGAAACCTCGTGGCCACCTTAGGAGATCCTGGCCGGGCTGCAGGCCCTGGCCGGCCGGCCGATCGCATCGCGGGCGACTCCGAGACCGCCTGACGAGCCACGAACAGGACGAACGGGATTAGCGGGATGCAAGGGTGGTGTACGACCTGAAAATTGCCGATGCATCTGAGAAAGTCCCTAGCTAAAAGAGGAGATCATCTAGCGATAGCGTGGCGCTCAAACCAAACCTCGGGGGGCTCGGATGGTCCATAGCGAACTGCCGACACTGGGCGAACCTGGATGCCTGGGCCAGTTGAACCCGTTGATCCGCCAACTGCGAGACAGCGGCCCCATCGTCCGGGTGCGTACCCCGGTCGGCGATGAAGCGTGGCTGGTGACCCGGCTCGCCGAACTCAAGCAACTCCTGCTCGACGACCGACTCGGGACCACCCACCCGGACCCGCCGAACAGAGCACGGTACCTGGACAGCCCGATGCTGGACCTGGTCGTGTCGGACCAGGATCCGGCTGAGGCGCATCGTGCGCATCAGGCCCTCCGGGCTAATCTCACCCCGTATTTCTCGGCCAAGCGCATAGCCGGCATGCGGTCGCGCGTCGGCGCCGTGGTCGACGAGTATCTCGACGCCGTACTCGCCAAGCAGCCGCCGATAGACATCCACACCGAGTTCTCGCTGCCGTTCTCCTATCAGATCCTGTGCGATCTGCTCGGCATAGCGGATCCAGCGGAATACCAGGTGGTGCTCGACCGGGTCAGCAAGGTGGGGGCGGGACTGGGCCAGGCGCAGGAGCTGTTCAGATACCTGAGCGAGGTTGCCAGGCGCAAACGCGTGCAACCGGGCGACGATCTGGCCTCGGCGCTGTGCCAATCCGGACTCCCCAACGACTTCGTCGGTGCGTTGCTGGCTTTTGTCACCATGTCGTACCAGGTGACTCCACACAGCATCAGCGCGGCGATCGCGCTGTTCGCCATGAACCCGGATCAGCACAAGCTGGTGCTCGATGACCCGGAACTGCTGCCCGGCGCGGTGGGGGAGGCAGTGCGGATGAGCAAATTCGCCGAATCCGCGCTACCCCGCTACGCCAGCGAGGACATCGAGATCGGTGGGGTCACGATCCGCGCCGGCGACCTCGTGCTGTGCGACCACGGCTCGACCGCGTTCGACGACCGGGTGTTCGAGGACCCGGAACGGTTCGACGTCACCCGATCGCCCAACCCCCACCTGGTGTTCAGCCACGGAATCACCTACTGCCTCGGTGCCCCACTGGCTCGGCTGGAAATCAACGAGGTACTCGCCAGGCTTCTGCCCCGGCTGCCCACCATGCGCCTGGCGATCCCGGTCAGTGACATCCCGGTCTCCGGGGGGCTGAGCGAACGGAAGCTCGGTGGTGGCATCGCCCAGCTACCGATCACCTGGGATCCGCCGGTTCCCGTCGCGTAATGATCGCCACCGGTACCCATACCTGTCTGCCAACCCGCCGACCCGGCCGCTTCCGCCACTGAGCGACGCGGCCTGTCTGACGACCTCCGTCAGCTCCTCGCGCAACCCGGTGAAGAGCGGGTCGGCGCGAGGATGGTCGCCGTACGGCAGGTTCGAGGCGCGGTCGAGGACCACCCGGCCCGGCCTGCCGCTCAGCGCGAGCACGCGGGTGCCGAGGTAGACGGCCTCGTCCACGCTGTGGGTGATGAACACCACCGTCGTGCCCGCCCGCCGCCACAGCTCGCGGACCTCCTCCTGCATGCGTTCCCGGGTGAAGGCGTCCAGGGCGGCGAACGGCTCGTCCATCAGCAGCAGCGCGGGTCCCGGTGCGAGCGCGCGGGCGATCGCCGCGCGTTGCTGCATGCCCCCCGACAGTTCGTACGGCCTGGCCCTGGCGACGTCGGTGAGCCCGGTCAGCTCCAGCAACTCGGCCACCCGCTCGCGCCGCGCTGCCCTGGGCAGGCCGCGCAGCCCGAAACCGACGTTCCCCTCGACCGAGAGCCAGGGAAAGAGCCGATGCTGTTGGAACACGTACCCCCTGGCCGGGTCGGGGCCCACGACCGGTTCGCCGGAGGCCGTGATCGTCCCCGCCGACGGCGCGGTGAAGCCCGCCACCAGCCGCAGCAGCGTGCTCTTACCGCACCCCGAGGGGCCGACGACCGTGACGAACTCCCCGGCGGCGATCTCCAGGTCGATCGGCCCGAGGGCGTCGACCGTCCCCGTGCGCCCTCGGTAGGAGTGCGACACCCCGGCGAGCGCGAGCGCCGTGGCGGGGGGCCGGGCGTCTTCGGGTCCGGCGTTTCCGCCGGAAGCCGTGCCGGGGTCCGTGCGGGCAGATCCGGTGTTCCCGCCGGCCGCCGTGTCGGGGGCGGTGTGAGCCGGGCCGGGGCCCGCGGCCGTGTCGGGAGCCGTGCGGGCACGGCCGGAGTTCGTGCCCGCACGAGTGGTCTCAGCTTCCGGCGAAGGCATCGGCGAGCTCCTGCGTGGCCAGGCCCTTCTGGAAGACGCTCAGCTCGGGCACGGCGTCCACCTTCTGCTGGCCCTTGAGGAACTCGGCCGAGCTGCGCAGGTTCTCGGCGAACCTTCCTGGGGCCGAGGGAGTGCCGAGATACTCGGCCGAACGCTGTTCCGCCGCGTCGAGGAGCACGAGCTGGCCGAGCTGGCGCGCGGCCTCCGCCGGGTCGAGGTTGAGCTGTCGGCCGATGGCCGCGGCGGCGGCGTCCTTGTCGCTCCTGGCCAGCTTGACCGCGCGGTCCTGCTGCTGGAGCCAGACGTGCAGCGCCTTCGGGTACTTCTTCGCGAAGTCGTCGCTCACCACCGCGAGGTCGGCGGTGAGCTTGCCCCGCTGGGCCAGCTCACGGCTGGTGACCAGCGTCGTGCCGCCGTTCTTCTGCAGCTCGGCCAGGGTGGGCGTCCAGACGTAGGCGGCGTCGACGTCGCCGCGCTGCCAGGCGGCCTGGATGTCCGGCGGCTCCATGTCGAGGATCTTCACGTCGGCCTCCGACAGCCCGGCCTCGTCGAGCGCGGCGAGCAGGCTGTAGTGGGTGGTCGAGGCGAAGGGGGCGGCGACCCGCTTGCCCGCGAGCCCCTTGACGTCGGTCACGCCGCCCCGCGCGACGAGCGCCTCGTTGTCGCCGATCACGTCGAAGATCCACGGCACCCGGTACGGGATGTTGAGGGGCGCCGACAGGCCGCGGGTGACCGGGCTGCTGCCCGCCAGCCCGATGTCGAGCGATCCGGCGATCATCGCGGTGTTCACGTCGCCGCCCGAGTCGAACTTACTCCAGGTGATCCTGGTGTTCGGCAGCGCCTTCTCCAGCCACTGCTGGTCCTTGACGATCAGGTCCCCGTTGGGGATGAGCTGGTAGCCGATGCGCAGGGTCGCGGGGGAGCCGTCGGCGGCGGGCTTCGCCTCCTCCGTGCCGGACCCGCAGGCGGTCAGGGCGAGGACGGCGGCGGTCAGGGCGAGCGCGGCCCGCTTCACGGGGGTCATTGCCAGGTGTTTCATGAGGGGTCTTTCCTAGGTACGGCCGCGCCAGGGGACCAGGCGGCGGTCCAGCGTTTGCAGGAGGAAGTCGATGAGCAGGCCGGACAGGCCGATGACGATGATCCCGAGCACCACCACGTCCGTCTGGTTGTAGCGCTGGGCGTCGCGGACCATCCCGCCGATGCCGGGCACGCCGTTCACGGTCTCGGCGGCGACCACGGTGGTGTAGGCGACGCCCACGGCCACCCGTATCCCCGTGATGATCTCGGGCAACGCGCTCGGCAGCACCACCCGTAGCGGCAGCTCGTGCCGGCGGGCGCCCAGTGAGCGGGCGGCGTTCAGGTAGTCCTCGTGCACGCCGCGTACGGCGTCGGCGGTGGCCACCGCGACCGGCGGGAGCGCGGCGAGCAGCAGGAGCCAGATCTTGGGCTCCTCGTCGATGCCGAACCAGATCACCAGCAGGCTGAGGTACGCCAGCGGCGGCAGGGTGCGCACGAACGTGACCAGCGGGCCGAGCAGCGCGCGCAGCGTTGGGATCATGCCGATCAGCAGTCCAAGCGCGATGCCGCCCGTCACCCCGTACAGGCAGCCGAGCAGGATGCGGCGCAGGCTGGTCAGCAGGTGCTCCTGGAGGGTGTAGCCGCTCACCCCCCCGGCGGTGGTGCGCAGGAACTGCTCCCAGACCGCGACGGGCTCCGGCACGAAGACCGGCGGCCAGATCCCGGCCATGGCCACGGCCTGCCAGATCGCGACCAGCGCGACGATCGCCCCGGCCCGCAGCGCGAGGGCCCGCCAGAGTCCGGGGCCCTGCTCGCCTCCGGAGACGCCGCCGCGGCGGGGGCGGAGACGGGGGAGACGAGGAGGGGCGGTGAGGACGCTCACGTGACGAGGGCGGGGGGCGCGAGCCGGGGAAGGACGAAGTCGCCCACCCGCCAGGCCTCCTCCAGATGCGGCCAGCCGGACAGCACGAACTCCGACAGGCCCAGATCGGCGTATTCGCGGACGCGCTCGGCGATCTCCGCGTAGCTGCCGACCAGCGCGGTGCCCGCACCCTCCCTGACCAGCCCGACTCCCGCCCAGAGGTTGGGCGAGATCTCCAGCGCGTCGGCCGAACCCCCGTGGAGGTCGGCCATGCGGCGCTGTCCCACGGAGTCCATCCGGGCGAACCGCGCCTGGGTGGCGGCGATCCTGTCCGGGTCCATGCCGTCGAGCAGGCGCCGGGCGTGCGCCCAGGCCTCCTGGGAGGTGTCGCGGGCGATGACGTGGAGCCGGATGCCGAACCGTAGTTCGCGGCCCGCCTCGGCGGCGAGCTTGCGCATCCTGGCGACCCGTTCGGCGATCATCGCCGGAGGCTCGCCCCACATCAGGTAGACGTCCGCCCCGGCGGCGGCCGCTCGCTCCGCGGCGGGGGAGGCCCCGCCGAAGTAGACATCTGGGGTGTCGAGGAGCGGTGTGGCGAGCCCGCCCCCCGACACCCGGTAGTGCGCGCCCAGGTGGTCGAAAGGCTCGCCCGCCCAGGTGCGCCTGAGCACCTCGATGAACTCGCCGGTGCGCTCGTAGCGGGCGTCGTGGTCGAGGAAGTCGCCGTAGGCGCGCTGCTCCAGGGGGTCGCCGCCGGTGACCACGTTGAGCAGGAGCCGCCCCCCGCTGATCTCCTGGAAGGTCTGCGCCTGCTGGGCGAGCAGCGTGGGGAGGGTGAAGCCCGGCCGGAAGGCCACCAGCAGCTTGAGCCGCTCGGTTCGCGCCGCGACGGCGCCGCACACCACCAGCGGGTCGGGGCAGCCCGCGCCGACCGGGGTCAGCGCCGCCTCGAAACCTGCCGCCTCGGCGGCGCGGGCCACCTGGGACAGGTAGTCGAGCGTCGCGGGCCTGGCCGCGGCGCCGCCCGCCGCGACGGTGGTCGTGGCGGGCCTGACATGGTGGCCGTCGCCGGTGGTCGGCAGGAACCAGTGCAAGCGCATCTTCGCCTCATCGGGCTCATACGAAACGGGGTGGTGCCCTCGATACTAACCACATAATACCTATCTATAAAGAGGGAATTAGGGGAGAGGTGGGATGGTTCCGGGCGGGCCTTCGACCTGCGGTTACCTGGGACTCGGCCGGAGCAGCCTTCGAGGAGGAGGCTGTCGGGGCAGAGTCAGGGGCCGGTATGGAGCAGGGGGAGGGGGGCCGGAGTCGGAACCAAGGGCCAGGACGGAGCGGGTGCAGGGGTGAGGTCGAGGCGGGGACGGAGCTGGGAACAGAGTCGAAGTCGGGGGCGGGCTCAGAGGTCGCGGGCCCAGATCTCCTCGACGAAGTTCTTGCCGTCCTTGCCGTCCTGGTCGCCCTGGCTCCGCTCCTTCTCGACCAACTCGAAGCCGGCCGCCCGGTAGATGCGCCTCGCGCCCAGCAGCACGTCCCTGGTCCACAGCATCATCCGCCGGTATCCGGCGGCCCTGGCGAAGCGCATGCACTCGTCCACGAGGTGGGTGCCGATCCCCATGCCGCGCGCGGACGGCTCGACGAGCAGCATCCGTAGCTGCGCCGTCTCGTCGTCCCTGCGTACGCAGAAGACGCACCCGGCGCGCTCGCCGTCCACCTCGGCGATCCAGCCCGCCTCGCGCCGGGGGTCGTGGTCGTTCACGTAGTCGGCCACGACCCTGGCCACCAGCGCCTCGAAGTCCATCCCCCAGCCCTGCTCCTGGCTGTAGAGCGTGCCGTGGCGGTAGACCACCCAGCCGAGGTCGCCGGGACGTGGCGGGCGGATGACGTACGGCCGGTCCGGCTTCGGCGCCCGGCCGAGGATCTCCTCGATCGTCGTCATGCTCGCGACCAGCCGTCCGCGGTCCTCCTCGGTCAGTCCGGCGAGCAGTTCGTGCACCTCCGCCGCCGCGCGCTCGTCGAAGCCCGCGAACCTCGCCCTGCCCTCGCCGGTCAGCTCGACCACCTGCCGCCGCGCGTCGACGGCGGACCGCTCGCGCACCACCAGCCCCTCGCCCTCGAACCTGCCGAGCATCCGGCTGAGGTATCCGGCGTCGAGGTCGAGCAGCCGCCGCAGCTCGCTCGCCTCCATCCGGCCCGCCCGGTCGAGCTCGAACAGCACCCTCACCTCGGTGAGCGAGTAGGAGCTGTCGAGGATCCCCTGGTGGAGCAGGCCGATGTGCCCGGTGTAGAAGCGGTTGAAGGCGCGGACGTCCGCCACGTGTCTTTCCATGCTTGACAGCATCAACCGATTCATTGACACAGTCAATTAATTAATCGGTGTGGCCGATGTGAGATCGGCCGTTCACTGCGCTAACTTCGCACTTTGGGCGAGAACGGATGATGATTCTGGGGGCGGCGCGTGCCGCGCCCGTGACGGGAGCATGATGGCTGAGGTCGCGTACATCGGTGGGTACACCCCCGACACCGACGGGTCCGGGCAGGGGATCACCCTGGTCGAGCTGGGGAGCCTCGCGCGGCTCGGGGAGACGACGGCCTCCGGCCCCTCCTTCCTCGCCGTCCACCCCACCCTCCCGATCCTGTACGCGGTGGGAGAGAGCGAGCGCGGCACCGTCGGCGTCTTCGCCCGAGCCGAGGACGGCACGCTCAGCCCGCTCGCGCAGCGACCCAGTGAGGGATCGGCCCCCTGCCACCTCGCGGTGGACCCCACGGGCACGCGCCTCGCGGTGACCAACTACGGCGACGGCACCGTCAGCGTGCACGGCATCGACGAATCCGGCCTCCTGACCGATGTGTGGATCTTCCCCTACCGCGAGGGCGCCCACGCCCACCAGGCGGTCTTCGGCCCCGACGGGGTGCTGCACGTGAGCGACCTGGGCTGCGACGAGATCCGCCGCTACCTGGTCGGGGACGACGTGGTCCCGCACCCCGCGGGGCCGGTGCGGCTCGCGTCCGGCATGGGGCCCCGGCACATGGCCTGGTCGGGTGGCCACTGGTACGTGGCGGGTGAGCTGGACGGCACCGTGCGCGTCTACGAGGTCCCCGACGGCGCCGGTCCCGCCGACGACTCCGATCCCTCCGGCGGGCAGTGGCGCGAGATCGCGGTCGCCCAGGCCGGCGGGAGCGAGGGGCACAACCAGCCCTCGCACCTGGAGGTCTCCGGCGGCCTCGTCTACGTCGCCAACCGGGGACCCGACACGATCTCGGTCTTCTCCGGCCCCGAACTGGAGCGGGTGGCCGAGGTTCCCTGCGGCGGCGTCTGGCCGCGGCACTTCGCCATCGCCGACGGTCACATGTACGTGGCCAACCAGCGCTCGAACGGCGTCGCCGTGCTGCCGCTCAAAGCCGGCCTCCCGCAGCCCGCGGAAGAGGTCTTCGCCGTCGGCACCCCCTCCTGCGTGCTGCCCCTGTCATAGGACGCAGTCACAGGGCCCCGTCACAGGGCGCTGTCACACGGCCGCTCCCGCAGGGCCCGCGCCGCCCTCGTCGTGAGGTGCTCACCGTAGGCTTTACCGAGGCGTCCGGTGAGCCTCTGACGTGCGCGCCAGGCAGGACGCGGGAGGAGAGGGGCGCCCCCGCGTGGCCCGGGCGCTCCGCCGTCGATCGTGAGAAACGACATGTGAGGACGACTACACTTGGTCTAGACCACTGGGCGCATCTGCGGGCAGAATGCGTTGCGTCGGTGGCGAAAATCCGTTGCCGGACGACCAAGCCACCTAGTCTGGCCACCTTGAACCGACACTCATTACCGGAGGATGCCATGCGTATCGGAGTGCTCACCGGCGGCGGCGACTGCCCCGGCCTGAACGCCGTTATCCGCGCCGTCGTGCGCAAGGGAGTGGGTGTCCACGGGCATGAGTTCGTCGGGTTCCGCGACGGCTGGCGGGGTCCCCTCGAGGGCGAGACCATGCCGCTCGACATCAATGCCGTACGTGGAATCCTGCCCCGTGGCGGAACGATCCTGGGCTCGTCGCGGACGAACCCGATCAAGATCGAAAACGGTGTTGAGAGGATCAAGGAGAACCTCGCGAAGAGCGGGGTCGACGCGCTGATCGCGATCGGCGGCGAGGACACCCTCGGCGTGGCCAAGCAGCTCTTCGACAAGGGCGTGAAGGTCGTCGGCGTGCCCAAGACGATCGACAACGACCTCAACGCGACCGACTACACCTTCGGCTTCGACACGGCCGTCAACATCGCCGTCGAGGCGATCGACCGGCTGCACACCACCGCCGAGTCCCACCACCGCGCGCTGATCTGCGAGGTCATGGGCCGCCACGCGGGCTGGATCGCCCTGCACGCCGGAATGGCGGGCGGCGCCAACGTCATCCTCATTCCGGAGAAGCCCTTCGACATCGACAAGGTGTGCGCCTACGTCGAGTCCCGCTTCGAGACGAAGTACGCGCCGATCATCGTCGTGGCCGAGGGCGCGCACCCGGTCGAGGGCCAGATGGCGCTGCAGGCGGGCGAGCTCGACGCCTTCGGGCACGTGCGGCTCGGCGGCATCGGCGAGACCCTCGCCAAGGAGATCGAGAAGCGCACCGGCAAGGAGGCCCGCACCACCGTGCTCGGCCACATCCAGCGCGGTGGCACCCCCACGGCCTTCGACCGGGTGCTGGCCACCCGGTTCGGCCTGCAGGCGATCGACGCGGTGCAGGAGGGCGACTTCGGCAAGATGGTCGCCCTTCAGGGCACCGAGATCGTCAGGGTCGGTCTCGACGAGGCCACCAAGGAGCTGAAGACCGTGCCGACCGGCCGTTACGAGGAGGCCGAGGTCTTCTTCGGCTGAGCCCCGCTTTCCAAGGCGTCCTCCTTGAGGGGGCGCCTGCAAGCGTTCTGCAAGCGGCCTCTCCTAGCCTCCCGGCAGGGCGGTCGCCCGCGATTCCCCTCCGTGTACGGCTTGCGCCTTGATCAGGCAAAAGCGGGGGCGTAAGCCGTACACCATCGCCCTCGGGAGTCGAAGAGGGACGAATCTCTCGTCGGCGAATCATCGCGGCTCGTCGCCTATCCGATGAAAGGTGCGGGCGACGGGTGACGGGAATCGAGGATCCGTTCTGGCGTGCGATCGCGGTCTTCCGCGTCGCGTCCCTCGCGTACGCGGCGGTCCTGCTCATCCGCGCCGGAGGGTACGCCCACCCGGCGACCGGCTGGGTGGTGATCGGCGTCATGGCGCTGTGGACCGTGGCGACGATCTTCGCCTACTCCGTCGAGGAGCTCCGCGGCCGGCCTCTGCTCGCCGCCGACATGCTCGTGACCATGGGCTGCCTGCTCGCCACCCCGGCCGTACAGGGCGCCTACCAGCAGGGCAGCCTGCCGATCACCGGCACCTGGATGGGCGGGGCGGTGCTCGCCTGGGGAGTGTACGGCGGGCGGCGGCTGGGGGCCGTGGCCGCGCTGATCGTCTCGCTCGCCGACCTGTGGCTGCGCGGCGTTCCCGGGGGCGACTTCGAGACGCTGCAGATCAACGGTGCCGTCCTGCTCTTCCTCGCCGGGGTGGTCGTCGGGCACGTCGCCCGGCTGGCGAAGAAGGCCGAGGAGCGCATGCAGCAGGCGATCGAGCTGGAGGCGGCAGGGCGGGAGCGGGAACGGCTCGCCAGGGGAATCCACGACTCGGTGCTCCAGGTGCTCGCGCTGGTCCAGCGGCGCGGGCAGGAGATCGGCGGTGAGGCGGCCGAGCTGGGCAGGCTCGCGGGCGAGCAGGAGGCCGCCCTGCGCGAGCTGGTCAGGCTCAGGCCGGAGCCGCCCGCCCTCGGCGCCGCGGACCTGTGCGCACTGCTGCACAGGTACGGCTCGGCCACGGTCACCGTCTCCGCCCCGGCGACCCCGCTCACCCTGCCCGCGGCCACCGCGGCGGAGATGGCCGCCGCGGTCGGGGCCGCCCTGGACAACGTCGCCCGCCACTGCGGGGCGCGGGCGCCCGCCTGGGTCTTCGCCGAGGGTGAGGACGGGCTGGTCACCGTGACGGTGAGGGACGAGGGACCGGGCATCGCACCCGGACGCCTGGAGGAGGCCGCCGCCGACGGGCGCCTCGGTGTCGCGCAGTCCATCCGAGGCCGTATCGCCGACCTCGGCGGCACGGTCACCGTGATCTCGGGGCCTGGCCGGGGCACCGAGATCGAGATGTCGGTCCCGGTCGGCTAGGCGTGTTACCCAGGACGGAACAGTCCTAAGGTGGGCCAATGCGCGTGATGGTGGTGGACGACCACCCGATGTGGAGGGACGGGGTGGCCAGGGATCTGGCCGAGGCCGGGTACGAGGTCGTGGCCACGGTCGGGGAGGGGCGCCAAGCGGTCCGGGTGGCCGCGGCGGTCCGGCCCGAGCTGGTCGTGCTCGATCTGCAACTGCCTGACCTGCCGGGGGTCGAGGTGGCGAGGAGCCTGGCCGCATCGGAGCCGCCGCCCCGGGTGCTGGTCCTGTCGGCCAGCGGCGAGCAGGAGGACGTGCTGGAGGCCATCAAGGCGGGCGCGTCCGGATATCTCCTGAAATCCGCGAGCAAGGAGGAGTTCCTCGACGCGGTCAGGCGCACCGCCGGGGGCGACGCGGTGTTCACCCCGGGCCTGGCGGGACTCGTCCTGGGGGAGTACCGCAGGCTGGCGACCAGACCCGCGCCCGAGGCGACGCCCCGCCTGACCGAGCGGGAGACCGAGGTGCTCCGCCTGGTGGCCAAGGGCCTGTCGTACAAGCAGATCGCCGAGCGTCTCGTGCTCTCCCACCGGACGGTGCAGAACCATGTCCAGAACACGCTGAACAAGCTCCAGCTCCACAATCGGGTGCAACTGGTCCGCTACGCGATCGAACAGGGGCTCGACGGGTCGTAGGGACGACCCGGGCGTGGTGGAGGCGTCCCGGACGGCGATCACGTGGACGGGTCTCGGCGGGGTGCGGGGACGATCCGAGGGATGGCGTAATCGGATTGACGGCGCGACTAAAGTGTCAAGGTCGAGACGTTGTCTTTGCGCGAGCACGCGAGAGACTTGACTGTGACTCCCCGACGTCCCCGACTCCCCGTTCCCCTCGAAGCTCCACCGGAGGTCGCACCATGACCATGTCCGCCTTGGGCGAGCCCTGCGTTCTGCTCAAACTGGGCGAGGTCGTCCTCAAGGGCAACAACCGCGAGCTCTTCGAACGCAGGTTGCAGGCCAATATCAAGGCCGCCCTGAAGGACGTCGGCGTCAAGGTCGACGTACGGCAGCGCCACGGTGTCATCGCGCTCTTCCTGCCCGACGGCAGCGGCGTCGAGATCGCCGACGCGGTCGCCGAGCGCGTCTCGTACGTCCCCGGCCTGGTCTGGGTCCACCGCGCCTGGCGGGTGGAGAAGGACCCCTCGGCGATCACCAAGGCGGCCATCGAGTTGCTGGCCGACCGCGACGACGTGAGGCGTGGCGTCTCCTTCGCGGTCCGCTCCCGCCGCCGCGACAAGCGCTTCCCGCTCACCTCGATGCAGCTGGACCGTTCGGTCGGCGGCGAGCTCAACGACATCTACGGCCTGCCGGTCGACCTGAAGCGTCCCGAGCTCGTCGTCTCCATCGAGGTCGACCGCGACGAGGCGTTCGTCTTCACCGGCGGGCAGCCGGGCCAGGGCGGGCTGCCGGTCGGCACCAGCGGCAGGGGCCTGGTGCTGATGTCGGGCGGCATCGACTCCCCGGTGGCCGCCTACCGGATGATGCGCCGGGGCCTGCGGGTCGACTTCCTGCACTTCTCCGGCATCCCCTTCACCACCTCCGAGTCCATCTACAAGGCGTACGCGCTGGTCAGGGCGCTCGACAAGTTCCAGGGCGGGTCCCGGCTGTGGGTCGTCCCCTTCGGCAAGGCCCAGCAGTCGATCAAGGCCTCGGGGCAGGACCGCCTGGCGATCATCACCCAGCGGCGCCTGATGCTGAAGACCGGCGAGGAGGTCGCCCGCCGCCTGCGCGCCGGCGCTCTGGTCACCGGTGACTCCCTGGGACAGGTCTCCTCGCAGACCCTGCAGAACATCACCGCCCAGGACGACGCCGTCGACATGCCGATCCTGCGTCCCCTCATCGGCCTCGACAAGACCGAGATCATGGCCGAGGCCCGCCGGATCGGCACCCTGGCGATCTCCGAGCTGCCCGACGAGGACTGCTGCACGCTTCTGGCCCCCCGCCGGGCCGAGACCGCCGCGAAGCTCGTCGACCTGAAGAAGATCGAGCGCCGCCTCGACGCCGAGGAGCTCGCCGTCCAGCTCGCCGGATCCCTGCAGGAGTACAGGCTCGACGCCTGAACCGCTCCCTCGGGCAACGGCGTGCCCGAGGGAGCGGCTACCGGGGCCACCGAGGGGCCACCGAGCCAACCGGCGAGAGCGGGCCGGCGGCTCCCGTCAGGCGGGGGCGAGGAGGTCGCCGGCGGCGACCTTGCCCAGCAGCGGCGGAAGGTGCTCCATCACCTGGGCGAGCTCCTCCAGGTCTCCGTCGACCAGCGCCTGGGGGCCGTCGCAGAGGGCCTGGGCGGGGTTCGGGTGGACATCGATGATCACACCGTCGGCGCCGACGGCGATGGCCGCGCGGGTGAGGGGCAGGACCAGGTCGCGGTGCCCGCCCGAGTGGGACGGGTCGACGATCACCGGCAGGTGCGACAGCCGCTGGGCGAGCGGCACCGCCGAGACGTCCAGGGTGTTGCGGGTGGCGGTCTCGAAGGTGCGGATGCCGCGCTCGCACAGCACGATGTCGAGGTTGCCGCGCTGGGCGACGTACTCGGCGGCCATCAGCCACTCCTCGATGGTGGCGCTCATCCCGCGCTTGAGCATCACCGGCTTGCCGGCGGCGCCGACCGCCTGCAGCAGCGCGAAGTTCTGCGCGTTGCGGGTGCCGACCTGGAGCATGTCGGCGTAGGAGGCGACCAGTTCGACGTCGGCGGCGTCGACGACCTCGGTGACGACGGGAAGCCCGGTCTCCTCACGCACGTCGGCGAGGATGCGCAGGCCCGCCTCACCGAGCCCCTGGAAGGCGTACGGGGAGGTGCGGGGCTTGTAGGCGCCGCCGCGCAGCAGGGTGGCACCGGCGGCCTTCGCCATCAGGGCGGCCTTCAGGGTCTGCTCCGGGGTCTCCACCGCGCACGGCCCGGCGATCAGGGTGACCGTGTCCGGGCCGATCGGCACGCCGCCGACGCGGACGGTGGACCGTTCGGGATGGTTGTCGCGGCTCACCAGCTTGTACGGCGCGCTCACCCGCATCACGTCGGCCACTCCGGGCATCCCGCGCAGGTCGAGGGTGGTGAACTGGGCGATGTCGCCGACCAGGCCGATGATCGTGCGGCTCACCCCCCGGCTGACGAACGCCTCCCCGCCCACCGAGCTGATGATCTTCACGATCGCCTCGACATCCTCCCGCGTGGCGTCCGGACCCATGACGATGACCATTTCTCTCCCTCTCGATCACTCCGTCGGCGCCCGCCGATCCAGGCCGGCTCCGATGTTTCCTGTAGTGGTTGTGACGTTCTCGACGAAAGCCGGAAAAGCAGAAGGCCCCGGGTCCGAAAACCGGACCCGGGGCCTTCTGTTCGCCAGGCTGTCAGCGCAGCATCTGGAGGCGAACGGTCCGACCTGAGGGTCCGTCGCCATACCAAAACCAGAACGCGGTGCGCATAGCGGGAAATGATAGCGCACGCAGAGAACAGATCCTGCCCGCGGCCCCGGGGCCAGCCAGAAGAGCGCTATGCGATAGCCACCGAGAGGCCGGGAAATCCGCGATGGCAGGATTACCCCGTGCCATGGGGGAAACGGCGAGGGGAGTGATGGTGGAGCAGTCCGAACCTTCGGAGGAGTCTCGCCTGCCCCCGGGCCAGTACGTCCCCCGGGGCAGACCGGTGATCCACTACGGCCGGGTGCCCACGTTCCGCCCGGCGACCTGGCAGCTGCACGTCATGGGGGCGACCGCCTCCGGCGAGCAGCACCGCTTCACCTGGCCGCAGTTCTCGGAACTGCCACGCACCACGATCGTGGCCGACTTCCACTGCGTCACCAAGTTCTCGATCATGGGCAACGAGTGGAGCGGGGTGTCCACGGCGACGCTGATGGAGATCGCCCCGCCCGCGCCCGACGTGAGGCACGTGATGATCTGGGGCGAGTACGGCTACAGCGCCAACATCCGCATCGGCGACTTCACCCGCCCCCAGACGATGTTCGCGCTGGAGTTCGACGAGAAACCCATCTCCCCGGAGCGCGGCTTCCCGGTGCGGATGATCGTCCCGCACCTGTACGCCTGGAAGAGCGTCAAGTGGGTCCGCGCCGTGGAATACCTGCTGGAGGACAAGCGCGGCTTCTGGGAGGAGCGCGGCTACCACAACATCGCCGACCCCTGGCGTGAGCAGCGCTACTCCTATCAGGAGGAAGCGGGCGAAGGCCCACCGTGATCGGCGTTCGCCCCTGATCAGAGGGGTCGGTTGACTACCGTTTCCCGCATGTCGACCACCGGCTGGATGCTGCTCTGCGCCTTCAGCGCCATCCTCGGATTCCTCCTCCCCCGCCCGCGCCGGGAGCATCCGGACCGTTCGGGCACTCCGACGGACGAGGCCACCTTCCTCGCACTGCACATCGCGGCGATGGCGGCACCCTCGCTGCGGGCCGGGCTCACCCGCGAGTCCGCCGGCAAGGCGGCCCGCCACCTGCGCGCCCTGCTGGGAACCGGCGCCGTCGCGGTCGCCGACACCGGTGGCCTGCTCGCCTGGGACGGCGCGGCGGGCTGCCATCGCGACCACCTGCCCGAGTACGTCCGCGGCGTCCTCGCCTCGGCCGGCCCCCGGGTGGTGGCAGGGGAGACCCTGAGCTGTGGCACGCCCGGCTGCGTCATCCGGAGCGGCGTCGTCGTGCCGCTCACCGTCGACGGGCGGGTGGTCGGCGCGCTCGCCGCGTACGACACCGTGATGGGCGCGGCACTGGCGCGGACCGTCACCGAGGTCGCCCGCTGGGTCTCCGGGCAGCTGGAGCTGGCCGAGGTCGCCTCCTCGCGGCGGCGGACGATGGAGGCCGAGATGCGGATGCTGCGCGCCCAGATGTCCCCCCACTTCGTCTACAACGCGCTGACCACCATCGCCTCGTTCGTCCGTACCGACCCCGACCGGGCGCGGGAGCTGCTGGTGGAGTTCGCCGACTTCAACCGGTACGCGCTGCGCAGGGCCCGTGACTTCGCCACCCTCGCCGAGGAACTGCACTGCGTGGATCGCTACCTGCTCCTGGAACGTGCCAGGTTCGGCGACCGGCTCCACGTCACCCTCAAGATCGCACCGGAGGTGCTGTCGCTCTCCGTCCCGTTCCTCTGCCTGCAACCCCTGGTGGAGAACGCCGTCAAGCACGGGGTGGCCGCGGCGGGACAGCGCGGCGAGGTCCGGGTGGTCGTCAGCGACGCCGGACCCGAGGCCCACATCAGCGTGGAGGACGACGGCCTGGGCATGCCACCCGAGCGGACCCGGCTGCTCCTCGACGGCGGCTTCCCGCGCGAGGGCTCACAGGGAGACCTACCCGAGGACGGGGAGGGGGGGATCGGGCTGGCCGGAGTCGACGTGCGGTTCCGTCAGATGTACGGAGAGGACTACGGCCTGGTCGTGGAGAGTGCCCCGAACGCGGGCACCACGGTGAGGCTCCGCGTTCCCAAGCTCCCAGCGCCGATAGCTATTTGTAGTCAAACTATTACCTGAAGTCGCCGTGAGGC
This sequence comes from Streptosporangium sp. NPDC050284, assembly GCF_044459525.1. Lineage (NCBI taxonomy): Bacteria > Bacillati > Actinomycetota > Actinomycetes > Streptosporangiales > Streptosporangiaceae > Streptosporangium > Streptosporangium sp. NPDC050284. Next base: position 16,242 of record NZ_JBITIZ010000006.1, read on the forward strand.
TTGCGGCGGATGCGGTTGAAAGGGCAGCGTAGGGCCATGTTGCGAGTCCTGGCCGTTGACGACGAGGTCCCCGCTCTTGAGGAGATCGCCCATCTCCTCCGCCAGGACCCCCGGATCGAGCACGTCTCCACAGCCCTGGGTGGCGTCACCGCGCTCCAGGACATGGTCCAGATGATCGGTACGGGTGAGCGGCTGGACGGGGTCTTCCTCGACATCCGGATGCCCGGCCTCGACGGCCTCGACCTGGCCAGGCTCATCGCGGGCTTCCCCAACCCGCCCCGGCTGGTCTTCGTCACCGCGCACGAGGATTGCGCGGTGCAGGCCTTCGAGCTGGAGGCGGTCGACTATCTGCTCAAACCGGTCAGGGCCGACCGGCTGGCCGAGGCGGTGCGGCGCCTGGAGTCCATGGTTCCCGCGGCGCCCGCCCCCGTACCCGAGGACGTCATCCCGGTCGAGCTCGCCGGGCGGACGAGGTTCGTGCCCCAGCAGGCGGTCTGGTTCGCCGAGGCGCAGGGCGACTACGTCCGGCTGCACACCGACGAGGGCAGCTACCTGGTCCGCATGCCGCTCGCCGCTCTGGAGCGGCGTTGGGCCGGATCGGGGTTCATCAGGGTGCACCGCAGCACGCTCGTCTCGGTACGGCACGTGAGCGAGCTGCGCTTCGACGGCGGCCGGGTGATGCTCAGGGTCGGCACCGAGACGCTCCCGGTCAGCCGCCGCCACACCCGCCAGGTCCGCGAGCGGCTCATCCGCCAGTTCCGCGACCGCCCGGCCGTCCCCGGCGTGACCCGGACCAGGCCCCTGCCCTCCGCCGCCCTGCGGTAGCCACCTGCGCCCCTCTCGCGGCCGTAGACCGCCGTGGGAGTTTCTCCCTGGGGCCGGGGTCGTCGCGGCCTCCTGTGGCGGTTCACGCCCGTGTGGACCCCGGCACGCCCCCCTTCGACCGGTGGATCTTCGTCCGTGTCCCCGATCGCGGCCGCCGACGACCGGCTCAGGGTGCCCCGCGTCCGTCCAGGTGGTTGGTTCAGGGCGACCTGCGCCCGTCCAGGCGATCGGTCCAGGGTGACCCGCACTCGCCTCGGTGGCGGGCCCGTGGAGGCCCGCACCCGCCTCGACAGTGGGCCAGGGAGGCTCGCGCCCGGCGTAGGCACCCCCGCCTGGGACGCCCACCTGCCGTCGCCGGACTCCCGGCCGCGGGCTCCGCTGGTCGGCGGGCGTTTCGCGCGCCCTGCCGGCGTCTCCCCGTACCGGTGTTCACACAGGCCCCACGAGCCCTCGATCGACCGTTCGTCGCCCGCCGACGGCCGCTCGTCGTGTCGGCGCTCTCCGCACATCGACAACTACGAACCGTTAATCGCGCTGGAGGGAAAGCGCCGCTCGCTCGTCTGGAGGCGCCTCTAGTGTTCCCTCATCGGAGAACGGGACCCACCGCGTCAGGGGGGGACAGAGCCGCAAGGCTCGGGTAAGACCTGACGTGCGGACATCGGGTGACCGTCGAGAGCCGGCGACATCCGGTCACTCGGCCGCCGGGTCCTCGGCCAAACAGGGGAGGGGCCGCCGATCTCCGATATGACGGGACGCCCGCGCTAGCCGACGGGCCGGACCGTGATCCGGCCACACGGGGGCGGCCGGATCACGAGGACGGGCGTCCCGTCCGATCCCGCGAGGCCCGGTGACGCCGGCCCTGCCGGACGGCGAACGCCGAGGTGAACGCGGGGACGGACGCCGGAAGGCGGCCGGTCGTCGCGTCAGGCGTCGCGGAGCTTCTTGAGCAGGTCGATGTCCTCGCGGTGCTTCTCCGCGCCGCCCGGCGTCTCGATGCAGAACGGGACGCCCGCCACCGCGGGGTGGCGCATCATCTCGGCGAAGGACGCGGCGCCGATGTGGCCGGCGCCGATGTTCTCGTGCCGGTCCCTCCTGGAGGCGCACGGGTCCTTGGAGTCGTTGGCGTGGACCAGTTTGAGCCGCCCGGGGGCGATCGCGTGCAGGGCGTCCAGGGTCTCCTTGACGCCCTCGGAGGTCGACAGGTCATGCCCGGCGGAGAAGACGTGGCAGGTGTCGAAACAGATCCCCGCCTTCGGATGCCAGTCGAGGGCCTCCAGGTAGGGCTCCAGGTCCTGGACGGTCGCGCAGAGGACCCCGCCCTGCCCGGCCATCGACTCCAGCAGCAGATCGGGGCCGTCCTCGGGGATCTCCTCCAGGAGCGGCAGGAGATGCTCGTGCAACTGCCGCAGGGCGGCCTCACGGGACTGGCTCACCGCCGACCCCGTGTGGATCACCACTCCCTTCGCGCCGATCGCGTGGGCACGCAGCAGGTTGTGCCGCACGGCGGCCACCGACTTCTCCAGCGTCTCGGGACTGGGAGACCCCATGTTGACCAGGTAGGAGGCGTGCGCGAAGGACAGCACGCCCGATTCGCGCAGCTTGGCATCCTGGACGGGGTCGCCCGCGGCGAGCGCCCAGCCGCGGGGGTTGCTGACGAACACCTGGATCATCTCGGCGCCGATGTCGGCGGCGTAGCGCAGCCCGCCCTTGGCGAGGCCGCCGGTGACGGAGACGTGCCCGCCGATAGGGGAGAGTGAAGTCATAGTGCAAACATCTTAGGCACCGTCCCGGGGGCCGGTCCGCTCACGGCGATCGGCGTTTCTTATCGCGTGACCTCGCCCGCCGTCGCTCTGTACTTTTCGATTCTCATGGGCAGGGCGATGGTGCGCGGGCACGGACCCGCCCGGTGCGGGCGATTCACCCTCGCGACGTTCCCGGCGCCGTACCGCGGACGGGCCATGCCGTCGCCGAAGCGCCGCTCGTCCGGCCACGGTCGATGGGCGGCCTGTCGTCGACGATCCGCGCGAGAGGCTCACGGCTGTGCTCAGAGCTTTATCGAGGGCGTGTGACGCGGAGCCGTGAGTCGGTGACGGGTGGGATTCTCGATCGGTGCGCCGGGCCCCTACCCGCGCCCCGGCCCGCGTCCCGGTGGAGGGCGACGCCACGTTGAAGATCAACGAATTTAGAGCATGTTACGAAAATTCAGGGCAAATCATGGCTCAGTTTGCGGTCCGTGGCGCTGGACCGCACGCACCGGTGGTGTGTGTACTGCTGCCATGCCTAACGTGAACTCCGCGCCGTCGGTCTCGGGGCTGGCCGCGTTCAACGCGCTGGGCGCCGAGGAGGCCGAGGCCGGGCTGCTCGCCTGCTGCGCCTGCCGGGCCTTCGCCCGGGAGGTGGCCGCGTCGCGTCCCTACCGCGACCTCGACCGGCTGGCCGATACGGCGGAGGCCGTCGTGCGAGGGCTGGACTGGTCCGGTGTCCGCGAGGCGCTGGCCGCCCACCCCCGGATCGGCGAACCGCCTCGCGCCGAGGAGTCGTCCCAAGAGGGAGGGCCGGCGTCGGGTTCCGGGGCGGCCGGCCGCCCGGAAGGACACTCGAAGCGCCCGGAGCATCCGGAACGCCAGGAAAGAGAGGCGGCCTGGTCGCGCGGGGAGCAGGCGGGGATAGACACCGTCGGCAGGGACGTCCTCGACCGGCTGGCGGAGGGCAACCGCGCCTACGAGCGGCGGTTCGGTCACGTCTACCTGATCTGCGCCACAGGTCTGTCGGCGGAGGAGATGCTGGCCCGTCTCACCGAACGGCTCGGCAACGACGAGGACACCGAGCGGGACGTCGTCAGGACCGAACTCGCGAAGATCACCCGCCTGCGACTGGCGAAACTTCTGGGAGCCGCCCCATGAGCCTGTCCACCCACGTGCTGGACGCCGCCCTCGGCAGACCCGCGGCGGGGGTCGCCGTACGCCTGGAAAGGGACGGCGAGGTGCTCGCCGAGGGCGTCACCGACGCCGACGGGCGGATCGCGGGGTGGACCTGCGGGGCCGGAGAGCACCGCCTGGTCTTCGACACCGGCGGCTACTTCGCCGCCCGCGCGGTGGACGCCTTCTATCCTCGGGTCTCGATCGACTTCACGGTGGCGGACCCGCGTGAGCACCACCACGTTCCCCTGCTGCTCAGCCCGTTCGCCTACTCGACGTATCGAGGGAGCTAGGTGACTCCTCCGCTCCCTGAAGGGAGCGGCTTCTCGTTAAGCCGCTCGCGCGACATCGCGAAGGGCAAGCCCTGCCCTGAGAATGTTGGTCGCCGCGTTCACGTCGGCGTGTGCGGCATGCCCGCACGACACGCACCGGAACTCGGCTTGGGTGAGGCGGTTCTCCTTCGCAACGTGGCCGCAACGGGCGCAGGTGCGGGAGGTGTTGGCGGGTTTCACCGCGATCAGCTCTCGACCGGCGCTTTCAGCCTTGTCCGCGAGGATCGTCAGGAACACCCCCCAGCCCGCGTCCAAGATGCTCCGGTTCAGCCCGGCTTTCTGCGCGACATTGGTGCCGGGCGCCTGGAGCGTGCCCGACGCCGAGCGGGTCAGGTTCGCGATCCGCAGGTCCTCGCAGGCGATGACGTCGTGGTCGCGGACCAGCGTGAGGGCGGCCTTGTGCGCGCCGTCCAGGCGTTGACGGCGGACCTTGCCGTGCAGGGCGGCGACGCGGGCCACCGCTTTGCGGCGCCGCGTGGAGCCGCGTTTCTTGCGGGAGAGGTCGCGCTGGGCGGCGGCGAGACGGTCGGCGGAGGCGGCCAGGTGGCGCGGGTTGGCCAGGTGCTCACCCTCGCTGGTGGTGACCAGCGACGCCACCCCCAGATCGATCCCGACGGCAGTGCCGGTGGCGGGCAGGGGTTCGGCGGGCACGTCGTCACACGACAAGATCACGTACCAGCGCGAGCCCTCCCGCTTGACGCCGATCGTCTTGACGGTGCCGCGCACGGCGCGGTGCCGGTGGACGCGGACGTGGCCGACGCCCTGCAGGCGGACGAACGTCGCGGTGGGGTGTTCGGGCTGGGAGTCCCAGCGGCAGCCGTCGCCGTCTTTGGGCCATTCGACGGTGTCGAGGCGTCCGTTGCCCTTGAAGCGGGGAAAGCCCGGCGTGCGCCCGGCCTTGACGCGGGCGAAGAACGCGGCGAACGCCTTGTCCAGGCGGCGCAGGGTGGCCTGCTGGGAGGAGAACGACCACCGGCCCTGCCCTTCCGCGTCATCGGCGCGGATGTGCTTGAGGTCGGCGGACTGGTCGCCGTAGCGGATGCTCACCTTCGCTTTGGCGTAGGCGGTGCGGCGGTGCTCCAGTGCGGCGTTGTACAAGGCACGGTGATCGTCCAGGCAGGCGGTCAGCGCGGCGGCCTGTTTGCTCGTGGGGCGCAGCAGGAACTTGAACGATCTGCGCACCACACCGCCCCCTGGCTCGAACCTTTGTTCCCACCGTATCGAATACCGGAAAGAGGAGACGCGGAATGCGTGAACCCGTCAGGCCACTACACGCTCGGGCCTTAGCGGCCCTCCCGCTCCCGATTCCCCTGTCGCCTGAAGACGACGGCCCCCTCGGGAGGAACTGATGGCCGTCGTTCTCGGTCCCAACCGCTACGGCAAGGCGGAGACCCGCCTGGTCCGCGTCGTCAGGGACGGCGGCGTCCACCACATCAAGGACGTCACCGTCGGCTCGGCGCTGTCGGGCGCGATGGAGGAGGTCCACCTCACCGGCGACAACGCCGCCGTCCTGCCGACCGACACGCAGAAGAACACCGTGTACGCCTTCGCCAGGAAGTACGGCGTGGCCGAGATCGAGGACTTCGCGATCCTGCTGGCCCGTCACTACGTGGAGTCGCAACCCACCGTCCACCACGCCCGCGTGGAGATCGAGGAGCACTTCTGGGACCGCATCCCGGTCTCGGGGGAGGCCGAAGAGAAGGGCGGGCGGCACTCCTTCGTCCGCTCGGGAAGGGAGACGCGCACCTGCGTCGTCCACCACGACCGCGACGGCACCACCAGTGTGGTCTCCGGGCTGAGGGACCTGACGGTGCTCAACTCGACCGACTCGGAGTTCTCCGGCTTCATCCAGGACGAGTACACCACCCTCGCCCCCACCAAGGATCGCGTCCTGGCCACCGCCGTCTCGGCGCGCTGGCGGCACCTGCCGGGGGTGGCCGGGCAGGGGACGGCGTACGGGGAGTCGTACGACGAGGTGCACCGCCACCTGCTCGGGGCGTTCGCCGAGACCTACAGCCTGTCGCTGCAGCAGACCCTTTACGCGATGGGCGAGCGGGTACTGAACGCCAGAGAGGAGGTCTGCGAGGTGCGCCTGGCGATGCCCAACAAACACCACTTCCTGGTTGACCTCACCCCGTTCGGGCTGGACAACCCCAACGAGGTGTTCTACGCGGCCGACCGTCCCTACGGGCTGATCGAGGGCGACGTGCTCCGCGACGACGCCCCCGACGCCCGCTTCGCCTGGGAGTGACGACCATGGAATTCCTGCGACCCGCCACCTGGGCGGAGGCACTGGCCGCCAAGGCCGACCTGCCGGAGGCCGTGCCCATCCAGGGCGGCACCGACATGATGGTCGAGCTCAACTTCGACGTGCGCCGGCCCGCCGCGCTGCTCGACCTGAACCGGATCACCGAGCTCGCGGCGTGGAGCGAGGAGCCGGACGGCAGGCTCAGGATCGGCGCGGGCGTGACGTACGCCCGACTGATCGGCGAGCTGGGCGACCGGCTCCCCGGCCTGGCGCAGGCCTCCCGCACGGTCGGCTCGCCGCAGATCCGCAACCGCGGCACCGTGGGGGGCAACCTCGGCGCCGCCTCGCCCGCGGGGGACAGCCACCCGCCGCTCCTGGCCGGCGACGCGGTCGTGGAGGTCGAGTCCGAGGCCAGGGGGGTGCGGATGATTCCGGCCGACGAGTTCTACCTCGGGGTCAAGCGCAGCGCGCTGGAGGCCGACGAGCTGATCCGGGCGTTCTGGACGAGTCCCGCGAGCGGCCCCCAGTACTTCTCCAAGGTCGGCACCCGCAACGCCATGGTGATCGCGGTCTGCTCGTTCGCGATCGCGCTGCACCCCGGGGAGCGCCGGGTCGGCACCGGCATCGGCTCGGCCGCCCCGACCCCCCGCCGCGCCGTCGCCGCCGAGGAGTTCCTCGCCGCCGAGCTCGACTGGGAGGCCCGGCTCGACCCCGGGGTGCTGGAGCGTTTCGGGGAGCTGACGGCCGGGGCCGTCTCCCCGATCGACGACGTGCGCGGCACCGCCGACTACCGGCGCCACGCCATCGCGGTGATGGCGCGACGCACCCTCACCTGGGCGTGGAACGAGTTCCGCTCGGGACACTTCGAGAGGAGGGCCGGATGATGCGCGTCACCTTCACCGTCAACGGCCGCACGGAGGTCGCCGACGACGTCTGGGAGGGCGAGAGCCTCCTGTACGTCCTGCGCGAGCGCGTCGGCCTGCCCGGTTCCAAGAACGCGTGCGAGCAGGGCGAGTGCGGCTCCTGCACGGTCTACCTCGACGGGATCCCCGTCTGCGCGTGCCTGGTCGCGGCCGGGCAGGTCGAGGGACGTGAGGTCCGCACCGTCGAGGGGCTCGCCGACGGCGACCGGCTCGACCCGATCCAGGAGGCCTTCGTCGAGTGCGGCGCCGTCCAGTGCGGCTTCTGCACCCCCGGCCTCCTCGTACAGGCCCACGACCTGATCGAACGGGTCGCGCGGCCGTCCGACGCGGAGATCCGCGAGGCCCTGGCGGGCAACCTGTGCCGGTGCACCGGCTACGAGAAGATCCTCGACGCCGTGCGTCTGGCCGCGGCGCGGAAGGCGGAGGCCTCGTGAGCGCCACCCTGATCGAGAACGTCCACATCGCTCCGGTGGTGGGAGAGGAGATCCCCTCGGGGCACATCCACGTCGAGGGCGACAGGATCGTGGCCCTGGGCGCCGGCCCCGCGCCGGACGTCCCCGGGGCGGCCAGGATCGACGGCAGCGGCTGTCTCGCCACCCCCGGCCTGGTCAACACCCACCACCACCTCTACCAGTGGGCCTCCCAGGGGCTTGCCCAGGACGCCACCCTGTTCGAGTGGCTGACGGCGCTCTACCAGGTGTGGGCCGCGATGGACGCCGAGGTCGTCAGGGGCGCGGCGGGCGCGGGACTGGGTTATCTGGCCCTGTCGGGCTGCACCACCTCCAGCGACCACCACTACATCTTCCCCTCCGGGCGCGGGGACCTGTTCGCCGCGGAGATCGAGGCGGCGAGGCAGGTCGGCCTCCGCTTCCACCCCGCCCGGGGCTCGATGGACCGGGGCAGGTCGCAGGGAGGCCTGCCGCCGGACGTCGTGGTCGAGCGGCTGGACGAGATCCTCGAGGCGACGGCCGAGGCCGTCGACACCTACCACGACCCGTCCTTCTCCTCCATGCTGCGCGTCGCGGTCGCCCCCTGCTCGCCGTTCTCCGTCAGCGCCGACCTGATGACCGAGGCCGCCGCGCTGGCCAGGTCCAAGGGCGTGCGCCTGCACACCCACCTCGCCGAGACCCTCGACGAGGAGGAGCACTGCCTGCGACAGGTCGGGCAGCGCCCGGTCGACTACATGGAGAAGCTCGGCTGGCTCGGCCCTGACGTGTGGTTCGCCCACGCCGTCCACCTGAGCGACGGCGACATCGACGTCTTCGCCCAGACCGGTACGGGTTCGGCGCACTGCCCCAGCTCCAACGGCCGCCTCGGCGCCGGGATCGCCCGCGTCTCGGAGATGCTTCACCGGGGGGCGAACGTCGGCCTGGGCGTGGACGGCAGCGCCTCCGCCGAGCTGACCTCCCTCTCCGGCGAGATGCGCCAGGCCCTGCTGTTCCAGCGGGCCAGGTACGGGCCCACCGCGCTCACCGCGCGCCAGGCCCTGGAGATCGCGACCCTCGGAGGGGCGAGGAACCTGGGCCGTCAGGAGGAGCTCGGTTCCCTGGAGGCAGGCAAGCTCGCCGACATCGCCCTCTGGCGCACCGACGCCTTCGCCTCCGCGGTCGCCGACCCGGTCTGCGCCCTGGTGTTCGGCACCCGGCAGCCTCCGCTGGCCCGCCTGCTGGTCGGCGGCGAGACCGTCGTCGAGGACGACGAACTGCGTACCGTCGCCCAGGACGAGCTCGGCCGCGCGGGAGGCGAGGCGCACCGCCGTCTCATGCGCCTGGCCGAGGAGCAGGGCTTCACGGCGGCGAAGGAGGTCGGCGGATGAGACGGGCCACAGGGCCGGGCGTCGAGGGCGCGCGGGGACGGATGTGATGATGGTCCTCCGTCTCACCGGGGTCCGGCGTCCGCCTCCCGGCCGTTCACGCCGGCCGGGGAGGCACGCCCCCCGTCCGTCAGCAGGGAGCAGGGTTGTCTGAGTCTTCGGGACACGTCGTGATCGCCCCGGACAAGTTCAAGGGCTCGCTCACCGGCGCCGAGGTCGCCGCGCGGGTCGCGGCGGGCCTCGGGCCAGGCGTCGCCACGGTCGCGTTACCGGTGGCCGACGGCGGTGACGGCACCGTGGACGCGGTCGTGGCCTGCGGGTTCACCCGCGTCGAGGTCGAGGTCACCGGTCCCGTCGGTGACCCGGTCCTCGCCTCCTACGCCTGGCGCGACGCCTCCTCGGGGGAGGGCGCCCTCGCGGGAGGGGACGTGGCGACGGCGGTCGTCGAGCTGGCCGAGGCGTCAGGGCTGCGGCGGTTGCCGGTCGCCTCGGGGTGCGCGGTCACCGAGGGATCTCCCGCGCACGAGGGGGTGGAACTCGCCCCGCTCACCGCGACCAGCCACGGCACCGGCGAGCTGATCGCCCACGCGGTACGGCGCGGGGCGAGGCGGGTCGTGCTCGGCCTCGGCGGCAGCGCCTGCACCGACGGTGGCGCGGGCATGATGCGGGCGCTCGGCGTCCGTTTCCTGGATTCCGGCGGACGGGAACTCCCTTTCGGGGGAGCGGCCCTCCGCGACCTGGAAAAAATCGATATTTCCGGACTTATCGCGATTGATGATGTCGAGTTCGTCGTCGCCGGTGACGTGGACAACCCGCTGCTCGGCCCGCACGGCGCCGCCGCCGTGTACGGACCGCAGAAGGGCGCGAGCCCCGACGACGTGAAGCTGCTCGACCGGGCACTCGCCAGGCTCGCCGCCGTCGCCGCGCACACCCACGGCCTGGTCGGCGCCATCGAGCACGACGGTGTCGTCCGCTCGATGGGCGTGGCGGGGAGGCCGGGCGCGGGCGCCGCCGGGGGAGTGGGCTTCGCCGCGCTGGCCTTCCTCGCGGCCGACTTCCGCCCCGGCATCGACTACCTCCTGGAGCTGCTCGGCTTCCGCGACCGGCTCGAGGGCGCGCGCCTCGTCATCACCGGCGAGGGCTCGCTCGACGAGCAGACACTGCGCGGCAAGGCCCCCGCCGGGGTCGCGAGCGCCGCGGCCAAGGCGGGCGTCCCGGTCGTCGCGGTCTGCGGGCGCCGCACGCTGGGCGACGAGGAGCTGAACGCGGCGGGGATCACCGCCGCCTACGCGCTCACCGACATCGAGCCCGACCCGGCCGTGTGCATGGCCCAGGCGGGCCCGCTGCTGGAACGGCTCGCCCGCACGGTCGCGGAAAGGCACCTCTGACAGGCGGCTGACAGGCGGCTGACAGGCAGGTCACGGACGGCGAGGAACGGAGAGTGGATGAGCGCAGAGGTTGAGGAAGTGGCGGATCTGGTCATCCGGTCCCGCAGGGTCGTGCTGCCTCAGGGAGAGGGCCCGGCGGCGGTCGCGGTAAGAGGCGGGAAGATCGTCGGGGTGCACTCCCACGACGCCGGGCCGGACGCCGTCGAGCAGGTCGACCTCGGCGGCGTCGCGCTGCTGCCCGGCCTGGTCGACACCCATGTGCACGTCAACGAGCCGGGCCGTACCCACTGGGAGGGGTTCGCCTCCGCCACCCGGGCGGCCGCCGCGGGCGGGGTGACCACGATCGTGGACATGCCGCTCAACTCGCTGCCACCGACCGTGAACGCGGACGCCCTGGCCGTGAAGCGCGAGGCGGCGGACGGGCAGTGCGCGGTGGACGTCGCCTTCTGGGGCGGGGCGATCCCCGGAAACGTCGGAGACCTGCGGCCGCTGCACGAGGCGGGCGTGCGCGGGTTCAAGTGCTTCCTGTCCCCGTCGGGCGTGGACGAGTTCCCGCCGCTTGACGAGGACGGGCTGCGGGCCGCCATGGTGGAGATCGCCTCCTTTGACGGGCTGCTGGTCGTCCACGCCGAGGACCCCGCGCTGCTCGCCGACCCGGAAGGGCCGGGATACCCGGAGTTTCTCGGCTCCCGGCCCGGAGAGGCCGAGTGCCGCGCCGTCGAACGGGTCGCCGCGCTGGCGGGGGAGACCGGGGTGCGGGCGCACATCCTGCACGTGTCGTCCGCGCTGTGCCTGGAACCGCTGGCGAAGGCGAGGCGGGAGGGGGTGAGGCTCACCGCGGAGACCTGCCCGCACTACCTCACGCTGATGGCCGAGGAGGTGCCCGAGGGCGCCACCCAGTTCAAGTGCTGCCCGCCGATCCGCTCCTCGGCCAACCGTGACGAACTCTGGCGCGGCCTCGCCGACGGGGTGCTCGGCTGCGTCGTCTCCGACCACTCGCCGTCCACCCTCGACCTGAAGGTGCCCGACTTCGCCACCGCCTGGGGCGGGATCTCCTCCCTGCAGCTCGGCCTCACCGCCGTCTGGACCGAGGCGGCACGGCGCGGGCACGGCCTGGGCGACGTCGTGCGCTGGATGGCGGAACACCCGGCCGCGCTGGCCGGGCTGCGCGGTAAGGGCGCCATCGCCGTGGGCGCGGACGCCGACCTGGTCGCCTTCGACGCCGACGCCGTCCACACCGTGGACGTCTCCACCCTGCACCACAGGAACCCGGTCACTCCCTACCACGGCAGGACGCTGGTGGGCGAGGTCCGTACGACGTGGCTGCGCGGCCGGGTCGTGGGGAACGATCCCCAGGGCACCCTCCTGTAGGACGACGCCGCCAAGACGATCCCGGTCCGCGGTGAGACCGCTACGGCGGCCCGGCCGGTTCACCGTGAGAAAGGCCTCTCCTTGACCGAACCGACCAACGTGACCAACGCGACCGAGCCGACCAACGTGACCGAGCCCACCAACGCGACCAGCCCTGCCGAATTCACCGCGCTGCCCGACCTCGCCCTGCGCACCCTCGGCGGCGCGGTCGTCGCGGCCAACGACGAGTCCTTCGCCGAGAGGGAGAGCCTCATCAGGCCGGGCCGTCCCGGCTTCATGCCGCACACCTTCGGAGCCAAGGGCCAGGTCTACGACGGCTGGGAGACCCGCAGGCGACGCGAGCCCGGCCACGACTGGGCCCTGGTCAGGCTCGGCATGCCCGGCGTGGTGAGGGGCGTGGTGATCGACACCGCCTGGTTCAAGGGCAACTACCCGCCGTACGCCTCCGTCGAGGCCGTCGAGGTCGAGGGCTACCCGACGGTCGCCGAGCTGGAGGCGGCCGACTGGGTGGAGATCGTTCCCAGAAGTGGTCTCAAGGGGGACGCCGAGCACCTCTTCGCGGTGTCCGGCGAGCGCCGCTACACGCACGTGCGGCTGAACATGTTTCCCGACGGGGGCATCGCCCGTCTGCGGGTGCACGGCGAGGTCAGGCCCGACCTGTCCCTGTACGAAGGGTTCGGACTGGACCTGGCCGCCCTGGAGAACGGCGCGCTCGTCACCGCCTGCTCCAACGAGTTCTACTCCTCGCCCAACAACGCCATCTCACCGGGTCTCGCCCGTCACCAGGCCGAGGGCTGGGAGACCGCACGCCGCCGCGACGGTGGCAACGACTGGCTGGTGATCCGCCTGGCGGGCTCCGGCGTCGTCGGCCTCGCCGAGATCGACACCACCAACCTGGTGTTCAACGCCCCCGCCGAGGTCTCCATCACGGGCACCGCGGACGGCACCACCTGGTTCCCGCTGCTGCCCAGGACCCGCCTGCTGCCCGACACCCGGCACCGCTTCCGCATCCGGGACGCGCCCGCGGCCACGTACGCCAGGGTGGACATCTATCCCGACGGCGGCCTGGCCAGGGTCCGCCTGCACGGCTTCCTCACCGAGACCGATGGCTGACGCGGCCCCGGCGACGGATGACGCCCCCGGTCCACCTGCGCCCGTACGGCCTCCTTCGCGGGGGCCGTACAGGGGTCAGTACCAGATGGTGACCTGGGTGCCGGGCGGGACCGCCTGGCCGCCCGGCGGGATCTGGGCCAGGACCCGGCCCTTGCCCAGGGTGCGCTTCATCTTCACCGTGACCCCCGCGGCGCGCAGCTCGTCTCTCGCCGCCCGGTAGTCCTTGAAGACGATGTTCGGGATCACCACGACGTTGCCGCCGTTGTCTCCGTTCTCCCCGGGCGGGACCTCGCCGTCGCGCTCCCAGGGCCAGCGCCACTCGCTGCTGCACTGCGACAGGGTGAGCCGGACCACGGCGCCCTTGTCGATCTCGGCCTTGGGCTGCGGGTCCTGGGCGATGACGGTGCACGGCTGGGCCGAGTCGGTCTGCTCGACGAACTCGGGAGCGAACCCCGCCCCGCGCAGCACCCCATCGGCCTGGTCGCGAGGCATGCCCCTCACGTCCGGCATGAGCAGGCCCGCGCTCACGATCAGGTCGACCTTGCTGTTCTCCCTGACCGGGTTTCCCACGGCGGGGACGGTCCGCATCACCTGGCCGCGCGGCACGGTCTCGCTGGGCTGCTTCTTGACATCGTCGACGAGGAGTGAGGACTCGGCCAGCCTGCTCCTGGCCTGCGGTTCGGTCATCCCCACCACATTGGGCACCGCGACCCGCTTGGGACCGGCGGAGGCGATGAGGATCAGCTTGCTCCCCGGCTCGGCCTCGGTGCCGGCCACGGGCTCGGTGCGCAGCACGGTCCCCTTCGGGGCCTTCTCGTCGTGCTCGGCCTTGCCGGTCTCGACGGTGAAGCCGCGCTGCTTGGCCTCGCCGGTGGCGGCCGTGATGTTCTTGCCCACCAGGGTGGAGGGCACCACGATGGCGGTGTTCTGCGAGAACAGCCAGCCGGTCACCCCCACCGCGATCACCATGACCGCGGCGAGCCCGATCAGGAACCAGCGGGCGCCGGACCTCCTGCCTGCCTTGGGAGCGGTCGTGTGGTGGTCGTCGGCCGGGCCGGTGGGCAACTCCACGCGGGGCTGGATCAGCGTGTGGTTGGCCGGGGCGGGGGGCGTGGGCGCCGCCATCTCGTGGCCGTGCGGCGGGCCGACGGGCAGGGACGGCACCGGGCCGCTCTCCTTGGGCAGCATCCGGTGGGCCTCGACGGCGGCGACGAGCAGCGCGGTGGCGTCCACGGGGCGGTTCGCGGGATCGCGGGCCGTCGCCTTCGCCACCAGGGTGTCGAGCAGCGGGGGAGAGCCGGGCAGCAGTGCCGAGGGCACGGGAACCGTGTCGTGCACGTGCCGGTAGGCGACCGACATCGGGGTCTCGCCCTCGTAGGGCTGGCGGCCGGTCAGAAGCTCGAACAGCATGATGCCGGCCGCGTAGACGTCGCTGCGGGCGTCGGCGCCTCCCGCGGTCACCTGCTCGGGCGACATGTAGCCGATGGTGCCGATCATGACACCGGTGCGCGTCTGGTTGCTCGCCTCGATCGCGCGGGCCAGGCCGAAGTCGACGACCTTGACCCGGCCGTCGTCGGCGAGCAGCACGTTCTCCGGCTTGACGTCCCGGTGGATCAGGCCGGACTGGTGGGCGGCGCCCAGCGCGGCGAGGACCGGGATCATGACCTCCAGCGCCTCGCGGGCGGGCAGCCTGCCCCGGGCACGGAGCACGTCGCGCAGGGTCCGGCCCGGCACGTACTCCATCGAGAGATAGACGTTGTCGCCGTCGGTGCCCTGGTCGAACACGTGCACCACGTTGGGGTGCGACAGGCTGGCCACCGACTTGGCCTCGCCGATGAAGCGACGCACGAAGGCGGGGTCCTCGGCGAGCGAGCGGTGCATCACCTTGACGGCGACCGTGCGGTCGAGCCGGACGTCCAGGGCCAGATAGACGGTCGCCATTCCGCCCCGGGCGATCCGGGACTCGACGCGGTAACGCCCGTCGAGGAGTTTCCCGACCAGGGGGTCCGTAAGCGTCGTGTCCACGTGGCCGAGTTTACGGGCGATTTGGCGCGGGCAGGATCCCCGAATCCCAAACCGATGCCGAGACGTGGTGGTTTTCTATCGATGGACCGTCGGCGGCCTGTCGATCGAGGGAGAGGAGGCTTCCGCGTAGCGACGCCGGGGTATCCGCCCGGCCATACGCGCGGCCCGGCCTGCGGAGACGGCCGAGCGCATCGCCTGGGCCATCAGGGCGGGACGCTGTGCCCGGGTGACCGCCGTGGCCAGCAGGACCGCGTCGCAGCCGAGCTCCATGGCGAGTGCCGCGTCGCTGGCCGTGCCGATCCCGGCGTCCAGGATCACCGGCACGCTCGCGAACTCCACGATCAGCTCGATGTTGTGCGGGTTGCGGATGCCGAGTCCCGAGCCGATCGGCGCACCCAGCGGCATCACCGCCGCGCAGCCCACCTGCTCCAGTCTGCGTGCCAGTACGGGATCGTCGCCGATGTAGGGCAGCACCGTGAACCCGTCGGCGACCAGCCGCTCCGCCGCGTCGAAGGTCTCGATGGGGTCGGGCAGCAGAGTGCGCTCGTCGGCGATGACCTCCAGCTTGACCCAGTCGGTCTCCAGCGCCTCCCTGGCGAGCCTGGCGGTCAGCACGGCCTCACCGGAGGTGAAGCAACCCGCGGTGTTCGGCAGCACCTTGATGCCGCGCCGTCGCAGCACGTCGAGCACCGAACCCCGCGCGGACGGGTCGAGCCGCCGCATCGCGACGGTGGTCAGCTCGGTCCCGGAGGCGGCGAGCGCCTGGTCGAGGATCTCCAGGGACGGGGCGCCCCCGGTGCCCATGATGAGGCGGGAGGAGAACTTCTCGCCGCCGATGACCAGATCGTCCACCGGGTCCGTCGTCAACCGGCCGGCCTCCCTGGCGTCCGTCATAGACCTGTCGATCCCTCTCGCGTCCTTCGTCACCGGTCAGCCTCCCTGGACCGCGGTGAGCACCTCGACGCGGTCGGCCTCCACGAGCGCCGTGGAATCCCAGGCGCCGCGCGAGACGACCTCGTCGTTCACCGCGACGGCCACCCCGTTCCGTACCTCGGTCAGCCGCCGTACGGCCTGCGCGACGGTCGCACCCGGGGGCAACTCGTGCGCGGCGCCATTGATGGTCACGTTCATCTGTACTCCTGCGGTGTGTGCTCCCGGAGGCGGTGCTCCCATGGCGGAGGTTTTGGGGAATCGAGTTCCCGGGAACGGTGCTCCCGGTGGCGGTCCTGGGCGCCGCGATCACGGAAGCGGAGCGGCGAGCAGATCGCGGAGAGCCCGGCGTCCGTCTCGCCCGTCTCCTGCGAGCAGAGGTCGGCGGTGAGCGGCGCGAGCAGGACCCCGCCCCGGTGATGCCCGGTGGCCAGGTGGAGACCGGGCACGATCGTGGGGCCGATCAGCGGCAGGTTGTCCGGGGTGCCCGGACGCATGCCCGCAGTCATCTCGGCCACCTCCAGCTCGGTCACCCCGGGGACGAGCTCCCGCGCGTCGCGCAGCAGCTCCCACAGTCCACCGGCCGTGACGCGGGTGTCGAAGCCCATCTCCTCCTGGGTGGCGCCGAGGACCGTCTCGCCGTCGCCGCGCGGGACCAGGTAGACGTGCGAGCCGTGAACGACCCCGCGCACACACCGCCGCAGGATCGGCGCGGGGGAGCGCAGTCGCATGATCTGGCCCTTGACCGGCCGTACCGGGGGCAGCGCCTCCGGGGGCACCCCCTCCAGGGAGCCCGACCAGGCTCCGGCGGCGAGGACCACCAGGTCGGCTCCGACGGTCTCGCCGGTCGAGAGGCGTACCCCGGTGGCCCTTCCCGAGGCGGTGATCAGCTCGGCCGCGCGGGCGCGTACCAGGGCGCCGCCCGCGCGCTCCAGGGCCGCAAGGAGTGCCGCGGTGACCCTCCTGGGGTCCACCCAGGCGTCGCCGCCGGCCAGCAGGCCACCGCGGACCGCGGGGGCGAGCATGGGCTCCAGGCGGCGGCACTCGCGGCCGGTGAGCCGCTCGGCGGGCAGCCCCAGCCTGGAGACGAAGGCGGCGAGGTCGTCCAGCGCCGCCAGGTCGTCGGAGCCGAAGGCGACGTCGAGCGTGCCGTCGGTGCGGTAGTCGAGGTCGTGCCCGCTCGCGTCCGCCAGTTCGGCGGCGAAGGCGGGCCAGCGCTTCAGGGAGGCGAGCCCCAGCCGCAGCAGCGGCTCCTCGGTGTAGGTGACCTCGCTCACCGGGGCCAGCATGCCCGCCGCCGCGTACGAGGCGCCGGAGGCCGGCGCGGGGTCGGCGACCGCCACCCTGCGGCCCAGGACGGCGGCGCGCCACGCCACCGACAGGCCGATCACGCCGCCGCCCACGACGAGGAGGTCGAGATGGTCCGCCATACGTGCTCCGCTCCCTTCGCCGGCATGACCCGGATCAGGTTCGTGGCGGTCGAGGGCCCGCTCGCGGTCGTCTCCGGACCTCGCTCGCCGTGCCGTGCGGGGCGCTTCTCCTCGCACATCACCAGCTCGCAGGGGGTCCTTCCTCGTCCGCAGCCCTCCTCTCAGCCCGGTGCGTTCCGGGCTCCCGCGCGTCTTCTCCTCTCACCCTAAGGGCTGGGGCAACACGCTTAGCGCGTTAGATGTGAGGTAAATCCCGTTTTCGTTATCAACGACCGTTGGTAGGAGTACGGGGTTCCCGCTTATCGTCGGGAAGTGTGAATCATGTCGTGGTGGTTGGAGCCGGCCTCGCCGGTGTGCGCAGCGTGGAGGCGTTACGAGCCCGTGGGTTCGGCGGCAGGATCACCCTGATCGGAGAGGAGCGGCACCGGCCCTACGACCGCCCGCCCCTGTCCAAGGGAGTGCTGCTCGGCGAGACCGATTCCACGGTCGTCGACTCCGACCTCGACGCGCTTGAGATCGACTTTCGCGCGGGCGTGTCGGCCAAGGGTCTCCATCCCGGTGTGGTGGAGACCACCGAGGGCGAGATCGCCTACGACGGCCTGGTCGTCGCGACCGGTGCCCGCCCGATCAGGCTGCGCGGGGACGGCCCCCAGCACGTGGTGCGCACCATCGACGACGCGCTCCGGCTGCGCTCCCTGCTCGGCGAGGGAGTCAGGGTCGCCGTCATCGGCGCGGGCTGGATCGGCGCCGAGGTGGCGACCGCCGCCCGCAGGGCGGGCTGTGCCGTGACCGTCGTCGAGGCCGCCCGCACCCCGCTGGCCACCGCGCTCGGCGAGGTCGGTGCGTACACCGCCCCCTGGTACGCCGAGGCGGGCGTCGACCTGCGCCTGGGCACCATGGTCGCCTCCGTCGACCACGGGGGGCTCACTCTGGCGGACGGCTCCGCGGTGGAGGCCGACGTGGTCGTCACCGGAGTGGGCGTGCGGCCCGCGACCGAGTGGCTGGCCGGATCCGGCATCAGGCTCGACAACGGCGTGGTCACCGACGAGCACCTGCGCACCTCGCTGCCCGACGTGGTCGCCGTGGGCGACTGCGCCGCCTGGTGGTCGCGCCGCTACGGCATCCGCCTGCGCGTCGAGCACTGGGACACCGCCCTGGGCGCCCCGGACGTCGCGGTGGCCACACTCCTCGGCGACGCCGCGGTCTACGACCCGGTCCCCTATTTCTGGTCCGAGCAGTTCGGCCACATGGTCCAGTACGCCGGCCACCACGACGGTGCCAGGCTCATCCTGAGAGGCGATCCGGCGGCCGAAGGGAAGCCCAGGTGGGCGATCTGCTGGGTGACCGAGGACGACAGGCTCACGGCGGTGCTCTCGGTCAACCGCCCCCGCGATCTGGTCCAGGGGCGCCGCCTCATCGAGGGCGGACAGCGCCTCGACGTCGATCGCCTCACCGACCCTGCGATAGCGTTGCGCGATTGTACGGTGGCGTAACCTCGCCGCCGGGTGTTTGGCGAAGGGCTCGATGTGGTAGTGGTGGATTCGTGACGCTTTCTGTTGCGCAGATCGACCGGGAAACCGACCAGTTGGTGGGCGAGTGGCTCACCCTGACCGAGGTGGCCAGAAGGCTCAACCTGAGCGCCGGTCGCGCCAAGCAACTTCTCAAGGACCGTAAGCTCATCGGAGTGCGCAGGGGCGGCGGAGAGCCGCAGGTCCCCGCCGTGTTCCTCGTCGACGGAGACGTGATCAAGGGCCTTCCTGGGACCCTCACCGTGCTCCTGGACGCCGGATACGACGACGTCGAATCCCTTCGCTGGCTTTTCACTCCCGACGACACGCTGCCGGGCTCACCGGTGGACGCGATCGTGGCGGGCCGCCACACCGAGGTGAAGAGACGTGCCCAGGCCCTCGGTTTCTGACGCCCGCCTGTATCTCTGCACGGACGGGCGCCGAGACCGGGGAGACCTCGCGGACTTCCTCGACGCCGCCCTCGCGGGCGGGGTCGACATCGTGCAGCTGCGCGAGAAGGGCCTTGAGGCGCGCGAGGAGCTCGACCTCCTCGCCGTCTTCCGCGAGGCCTGCGACCGGCACGGCGCCCTCCTGGCCGTGAACGACAGGGCCGACATCGCGTACGCGATCCGTCCCGACGTGCTCCACCTCGGCCAGGATGATCTGCCGGTGCGGGTCGCGCGCGACATGCTCGGCGACGACATCCTCATCGGGCGTTCCACTCACGCCCCCGAGGAGGCGTCCGCTGCGGCCGTCGAGCCCGGAGTCGACTACTTCTGCTGCGGCCCGATCTGGCCGACCCCTACCAAACCGGGAAGGTCCGCCCCGGGCCCCGGCCTGCTCAGGCACGCCGCGGCCCTGGAGACCGACCGGCCATGGTTCGGCATCGGCGGCATCGACCTCGCCAACCTGGAGGAGGTCATGTCGTACGGCGTGCGCAGGGTCGTGGTCGTCCGGGCGATCACCGAGGCCGACGACCCCAAGGCGGTGGCGGCGGAGTTCAGGCGGAGGCTGGACGCTCCCGCCTGAGGCTTCCGCCGTCCCGGCGGCTCGCCGCCCGGCGGGGACCGTGCCCATGGCCGGGCGGATCGCCCTGTCGTCGGCCCGGTCCTGTTCGCCGCCTGTCGGGAGTCGGCTCTGCCGGGAGCCGCCCCGTCGTGAGCGGCATGCCGGGAGCCGCTCCGTCGTGAGCGACTACGCCGCGAGCCGTCCTGTCGTGAGCCGTTCCGTCGTGTGCCGGGTACGGTCAGGTCCGCCGGGAGGTGGCGGCCACCGCGAGGTCGGCCAGGGCCGCGCGGGCCTCGGGGAGGATCGGTGCGCCCTCCAGCGAGCCGAGGGCGTTCTCCAGATACCCCTTGATGAGGTCCTCGCACGCCACGAGGGCCCCCGTCTCCTCGATGATCTGACGCAGCCGGTCGATCCCCGTCTCGTCCAGGTCCGGGTCGCCGAGCGTGGTGCGCACCACCTGAGCCTGGGACTCCGAGGCCACGGCGAGCGTGCGGGCGATGAGCATCGTCCGCTTGCCCTCACGAAGATCGTCGCCAGCCGGTTTGCCGGTCTCGTCCGGGTCGCCGAACACGCCGAGGATGTCGTCGCGCAGCTGGAAGGCGATGCCCACCGACTGCCCGTACTCCTCGCAGAGCCGGTCGATCCAGGGCTCCCTGCCCCGGGCCGCCAGCACCAGGCCGAGCCTGAGCGGCTGCTCCACGGAATACTTGCCGCTCTTGAAGAGGGCGACCCGCAGCGCGCTTTCGAAGGTGCCCTCGCCGTGCGCCTGCTCCAGCAGGTCGAAGTACTGACCGCACATCAGCTCGGTGCGCATGTCGTCGTGGACCTTCTGCGCCGCCGCCAGAGAGGCGGCCGGCAGGCCACTGTTGCGCCACATCTCACCGGACCAGATGAGCATCAGGTTGCCCAGCAGGATGGCGGCCCCCTCGCCGAACTGTTCGGCCGAACCGTGCCAGCGGGCCTTCCTGTGCAGGTCCTCGAACCTGCGGTGCGCCGAGGGCATGCCCCGGCGCAGATCGCTGGCGTCCATCACGTCGTCGTGCACCAGAGCGCTGGCCTGGAGCAGCTCAAGCGAGGCCGCGGCGGAGAAGATGGCGGGCTCCTCACCCCCGCCCGCACCGTGCCAGCCCCAATAGCAGAAGGCGGGGCGCAGCCGCTTGCCGCCCGCGAGGAAATCCTCGGCCGCCGAGATGAGCGGCGCCAGCTCCGGAGCGCTGACCTGTGGGCGCTGTTGTTCGACGAATCGCCGAAGAGAACGATCCACCTCGGACCGGATCATGTCCAACGCGGCTGCAGAAGTGATCATCGAATACCTCCAGTGTGGAGACCCTGGGCTTCAGCTCTGGGGGGAAAACGCGGTACGGCGCCGTGCATCCCGGCGTCGTGACCGGCGGTGATGACACCCCGACCACCGTACGCATGATGGACAAGACCCTCTCCGCCGGCCCGGTGGAGAGGTGGCACGCCTGTGGAGCCGGTGTGGTGGGGCACGACACCTCCGGGTTCCTTGCGACTGAGGATGAGGCAGGGAACCCAATCTATGAAAATTGGAATCCCCGGCTTTGACGGCGTGAGGAGGTCAGGTAATGAGATTAACGGTCCAAGGGGACATTTCGATCTAGAGGGGTGGTTGTTTACGTGCTAATTGTGACAAGTCCGCTCCACGTCCGGCGGACATGATCTGATCGGGCGGCCGAGCGGCCGGGCAAGTATCCTTGACCCCATGGCTTTGGGTCGCGCGTCTGTCCTCCCTGATCGTGTCGCCACCGTCCGCGAACTCCTCGCTGCCGGTGCCCGCTCGTTCTCCTTCGAGTTCTCCCCCCCGAAGACCGACGAGGGGGAGCGTCAGCTCTGGCGCGCCGTCCGTGAGCTGGAGTCACTGCACCCCACCTTCGTGTCCGTCACCTACGGCGCCGGCGGCAGCACCCGCGACCGCACGGTCGACATCGTCGAGCGGATCGCCCGCGAGACCACGCTCACCCCGGTCGCCCACTTCACCGCCGTCAACCACTCCCTCCGCGAGCTGCGCCATCTGATCGGCCGCTTCGCGGGAGCGGGCGTGCGCAACATCCTCGCCGTGCGGGGCGACCCGCCCGGCGACGTGACGGGCGAGTGGGTGCGCCACCCCGAGGGCGTCCTGTACGCCGAGGAGCTGGTCCGGCTCATCCGGCAGTCCGGCGACTTCTGCGTGGGCGTGGCCGCCTTCCCGTACAAGCACCCCAGGTCGGCCTCGATCGAGTCCGACACCGACTACTTCGTGCGCAAGTGCCGCGCGGGCGCCGACTACGCGATCACCCAGATGTTCTTCCGCGCCGAGGACTACCTGCGGTTGCGTGACCGGGTGGCCGCCGCCGGCTGTGACACGCCGATCATCCCCGGCATCATGCCCGTCACGCAGATGAGCACCATCGCCAGGTCCGAGCAGCTCTCCGGGGCGCCGTTCCCGCCGGAGGTGGCCGAGAGGTTCGCGGCCGTCGCCGACGACCCGGCCGCGGTGCGCAGCCTCGGCATCGAACACGCCGCCGAGCTCTGCCAGACCCTGCTCGACGAGGGCGCGCCGGGCATCCACTTCATCACCTTCAACCGCTCAAGCGCGACCCGGGAGGTCTTCCAGGCGCTCGACCACACGCCGGAGATCGCCCCGCTGCCGACCTGAGACCGCGGATCCTTCGGGGCGGCTCAGCCGCCCAGCGGCAGGGGGCTCCCGAGGATCGCGTAGCGCTCGTGCCCACCGGGGAAGACGAACTGCGTGAGCAGGTCCACGAAGCCGACGCTGCGATAGAGGTGGCGTGCCGCGGTGGGCTGGTCGCGGGTCGACAGCACGGCGGTGCGCTCCAGGCGGCCCGCGCACATCCCCGTGATCATCGCCCGGCCGATGCCCTTGCCCTGGTAGTCGGGGCGGACGTGGATCTCGGCGAGCTCCAGCGCGTCGCCCAGCCAGCCGCGGGCGCCGCCCTCTCCGTACTTGTCCGCGAGGGCTCGCCTGACCACGTCGTGCCACCACTGGCCGGGAACCCCGTGGAAGCCGTAGGCGATGCCCACGGGGGTGCCGTCGGGGAGCTCGGCGAACAGGCAGGTGAAGGCGGGATGGGTGGCGTGGTTTCCCATGATGAGCCTGCGGCCGGCGACCTGGTCGGCCGGAGGGTTCATCGCCTCGGTGTAGACGCCGAGGACCGCGTCCAGCCGGAGCGTGAACTCGTCGGGGCCGATCCGTCGCAGTCCGATCACGCGTCGCACCCTAGCAGGGTGGACGTGGCACGGGTCACCGCGTGGCGAGGAAGGGTTATCCGGCGCTCACC
Source organism: Streptosporangium sp. NPDC050284 (assembly GCF_044459525.1). Taxonomy (NCBI): domain Bacteria; kingdom Bacillati; phylum Actinomycetota; class Actinomycetes; order Streptosporangiales; family Streptosporangiaceae; genus Streptosporangium; species Streptosporangium sp. NPDC050284. The sequence continues at coordinate 39,373 of NZ_JBITIZ010000006.1, forward strand.
AGGGAGTTTCCCGGCCTTTCCCACCCGCCTGCCGACCCGGTCACGAAGGGCCTGACCGGCTTCTCGCGACCGCGCCCGGAGCCGTGCGGTTCCGGGCGTGGTCGCGAGCGTCGTGTCGTGCGTACGGAGCACCGGCGTGCTCACCCGCGGCCCGCTCGGTGTGGGGCCGGTCGTGTCGCGCGTACGAGCTCGCCGGGCCGTGGGCGCGGAGGCCCGGTCGGGGGCACGAGCCCGTGGACACCGACTTCAAAAGCCGCGCGAAGCCGTTATTCGACCTCGACGGGGACCCCACCGGTGATGCGGACGAGCTCGTCGAAGGAGGTTGGGAAGACGGTGTGCGGGTGGCCGGCCGCGGCCCAGACGACCTCGTGTTTGGCCAGCCAGGTGTCGACCAGGGTTCTGACCGGGGCGGGGTGGCCGATCGGGGCGACGCCGCCGATGACCTGGCCGGTGGCCGCCCGCACGAAGGCGGGGGCGGCGCGTTTCACCTTCTCCGCTCCGGCCGTCCTGGCGATCAGGTCGGTGTCGACGCGGTGGGCGCCGCTGGTCAGCACCAGGAGCGGCTCACCGTCGGCGTCGAATATCAGGCTGTTGGCGATGGCGCCGACCTCGCAGCCGAGCTGCGCGGCCGCGGTGGCGGCGGTGGGGGTGGCCTCCGCGAAGATGACGATCTCGCCGGGGACGCCGTGCTCGCGCAGGACGGCGGCGACCTTCTCGATGTTCGGATGCAACTTTTCTGGCACGCGGCCACTCTAAACAGATTGACCGTTGATTGCCGTTTCATGACCGGCTGTCTGCACGGGGAAACCGTGCGCTATGGTCCCTTGACCCGATCCATAGTGATATGAGGAGTTGATCGAAAATGGGGGTTGGACTGCGGCCGGGAGTGGCCGCGCTGATGACGGCGGGGGCCGTGCTCCTCTCTTCCGTGGGCGTCGCCCTTCCTGCCGGCGCCGCGGCGGCGGGGACGTTGGGTTCCCCGGCCGTCACGGCGGGGGTGACGGGCGCGTCCTCGTTCGTCGCGCCCGGCAAAACGCTCAAGCTCGGTGCGAAGGGCGCCGCGGTGAAGGTGCTCCAGACCCGGCTGACCGAGCTCGGCTACGCCCCGGGCAGGATCGACGGCCGCTACGGCGGGGCGACCCTGACGGCGATCTGGGCCTTCCAGAAGGTGAACGGCATCTCGCCGACCAGCACCGTGGCACGCAGGACCTGGGACGCTCTGGAGACCCCCCTGGCGCCGAAGGTGCTCGTTCCCAACGGCAAGCCGACCCGGGTGGAGGTCAACCTCGCTAAGCAGGTGATGGTCCTCTACGTGAACGGCACGGTGAAGCTGATCAGCCACACCTCCTCCGGCAGCGGGATCGCCTACTGCGAGACGGCCACCTGGGAGGGCAGGACCCAGCGGTTCTGCGGTGACGCGCGCACGCCGACCGGCGACTACAAGACCACCTGGCGCAGGGACGGCTGGCACAAGTCCTACCTGGGCCAGCTCTACAACCCGATCTTCTTCAACGGGGGCATCGCCTTCCACGGCGCGCTGTCGGTGCCGCTGGCGCCCGCCTCCCACGGTTGCGTACGACTGCCGATGCACGTGGCGGAGGTCCTTCCCGGGCTGCTCGGTACGGGAGTGCCGGTGCACGTCCGAGGCAGGTTCGTCCGGTAGGGGCGATCCGGCGGAACGCGAGCCGCCGGTCGTGCCCTCGCCGGGCGCGAGCAGGGGCCCCGGGAGACGGTGATCTCCCGGGGCCCTTTCGCGTGCTCCAGATGCCCGAAGGTCGAACCTTTGTTCGTCGTTTTACTTGACAGTATTAGTGATCGAATTTATGTTCGATGTGATGACACGGGGCTCGCGGCTCGTGTTCCAAGAGCGGCCGATCGGGTCCATGTCGTCGGCGAAGACGATCGGACCAGGTCAGGGTGGACGGGGAGAGGGGAAGCTCCTCGTCCGGTCGTCCGGCGGATTTGTCGGTGGGGTCTGCGAATGTGATACCACCGGCGAAAACGCCGGAGCCGCTTGCGACCAAGGAGGCTGAAGCGCTATGACCCCTCGGCTCGGCGATTCCGGTGGGCCCCGGCTGTCCCCCACGGTGCGGGCACACCTCACAGACGCGCGCGACTGCCTCGAAGAGGCCGCCGCCGCCAGGACCTCCGCCGCGCGTTACGTCGCGGCCCACCTCGCCGCGCTCAGGGCGGCCGCCGCTGTCCTGGCGGCCCGTCCCCGTCCGATGCAGGGTCGCAGGCGCAGGCTGCGCAGCGCCTGGGAGCTGCTGCCCGAGGCCGAGCCCCGCCTGGCCGAGTGGGCACCCTACTTCGAGACGAGCGCGGCCAAGCGGGCCGCCGCCGAGGCGGGCCTGACCCGCACGGTGTCCTCGCGAGACGCCGAGGAGCTCATCTCCGAGGCGGAGCGGTTCGTCACCACCGTGGAGAAGCTGCTCGGTGTCCCGAGCCAGCCCATGCTCCCGGGCCGGATCCCTCTAGCCGGTTAGAGCGGGAGCGGCCTCCCACCCGGGAGCGGCCGCCCGAGCTCATCGGCGCCGTCCCCGTACGTCCCGCCTCCACCGGTCCCGCCGGCGGGCGCAGGGCGTACGGGGACGTTCTCGTGCCGTCGTTCCCTCGTGCCTCGTTCTCCCACGCTTTTCTCGCGCCGGTGTTCTCTCACGCCGCCGTGAAGCCGTTTTCGCGCCGCTGTTCCCTCGCGGCGCTCTTCCTCACGCCGCCGTGGAGTTCTGGCGGACGGCGCGGTGGCGCAGCAGGAGCATCGCGGCGTCGTCGCTCAGCGGCCTGCCCACGTGGTCGAGCAGGTCGGCGCGCAGGGCGTCCAGCGAGCCCTGGGGGTCCTCGCCCTCCAGCAGGTACGCCCGCTCCAGCAGCGGATAGAACTCGCCCGCGTCGTCGCGTGCCTCGATGACCCCGTCGGTGTAGAAGAGGACCTGATCGCCAGGCTCGAAGGGGATGTGGTGCGGCCGCGGCTCGACGGCCTTGAGGGCGCTCATACCCAGCGGGAGCGCCTCGTCCGGAGGGTCGGCGAACCAGACCCCGCCGTCGGCGTCGAGCACCAGGGGCGCCGGGTGGCCGCAGTTGATGACGGTGATGGTGGAATCGCCGCTGATCTCGGCCAGCACGGCGGTCACGAACTGCTCGCCGGACAGCTCGCGGCTCAGGGCGTTCTCCAGGCGGCCCACGACGCCCTGGAGCGTTCTCTCGTCGTGGGCCGCCTCACGGAAGGCCCCGAGCGCGACCGCGGCCGTCTCCACGGCCTCCAGGCCCTTGCCCTGGACGTCTCCCACGATGATCCTCACCCCGTGCGGGGTGGTGACGACCTCGTACAGGTCGCCGCCGATCCTGGCCTCCGCCGTGGCGGAGGTGTACGAGACGGCCACGCCGATGCCCGGTCCCGCGCGGCGGGGCACCGGGCGCAGCAACACCCGCTGGGCGGCCTCGGCCACCGAGCGCACGTCGGCGAGCTGGCGTTCGTGGCGCAGCCGTCCGGCGCTGGCCAGCACGCCGGCCACGGTGACGCCGAGGATGGCGATGAGGGTGATGTTGATGCGGGACGAGAGGATGTCGTTGTAGAGGCCGAGCGCGAAGCACAGCGCCAGGGCGACAACGCCGACCACCGTGGTGCGGGTCAGGTCGCAGGCCACGCTGGCGAAGGCCGGGCCGAGGGCGAGCAGCGGCAGAAGGCCGGACGTGGGGCCGGTGCCGAAGTCGATCGCGGCCACCACGGCCATCACGACGAACGGCAGGAGTTTCAGGGTGCTCTGGGTCCGGGTGGTGCCGATCGAGGTCAGCAGCCGCGGAAAGGCGCGCGTCCTGGTCGATCCCGGCTGCGCCGGGGCGGTGCGGAGACGGGTCTTGGAGGTCGATCGAGAGTGATCGATCCGATCATCCCCCCTGGCCATGTCCACCACACCTCGCTAAATGCGTGTCTGCCTTTTCCTACCACAATGGCTGTAGCCCGGGGCGGAACTAAGGACAGGTTCTGCTGAGAACGAGGGGCTCTGCGGGGTGGGTACGCCGGTTGCGGCGCACCCACGACCGGTCAGGGGTCGTCAGAAGGCTTCGACGGCTCGGCGGGCCTCCGGGTCCAGGACACCCCAGCCGATGAGCTCCTCGGTGAGCTCACTGGGGGACTTGTCGTAAATCACGGCGAGGGAGCGGAGATCCTCCTGGCGGATGGACAGCACCTTGCCGTTGTAGTCGCCACGCTGGCTCTGGATGGTGGCCGCGTAACGGGCGAGCGCGCCCGCCTTCTCCTTGGGGAGCTGGGCGAGACGCTCAAGGTCGATCACAAGCTTCGGTGTCGGGCCAAGAGGGCTCGGAGCGGAACCCCCCGGCAGCAACTCCGAGACCGGCACCCCGTAGAAATCAGCCAGTTCGGCAAGCTTCTGCACGGTGACGGCACGGTCGCCACGCTCGTAGGAGCCCACGACGACCGCCTTCCAGCGTCCCCGGGACTTCTCTTCGACTCCGTGCAGGGACAGGCCCTGCTGGGTGCGAATGGCGCGGAGTCTTGCACCCAGTGACTTGGCGTACTCAGACGGCATGGTGTGGCCCCCCGGCTCTGTTATGTAGTGCTCTCAACTTGATTGTGCTACCTCGCAACTTATGCCCCGTTCACCGGGTTGATGCCTGAGGCTGGCACCTTTGGTGACCGGTGCGTCAGGGTTCACCCGATAACGCCACGAGGTGTGGTTACGGACAGTGACGGTAAAGCTGTGGGCGCCTAAGGTCAAGCTGATTGGAAAAAAGATGTCGAATCCGATCCGGTGGGGTCCGCCTCAAACGCCGCACTTGTCCTACCCGACATGACGGAAACTCCGGTTTTTTCGGTGCTTTCGCCTGATTCCCGCATCTTATGGATGGTTTGCGGCAGCGGCGTCGCGGGGGGCGGTGACGGGCGTATGATCTTGAACGACGCGCCCTCCGGGGAACACCCGGTGCGACGGTCCCGCCCGTCGGAGACGGCGGCCTGCGGCGTGCCCGCGTGCCGGTCGCGGGCCCGCGAGCGCCGTCCCGGCTTCCCGCGGGGGAGGGTCAGATGCCCTCGCGTTCGAGCGGGCAGCTCATGCAGCGCGGGCCGCCCCGGCCCCGGCCGAGTTCGCTGCCCCGGATCGTGATGACCTCGATCCCGTTCTCGCGCAGGTGGTTGTTGGTGGTGGTGTTGCGCTCGTAGGCCACCACCACGCCGGGACGCAAAGCGAGCACGTTGCAGCCGTCGTCCCACTGCTCCCGCTCGGAGGAGTAGACGTCCTGCGTCGCGCTGAGGACCTTGATGTCGTCCAGCCCGATCGCCCGCGCGATGGCCCGGTGCATGTCCTCGGGAGGATGGTCAGTGATCTTGAGTTCCTTCTCGTTGTCGCCGGGTTCGACCGTGTAGGAGGGCAGCATGCCCAGTCCCGCGAACTTGGTGAAGACGCCGACGTCCACGTTGGTCATGACCGTGTCCAGGTGCATGAAGGCCCGTGCCTTCGGCATGTCCAGCGCGACGATTTTCGTCGCGGCACCTCGCCTGAACAGGCTTCGCGCGAGCATCTCGACCGCCTGGGGCTGCGTACGCTCGCTGATCCCCACCAGCACCGCGCCCCGGCCGATGACGAGCACGTCACCGCCCTCGATGGTGGCGGGAGCCGCGGGGGTGCCCGGCATCCAGACGTTGTAGCCGCCCTCCTCCGGACGGTCGTAGCCGGACGCGAAGGTCGGGTGGTAGCGGTAGATCGCCTCCATGTTGAGGGTCTCGCGGCGGCGTGCCTTCTTTCTCATCGCGTTGATCGAGACGCCGTCGTAGATCCAGCAGGAGGTGTCGCGGGTGAACAGGTGATTGGGCAGCGGGGGCAGGACGAAGTCGTCCGGCCTGAGCGTGTGGAAGGCGAGGCTCTTGGGATCGGTGCCCAGCTCCACCAGTTCGCGCTTGGTGATGCCCCCGGTGAGATAGCGCTTGAGCGTGACGGAGTCCATCGAGTCGAGCGCGTTGCGGATGGCGTCGACGGCCATCGGGCCGAAGTAACGCTCGTCGGCGATGCCGTCCAGGATGTGCTTGCGCGCCTCGGGGATCTCGACCGTCTCGTGGAGCAGGTCGGAGAGCATGTGGACGGTGACGCCCTGGTCGACCAGAAGCCTCTGCCACTCCTCGTGCTCCTCCACGGCGCGCTGGACCCACAGCACGTCGTCGAAGAGGAAGTCGTCCTTGTTCGACGGCGTGAGCCGTTTCAGGGCGAGTTCCGGCCTGTGCAGCAGGACCTGGTGGAGCCGGCCGACCTCGGAGTCGACGTGAAAGGTCATTTCTCTTCCTTAGCGGCTGGTTGACGGGGGTGGCCGGTGGCGGGCACGCCGGGACGGCCGCGTCCGGGAGGTGATCGTCATGCTTCGCCTTGGTGCGGATGTAAAGCGCATACCCGGAAGACCAAGGGGAAGTCAGCGAAGATCGTGATATTTATTCACTTTTGAGAAGATTGTCGAGCCGGACCCGCGCTGTTCGCGAAGCGGACCCCTGTTCGGGCGAACCGTCACCGAGCTGGTACCTTGAGGTCGTTGACTTCCTTTAAGACCCGTCCCGTGAGGCGGGAAAGGTGGTGTTCCTCCTTGGCAGAGGCCATTTCGCGTGCGCTACCGCACGCGCAGGGCGGCGCCCGCGCCGTCCTTGAACAGCCCGACATCAACCGGGCACTCATCCGCATCTCCCACGAGATCCTTGAGCGGACCAAGGGCGGCGAGAACGTCGTCCTGCTGGGCATTCCCACCCGCGGCGTCCACCTGGCCCGCCGCCTGGCCGCCCACATCAAGCAGTTCGAGGGCCGCTCGGTCCCCGTGGGCTCCCTCGACGTCACGATGTACCGCGACGACCTCCGGCTGCGTCCCGCCCGCGCGCTCGGCCGCACCGAGCTGCCCGCCGACGGCATCGACGGCAGGGTGGTCGTCCTCGTCGACGACGTCCTCTACTCGGGCCGCACCGTCCGCGCCGCACTCGACGCGCTCAACGACCTGGGCCGCCCGCAGGCCGTGCAGCTCGCCGCCCTGGTCGACCGGGGTCATCGCGAGCTGCCCATCCGACCCGACTACGTGGGCAAGAACCTGCCGACGTCGAAGTCCGAGAGCGTGAAGGTCTACCTGGAGGAGAACGACGGCAGCGACGCGGTCCTGCTGCTGAAGGGGGACGAGGGGTGAAGCGCCACCTGATCTCCGCGGCCGACCTGACCCGCGACGACGCCCTGCTCATCCTGGACACCGCCGACGAGCTGGCGAAGATCTCGGAACGTTCCATCAAGAAGCTCCCCACCCTGCGGGGACGCACGGTGGTGAACCTCTTCTTCGAGGACTCCACCCGGACCAGGATCTCCTTCGAGGCCGCGGCCAAGCGACTGTCGGCCGACGTCATCAACTTCTCCGCCAAGGGCTCCAGCGTCTCCAAGGGCGAGTCGCTCAAGGACACCGCGCTCACTCTGGAGGCGATGGGGGCCGACGCCGTCGTCATCCGCCACGGCGCCTCGGGCGCGCCGCACCGGCTGGCCGGCTGGGTGCGCGGCAGCGTCGTCAACGCCGGCGACGGCACCCACGAGCACCCCACCCAGGCCCTGCTCGACGCCTTCACCATGCGCCGCCGCCTGGGCCCGCTGGACGGCAGGAGGGTCACCATCGTCGGCGACGTGCTGCACAGCCGGGTGGCCCGCTCCAACGTGCTGCTGCTGGCCACGCTCGGCGCCGAGGTGACCCTGGTCGCCCCGCCGACCCTGTTCCCGGTCCAGGTCGGCTCCTGGCCGTGCGAGGTCTCCTACGACCTCGACGCGGTGCTGCCCAAGTCCGACGTGGTGATGATGCTGCGCGTGCAGCGCGAGCGCATGAACGCGGCGTTCTTCCCCACCGAGCGGGAGTACAGCCGCCGCTACGGGCTCGACCGCGACCGTGTCGCCAAGATGCCCGAGCACGCCATCGTGATGCACCCGGGCCCGATGAACCGGGGCATGGAGATCGCGGCCGAGGTGGCCGACTCGCCGCGCTCGACGATCGTCGAGCAGGTCGCCAACGGTGTGACCGCACGCATGGCCGTCCTGTACCTGCTGCTTGGCGGCGCCGACCTCCGAGGAGAGATCTGATGAACGACCGCATCGGGGCCACGCGTGACGGCATCGTCATCAGGGGCGCCAGGATCCTCGGCGGCGAGCCGGTCGACATCCTGGTCCGCGACGGCCTGCTGGTGGAGATCGGCCAGGGGTTGTCCGGTGGCGAGGTCGTGGAGGCCGAAGGGCTGATCGCCCTGCCCGGCCTGGTCGACCTGCACACCCACCTGCGCGAGCCGGGCCGCGAGGACGCGGAGACCGTCGACACCGGCACCCGCGCAGCCGCCCTCGGCGGCTACACCGCCGTGCACGCCATGGCCAACACCGAGCCGGTCGCCGACACGGCGGGCGTCGTCGAGCAGGTCTGGCGCCTGGGCCAGGAGGCGGGCCACTGCGACGTGCACCCCGTCGGCGCCGTCACCGTCGGCCTGGGCGGCGAGCGCCTCGCCGAGCTCGGCGCGATGGCCGACTCCACCGCGCGGGTCAGGGTCTTCTCCGACGACGGCAAGTGCGTCTCCGACGCGGTGCTCATGCGCCGCGCCCTGGAGTACGTCAAGGCGTTCGACGGCGTCGTCGCCCAGCACGCCCAGGAGCCGCGCCTGACCGCGGGCGCGCAGATGAACGAGGGCGCGGTCTCGGGGCGGCTCGGCCTCACCGGGTGGCCCGCGGTCGCCGAGGAGGCGATCATCGCCCGCGACTGCCTGCTCGCCGCCCATGTCGGCTCGCGCCTGCACATCTGCCACGTCTCCACGGCCGGTTCCGTGGAGATCATCCGCTGGGCCAAGTCCAAGGGCTGGGACGTCACCGCCGAGGTGACCCCGCACCACCTGCTCCTCACCGACGATCTCGTCGAGGACTCCCCGGTCGGCTCCTACAACCCGATCTACAAGGTGAACCCGCCGCTGCGCACGCGCGAGGACGTCGAGGCGCTGCGCGAGGCCCTGGCCGACGGCACGATCGACTGCGTGGCCACCGACCACGCCCCGCACCCGGTCGAGGACAAGGAGACCGAGTGGGCCGCCGCGGCGATGGGCATGATCGGCCTGGAGACGGCGCTGGCGGTGGTTCAGGAGGCGATGGTGGACACGGGTCTGCTCGACTGGGCGGGTGTCGCCGAGCGCATGTCCGTCGCCCCCGCCAGGATCGGCAGGCTCCAGGGCCAGGGGCGGCCGATCGAGGTCGGGGCCCCGGCCAACATCACCCTCTACGACCCTTCGGTGCGCGCCGCGGTCGACCCCGGGGGCTACGCTTCAAAAAGTCGTAACACGCCCTACGAGGGCCTCACCCTGCCGGGCCGTGTCGTGGCGACCCTCCTGCGCGGCAGGCCGACCGTCCTGGACGGAAAGCTCACGTGAGGGTCCTCGTCCGCCGAGCCCGGACCGTCGCGGGCGCCGCCCCGGACGGCTTCTCCCCTCCCTCGCCGAGGCGTGGGGGTTACTCCCGGGGACACGAGGGTGTCCCGTCCGGCGGCGGGGCGGCGACCCAACGTGCCGGATATTTCATACTTCGCGGAGCTGTAACCGAGATGATCGGGGTGTGTGAGTGACCGCAGTGCTAGTCCTGGAAGACGGGCGCGTCTTCCACGGGACCCCCTACGGCGCCGAGGGCGAGACCTTCGGCGAGATGGTCTTCAACACCGGGATGACCGGCTACCAGGAGACGCTGACCGACCCGTCGTACCACCGCCAGATCGTCGCGATGACCGCGCCCCACATCGGGAACACCGGGGTCAACGACGAGGACCCGGAGTCGTCGAGGGTGTGGGTGGCCGGATACGTGGTCCGTGAGCCCGCCCGGGTGGCCTCCAACTGGCGCTCCAACCGTTCCCTGGACGACTACCTCAAGGAGCAGGGCGTCGTCGGCATCGCCATCACCGGCACCCGCGCCCTCACCCGCCACCTGCGGGAGCGGGGGGCGATGCGGGCCGGGGTCTTCTCCGGCAAGGCCCTGGCGCCGGTCGAGGAGCTGCTGGAGCGGGTGCTGGGCAGCCCCGCGATGGAGGGCGCCGACCTGGCGGGCGAGGTCTCCACCTCGAAGCCGTACGTCGTGCCCGCGATCGGTCCCAAACGGTTCACCGTGGCCGCCGTCGACCTCGGTATCAAGGCGATGACGCCGCACCGGATGGCCGAGCGCGGCTGCGAGGTGCACGTGCTGCCCGCCTCCGTCACCGCCGAGGAGATCCTCGCGATCGGCCCCGACGGGGTGTTCTTCTCCAACGGTCCCGGCGACCCCGCCACCGCCGACGGCCCGGTCGAGGCGCTTCGCGGCGTCCTCGACGCGGGCGTGCCGTTCTTCGGCATCTGCTTCGGCAACCAGCTCTTCGGACGGGCGCTCGGGCTGGGCACCTACAAGCTGCGCTACGGCCACCGGGGCGTCAACCAGCCGGTGCAGCACCGGGGCACCGGCAAGGTGGAGATCTCCGCGCACAACCACGGCTTCGCGGTACGCGCACCGCTGGAGGGCGTGTTCGACACGCCGTACGGACCGGCGGAGGTCAGCCACGTCAACCTCAACGACGACTGCGTCGAGGGGCTGCGGCTGCTTGACCGCCCGGCGTTCAGCGTCCAGTACCACCCCGAGGCCGCGGCGGGCCCGCACGACTCGGCCGGCCTGTTCGACGACTTCTGCGCGTTGATGGCGGGCGGAGTGGCCGGCGAGGGACGAGTCGTCCGCGGAGCCGGCGAGGAGCCGGGCGCGACCATGAGCACGGAGCGGTTGAGGGGACGAGCGGGCGGAGTGGCCGGCGAGGGACGAGTCGTCCGCGGAGCCGGCGAGGAGCCGGGCGCGACCATGAGCACGGAGGGAAGCAAGGGTGCCTAAGCGTACGGACATCCAGTCGATCATGGTGATCGGCTCAGGGCCGATCGTGATCGGCCAGGCCTGCGAGTTCGACTATTCGGGCACCCAGGCCTGCCGAGTGCTGCGCGCCGAGGGCTTCCGCGTGATCCTCGTCAACAGCAACCCGGCGACGATCATGACCGACCCCGAGTTCGCCGACGCCACCTACGTCGAGCCCATCACCCCCGACATCGTCGAGAAGATCATCGCGAAGGAGCGGCCCGACGCGCTGCTGCCCACCCTGGGCGGGCAGACCGCGCTGAACGCCGCGATCTCCCTGTACGAGGCCGGGATCCTGGACCGCTACGACGTCGAGCTGATCGGCGCCGACGTCGACGCCATCCAGGCGGGCGAGAACCGCGAGCTTTTCAAGGGCATCGTGGCCAAGGTCGCCGCCGAGCGCGGCCTCAACGCCGAGTCGGCGCGCTCGTTCGTCTGCCACACCATGAACGAGTGCCTGGCCGCCGCGCACGAGCTGGGCTACCCGCTGGTGGTGCGTCCCTCCTTCACCATGGGCGGGGTGGGTTCCGGCTTCGCCCACGACGAGGAGGAGCTGCGCCGCATCGCCGGGGCGGGCCTCGACGCCTCGCCGACCACCGAGGTGCTCCTTGAGGAGTCCATCCTCGGCTGGAAGGAGTACGAGCTGGAGGTCATGCGCGACCGGGCCGACAACGTGGTGATCGTCTGTTCGATCGAGAACATCGACCCGATGGGCGTGCACACCGGCGACAGCGTCACCGTCGCCCCCGCGCTCACGCTGACCGACCGCGAGTACCAGAACATGCGCGACGTGGCCATCGCGGTCATCCGCGAGGTCGGCGTCGACACCGGCGGCTGCAACATCCAGTTCGCCGTCGACCCGCGCACCGGCCGCATGGTCGTCATCGAGATGAACCCTCGCGTCTCGCGCTCCTCGGCGCTCGCGTCCAAGGCCACCGGCTTCCCGATCGCGAAGATCGCCGCCAAGCTCGCCATCGGCTACACCCTGGACGAGATTCCCAACGACATCACGAAGGAGACCCCCGCGTCGTTCGAGCCCTCGCTCGACTACGTCGTGGTCAAGGTGCCGAGGTTCGCGTTCGAGAAGTTCGCCGGCGCCGATCGGACCCTCACCACCCACATGAAGTCGGTGGGCGAGGCGATGGCGATCGGCAGGTCCTTCCCAGAGGCCCTGCAGAAGGCGCTGCGCTCGCTGGAGAAGAAGGGCGCCTCCTTCACCTGGGCGGGGGAGCCCGGCCCCAAGGACGAGCTCCTGGCCGCCTGCCGCGTTCCGCACGACGGGCGCCTGTTCACCATGCAGCAGGCCATCCGCGCCGGAGCCACGATCGAGGAGCTGTCGGAGGCGACCTCCGTCGACCCCTGGTTCCTCGACCAGCTCTTCGCGATCGACGCGATGGCCGCCGAGCTGCGCGAGGCGCCACAGCTCACCGCCGAGGTGCTGACCGGGGCCAAGCGGTACGGGTTCAGCGACGCGCAGATCGCCGAGCTGTGCGACATGACCGAGCCGCGGGTGCGCGACCTGCGCCACGCGCTCGGCGTCCGCCCGGTCTACAACACCGTCGACACCTGCGCCGCCGAGTTCGCCGCGCAGACCCCCTACCTGTACTCCACCTACGACGAGGAGACCGAGGTCCCCTACGGGGAGCGTCCCAAGGTCCTCATCCTCGGCTCGGGACCCAACAGGATCGGCCAGGGCATCGAGTTCGACTACGCGTGCGTACACGCCTCCTTCGAGCTGTCGTCGGCCGGATACGAGACCGTCATGGTCAACTGCAACCCCGAGACGGTCTCCACCGACTACGACACCTCCGATCGCCTCTACTTCGAGCCGCTCACCCTGGAGGACGTCCTGGAGGTCGTCCACGCCGAGCAGCAGACCGGTCCCGTGGTGGGCGTCATCGTCCAGCTCGGCGGCCAGACCCCGCTCGGCCTGGCCCAGGCGCTCAAGGACGCCGGAGTCCCGATCGTCGGCACCTCGCCCGAGTCGATCCACCTCGCCGAGGAGCGCGGTGCGTTCGGCAGGGTGCTGGCCGAGGCGGGCCTGCCCGCGCCCAAGCACGGCGTCGCGGTGACGGAGGAGGAGGCGCTGGCCATCGCCGCGGAGATCGGCTACCCGGTGCTGGTGCGACCCTCCTACGTGCTGGGCGGCGCCGGCATGGCCATCGTCTACGACGACGACACCCTGACCTCCTACATGGCCAAGGCCGGCGCGGCGAGCGACCATCCGGTGCTGGTGGACAAGTTCCTCGACGAGGCCGTGGAGATCGACGTCGACGCCCTGTTCGACGGCGAGGAGCTCTACCTCGGCGGCGTGATGGAGCACATCGAGGAGGCCGGAATCCACTCCGGCGACTCGGCGTGCTCGCTGCCGCCGATGACGCTGGGTGGCTACGACATCAAGCGCATCCGCGCCGCCACCGAGGCGATCGCCCGAGGAGTGGGCGTGCGCGGCCTGCTCAACGTGCAGTACGCCATGTCCGCCAACATCCTGTACGTGCTGGAGGCCAACCCCCGCGCGAGCCGCACCGTCCCGTTCGTCTCCAAGGCCACGGCGGTGCCGCTGGCCAAGGCGGCGGCCAGGGTGATGATGGGCGCCACGGTGGCCGAGCTGCGCGCCGAGGGCCTGCTGCCCCCGACCGGCGACGGCGGCACCATGCCGCTGGACGCGCCCATCGCGGTCAAGGAGGCCGTGCTGCCGTTCAACCGCTTCCGCGGCGTGGACATCGTGCTCAGCCCCGAGATGCGCTCCACCGGCGAGGTGATGGGCATCGACGAGTTCTTCGGCACCGCCTACGCCAAGTCGCAGGCCGCCGCGTACGGCTCGCTGCCCACCAAGGGACGGGCGTTCGTCTCGGTGGCCAACCGCGACAAACGCGCCATGATCTTCCCGGTCAAGGCGCTCGCCGACCTCGGCTTCGAGATCCTCGCCACCGAGGGCACCGCCGAAGTGCTGCGCCGCAACGGCGTCCATGCCAAGATCGTGCGCAAGCACAGCGAGGGGACGGGCCCCGAAGGCGAGCAGACCATCGTCCGGCGCATCCTGGACGGGGAGGTGGACCTCATCGTCAACACCCCCTTCGGCAGTCCCGGCCAGGCGGGACCGCGCCTGGACGGCTACGAGATCCGCACCGCCGCGGTGCTGCGCGCCATCCCCTGCATCACCACCGTCCAGGGGCTCGCCGCGGCCGTACAGGGCATCCAGGCGATCGTCCGCGGCGACATCGGCGTACGGTCACTCCAGGAGCACGCGAAGCGTTTGCGGAGCGGTTGAGGAGCGGGCCGGTGCCTTAGCGGAGGTGAGGGAGACGCCTGTTACCCCGGTACAGGTGACCGGCACGGTGCTGACGACGCGCCGCGTCGACGCCTACCATGCGCTGACCGTGGTGGCGCCCGGCATCGCCGAGCGCTTCCGGCCCGGCCACTTCGTCGGGGTGGCCGTCGGCGGGGTCCGGACGTCGATGCTGACGCGCCGTGCCTTCTTCGTCCACGACGTCAAGCCCGACTACGGGGGTACGGTCGAGTTCGTCTTCTCCGTGCGGGGCCCCGGCACGGCCTGGCTCGCCGAGCGCCGCGCCCGCGACACCCTCGACCTGGTGGGCCCGCTCGGCCGCCCGTTCCCGCTGCCCAGGGACCCGGTGACCTGCGTCCTGGTCGGCGCCGAGCACGGTGCGGCGACGCTGTTCACCGTGGCCGACGCCCTCCAGGGGCGCGGCTGCCGCGTCGACTTCGTCCTCGGCGCGGTCTCCGCCGACCGGGTGTTCGGCGCCCTGCGCGCCAGGAGGATGGGGGAGACCACCACGCTCACCACCGAGGACGGCTCCCTGGGCATGCGCGGCAGGGTGACCGACGTGCTGCCGGGAGTGATCGCCGACGTGCGGGCCGACGCCGTCTACGCCTGCGGCCCGATGCCGGTGCTGCGCGGCGTCACCGCGGTCGCGGTCGAGTTCGACATCCCCGTCCAGGTGGCCGTCGAGGAGGGCATGGCGTGCGGGATCGGCGTGTGCATGACGTGCGTGCTGCCGGTGATCGGGGACGACGGTGTAACCCGGATGGTGCGCTCGTGCGTCGAAGGACCGGTCTTCAGGGGCGAGCGCGTCCGCTTCGACGACGTCGGCACGATCCCGTTCGACGCGCTGGGAGCACCCGGTGGGGGAACGCGGCATGCCGGTTGACATGCGGACGTACCTGGGGCACGTGGAGCTGGTCAACCCCGTCACCACGGCCGCCGGGTGCGCGGCGTCCGGCTCCGAGCTCGCCCAGTTCTTCGACCTGGCCAGGATCGGCGCGCTGACCACCCGGTCGATCACGATGGCCCCCAGAGCGGGCCGTCCGACCCCGAGGATGGCCGAGACGCCCTCGGGCATGCTCAACGCCGTCGGGCTCCAGGGGCCGGGCGTGGACGCCTTCCTGGAGCGTGAGCTGCCCTGGCTGTCGCAGCGGGGCGTACGGACCGTGGTGTCCATCGGCGGCGGCACCGTGGCCGAGTACACCGCGCTGGCCCGCAGGCTCACCGACGCGCCCGGCGTCACCGCCGTGGAGGTCAACCTGTCGTGCCCCAACATCGAGGACCGCGGCCGGGTCTTCGCCCGCGACGGCGCCGCCTCCGCGGAGGTGATCGCCTCGGTGCGCTCGGTGATGCGGTACGACGTGCCGGTGGTGGCCAAGCTCTCCCCGGACGTCATGGACATCGTGAGCGTCGCCCGCGCGTGTGTGGACGGCGGCGCCGACGCGCTCTCGATGATCAACAACCCGCTCGGCATGAGCATCGACACCGAGGCGATGCGCCCCACGCTCGCGGCGGTCACCGGTGGCCTGTCGGGACCGGCTATCCGTCCGCTGGCCGTACGCTGCGTGTGGCAGGTCCACGCGGCCCTGCCCAGCGTGCCCATCATCGGCATGGGCGGCGTGCTGACCGGCAGGGACGCCTTCGAGCTCATCCTCGCCGGCGCCTGTGTCGTCGCCGTGGGGACGGCACTGTTCCACGACCCCTACGCCTGCCTGCGCATCCTCCGCGAGCTGGAGGAGCTTCTGGCGGCCCGGGGGTTCCACCGGCTGGCCGACGCGGTCGGACTGGCCCACCGCCCGCCGGGGGCGTCCACCCGGCACCGGATAGATCTTGAGGAGAGTTCCCTGTGAGGCCCGCACCCATCGCCGTCGCCCTGGACGCGCCAGACCTCGAGACCGCGGCCCACTGGGCGAGCCTGGTGACCCCGCATGTCACCACCGTCAAGGTCGGGCTGGAGCTCTATCTCCGCTACGGCCCCGACGTGATCGCCTCCGTCCGGGGGGCGAGCGGAGTGCAGGTCTTCCTCGACCTGAAGCTCCACGACATCCCCAACACCGTCGCGGGCGCCGCCAGGGCCGTTGCCAGGCTCAAGCCCGCCATCCTGACCGTCCACGCCGCCGGCGGCCCCGCGATGATCCGGGCGGCCGTGGAGGCGATGCCCCACACCCAGATCGCGGCGGTGACGCTGCTCACCTCCCTCTCGGAGGCCGACCTGGACCAGATGGGTGTCAAGGGCTCCTCCGAGGACGCCGTGCGCCGTCTGTCGGCGCTGGCCGTCGCCGCGGGCGCCCAGGCCCTCGTCTGCTCGCCACGCGAGGTCGCCGCGGTGCGCGCCGAGGTCGGGCCCGACATCACCCTCATCACCCCCGGTGTCCGCCCCGTAGGCGCCGAGAGCCAGGACCAGGCGAGAGTGGCCACTCCCGAGCAGGCTCTGGCCGACGGGGCCGACCTCCTCGTGATCGGCCGCCCGATCACCGGCTCCGCCGACCCCGGCGCGACGGCCGCGGGCATCGCCGCCGCCCTGCGGCGGGTTTCGGCCACCACGGGGCATCGCGCCTGAGGACGGCCGGCATTCCGTCGGGTGTTCGTGGGTGGGGACGATCCGGGATCTGCCGGGTGTTCGCGGGTGGGGTCGTTCGAAAGGCCGGCCGGGGTCGCGGTTGGATTCGGAGAGCGCCGGGCGTCGCGGACGAAGGTTTGGAAGCCATCGGGTGTCGCGGGTGGGGTTTGAGGCCGCCGGGTGTCGCGGGTGGGGTTTGAGACCGCCGGGCGTCGCGGACGGGGGTCCGCAGCCCTCGAGCGTCGCGGGTGGGGTAACGCCGGAAACCACCCGGCTCCCCGCGTGAGGCGATGCGGGAAACCGGCCGGTTTCGCGTGCCAGGGGGCGTGGGAGACCGTCGAACGTCGCGGGTGAGACAACCCCTGAAAACTCGGCGATGAGAGCAGTTTTGTCAACGGAAAGCGACATGGCAAGCACACAAAGTCACGAAGTAGATTTTCTAGGGGGATAAAGTGGCCTTGACGTTGCTTGAAGCGCCATGACCAGCTAGTTTCCCATCCCGTCCGAGTACATCGACAGGAAATTCGAGGTGACCCGGCGTGGCTCTTCCTCCCCTTACCCCTGAGCAGCGCGCCGCAGCCCTAGAGAAGGCTGCCAAGGCCCGCCGAGAGCGTGCCGAGGTGAAGAACCGCCTGAAGCACGGTGCGGTCTCTCTGGCTGAGGTGCTCAAAGACGGGCAGGCCGACGACGTCATCGGCAAGATGAAGGTTTCGGCTCTTCTGGAGTCGCTTCCCGGCGTGGGCAAGGTCCGCGCCAAGCAGCTCATGGAAAAGCTCGGCATCGCAGAGTCCCGCCGTGTGCGGGGTCTGGGTACGAACCAGCGAGCTTCGCTCGAGCGTGAGTTCGGCGGGGCCGAGAGCTAATCTCGGTTCATACGACCACGCTCGCCCCGCATGGGGGACGGCATCACGGGGGGTTTGGAGTGACCGCAACGTCGTGGTCCGACGAGAGTCGGACTCCGGAGGCAACCGCCGAGGGCGGGGCCGGTCGCTCCACATCCCCGGCCGTAGGTCCGGAGAGGGCGCGAGCCTTCCCCGGGCTCCCGGCAGGTAAGCGCCTGACGGTCCTGTCCGGGCCGTCGGGTGTCGGCAAGTCCACGGTCGTCGCCGAGCTTCGGCGGGCACACCCGCAGGTGTGGCTGTCGGTCTCGGTGACCACCAGGAAGCCCCGTCCGGGGGAGACCCACGGCGTCGAATACTTCTTCGCCGACGACGAGGAGTTCGACCGCCTCGCCGCCTCGGGCGAGCTGCTGGAATGGGCCGAGTTCGCCGGTAACCGGTACGGAACCCCGCGCGGCCCCGTGATCGAGAAGCTTGAGGCCGGGGTGCCCACACTGCTGGAGATCGACCTCCAGGGCGCCAGGCAGGTCCGCGCGACCATGCCCGAGGCCCTGCTCGTCTTCCTGGCGCCCCCGACGTGGGGTGAGCTGGAGAAGCGCCTGCGAGGCAGGGGCACCGAGCCCGAGGACGTCATCGCCCGCCGCCTGGCGGCCGGCCGGATCGAGATGGCGGCGGAGCAGGAGTTCGACCTGACGCTCGTCAACACGTCCGTCCAGGACGTATGCCATCGGCTGATAGCCTTGTTGGCTGATGCTCCCGAGGATTCGCGCCTCGGACGTTCACCTAGCTAGGGGAAATCACACGTGGCAACCAGCGCCGCCTACTCCGAAGGCATCACCAACCCGTCGATCGACGCCCTGCTCGACATCGTCGACAGCAAGTACAGTCTCGTGATCTTCGGCTCCAAGCGGGCGCGTCAGATCAACGCCTACTACTCCCAGTTGGGCGAGGGTCTGCTCGAGTACGTGGGCCCGCTCGTCGAGACCCACGCGCAGGAGAAGCCGCTGTCCATCGCGCTGCGCGAGGTCAGCGAGGGCCTGCTCACCTCCGAGCCGATCGAGGGCTGAAGCCACCTCGATGCGGACCCCCGAAGAAGCCGGGCCTCCTGACAGGCCCAGGGTCGTCCTCGGCGTGAGCGCGGGCATCGCCGCCTACAAGGCGTGTGAGCTGCTGCGCCTGTTCACCGAGTCGGGCCACGACGTGCGCGTCGTCCCGACCAGGGAGGCTCTCCGCTTCGTCGGCGAGCCGACCTGGGCCGCGCTGTCCGGCAACCCGGTCACGACCGATGTCTGGGAGTCCGTGCACGAGGTTCCGCACGTCCGCATCGGGCAGGGCGCCGACCTGGTGGTCGTCGCGCCGGCCACCGCCGACGTGCTCGCCAAGGCCGCCCACGGGCTGGCGGGCGACCTGCTGACCAACACCCTGCTCACCGCGCGCTGCCCGGTGGTGTTCGCCCCCGCGATGCACACCGAGATGTGGGAGCACCCCGCGACCCGCGCCAACGTGGCCACGCTCCGCGAGCGCGGCTCGATCGTCGTCGATCCCGCCGTGGGCCGCCTGACAGGCGCCGACACCGGCCCCGGCCGGCTGCCGGACCCCAAGGAGATCTTCGAGGTCTGCCGCCGTGTCATCGCCGGGCGTCCGGCCGATCTCGCCGGTCGCCGTCTGGTGATCTCCGCCGGGGGCACCCGCGAGGCCATCGACCCGGTCCGTTTCATCGGCAACCGCTCCTCGGGCCTGCAGGGTTACGCGCTGGCCCGCACGGCCGTCGCCCGAGGGGCCGAGGTCACCCTGGTGGCCGCCAACGTCGCCCTGCCCGATCCGGCGGGAGCCAGGGTCGTCCGGGTCGAGTCGGCCCTGGAGCTGCGTGACGCGGTGCTGGAGGCGGTGGAGGGCGCCGACGCCGTGGTGATGGCCGCCGCTGTCGCCGACTTCCGGCCCTCGGTACGGAGCGGATCGAAGATCAAGAAGACCGCCGGCGAGCCTGACGCCATTTATCTAGTGAAAAATCCAGACATTCTGGCGGAGTTGGGTGAGCGGCGCCGCGAGGGCCTCAAGCCGTACCCGCGAGTGATCGCGGGGTTCGCGGCCGAGACCGACGACGTCCTTGCCAACGGGCGGGCCAAGCTCGCCCGCAAGGGCTGCGATCTCCTCGTCGTCAATCAGGTCGGTGACGGCCTCGCCTTCGGCACACCCGACAACGCGGCCGTTGTTCTGGTCGCGGACGGGGAGCAGGTCGACATCCCGCGTGGGCCCAAGGAGTCCCTCGCCGACACGGTCTGGGACCTTGTCGCCGCGCGCCTGCTCTGACCCGCGCCTCGGACGCCGACCGATACCAGGCGGCCATCTTGTCGCCGCGCGCCTGCTCTAACCTCTTGCCGTAGACCACCTCCCGGCGGATACTTCGTCCGAGATGACCTGCGATGTCGCGCCTGGGAGGGGTTTCGATCATGCCGGTCGCCGCCGCCGTGAGGGCTCGATGCCGGGCGCTGCTCCCCCCGGGTGAGGAGATCCACTACGTCCTGCCGGCGCTGTCGGTGGGAAACCCGTGCATGGCGACCTTCCTCATCGTGGTCACCGATCGCACCATCTGCGTGATCTCCACCAAGTTCTTCGATCGTGACGCGCCGACCTCGGTGTACGCCACCCACTCCCGTCGCACCCGGCTCGGCCCGCTGGAGTTCTCCATGGGCGCGGCGATCGAGCTTGGCGGGATGGTGTTCGAGATCGACGAGGAGTATGCCGCGGTGGTCGCCGCCGCTGACGCCGAGGTCTTCGCCCCCGAGACGTTACCTCCCGATCCGCTGCCCGATTTATGAGCACAGCGGGGTTTTGGCGTACTTCGTCCTTGCGTTGCGGTCGAGCGCACCTCACTGTGGCGGTCAGGGACGTTTCAAACCCGGATCCCCACGGGACAGGGCTCTTTTCCGTATGTGACCGAGACTTTAGAGTGACATGATCTGAGACGATTTCGCGGCTCCACATCAGGTGGGGCTAGAATTCGCCGGAGCGCTACTGGTGTCCGCCGACGCCAGAGCCCCCAGACGCCAGCAGCCGCTGCATGAGGAGCCACTGACTTGTCCCGTCGCCTTTTCACCTCCGAGTCGGTCACAGAAGGCCACCCGGACAAGATCGCCGACCAGATCAGTGACGCGATTCTCGACGCCATGCTCAAGGGTGACCCCAGGAGCCGAGTCGCGGTCGAGACGCTGATCACCACCGGTCAGGTCCACGTCGCCGGAGAGGTGACGACGGAGACCTATGTCGACATCCCCGGCCTCATCCGGGAGAAGATCCTCGAGATCGGCTACGACGCCTCGCACAAGGGCTTCGACGGCGCCTCCTGTGGCGTGTCGGTGTCCATCGGCGCGCAGTCGCCCGACATCGCGCAGGGCGTCGACGACGCCTACGAGAACCGTGAGGGCGAGGCCGGCGACGACCTCGACCGCCAGGGCGCCGGTGACCAGGGCCTCATGTTCGGCTACGCCTGCCGCGAGACCCCCGAGCTGATGCCGCTGCCGATCCAGCTGGCGCACCGTCTCGCCGAGCGTCTGTCGCAGGTCCGCAAGAACGGCACGGTGCCCTACCTGCGCCCCGACGGCAAGACCCAGGTCACCGTCGAGTACGAGGGCGACACGCCCGTCCGGCTCGACACCGTGGTGGTCTCCACCCAGCACGCGGCCGAGATCGACCTCAAGGAGATGCTCGCTCCCGACATCAAGGAGCACGTGGTCGACCCGGTCCTCGCCGGCCTGGAGATCGCCACCGAGGGTTACCGCCTCCTGGTCAACCCGACCGGCCGCTTCGAGATCGGCGGCCCCATGGGCGACGCCGGCCTGACCGGCCGCAAGATCATCGTTGACACCTACGGCGGCATGTCCCGCCACGGTGGCGGCGCCTTCTCCGGCAAGGACCCGTCCAAGGTCGACCGCTCGGCCGCCTACGCCATGCGCTGGGTCGCGAAGAACATCGTGGCCGCCGGTCTCGCCGACCGGGCCGAGGTCCAGGTCGCCTACGCCATCGGCAAGGCACACCCGGTGGGCGTGTTCATCGAGACCTTCGGCACCGAGAAGACCGACGTCGAGAAGATCCAGCAGGCCGTGCTCGAGGTCTTCGACCTGCGTCCGGCCGCGATCATCCGCGACCTCGATCTGCTCCGCCCGATCTACTCGGGCACCTCCGCGTACGGTCACTTCGGCCGCGAGGGCTTCTCCTGGGAGTCCACCGACCGCGCCGACGCCCTGCGCGCCGCCGCCGGTCTCTGACCCGCACGTTTCAAGACGGCCCCCGCGAACTCCTTCGCGGGGGCCGTTCGCGTTCCCGGCCCCTGTCCCGCCCGGCGGGATACCGGGAACTGGACACCAGGATCGCCGTACTGGCGGCGGACCCTGGAGAGGACGGTCCGGTCACGTTGCTGTGAGCGCTCCCCGTGACGCCGTGGAACGCCGGGCGGTGGAGATCGTCTACACCCATGCCCTTCGTGCGCTCGACGCCATGCATCTCGCCACCGCGGAGTTGGCGGCCGTGCCGCTTCTGGAGGAGCCGAGGGACAAGCTCGGCTTCGCCGGCCGTGACACCGCGCAGAGCGAGGCCGCCGCGGCACTTGGTTTCACCTCCGTCTAGAAGACCAGGGAACGCTGCCCGAGGGGACATCACAGCAAGGTCTTAAGCGGGCTTTTAGCGCCCAGAGGCCACCCCAACCCGATAGCAAATCATGTCCAAGAGGTGTCGCCTAACGTCTTCTGGACACTAGACCGGGAGCGTCCCGGTATCGAGACGCGTACGCAATACGCACCTCGGTTCCTCCCGGCTTTCCATGGCGAAGCATCAAGGAGCATCTCATGCAGATCGGATATGCAGTCCCGCAGTACGGCGCCTTCGCCGACCCCGATTTCATCCGGCAGGCCGGCGCGGATCTGGAGGCCATGGGTTACAGCAGCCTGTGGGCGGGTGATCGGATCATGTTGCCGCTCGCACCCAGCGATCCCTACCCGGGAGGAGACGGCGAGATCCCTCCGGCCTTCGCGACGTTCTTCGACCCGCTGACCGCATTGACGCTGGCCGCCGTCAGTACTCGGGAGGTCCGGCTGGGAACCAGCACGCTCAACGCGCTGTGGCAACCGCCGGTCTTGCTCGCCCGCATGCTGACCTCGCTCGACCTGCTCAGCCACGGACGGCTGGACGTCGGCATCGGTCTCGGATGGCTGCGTGACGAATACACCGCGACCGGGGTGCCCTGGCAGGGGAGGGGAGACCGGCTCGAAGAGACGCTCGACGTGATGGAGGCCGTCTGGAGCAGTGAGGTCGTCGAGCACAAGGGCACGCTTTGGACCGTGCCGCCGTCGCACATCGACCTCAAGCCCTTCCAGCGGCCGCGCCCCCCGATCCTGCTCGCCGGTTACACGCCCTCGTCCATGGAGAGGATCGGCAGGCGAGCCGACGGCTGGCTGAGCGCGGCGATACCCATGCCCTATCTGGCCTCCCTGTGGGATGTGGCGCTGCAGGCCGCGGCACGCGTCGACCGGGACCCGTCGGCCCTGCGAATGGTGGTACGCGTCAATCCGAAGATCACCGATTCTCCCGCGCCCGACGACCAGGTACCGCACGCCGGAACCGTGCGGCAGATCGGTGACTACCTGCTGACCCTCGCCCAGTTCGGTGCCCACGAGGCATTCGTCGACCTGCAGACGACGACGTCCTCGCGCGATCAGTTCCTGGACGTCGCGCATGAGCTCATCACCAGGCTGCACGCCGGCTGAGCTCGCGCGCCCAGCCCACGCTCGGCACCGTGGCACCGCAGGCGCATCCGCCCACCGGCGCCGTCCCTCCCTCGTCAGGCCGGTTTCGACAAGACGCCGGAGAGCTGTCTGGCAGAACTCCGTCCGCGCGGTCCGCCCTGTGGATCCGGAGCCTCCGACCAGCTGAAGATCCGAACTCCGAGCAGGCCCGAGTGCTCATGACGGCCCGCTCGTCATGAGTACTCGGGGGATGCGGGGCACTTCTCGCTGGTGAACTGGGCCCAGACGGCGTGACCGTGGGACCGGGTGCCCTGGCAGCCGACCCGGGAGGCGAGGGCGACGACCAGGGGAAGTCCCCGGCCACCCTCGCGGAGAAGGGTGGGGTGAAGGAGGGTGGGAACGGCGCCCTGGCCGGAGTCGTAGACCGTCACGCGAGTGACCTCGGGCCTGCGGACGACCTCGACGACGAACGTGCCGTACGGTCGCCCGCTCGCGGTGTGGCGGATCGCGTTGGCGGCGAGCTCGGCGACGACCTGCTCCGCGTCCTGGCCGAACGGGGAGTCGACCAGGAGAAACCGGACGAAGCGTCGAGCCTCGGGAACCTGGTGGGGATGGCCGGGGAAGGTCCGCCGCCAGGTCATGCCGCCGGGGCTGAGTCGTACCATCGCCTCGATGAGTTCTGGGGCCACGCCGTCGTGGGCAGTGGTCATGCGCGCTCTCCTGCTTTCCTGGTCAGGGGAAAATCGTCAGCAGAACAGTGGCCCGGCGCCCCCGTGCGGTAGCCCTCCGTGACGCCGCCGATCGGATACTCCGCGCACAGCGGCACTGACCTGCGAGAACGCCGCATCCGGCGGTCGAGGATCCCCACTTCTCCCGCGGGCTGTCATTCTCCGTGACCACAGGCATACGATCCGTGTGTGTTCGGGGAAGGGAGTCGAGGATGCCCGGAGAGGGATACCGGATCCTGCTGGGATGCAGGAGGCGCAGCGAGGCGCTGCGGGCCTGCCGCCTCACGTTCGACCAGATCGCCGGGGTGTTCGCCCTCGATCACCAGGTCAGCCCGTTGCGCCTGTACCGCTACGCCCACGGTCGCACGGCGGGCGACGTGGTGGCCGCCTACAACGACCTCGACCCCGCGGGCACCGCGACCCTGCGTGCCGCGCGCTTCTACGACTACGAGGCCTGGCCGCAGGCCGGGCGGCGT
The DNA here is from genome assembly GCF_044459525.1 of Streptosporangium sp. NPDC050284. Lineage (NCBI taxonomy): Bacteria > Bacillati > Actinomycetota > Actinomycetes > Streptosporangiales > Streptosporangiaceae > Streptosporangium > Streptosporangium sp. NPDC050284. The sequence continues at coordinate 63,892 of NZ_JBITIZ010000006.1, forward strand.
CCCGGTGCCGGGGCGATCGCCATCTTCGCCCGCATCTACCAGACCACCGCCCGCCGCCTGGTCACCGACGAGGTCTACGCCTCCTACGGGGTGCGCGACCGCGACCTGATCGACCAGACGGATCACCGTCACCTCGACGCGCACCACCGCCGCGAGGTGTCCGCACCGGCCATCCCGGGCACCAAGGGAACGAAGGCACTTCCCCCACTCGTTCCCGCGCCCGCCCGCTGTGCCGACCTGCTGCGCGCGGTCGGCGCAGAGGAGGCCGACGTGAAACGCCGCGAACTGCTCTTCGAACTCGCCCTGCTCCTGGGCGGGACACCGGCCCTGGGCCTGCTGCGCCACCTCACCCCACCGGAACGGGAACGCCTGGCAGTCGCCGCTCGGCACCAACACCCGATCGACGCGGCCACCATCAACGTGCTGGAAAATCTCACGACTCGTCTCTGGGGGATGGACGAGACGATGGGGCCTCGGCAGATCATTCCGGTAGCCGACGCGAAACGCGCCCTGGTCCAGGATCTACTCAAGCAGGGCTCCCTCGGGCCCGCCTCACGTGATCGTCTTCTTCACGTCTACTGGAGCCTCTCCCACCTCGCCGGATGGGCCCACTACGATCTCATGGACTACCAAGGTGCCGCCCAGCGGTATGAGGAAGGGCTGGCGGTAGCTCATGAGTTGCGTGCTCCCGCGCTTCTCGCCCATCTTCACAGCCTGTCAGCCAATATGGCTCTCTATCAGGGGAAGCCCACTGTCGCGATGGACCACTCCTTCGCCGCAGAAGGGTGGGCGAAGAACAGCGGCAACCGTCTGCAGCAGTCGGCCGTCTCGCTCATGACGGCCCGGATTTCCGCCGGAGTGAGGCGCGATGAGGGGGGTCTTCGCTTCCTCGATCGTGCCATCGATCTGGCAGGCGACAAGCGCAACGGATCTGACCTTCGTCACCTTTTCTGGGTCAACCCGGAGCGCATCGCCCGTCATACCGTGTTCTGTCTGGTAGAGCTCAAGCAACCTGATCGGGCGATACCTTTAGCCCAAAAGACCCTGGCCAGAGCGGATCCGAGCTGGAACCGTGAACGTGGAATCCTGTATCTCGAATACGCTACCGCGCTGATCCAGAAGCGAGAGATCCCGGAGGCGTCGGCAGCGATCGATGCCGCTGCTCAAATCACCGTGAGACACAGTTCCGCCAGACTTCTGCACTCGATACGACAGGTCCGCGCTCAGCTTCGCCCGTGGGAGGGCAACAAGAACGTCCGAGATCTGGATGAACGGTTGCGGTTGCTGTCGATCCCGATTTGACATATTCCGGCGCTTTTCCTGGAAATCGCTTGATTATCGGACATCATTGGACCTGGGTGATGTTGGACGGCGTGAACGGAGAGTTTCGTGATGCATCTTGCTTCCGCCCGCGTTGGATCAGCGGTGATCGCCGTCTTGGGGATGTTTGCCCTGGGGGCATGTTCCTCCGATCCTCCGGGGCCGACGGCGGCTCAGGCGGAGGCGACGCTGAAGGCCGACATCGACTGGTTGGTGAAGTCGACCCATGCAAAAGATGTCAAGGTGACGGACGAGGGGGGCAGGGACATTCCTTGTGGAGAGGGGAAGGCGAAGCGCACGTATGGAGTTGCCGGAGTGGACACTTCCAGTGTCGACGAGCCGGTCATCATATTCAATATGTTGACCGGCGGCCTGGGGAGACGTGGATATAAGGTTGTTTCTGTTGACTGGGAAAAGCCGAGCAATGAGTCTGTCAAGGACAAATCGCGCGTCAGAATTACTGTCGATTCTTCGCGTAAAAAACACTTCGAGCTTTTCGGTGAGACTCAATGCCTTAGGGCCTCTTTGTGAGCTACCCAAAAGGAGCGGGATTTGTTTGCGTGCTTTCCTTGGCTCCTCCGAAAGCGTTGTTGAGCCGAGTGGTCGCTTCTCCGACGGTGCTGTCGTCTCCGCTCCCGGAGCCGTTACGGATCATCCAGTCGGCAAGATTCTTCAACGCCTTCGGGTCCTTGGCCAGTTTGTCGAAGGGGAGCAGGTTGCCGTCTTTCCCGGTGATGGGAGGCTGGCTGAAGGCCGGATCGTTCGGGGGCACCGTGTAGGAGAACCCGTAGCGCTTCAACTCGTGAAAAATCCAGTATTCACGGCCAAGGGCGGCCAGGCGGTTGCTCTCCTTGAGCTTGTCCAGGCGGGTTCCTTCGATGTCCTTGTACGAGTCGATGGTCTCGCTCGCAGACTTGCTGATCATCAACCAGATCAGCTCGCCGGCCCCGTCCAGCTCTACGAGAGGACCCGAGAGGTCAAACAACGCGGCACCCCCTCCCCCGATGCCGAACCCGACGAGGTCGACGCTCAGGCCCATGAGGAAGAAGAGCCGGTCCTGCATCTCCTGGTCGTACTCATCCATTTTCCCTTGGACTTCGTTCGCGGCGGCGAACTGCATGCCGGAGACATACCCGAGGCTCGCGAAGGTGTTTGCGAGGTGCTTGATGCCTTTCCCCTGATCCTTGGCGGCCGCCGCGTCCATAAGGTGTCTGGAGAATTTGCCCAATCCCGCATTGAACGGTTTCATCCGCTCCGCCGAGTCGGCGAAGGTCTTGATGAAACGGTAGGTGTCGCCGGGGCTCAGGCGGAACTTCGGGTGCAGGCCGGCGGTGAGTGCGGCGGTTTTCTCGAACGCGCTGTCCTGTGTCCGATTGGCGTCCCCGGCGTTGGCGCCCTCGATCATTTCGGCGGGGTAGGCGCCCGCGAGCATCGACATGAAGATTCTCGCGCCCTGCGCCACCTCCATCGGCTGCCCCTCAGGATTGCGGAAGTTCGCCTCGGTCCGGAGGTTGCCCATGGTCGTCATGGCGTTGAAGGCGAATCGCACCGCCTCGGGGCCGGGGGAGCGCTTCTCGAAGACGCCGGCTCCGGCGGCGAGCATCCGGCCGAACTCCGCCTCCGGGTCGAAGGCGATCGTGTCGTGCTCGTTGGTGTAGAGCGCGACCTCCCGGTTGAGTGCGGAGAACAGATCCCTGCGATCTTCGGGAGACATGCCGTTGAACAATGCCCTGGCCGTTTCCGGATTGTTGGCCAGAGCGGACAGGAAGTGGCTCAGGTCGGCGGCCTGGCGGGTGAAGGCCCCGGCGCCGGGGGATTTCTGGGTGCGGGGACGGATCACCTCGGCGAGCCAGGTGAAGGGGAAGCTGCCGTGGCCGAGCACCAGGCCCAGGTTGGCCGCCTGTATCTTCCCGAGGTTCTCCGGCTCCCAGGACGGGCCGAGCGTTTTCGGACGCCGGGCCACCGCCGTGGCGAGGGCTTCTCCCATGGTTTTCCAGTGCTTTTTGCCGGATTCTCCGTGGTAGTCGTTCAGTTTCCTGAGCGCGGCGGCCGCGCCCTTCGGGCCGAGAGTGGCGAAGAATCCCGCGGCGAAGTCGGGGTCCTGCCGCCTCTCGGCGAGTTGGTCGAAGATCCCGTCGTAGACGTTCTTGGAGGAGTGGGGAGTCGGGTGTCCCTGGGCGGCGAGGGTCTCCGCGAGTTTCCTGCCCTCGTTGGTGGCGAGAGCACATCTCGCCAGGGTCTTCTCGTCGAAGGCGATGAGTCCTTCGCGCCCCGGTCCCGGCGTGAGGCCCGGCAGACCAGGACCGGCCAGGCTCGGGGCCCAGTCCGTCAGGAGGTCGGGCTCCTGGATCAGCTGGTTGCGTCTGCGTAGTCGCGGGATCTCCTGATCCAGCCAGTCTTCGATCTCGCGGATCGGCAGCGCCGCGGACCGGTCGGCGTCCACCGAGGAAAGCAATCGGAGGATCGCCGGGAGCTGCTCGCCCACCACTTTTCGCGCATGCTCCAGTGAGGCGATGAATCGTTCCATGAGCTCTGGATTGATTCCCGAGTATTCATCCGAAGATGACCCGTTTCCTGATGGAACAGGCGAGCTCGGTCCCATATCAAAGGTCTCCTGCCGAAGGCGCTCCACGTTTACTCTAAGCACCCGGATCGCAGCCGGACAGGAGTTCGATCGCCTGGGAGCGTGCGGGAGCGGTGCAGGGGATGCGGGAGCAAGGGGCATCGGCTTCGCTTCTCCCCGTATCGGTTCCGGCGCGGTGCGCGAGGTTGACTGGGAAGGCGGTGCGCGACGACGGCCGAAAAATCCGGGAGAACCGGAAAGAAGGGAAGGAAGCGAGGAGAGGGGATGCGCGACGACGGCCCGGGGAAAACGCCGGTACCCGAGGGAGCGTGCGTCGGATTTCCGCCTAATCTCTGCCTTATGTCCTCACCGTCTTCTCGCCTGCTGTTGCGCAACGCGCGACTGGGTCCCGGTGGCCCGTTGCGCCATGTCCTGATCGTCGGCGGCCGGGTCGCGGAGGTGGCCGCGGAGCCGCCCCCCTGCGACGAGTCGGTCGACGCCGGGGGTGCCACCCTCCTGCCGGGCCTGTGGGACGCGCACGTGCACTCCGTACAGTGGGCGCAGGCCCGGCGCAGGATCGATCTGACCTCGGCGCGGTCGGCGCGGGAGGCGGTCGACCTCGTCGTCTCGTGGGCCGACACATCCGGTACGCCTATCGCGTCCGGCGGGTCCGGTGCGTCCGGGTTCACGGTCGGCTACGGCTTTCGCGATGGCCTGTGGCCGGACACGCCGCACAAGTCGATGCTCCAGGCGGCGGCACCCGACCGTCCGATCGTGCTGGTGAGCAACGATCTGCACACCGCCTGGTTCAGCCCGGCCGCGCTGGCGGTGGTCGGCAGGGGCGGGCATCCGACGGGGGTGCTGCGCGAGCGCGACTGCTACGACGCGATGGCGGAGATGCCCCCGCCGCCGCAGGACGAGTTGGATCGCTGGGTGGCCGAGGCCACCACCGCGGCCGCGGCGAGGGGCGTCGTGGGCGTGCTGGACTTCGAGTTCGCCGACAACGTCACCGACTGGACCCGGCGGGTGGGGACGCAGCGGATCGACGTCCGGGTCGGCTGCTCGATCCCGGTGAACCGGCTGGAGGAGGCGATCGGCCGCGGGCTGCGTACCGGCGAGCCCGTCGCCGGTGCGGGGGGCCTGCTGGAGGTCGGACCGGTCAAGACGTTCGTGGACGGGTCGCTGAACACCAGGACCGCCTACTGCGAGGACCCGTACCCCGGCGGCGAGGCGCGTGGGCTGCTGGAGACGGCGCCCGAGGAGTTGTACGGCGTGATGGTCCTGGCGGCCGGGCACGGGATCGACCCGGCGGTGCACGCGATCGGCGATCTGGCGGTGGGCATCGCGCTGGACGCGTTCGAGCGGGTCGGCTGCCCGGGGAGGATCGAGCACGCGCAGCTCGTCCGCCCCGAGGACTTCGGGAGGTTCGCCAGACCGGGGCTGGTCGCGGGCGTGCAGCCCGCCCACGCGCCGGACGACCGCGACGTGGCCGACCTGCACTGGCGGGGACGGACCGGCAGGGCCTTCGCCTACGCCGACCTGCTGGCGGCCGGAGCGGTCGTCGAGCTGGGCTCCGACGCCCCGGTGGCACCGCTCGACCCGTGGGACGGGATCGCCTCCGCCGTGGCCAGGACCGACGACGAGCGGCCGCCGTGGCACCCGGAGCAGGCGATCCCGCTGCCGGTGGCGCTCGCGGCGGCCGCCAGAGGACGTACGGGGGTGCGTCCGGGCGACCCCGCCGACCTGGTGATCACTGAGTACGATCCGGCCGGGCTGGACGGGGACGGCCTGCGGCACATGCCGATCCTCGGCACCCTGCTCGGTGGCCGCTGGACCCACCGCCGTTCCATTTGACCGGCCTTGCGGGCGATCGCGCCGGGTTCGCCTCTCGCCGTCAGCGGCTCGGGACCGGGTTGCCGCAGGTACGGGGACCTGGCCGTCAGAGGCACGGGACCGGCCCGTCCTCCCGCCGTCGTCTGGAGGGGGTGCCCGGGTCTGGTAGGACAGGTGGGTGACCCACGCCAGCCCCTCGCCGGACGACGACGCCCTGCTGCCGCTCGACGCGGTCCGTGCGCGGCACGTGCCGGGCGGTCCCACGAGGGCGCGGGGTGGCCGCGCCGGGACCGTGAGGGCCGCCAGGGTGGTCAGGGCCGCAGGGACGGCCAAAGCCTCCGGGGTGGCCGAGCCGGTGAGAGGGGTGCCGGAGCCGGCCGCCGAGCTGCCGGTCGCGAGGGTCCTCGTCGACACGCCGCTGCCGCACCTCGACCGGTTGTTCGACTATCTCGTCCCCGCCCCCCTGGACGCCGCCGCCGTGCCGGGGACCCGGGTCCGCATCCGGTTCGCGGGCAAGCTCGTCGACGGGTTCCTGCTGGAGCGGGTGGAGACCACCGAGCACGAGGGCAAACTGACCCGCCTGGAGCGGGTCGTCTCAGCCGAGCCCGTGCTCACCCCGGAGATCGCCGCGCTGGCCCGGGCCGTGGCCGACCACTACGCCGGGACCATGGCCGACGTCCTGCGCCTCGCCATCCCGCCCCGCCACGCGAGGGTCGAGGCCGAGACCCCCACCCCGGCCGCCCAGGATCCGGTGCGGGGAGAGGGGCCCGGGCCGTGGGCGGACTACTCGGAGGGGGAGGCGTTCCTGGCGGCCCTGGCGAAGGGGGGCGCCCCCCGCGCGGTGTGGACGGCCCTGCCGGGCACCGGGGAGAGCGGGCCCACGTGGCCGGAGGCGGTCGCGGTTGCCGTACGGGAGACCCTGGGCGGGGGTAGGGGAGCCCTCGTGGTGCTTCCCGACGGTAAGGACGTGGGTCTGCTCGACGCGGCCCTGAGCGCCGTTCTGGAGCCCGGCGCGCACGTGGCCCTCACGGCCGACCTCGGACCCGCCGAGCGCTACCGGCGATGGCTGCGGGTGTCCAGGGGGCAGGTGCGGGTCGCGGTCGGGACGAGGGGAGCGGCGTTCGCCCCGGTCAGGGATCTCGGGCTCGCGGTCATCTGGGACGACGGCGACGACCTGCACTCCGAGCGGCTCGCCCCCTACCCCCACGCCAGGGAGGTTCTCGCCCTGCGTGCCCACCGGGTGCGAGCGGGCCTGCTCATCGGGGGATACGCCCGCACGGCGGAGGCGACCAGGCTCATCGCGGCGGGCTGGGCCGGGCCCATCGTCGCGACCCGCGCGACGGTGAGGGCGAGGGCGCCGAGGGTCCGTCCGGCGGGGGAGGACTCGGAGCTGGCCAGGGACGAGGCGGCGAGGGCCGCCCGGCTGCCCAGCCTCGCCTGGCGGGCCCTGCGTGCCGGGCTGGAGAGCGGTCCCGTGCTGGTGCAGGTCCCCCGCCGGGGCTACCTGCCCGCGCTGGCCTGCCAGAGCTGCCGGGCGACCGCCCGCTGCGGGCACTGCGGCGGCCCGTTCGCGCTGCGCGGCGGCCACGTGGCCCCGTACTGCCGCTGGTGCGGCCGGATCGCGGGTGACTGGCGCTGCGCGTCCTGCGGCGGCGCCCGGGTGCGGGCCCTGGTGGTCGGTGCCCGCCGCACGGCCGAGGAGCTGGGGAGGGCCTTCCCTTCGGTAAAGGTCAAGACGTCGGGCAGGGACGGGGTGCTCGCCACGGTCGGCGCGGGCCGCGCCCTGGTGGTGGCCACCCCGGGCGCCGAGCCGGTGCCCGAGGGAGGGTACGCGGCGGCGGTGCTGCTGGACGGCTGGGCGCTGCTCGGCAGGCCCGATCTGCGCGCCGCGGAGGAGACGCTGCGCCGGTGGATGAACGCGGCGGCCCTGCTGCGGGCCTCGGCCGAACTGGTCGTGCTGGCCGACTCCTCACTCGCCGCCGTACAGGCTCTGCTGCGCTGGGATCCGGTGAACCACGCCGAGAGAGAACTGGCCGACAGGACAGAACTCGGTTTCCCCCCCGCGGTGAAAATGGCGACGCTCACCGGGTCTCCGGCGGCGGTGCGGGAAATGATCGGCGAGATGACCCTGCCGGTGGGGGCGCAGGTGCTCGGCCCCGTTCCCGTGGCCTCTCCCAAGGGGGATCAAGTGCGGGAACGTGCCATGGTGCGGATCGCGCGAGACTCGGGAGCGGCGCTGGCCGCGGCGCTGAAAGGGGCCGCCGGAGTACGCTCCGCGCGCAAGGCGGCGGAGGTGGTCAAGGTGTGCATAGACCCCCTAGATGTGATTTGAGTTGTTTCCCCGATTCGCGGTGCTGGCAGTAAGCCGTTAATTTTCCCCTGTGTCGATCGAATGGGTGAATCGGGCCGTAGACGACCTGCGCGCGTGGGGGCGTGCGCACAGCCTTGACGTTGACGTGGACGAGGTGCGGCTGCTCTGCGACTACGCGAGTGACTATCTGGACGTGAACGAGCTGGGTGACTTCACCCCTGTCACCTTCGAGGAACTGCTGCTCAACATCTATCCGCGCAAGGTCATCGCCCCCCCGGAGAGCGCCCCGGAGACCGTCGCCGCCGCCCGCACCCTGGTCGACTTCCTGCTCGCCACCGAGGAGATCGGCGGCAAGATGGCCGTCCGGATGAGGAGCGTCCTCGACCGGATCGAACCCGAGATGCCCATCGCACTCGCCGACACCTCCCGGTTCGGCATGGCCAAGAGCCTCTTCAGCGCGATCGGCGCCGACTCGCTGGAGCAGGACGCCGGGAGCGCGATCCTCTCCGTCTCCGCGGTGCGCGAGGAGCCCGCCGTCGAGCACTGTGACTGTCCCGGCTGCTCGCCCCTTCCCCCCGTACGCCTGGCGCCCCGCGAGACACTCGTCCAGAGCGCCCTGCGGGTGCCGCTGGTCACCGACGCGCGCAGGCTGGTCCAGTGGATGCTCGCCGGCGGCCGCACCCCGACCCTCAAGGGCCGCCTGCGGGTCCGTGACGCCGGCGAGGCGGCCGCCCAGCTCTCGGTGGCCGACCCGGGGCTGCTGTGGGAGCTCGCGGTCCACACCGGCCTGGTCCAGGTCGAGGGCAGCGCGATCTTCGACGGCGAGGACTTCGATCCGCTCGAAATCTGGGCCGCCACGGTCGAGTTCGTCGTCGAGAAGGACACCGGCGGCGCCGTGACGGGCGACGTCTCCCTCGACGAGGAGCTCTACGGTCTGTGCGACATGCTCTACCGCCTCCAGGCGCCCGTGCCGATCCCCCTCGTCGGGGAGTATCTGGAGGAGATCGGCCTGGTCGAGGGCGGCGAGATCGACGTTCCCGAGGCCGTCAGGCGGCTCGCGTACTGCGGGATGGCCGAGCCGGGTGACGAGCTGCTCGAACTCACTCCGCTGGCCCTGTGGGGACTGCGCGAGCTCTACACCGACCTGGGCGTCGAGGCACCCGAGGCGGCCGATCTGACCACCGCCGACGCGCCCGAGCTCATCGAGGGGCTGCTTTCCGGAATGCCCGCCGAGATGGCCGAGGCCGATATCGGGGGCTGGCTGGAGAACAGGACACCGGCGCAGGCGGTCACCGAGTTGTTCGGTTCCGTCTCCGGCGCGCCGTCGGTCGCGAGGGGCATCGCGGTGACGATCGTCGACCGTCTCGGCCCCGACGCGGAAGAGGCGGTGCGCGCCTTCCTGGAGGAGCCCGAGCTGCGCCCGCACGCCATCCACTGGCTGAGTTCGCGCGGCCTGGCGGCTCCCACGCTCACCCAGGAGGAGATGCTCTGGATGAGCGTGGACATGCTCGCCCTGGCCATGCCCGCCGCCGAGGAGGATCCGGAGACGTTCGCCGAGAACATGTCCGCCTCAGGCCCTCCGCCACACGTGATCGAGGAGATGTGGAGGGTCGACCATCCGGAGGTCGTCGACGTCCTTGAGCTGCTCGGACGCTCTCTCAGAGATCACGGAGCGGCCAAGGCGGCCCGCAAGGCGGCCTTCAAGGCACGTTCCCGCGCCATCGGCTGAGCCGTGTATGCGTGAGGCGCGAGTGCAGTAAGTTTCACGAGTGGCAAAGAGCGGGAACAGTGGGAACGTCTTCGACATCGGCGAACTGCGCAGGCTGGTCGACGAGCTGGGAACGGCGCCACGCGAGCTGCGGGCGGCCGTTCTTGAGGAGTCCGTCGCCACCACGGGCCGAGGTCGCCCCCCACGTGGCGACGCGCTGAGCTTTCCCCCGGTCGACCTCGCCACCGACGAGGAGCTGGCCGCGCACGTCCCGCACGTGCCGCTGGTGATCGACGCACAGCGTGTGGCCGTCTGGACCGGCACCCGCCGGGTGACCCCCGAGGGCCTGCTGCCCGACCCGTTCACGCCGTGCGCCGAGCTCGGACTGCCGGGCCCCGCGCGGTTGCACCTGCTCTGGGTGGTCGCCGTCAACACCGGCATGCTCCGCATCTCCCGTGGCGAGGTGACGCCCGGCCCGCTCGTGCTCTCCTCCGACCTGCCGCCCCGGGCGCTGCTGGGATTCTGGGACGGCGTGGTCATGGACGTCCTCGACCGTGCCGACGACGACCTGACCGGTTCCCCGGTGATCGACGACCATCTGGCCGAGATGCTCGCCACGCTGTACGCCGTGCGCGAGGGGCTGTCCACCGCGACCCTGGTGAAGGGCATCCTGCAGTCGCACCAGGTGGCCTGCGGTGCCCGCCAGGTGGAGATGCGGGTGCTGACAGGCGCGCTTCCCGCCCAGCTGGAGTCGGCCCTGTCGCTTCTGAGCTACTGCGGACTGGTGGAGACCTCGCGGTCAGGACGGCCGAGGCTGACCCCGCTGGGCATGTGGGCCGTCCGCCAGGATCTGATGCGGGAGGGCCACGACGCGCCGACGGGCGCGGAGGTCGCCGTCTTCACCGACCTGGGCGCGGCGGAGCTGGTCGAGGCGATCATGAAGGGTTCCGCCGCGCCCAGCGCCGTCACCGTGTGGCTGGAGTCCCGCCACCCCGAGGCCGCCGCCCGCGAGCTGGTCAAGGTCGCCGCCTCGGGTACGGCCGGCCGCCGTGGCGCCGTGGGCACGATCCTGGAGGAGCTCGGCCCCGAGGCCGAGGTCCCGCTCAGGGAGGCGCTCTCCGAGCCCGCCATGTGGCGCTACGCCGCCTCCTGGCTGCACATCCGCCACCTGTCCGCGCCCGCCCTCACGCCCGCCGACAACACCTGGCTCGCGGTCGACTCGCTCGCCTCGCTGCTCGAGCGCGGCGACGCCTCGGAGGCGATCTGTGAGTTCGACGCCCTAGAACCCGGTGAGGACCTCGTCCGGGTGATCGAGGAGATGGCGCTGGTGGACCACCCGGACACCTTCGCCGTCCTGGATCTGCTGGGTTCTCGCCACGGTGACGCGGCGGTGGCCAAGTCCGCCCGCAAGGCGGCGATGAAGGCCCGCTCCCGCTGAGTGGAAGGCCCGGGGGAGGCGGCCGTCGCCCTTAGACTGGGCGCATCCCATGAAGTGTGAGGAGACCCCTGTTGTCCATTCAGCCGATCCGTCTTTTCGGCGATCCGGTGCTGCGCACTCCCGCCGACCCGGTCAAGGACTTCGACAAGGAGCTGCGCAAGCTCGTCAAGGACCTCACCGACACGATGATGGACGCGCCGGGAGCCGGGCTGGCCGCGCCGCAGATCGGGGTCGGCCTGCGCGTCTTCACCTACTACGTGGACGACCAGCTCGGGCATCTGATCAACCCCAACCTCGACCTGTCGGAGGACAAGGACGAGGAGGGCGAGGAGGGCTGCCTGTCGTTCCCCGGCCTGTCCTTCCCCACGCCCAGGTCGATACGGGCCGTGGCGACCGGTTTCAACATGCACGGCGAGCCGGTGACCCTGGAGGGCACCGACCTGATGGCCCGCTGCTTCCAGCATGAGACCGATCACCTGGACGGCGTGCTGTTCATCGACCGGATGGACGCCAAGCAGCGCAAACTCGCGATGAAGGCGATCCGCGAGGCCGACTGGAGCGGGCTGTCGGCCCCCACGTTCAAGTTCTCCCCGCACGCCACCCAAGGGAAGGCTCTGTAGGAACCTTGCGACTGGTCTTCGCCGGAACTCCGGACACCGCCCTGCCCTCGCTGCGGGCACTGATCGACTCGCCTCGCCACGACGTCGTCGCCGTCGTCACGCGCCCGGACGCCCAGTCGGGCAGGGGCCGCAAGGTCCATCCGAGCCCCGTCGCCGAGCTCGCCGAGGAGGCGGGCATCGAGGTGCTCAGGCCGCCCAAGGCGGGCGGCCCGGAGTTTCTCGACCGGCTCACCGAGCTCGCCCCCGACTGCTGTCCGGTGGTCGCCTACGGTGCGCTCCTGCCGCAGGCCACCCTGGACATCCCTCGGTACGGCTGGGTCAACCTGCACTTCTCGCTGTTGCCGGCCTGGCGCGGCGCGGCGCCGGTGCAGCACGCCGTGCTCCACGGCGACGAGATCACCGGTGCGGCCACCTTCCAGATCGTCAAGGAGCTGGACGCGGGGCCGGTCTACGGCGTGGTGACCGAGGAGATCCGCCCCACCGACACCAGCGGGGAGCTGCTCGCCCGGCTCGCCGAGTCCGGTGCGGGGCTGCTGGCGGCCACCCTCGACGGGATCGAGGAGGGCAAGCTGGAGGCCGTGGCACAGCCCGCGGAGGGGGTGAGCCTCGCCCCGAAGATCAGCGTCGACGACGCGAGGGTCGACTGGTCCGCCCCCGCGATGCGGGTCGACCGCCTGGTCCGCGCCTGTACCCCCGCCCCGGGCGCGTGGACCGAGTTCCGCGGCGGGCGGATCAAGCTGGGTCCCGTGCGACCGGTTCCCGACGCCTCCGGCCTGGCCCCCGGCCAGATCGTGGCGTCCAAGAACTCCGTCCTGGTCGGCACCGCCACCTACCCGGTCGAGCTGGGCGAGGTGCAGCCGCAGGGCAAGCGCCTGATGGGCGCGGGGGAGTGGGCCCGCGGCGTGCGGCCCACCGACGAGGATCGGCTGGCCTGAAGATCATGAGCAGTGGTAACGGCCGTAACGTCCCGCGCGGCGGGGGTCACGGCCCGGCGGGCGGTTCACGCGGCGCCGGAGGCAGGGGCAGAGGCGGGCGCCCGCCCAAGCCGGTCCGCGACGAGGCGCGCAACGCCGCGTACGACCTGATGCGCGCCGTCGACGAGCGGGACGCCTACGCCAACCTGCTGATGCCCGCGCTGCTGCGCGAGCGCCGCCTTTCCGGGCGCGACGCGGGCCTGGCCACCGAGCTGGCCTACGGCACCCTGCGCGGCCTCGGCACCTACGACGAGGTCATCGCGGCCTGCAGCGACCGGGCGCCCGAGGACGTCGACCCGCCGCTGCTCGACGCCGTCCGCCTGGGCGTGCACCAGCTGCTCAGGACGCGGGTTCCCCCGCACGCCGCCGTCGGCACCACGGTCGACCTGGTGCGGCTGCGCGTGGGCATCGGCGCGTCGAAGTACGCCAACGCCGTGCTGCGCAAGGTCTCCACCCGCTCCCTGGAGCAGTGGATCCCGATCGTGGCGCCCGACCTGGCCGAGGACCCCGTGGGTCACCTGGCGGTGGCCCACAGCCACCCGAGGTGGATCGTCGACGCCCTGCGCGACGCGGTGGGCGGTGACTTCGACGAGACGGCCGCCCTGCTCGCGGCCGACAACGAGCGTCCCAAGGTGACCCTCGTCGCCCGCCCGGGCCGCTCCTCGGTCGCCGAGCTTCTCGACGCGGGTGCGGAACCCGCCAGATACTCCCCGTACGCGGCCTATCTGGCCGAGGGCGACCCCGGTGCGGTCCTCGCCGTGGCCGAGTCGCGCGCGGCCGTGCAGGACGAGGCGAGCCAGCTCGTCGCGCTCGCTTTGACGCGGGTCCCGCTGGAGGGCTCCGACTCCCGCTGGCTCGACCTGTGCGCGGGTCCCGGTGGCAAGGCGGGCCTGCTCGACGCCATCGCGACCCAGCAGGGCGAGGCGCGCCTGCTCGCCGCCGAGCTGCAGTATCACCGGGCGCGGCTGGTGTGGCAGACGACCCGGCAGGCCGCGGTGATCACCGCGGACGGCACCGCGCCCGCCTGGCGGCCGGGGGTCTTCGACCGGGTCATGCTCGACGCCCCCTGCACCGGCCTGGGCGCGCTGCGCCGCCGTCCCGAGGCCCGCTGGCGTCGCGATCCCCGGAGCCTTCCCGAGCTGGGCAGGATCCAGCGTGCCCTGCTCGACTCGGCGATCGACGCGGCGCGTCCCGGTGGGGTCGTCGCGTACGTGACCTGCTCGCCGCACCTGGCGGAGACCGTCGCCGTGGTCGGCGACGTCCTGCGGCGCCGCGACGACGTCGAGGCGCTGGACGCCCGCGACCCGCTTCCCGAGGTCGAGGGGCTGGGCGAGGGGCCGTACGCGCGGTTCTGGCCGCACCGGCACGGCACCGACGCGATGTTCCTCGCCCTGCTGCGCCGCCGCTGAACGAGCGCCGCCCTCCTGGCGAAGGAGGGCGGCTGAGGTCATCGCCGCAGGTCAGAGGGCATTATCTGGGCATATATCGACACCTAGGGCTGTTCGACTGAATGTAACTGCTTCCGAGCAGGATGCGGGGTTGTCGAAATGTGCGGAATCTGCGGATGGGTGGACTTCGAGCGCGATCTTCGACAGTCACGGGCCGCCGCGCAGGCCATGACCGACACCATGGCCTGTCGTGGACCCGACGACGAGGGGCTGTGGCTCGCCCCGCACGCCGCGATAGGTCATCGGCGTCTGGCCGTCATCGACATCGAGGGCGGGCGCCAGCCGATGATCGCCGATGAGGACGGGCAGCCACTCGCCGTCCTCACCTACAGCGGCGAGATCTACAACTTCGTCGAGCTGCGCGCGGAACTGATCGCCCACGGCCACCGTTTTTCGACCCGGAGCGACACCGAGGTCCTCCTGCGGGCCTACCTCGAATGGGGTGAGGGCTTCCCCGAACGGCTGAACGGCATGTTCGCCTTCGCGATCTGGGACGCCCGCCGCGAGGAGCTGCTGCTCGTCCGGGACAGGATGGGCATCAAGCCGCTGTACTACCACCCGCTCCCGAGCGGCGTGCTGTTCGGCTCCGAGCCCAAGGCGATCCTGGCCAACCCCCTGACCGGGACGCCCACCGTCGACGCCGACGGCCTGCGCGAGCTGATCGCCTTCGTGAAGAACCCGGAACGCGCCGTCTACCGGGACATGTACGAGGTGCGCCCCGGCCACACCGTCCGGGTGACCCGCGACTTCCTGTGCCGGCGCCCCTACTGGCACCTGGAGGCCCACGAGCACCCCGACGACCTCACCACCACCGTCGGGACCGTGCGCGAACTGCTGAACGACATCGTCACCCGTCAGCTCGTCTCCGACGTGCCGCTGTGCACCCTGCTCTCCGGGGGGCTCGACTCCAGCACCATCACGGCGCTCGCCGCGCTCGGGCCGGAGGGGCAGGGGGGAGGGAAGATCCGGTCGTTCTCCGTCGACTTCACCGGATACAGCGAGAACTTCACGCCCGACGAGATGCGCGACACCCCCGACACGCCGTACGTGCACGACGTCGTACGGCACATCGGCTCCGAGCACGCCGACATCGTCCTGGACTCCGCCGATCTCATGGACCCCGCGGTGCGCGCCGCGGTCCTGAGGGCGCGTGACCTGCCGATCGGCATCGGGGACATGGACACCTCCCTCTACCTGCTGTTCCGCGCCATCCGGGGCCACTCCACGGTGGCGCTGTCCGGCGAGTCCGCCGACGAGGTCTTCGGCGGCTACCGGTGGTTCTTCGACCCCGAGGCGGTCTCCGCCGACACCTTCCCGTGGCTGGTGTCCCCGGGGTTCGGACGGTTCGCGGGTGTGGGGGCGCTCCTCGACGAGGATCTGATGCGCAAGCTGGACATACCCGGCTACCGTGCCGACAGCTACCGGCGGGCGCTCGACGAGGTGCCCCGGCTGCCGGGCGAGGAGGGCCTGGAGCGGCGCATGCGAGAGATCTCCTACCTGCACCTCACCCGGTTCGTGCAGATCCTGCTGGACCGCAAGGACCGGATGAGCATGGCCGTCGGGCTGGAGGTCCGGGTGCCGTTCTGCGACCACCGGTTGGTGGAGTACGTCTTCAACGCCCCCTGGGCGATGAAGACGTTCGACGGGCAGGAGAAGAGCCTGCTGCGCGCCGCCGCCGCGGACGTCCTGCCGCCCTCGGTCGTCGGGCGCCGCAAGAGCCCCTACCCCTCGACGCAGGACCCCACCTACGAGAAGGCCGTCCGCGCGGAGGCGGCCCGGCTGCTCGGCGGCGACCACTTCGCCGCCGCGCCGCTCGTCGACAGGGAGAAGGTACGGGCCGTGATCGACCGGCCGGAGACGGGCGGCGGTCCGGGGGGAGGCCGGGCGTCGCTGGAGGGACTCCTCCAGTTCAACGCCTGGCTGGAGAGATACCGCGTCCGGGTCGACATCTGACCCGCGTCTCCGCGCCGCCCGTCCGCCGAGGTACGGGGCCGGCCTGGCCTCGGTCGGTCAGGGAGTGTCCTGTCCCAACGTTCGTGTGGCGTTGTGAGCCGTCCGGCGGAGGAGGCGTCCCGCCTCACGGGCACCTCGTCCGGTGGAGGGGGCCGTGTCCCGCCTCATGGGCACCGGCCCCGCCACAGGGGGAGAACGGGCGGCGAGGCCCCCGCCGCTAGAATCGGCCAATTATGGCCGTACAGATCTCGCCCAGCCTCCTGTCCGCCGACTTCGCCCGCCTCGCCGAGGCGGCCGCTGCGGTACCCAACGCCGACTGGCTGCACGTGGACGTCATGGACAACCACTTCGTGCCCAACCTCACCCTTGGGCTGCCGGTCGTCGAGTCTCTGCTCAAGGCGACCTCGACGCCACTCGACTGCCATCTCATGATCGAAGACCCGGATCGCTGGGCACCTGACTACGCCGAGGCCGGCGCCGGGAGCGTGACCATCCACGTGGAGGCGGCCAAGGCCCCGGTGCGCACGCTGCGCCAGATCCGCCAGGCGGGCGCCCGCGCGGGCCTGGCGCTGAACCCGGCCACCCCCGTCGAACCGTACGAGGACCTGCTCGGTGAGATCGACATGCTGCTGGTGATGACCGTCGATCCCGGCTTCGGCGGGCAGAAGTTCCTCGACATCGTGCTGCCCAAGATCCGCAGGGCCCGCGAGCTCATCGGCCGGCACGGCGGGCAGGTCTGGCTCCAGGTGGACGGCGGCGTCTCCGACACGACGATCGAGCGCTGCGCGGAGGCGGGCGCCGACGTCTTCGTGGCGGGCAACGCCGTCTACGGCGCGGAGGACCCGGCCCGCGCGGTCGACGGCCTGCGTGCTCTGGCCACCTCCGCCGAGTCGTGAGCGGCCGGCCGCCGGATCACCGGCCGCTGAGCCACTGAGGCCGACCGCCGAACACCGGCCGCTGATCGACGGATCACCGGCCGGCGGTCGTTGAGCCGCCGAGCCGATGGCACCGGCCGCCGCCTCGGCGGCCGGTACCGGAAAACGGCGGGGATCGACGGGGATCGCCGCCATCGGACCTTCGGGTCCGCGGTCACGGGCCAGGCGTCCCGCGGCGAGACGCCGGACCGTCAGGTCTGCAGCGCCGGGTCCAGCACCACGTCCTGGCCGTGCACGGTCGGCTCCTCGGGGAAGTGGCAGGCTGTCAGGTGACCTTCCCTGTTGCCCTCCAGCCTGAGCAGCGGGGGCTCCTCGGTCGCGCACTTGTCCTGGGCCTTCCAGCAGCGGGTGCGGAAGCGGCAGCCGGACGGCGGGTTGATCGGGGAGGGCACGTCCCCGGCCAGGCGGATGCGCTCGCGCGGCGCCTCGTCCTCCAGCACCTCGGGCACCGCCGACAGCAGCGCGTGAGTGTAGGGGTGACGGGGGCGCTCGTACAGGGAGACGCGGTCGGCGACCTCGACGATCTTGCCGAGATACATGACCGCGACCCGCTGGGAGAAGTGCCGCACGATCGCGAGGTCGTGCGCGATGAACAGGAACGCGATGCCCAGGTCCCGCTGAAGCTGCTGGAGCAGGTTGACGACCTGCGCCTGGATGGAGACGTCGAGGGCGGAGACCGGCTCGTCCGCGATGATCAGCTTGGGGTCGAGGGAGAGCGCGCGGGCCACCCCGATGCGCTGCCGCTGGCCGCCGGAGAACTCGTGCGGGAAGCGGTTGAAGTGCTCGGGGTTGAGCCCGACGATCTCCAGGAGCTCCCGGACCCGCTTCTCCCTGCCGCCGGGGGGGTTGATGCCGTTGATCTCCATCGGGCCGCCGATGATCGTGCCCACCGTGTGCCGGGGGTTCAGCGACGAGTACGGATCCTGGAAGATCATCTGGATCTCGGCCCGGATCGGCTTCAGCTCCCTGCGCGTGGCGTGGCCGATCTCCCGCCCGGCGTACCTGATGCTGCCCGCCGTGGGCTCCAGCAGCCGGGAGGCCAGCCGTCCGGCGGTGGACTTGCCACAGCCCGACTCGCCGACCAGGCCGAGCGTCTCACCGGCGTGCACCGTCAGGTCGATGCCGTCCACCGCGTGGACCTTGCCCACCTGGCGTTTGAAGATGAGGCCGCCCATCACCGGGAAGTGCTTCTTCAGGCCGGACAGCTCCAGCAGCGCCTCGCCGCGGGGTTCACCGGTTGTCTCGCTCACTTTTGGATCTCCCTCTTCTGGGCGAGGGTCAGGTAGCACGCGTCGCCGTGGCCGCGGTGCGGGGACAGTTCCGGCCGCTCGGAGCGGCACAGCTCGGGACCGGCCAGCTTCATGTAGTCGCACCTGGGGTGGAAGGGGCAGCCGGGCGGAACGTTGATCAGGCTCGGCGGGGTGCCGCGGACCGGCCGCAGCGGCACGTCCACGGGGGCGCTCAGGCGGGGCATGGAGGCGAGCAGACCCCAGGTGTAGGGGTGCCGGGGCTCGCGGAGGACCTCTCTCACGGTCCCGCGCTCCACCGCCCGCCCGGCGTACATCACCAGCACGTCGTGCGCGGTGTTGGCGACCACGCCGAGGTCGTGGGTGATCAGGATGATCGAGGCGCCCGTCTGGTCCTGGAGCTCCTTGAGCAGGTCCAGGATCTGGGCCTGCACGGTCACGTCCAGGGCGGTGGTGGGCTCGTCGGCGATCAGCAGGTCCGGGTCGCACACCAGGGCCATCGCGATCATCGCGCGCTGCCGCATGCCGCCGGAGAACTGGTGGGGATAGTCGTCCACCCTGGTCTTCGGCTGGGGGATGCCGACCCGGGTCAGCATCTCGATCGCGCGGTCCCTCGCCTCGGCGCGGCTCGCGCCGGTGTGCTTGCGGTAGACCTCGGAGATCTGCTTGCCGATGGTGTGGTACGGGGAGAGCGAGGTCAGCGGATCCTGGAAGATCATCGCGACCTTGTTGCCGCGCAGCTTCTCCATGGTGGAGTTGGAGGCGCCGATCAGCTCCTCGCCGTCCAGCCGGATCTCTCCACTGATCTTGGTGGTCTCCGGATTGTGCAGGCCTAGCACGGTCAGGTTGGTCACCGACTTGCCCGACCCGGACTCGCCGACGATGCCGAGCGTGGTGCCCTTCTCCACGTCGAAGGAGAGCCCGTCCACCGCGTGGACGACGCCGTCCTCGGTGTGGAAGTCGACGGTCAGGTCACGGACCGAGAGGAAGGGAGTTGACACTTTTTTCAGAACTCCTAGCTCAGCCGGACGCGAGGGTCGATGAAGGCGTACAGGATGTCGACGACGATGTTGAAGAAGACGATCGCGGCGGCCGCCACGAGCACCGTCCCCATCAGCATGGGCAGGTCGGAGCTGTCGACGGCCTTGATGGAGAGCCGCCCGAGTCCCTGTAACCCGAAGGTGGTCTCGGTGATGATCGCGCCGCCGATCAGCGTGCCGAGGTCCACGCCGAAGATCGTGATGATGGGGGTGAGGGTGCCGCGCAGGGCGAATCTCAGCACCACGCTCCGCCCGGACATGCCCTTGGCCCGCGCGGTGCGGACGTAGTCCTCGCTGAGCTGTTCCACCATCGTCGAGCGCGTCATACGGGTGTAGTTGGCGGTGAAGATGATCGCCAGCACCACCCAGGGCAGGGCGAGCCCGCTCGCCCAGGCGACGGGGTTCTCGGTGAACGGCAGATACTGGGGCCGCTGGAGGATCTGGTTCTTGTAGACGAGGAAGTAGAGCGCGAGCGTGCCGATGAAGTAGATCTGCACGGAGGCGCCGATGAGGGACGCCACGCTGGCGATCTTGTCCAGCGGCTTGCCCTGGCGCAGGGCCGCGACGATACCGGTCGCCATGCCGAAGATGAGGAAGACGATCGCCGCGCCGATGGTGAGGGAGACGGTGACCGGAAGCCGGTCCAGGATCGTCTCGAACACCGGCTCGCGGTTGACGAACGAGTAGCCGAGGCAGGGGGCCGGGCAGTGGCCCAGGCTTTCGTAGTCGCGGCCGACGAAGATGCCGGCCAGCCAGGCCACGAACTGGGCGAACAGGGGCTGGTCCAGTCCCAGGTTGTGCCGCGCCTGCTCCAGGAGCTCGGGCGGGCAGACCTTGCCGCAGGCGAGCCTCGCCGGGTCGGCGGGCACGGCGAAGAAGAGGAAGAACGTGACCGCGGAGATGATCAGAAGCGTGACCGCGGCGCCGAGCGTGCGGCGAGTGATGAATGGAAGCATTGCCTGTTTCCCGAGGTGGCTGGGACCGCTGCTGGGGCCTGACGGCCCCTTGGCCGTGGGGGGGGGGGGGGGGGGGGGGGGGGCCGGCCCGCCCCGGGCCCGGGGGGGGGGGGCGGGGGGGGGGGGGGGGGGCGCCGGGGGGGGGGGGGCGGGGGGGGGGGGGGGCCCCCCCCCCCCCCCCCCCCCGCCCGCCGGTGTCTCCTAAGGCTTCGTGGGCGTTACTGCTTCACGAAGATTCTGTTCGGCTGGACGACCCACGACTGCGGGTCGATCTCCGCGCCGCCGATCTTGGAGCCGTGCAGGGTGTTGGCGATCCGGTTCTCGGCGACCACGAGCGGGGTGATCGTCTCCTGGATCTTCTTGTCCAGGTCCATCCACGCCTTGTTCTGGGCGTCGATGTCGGTCATCGCGGTGATCTCGTCCATCTCCTTGGTGAGCGCCTCGTCCTTCAGGTGCGCGTAGTTCGGCGCACCGTCGGCGATCGGGCCGAAGATGACGGGCATGACCGTCGAGCCGGACGGCCAGTCGGCGCCCCAGCCGCCCCAGTACATGTCGAACTCGTTCTTCACCAGGCCGATGGAGTCGTAGTAGGTCTTGCGGTCCAGCGGCTTGGCGACGACCTTGATACCGGTCTTCTCCAGGGCGCTCTTGATCACGACCATGATCTGCTCCTGGAGCGGCGTCTGGTTGTGGGCGAAGACGATGGTCGGCGTCGGGTTGCTCGACTCGGCCAGCAGCTCCTTGGCCTTCTCGATGTCACCCTCGGGCTTGGTCTCCTTGCCGAACAGGTCGTAGGGCTGGTAGCCGACCGTGGTGTTCTCGTTGAGGATGGTGGTCGGCAGCGCGGCCGCCTGCGGGCCACCGTAGACCTGCTGGATCTGCTTGGACGGCCACGCGTAGTTGATGGCCTGGCGGAGCTTTTGGTCCTTCACCCGGTCAAGGTTGAAGTAGTAGTAGTTCCCGTACGGGGAGGGGCTCTTCATCAGGCGGTTGGCCAGGCTGGCGTCGCCGAGCACCTGCTGCAGACGCTCCGGCGGGACCGTCGCGTAGAAGGTGAAGGCGGTCTGGTCCGGGCCCGTGTCCGCGATCAGGCGGTCGGTGATCTGCAGGTTCTCCTGGCCGAACTCCAGACGCCACTTGTCGGGGTAGGCGCCGCGGATCGGGTCGGTGGCCGGGTCCCAGTTGGGGTTGCGCTCAAGGTCGATGGACTTGTCGACCACGTGGTTCTTGATGATGTACGGGCCGCTGGAGACGGGGGCCTTGTCGTACTTCTCCTTGGTGTCCTTCTCCTTGGGGACGATGCCGTAGCCGCCCATGGCGAAGGCGTAGTTGGCGTCCGCGTGCGGCGTCTTGAACTTGTAGACGATCGTCTTGTCGTCCGGCGTCTCGATGCTGTCGAGGCGCTTGCCGTCGTAGGGGCCCTGGTAGGCCTTCTTGTGGTCGGTCTCGGTGAGCCACTGCTGGATGTAGGTCGGGCCCTGGGTGACGAAGGGGGCGAACGTCCGCTCCATGCTCCACTTCACGTCCTCGGACGTGATGGGCGTGCCGTCCTCCCACTTCACCCCGTCCTTGAGGGTGAAGGTCCAGGTCTTGCCGCCGTCGGAGGGGGTGCCGGTGTCGGTGGCGAGGTCGCCGACCAGCTTGTACTCGCTCTTGTCGGTGCGCTTGTAGCCGGTGAGGGTACGCGCGATCAGGAGGGAGAAGTTCGTCTCGGTGTTGACGTAGAGCTGGGCCGGGTCCATGTGGGAGAAGTCGTCCCGGTCGATCATCGTGACGGTGCCGCCCTTGACGACACCCTCCGGCTCGATGGCGGGGCCCTTGGAGTCCTCCGCGGTGCCGACCGTGATGGTCGGCGCCTTGAAGGGCTCCGCGGCGGGGGCGGACGCGCCCGCGGAGCCGCTGGGAGCGGCGGGGGCGCCCTGGTTGCCCTCGGCGCACGCGCTGGTGAGTGCGAGCGCGCCTATGGCGAGTACGGCCATCGCTGACCGCGTACGGACTTTCATCTCTCTCCTATCGGGTCTAACGCTTGAGCTTTGGATCGAAGGCGTCGCGGACCGAGTCACCGAGAAGGTTGAAGGCGATCACGAAGATGAGCAGAGCCGCGCCGGGGAAGATGAGGTAGGTGATGTCGTTCTGGTAGACCTCGGTGCCCCGCAGGAACATCCGGCCCCAGTCGGGAATGGGCTCGATCATGCCGACGCCCAGGAAGGACAGGGCCGCCTCGGCGGTCACCATCGCGGGCAGCAGCAGGGTCGACTGGATCAGGATCGGTGTCCACAGGTTGGGCAGCAGCTCCTTGAAGATGATCCGCGCGGGGGAGGCGCCGGTCACCTTGGCGGCCTCGACGAACTCCCGCTCGCGCATGGAGAGCACCTGGCCGCGCAGCAGCCGGGCGATGCCGGCCCAGCCGAAGGCCGTCAACAGGGTGATGAGCGTCACCGCGCGCAGCCAGACCGGCGTCTCCTCCGAGGGGTCGACGAAGAGGTTCTCCACCACCGGCATGAACGCGATGATGAACAGGGTCGAGGGGAACGAGAGGACGATGTCGATCAGGCGGCCGATGAAGTAGTCGGTTCTGCCCCCGATGTACCCGGCGACGATGCCCATCACGATGCCGATCATCGAGATGAGCAGCGTCGCGGCCATCGCGATCATCAGTGAGGTCCTGATGCCGTAGACGAGTTGCATGAACACGTCACGGCCGAGGCCGGGCTCGACGCCGAACCAGAAGTCCGAGCTCATGCCGCCGTTGGGCAGCACCGGGTAGCCGAAGTCGTTCAGCAGCCCGGGGGTGTCCTGCCCATAGAGGGTGTAGGGGTCCTTTCCGTACAGCCAGGAGATGACCGGCGCGAGGATCGCGACGAGGAAGAAGAAGATCACCACGAGGGCCGAGGCGATTCCGGTGGGGTCGCGACGGAAGCGCAGCCACATCAACTGGCCGGGGGAACGGCCCACCGTCTCCGTTGCCTTCACCGAGAGGGGGTCCTCGGTGGTGGACGCGGCTGGTGCAGGGATGGTCATCGTGCGGGCGCTCCCAACAGCATGGTTGAGCCTGATCCTTGGAACCATCGCAAAGCAGCGAAGGTCAAATCAATGGTCTGCTCCTTACTCATTTTATTGTTGTGTAATTTCCATCTGTTCGTAGCGTCAATTCTGTTGACGTGATGGGGGGGCAAGGTGAAAGAATCGATGCACATAAATGGTGGTTTTCACGGATCTGTGACACTTTGATGACCTGGTCGTGACACCCCTGCCTGGATCTCGTCTCGCTTGTGTCGCGGATTCGAGACATATGCCTCAGACCCCCTCCTGTAACGTCGTCGGTACTTGTTAGAGAGGCGACGCATGGATTACGGCCTGTTCGGACCGGAGTCGGTGACCTGGAAGGTGATGGGCGAGCGAATCCTGCTCGTCGCCGGTTTCCGTGCGTTACTCATGCAGGGGCTGCACCCTCGGGCGATGCGCGGGGTCGCGCAGAACTCCGCGCTCATGGACCCGGCCGAGGCGTGGTCCCGCTTCGTGCGCACCACCGAGTTCGTCCGGGTCCGCGTTTACGGCACGACCGCCGAGGTCGCCCGGGCGGGGGCCAGGGTCCGGAAGATCCACGCCGGCCTCACCGCCCTCGACCTCGACACCGGCGAGCGGTTCCGCCTCGACGACCCCGACGCGCTGCTCTGGGTCCACGTCGGCGAGGTCGACTCCTACCTCTCGGTCGCCCGGCGCGCGGGAGTGCGCCTGAGCGACGAGGAGGCCGACAGGTTCGTCGCCGAGTGGCGTCGGGTGGCCGAGGTGGTCGGCCTGCGCCCCGAGGACGTGCCAGGCTCGGTCGGCGAGATGGACGACTACATCCGGGCCAGCCGTCCCGGCCTCTACTTCGTCCCCGAGGTGGCCCACCCGCTCCTGCGGTCGCTCAACGCGCCGCTCCCGGCTCGCCTCACCGCGCTCAAGCCGATGTTCCCCCTCATCACCGGACTCGCCTTCGCGACCCTGCCGCGCTGGGCCCGCAGGCTGTACGGCCTGCCCGCCACCCCGCTGGGCGACCTGTGGGCGACGGCCTCCCTGCGGGCACTGCACGCCGGGATCGGCCTGGTGCCCGAGCAGGTGCGCTACTCCCCGGACGCGCTGAAGGCGCGGAAGGCGGTCGCCGAGCGCGTGGCGTGACTCGACCAAGTGCTCGCTTGTTCCACATGATGGAAGAGCGTGTCGTCCGGTTTTCCGGACATGGCACACTGGTGGGGGAGGGTGTGCCGTCCGCGGCGCGTCCTTCGATCGAACGAGAAAAGCAGAGCAGCGTGCTCCGGGGTCGGTGAAATTCCGAGCCGGCGGTTACAGTCCGCGACCCGGTCGAAGCCATCGACCGGTTGACCTGGTGAAACTCCAGGACCGACGGTTAAAGTCCGGATGGGAGGAAGCGCGCGAGTGAAGGAGTGTCTTCGGGCACCCTTCACTGATCGGGTGTACGCATCCGTTGATCCCCCGGGGCCCGCCGTGGCGAAAAGCTACTGGCGAGTAGGAGACCTCGGGTGACTGATCCGGCGCGGACGCGCCAGGCGGCCGGGCGTGCCCCTCACGGGCGCGGCGCCGTCGGCCCCCACCATTTCCCGCATTTCCCGCCCGGCCCTTCATGGTCCGGGCACACCGGCATTTCCCTTTTCCCGAGCTTCCCGAGCGTGCTCCGCCTTCCTGAGACACGCTCTGTCGGTCTTCGGGCTCCAGGGCCGCGTTCTTCCACGTCCTCGCCTCCCGGCCCACGTCCTTGGGCGTCCCGGACGACTCTCCCGAGCCCGGCCGTCCGGGCGGTCCCCCGCAAGGAGCTGTGAATGTTCACCGGAATCATCGAAGAACTGGGAGAGATCGCCGGGATCGAGCCGCTGACCGACGCGGCCAGGCTCTCGATCCGCGGTAAGACGGTCACCTCGGACGCCGGGCACGGTGACTCGATCGCCGTCAACGGCGTCTGCCTGACCGTGGTGGACGTCGAGGGCGAGGTGTTCACCGCCGACGTGATGAAGGAGACCCTCGACCGCAGCTCCCTCGGCGCGCTGAGACCCGGCTCCCCGGTCAACCTGGAGCGCGCCGTCCGCGCCGACCAGCGGCTGGGCGGACACATCGTCCAGGGCCACGTGGACGGGACGGGTGTCCTGCTGTCGCGGGAGCCCGCCGAGCACTGGGAGGTCGTCCACATCTCCCTGCCGCCCGAGCTCGACCGCTACGTGGTCGAGAAGGGCTCGATCGCCGTCGACGGCGTCAGCCTGACCGTGATGGGCGTCGGCTCCGGCGGCTTCGCCGTCAGCCTGATCCCCACCACCCTGAGCCTCACCACCCTCGGCGCGAAGCGGCCGGGAGACCCGGTGAACCTTGAGGTCGATGTGATCGCCAAACACGTGGAGAAGCTCGTCGGGGCGTACGTCCCGGCCGGTGAATCCGTCCGGAGCGCCGTGCCCGCCCCCGAGGAGGCCCTGTGATCAAGCTGGATCCGATCGAGCGTGCGATCGCCGACATCCGCGAGGGCAAGGCCGTCGTGGTCGTCGACGACGAGAACCGCGAGAACGAGGGCGACATCATCTTCGCCGCCTCCAGGGCCACCCCGGCGCTGCTCGCCTTCACCATCCGGCACAGCAGCGGCGTGGTCTGCGTGCCGATGCGCGGCGAGGACCTCGACAGGCTCGGCCTGCCGCTGATGGTCTACGACAACAAGGAGCGCCTGCGCACCGCGTACACGATCAGCGTGGACGCCAGGGACGGGGTGAGCACCGGCATCTCCGCCGCCGACAGGGCCCGCACGATCCGCGCGCTGGCCGACTCGGCGACCGAGCCGTCCGAACTGGTGCGGCCCGGACACGTCTTCCCGCTCCGCTACCGGGAGGGCGGCGTCCTGGCCAGGCGCGGCCACACCGAGGCGTCGGTGGACCTGGCCAGGCTCGCCGGGCTGAGCGAGGCGGGCGTGCTCGCCGAGGTCGTCAACGACGACGGCACCATGATGCGGCTGCCGCAGCTGCGCGACTTCTGCGACGAGCACGACCTGGCGCTCGTCTCGATCGAGCAACTGGTGGAGTTCAGGCGCCGCACCGAGCGGATGGTGACCAGGGTCGCCGAGACGCGGTTGCCGAACAGGTACGGCGAGTGGCGGGCCTACGGCTTCGCGAGCTCGCTGGACGGCGGCGAGCACCTCGCCCTCGTCCTCGGCGACATCGAGGACGGCGAGAACGTCATGGTCAGGGCGCACTCCGAGTGCCTGACCGGCGACGTGCTCGGGTCGCTGCGTTGCGACTGCGGGGTGCAGCTCGACCACGCCATGTCGCGGATCGCCGACGAGGGCAGGGGGGTGGTCGTCTACCTGCGCGGGCACGAGGGGCGCGGCATCGGACTGCTGGCCAAGCTCAGGGCGTACGGCCTCCAGGACGGCGGCAGCGACACCGTCGACGCCAACCTGGAGCTCGGGCTGCCCGTGGACGCGCGGGAGTTCTCCAACGCCGGGCAGATCCTCGCCGACCTGGGGGTGAAGTCGATCCGGCTGCTGACCAACAACCCGGCCAAGCTGCGCGGCATGGACGGCTACGGCATCAAGGTGCTCGGCCGCGAGCCCATGCCGGTGGCGATGAACCCGCACAACGAGAAATACCTGTCGGCCAAGCGCGACCGCCTCGGCCACGAGATTCCCAGGGAGGGCGCATGAGTGAGCGAGTGCACCGGGCGGAGCGGGGCAGCGGGCGCGGGGTGATCGCGTGAGCGGGGCCGGGCGGCCGGCGGCCGAGGCCGTGCGGGCGAAGGGGCTGACCGTCGGCGTCGTCGCCGCCCGGTGGCACGAGAAGATCACCGATCAGCTCGTGGCGCGGGCCGAGCAGGCGGGCAGGGACAGCGGCGCGGAGATGACCGTGGTGCGGGTGACCGGATCGCTGGAGATCCCGGTCGTGGCGCAGGTCCTGGCCAGGAAGTACGACGCGGTCGTCGCCCTCGGGGTCGTGATCCGCGGTGAGACCCCCCACTTCGACTACGTGTGCGACTCCGTCACCTCGGGCCTGACCCGGATCTCCCTGGACGAGGAGGTCCCGGTCGGCAACGGCGTGCTGACCTGCGAGTCCCTCGACCAGGCGCTCGACAGGTCGGGGTTGCCCGGCAGCCACGAGGACAAGGGCTACGAGGCCACCGTCGCCGCGCTGGAGACGGCGCTGCTGCTACGGGAACTCCGTTCCTGAGGGTCGCTCGCGGCCCCGCTCCGCCGTGCCTCGTGACCGGTGCGGCGGGGCCGTGCGGTAGGTTGCCAACGGCGTCGTGACCAGCTGTCACAGCCGTTCCGGCCGGTGGTTTTCCGAAGGATCGTGATCTGAGAGTGAGCCAGGAGAGCGTCTCCCCGCCCCCGCTGCCCGTCGTGTGGCGGCCCAAGAGGGGACGGATCGCCGCCTACGGCTTCGCCGGTCTGATCATGCTCGGCGCGGTGCTGATGGCGATCTTCCTGTCCGAGCAGTTCACCCTGGCCGACAGGATCGCGATGATCGCGCTGGGCGGGGTGGTGGCCGGGGTCCTGCACCTGCTGGGACGGGTCAGGGTGGAGGCCGACGAGCAGGGGATCACCGTCGTCAACCCGCTGCGGGTGCATCGCTACGAGTGGCCCGAGGTGCTCGGGGTCACCCTGATCGACCACGAGCCCTGGGCGAAGATCGATTTCACCGACGGGGCCACGGTCGGCGCGATGGGCCTGCAGGGGTCGGAGAAGGACCGTACCGTCCGCCAGGTCCGCGAGCTCGCCGCCCTCATCAGGGAGCGCGGAGAGGCGTCGGAGACCCGCTGAGCCGCCGTACGGGGGCTCAGGGGCCCCTCGGCCTGCCGGCCTGCCGGGCCGGGCCTTCTCGGGAGTCCCGGAGCCGGCCGGCTTGGTGATGTGCGCGAGCGTGACCTCCCGGCGGGGACGCGGGGAGGTGTGCGGGCCGTGGGAAAAGCGGTCACGCCGCGGTTCCGCGAATCGCTGGAACCTCATGAAAGTTACACGGTCATTCGCCGGAAAAATCGCTGTGAGCTGCATGAAGCGTTCTCTCCAATGGCGGTGACTGTCTTTTCCCGGTCTGAGGGTTCCAAGATGCGAAGCCCACACAACACAGGCCGAGAGGACTCCACGTGAACACGTCAGGCCGGATTCGGCTGTGGGCGGCGGCGCTGGCCGCGGCCCTGGCCGCGGCATCGATCACCGCGGCCGCCACCACAGGAACCGCCCATGCCGTCGTCCGACCGGCGCTCGGCCAGAACATCAAGGTCAACCAGGTCGCCTACGCGCCCGGCGCGGCCAAGCAGGCGACCGTGATCAGTAACTCGGGATCGCCGCTGACCTGGAGCCTGCTGGACGGTTCCGACCAGGTGGTGGCCAGTGGCACCACGACCGTCTTCGGCGCCGACTCCCCCTCCGGCGACTCCGTCCACAAGATCGACTTCTCGTCCTACACCGGGACCGGCACCAACTACGTGCTCACGGTGAACAACGAGTCCAGCCACCCCTTCGACATCGGCACCGCCGCCTGGAAGAAGCTGCCCTACGACGCGCTGGCGTTCTTCTACCACCAGCGCAGCGGCATCGCGATCACCTCCCAGTACGCCGGGGGAAGCCAGTACGCCCGCGCCGCCGGCCACCTGAACGTCTCTCCCAACCAGGGTGACAACAACGTGCCGTGCCGCAGCGACTGCGGCTACCGGCTGGACGTGCGCGGCGGCTGGTACGACGCCGGTGATCACGGCAAGTACGTGATCAACGGCGGCATGTCCGCCTGGCAGCTGGTCAACACCTACGAGCGGGCCAGGAACATCCCCGGCGCCGACACCGGCGCCTTCGCCGACGGCACCATGTCCATCCCCGAGCGCGGCAACGGCGTGCCCGACATCCTGGACGAGGCCCGCTGGGAGATCGACTTCCTGCTGAAGATGCAGGTCCCCGACGGCCGCCCGCTGGCCGGCATGGCCCACCACAAGATCCACGACGCCAACTGGACCGGGCTGCCGCTGCTGCCCGCCCAAGACCCCGAGGCCCGGGTGCTGTCGGCGCCCAGCACCGCCGCCACCCTGAACCTGGCCGCCGCGGCAGCCCAGTGCGCCCGGGTGTGGGCGTCCATCGACTCCGCGTTCTCCGCCCGCTGCCTGACCGCGGCGGAGAAGGCCTACGCCGCGGCCAAGGCCAACCCCTCGCGGTTCGCCCCGGCCTCCGACGGCACCGGCGGCGGCTCCTATGCCGACGGCAAGGTGACCGACGAGTTCTACTGGGCCGCCGCCGAGCTGTACGCCACCACCGGCAAGCAGGCCTACCGCACCGACCTGACCTCCTCCTCGCTGTACTACGGACGCAGTTTCACGAACGAGGGCGCCCTGTGGGCGGAGGTCGGCAGCCTGGGCGACATCACCCTGGCGCTGGTGCCCAACGGCCTGACATCCTCCATCGGCCAGCAGCTGCGGGCCTCCTTCGTCTCGGCCGCCGACGGCCTGCTGAACGTGATGCGCGGCCAGGGTTACCCGGTGCCCTTCCAGTCGTCCGGCGGCGGCTACATCTGGGGGTCCAACAACCTGATCCTCAACAACGCCGTCGTGCTGGCCCTGGCCCACGACTTCTCCGGCGCCGAGCGGTTCCGCACCGGGGTGTTCGAGACGATGGCGTACCAGCTCGGCCGCAACCCGATGGGCTACTCCTACGTCACCGGCTACGGCGACAAGCCCTCCCGTAACGTCCACCACCGGTTCTGGGCCAACCAGATCAACTCCTCCCTGCCCATCGCGCCGCCCGGCGCTCTGGCCGGCGGTCCCAACAGCGGCCTGGAGGACCCGGTCGCCCAGCAGCGCCTCAGCGGCTGCCGGCCGCAGAAGTGCTACCTGGACGACATCGACGCCTGGTCGGTGAACGAGGTCGCCATCAACTGGAACGCGGTCCTGGCCTGGGTCGGCGCCTGGACGGCCGAAAAGGCCGGCACCAGCGGCCCGACGCCGACGCCGACCCCGACGCCCACTCCGACCCCGACCCCGACCCCGACCCCGACCCCGACCCCGACCCCGACCCCGACCCCGACGCCCACTCCGACCCCGACTCCGACTGGAAAGACCTGTGCGGCGACCTACACCGTCACCAACCAGTGGAACGGCGGCTTCGGAGCCAGCGTCGAGGTGAAGAACACCGGCACCGCCGCGCTCACCGGCTGGACCGTCGCGTGGACCTTCCCCAGCGGCCAGACCATCACCCAGCTGTGGAGCGGCTCGCACACCGCGAGCGGCTCGGCCGTCACCGTGGTCAACCTGTCCTGGAACGGCGCGCTGTCTTCGGGAGGCACCACCTCCTTCGGCTTCAACGGCGCCTGGTCCGGGGCCAACACCGCCCCCGCCCAGGTGACCTGCACCGCCCGGTAGGCGGCGCGGCGGGAACCCGCCGGTGCGTGACGGGGCCGAGTTCCGGTCCGCACCGGCGCGTTCCCGCGCTCAGGTCTCCTCGGCGAACCGCTCGGCCTTGTCGGTGTCGCCCGCCACGAGCAGGGTGTCACCGTTGTGGATCACCGTGTCGGAGGTGGCGTAGGTGAACCTGCCGCCGGGTTTCTTGATCCCGACCACGGTGACCCCGTACTCGCTGCGGATGCCCAGGCTGCTCAGGCTCTTGCCGTCGGCCCACCGGGGCGCGAGGGTCTTGATCATGGCGTAGTCCTCGTCGACCTCCACGTAGTCGAGCATGCGCCCGGTGACGAGGTGCGCGACCCGCTCGCCCATGTCGTGCTCCGGCTGCACCACGTGGTGCGCGCCGACCCGCCGCAGGATCCGGCTGTGCTGCAGGCTGATCGATTTGGCCCAGATGTCGGCCACTCCCAGGTCGGTCAGGATCGAGGTGGTCAGGATGCTCGCCTCGATGTCGGTGCCGATGCCGACCACGGCCCGGCCGAACTCCCTGATGCCCAGCTGTTCGAGGGCGTCGGGATCGGTGGAGTCGGCGCACACCACATGGGTGAGCCGCCCGGAGAAGTGCTGCACGTTCTTGGGGTCGCTGTCGACGCCGAGCACCTCGACGTCGCGGCTCACGAGCTCTGCCGCCAGCGCGCCGCCGAACCGGCCGAGGCCGATCACCACGACCGCTTCGCTGCGGCCCTTCCTGTCAACCAACGAGGGGACGCTCCTCCGGGTATCGGAACCGACGGGTCTGTACGTGCAGTGCCAGCGCGGCGCCCAGGGTCACCGGACCGAGCCGCCCGACGAACATCAGGATGGTCAGGATGAGGTGTCCCACGGTGCCGACGTCGGCGGTGATCCCGGTCGAGAGCCCGACCGTGCCGAAGGCGGAGACCACCTCGAACAGTACGCGGTCGAGCTTGAACGGTGTCACCGTCATCAGGGCGAACGTGCCCATCGCGACCGACGCCACACTCAGCAGGGCGATCGTGAGCGCCTGCCGCTGCAACTGCTCGGGAACGCGGCGGCGGCCCGCCGACACGTCGGGCTCGCCGCGCAACTCGGCGAGGATCACGAACCCGAGGAGCGCGAACGTCGTCACCTTGATGCCGCCCCCGGTGCTCGCGCTGCCCGCCCCGATGAACATCAGCACGTCGCTGATGAGCCAGGAGTTCTCGCTCATCTGGGAGGTGTCCACGGAGTTCAGGCCGCCGCTGCGGGTCATCGTGCTGTGGAACAACCCGGCCATGATCCGCAGGCCGGGGGAGAGGGGACCCAGCGTTCCCGGGTTGTTCCACTCGGTGGCGGTGATGGCCACCGCCCCGCCGAACAGCAGGACGGCGGTCATCCCCAGCGTGATCTTGGCGTGCAGCGTCCAGCGCGCCGGACGGCGCCAGTTCTGCCGCAGCACGGCGTAGACGGGGAAGCCGAGACCTCCGGCGACCACCGCGGTGATGAGCGGGAGGCAGATCCACGGGTCGGTGACGAACCTCATCATGCTGTCCGGCCAGAGCGCGAATCCGGCGTTGGTAAATGCCGAGATCGCATGAAAAATCCCGTAATAGGCGGCGCGGCCGAACGGCTCCCCGTACCCGATCACGAAGCGGGCGGTGAGCACCGCGGCGGTGAGCGCCTCGGCGACCAGGGTGACCTTGGCGACCCCCGCGATCACCTTCCGTACGTCGCCGGGACCGAGGGTCTTGGTCTCGGCCTGGGTGTTGAGACGGGCGCGCAGACCGAGCTTTCCTGAGACGATCACCGCGAGGATCGAGGAGAGCGTCATGATCCCGAAGCCGCCGATCTGCATCAGCACCATGAGCACGATCTCGCCGAAGAACGACCAGTGCATCGCGGTGTCGTGCACGGCGAGCCCGGTTACGCACACCGCGGAGGTGGCGGTGAACAGGGCCGACGTCCACGAGACGCTCTCACCCGCCGCGACCGCGACCGGTAGCGAAAGCAGCCCGGTACCGACGAGGACCACCGCCAGGAACGCCAGCACGACGGCCCTGGACGGGGTGTTGATCCGGTCGAGCAGGTTCTTCACTCAACACCTGCAGCGTGAAGGCCCGGTCCTTCTGGGCCGGGAGGAAACACGGAACGGTCCTGCACGATGCGATCCTTCCACGACCACTGAGCGATATCGCCAATGAGGCGTCGGTGACGGAGATGTCGAAGCTCGTCCCGAGCGCGGAGCAGGCCGGGAGCCCGCCGGCGACGACGCGGGCCTGCGACGGCCGACGTCGGGCGGGCGCGGGAGCCGGGGCGCGGTGTGATCACGCGAGGACTCCGCCTCCGGGCGTAGCCTGAGGTGGTGGTGAGGCGGACAATCGAGGCATCTGATGTGGAGTCGCCCGCGCAGCTGGCCCAGCTGCTCGACGAGCGGTCGTACCTGGCCGATGAGGGGCTCGTCACGGCGACCTTCCTCGCGCTGCGGATGGGCCGCCCGCTGTTGCTCGAAGGCGAGGCGGGAGTCGGCAAGACCGAGCTGGCCAGGACCCTCGCCGAGGTGTTCGGGGCGCCGCTGATCCGCCTGCAGTGCTACGAGGGGCTCGACGCCTCACAGGCGCTCTACGACTGGGACTTCGCCCGCCAGCTCCTGCACCTGAAGGCGGCCGAGGCGGCCAAGGCTGGGGGCGTCACCGACGCCGCCCGGCTGGAGGGCGAGGTCTACGACCGAAGGTTCCTGATCGCCAGGCCGCTGCTGAGGGCGATCGAGACCCAGCCCGCGGTGCTGCTCATCGACGAGGTCGACCGGGCCGACGTGGAGTTCGAGGCGATCCTGCTGGAGGTGCTCTCGGATTTCGCGATCTCCGTCCCCGAGCTCGGCACGATCCGCGCCGCGCGGCCGCCGGTGGTGGTGCTCACCTCCAATCGCACCCGCGAGGTGCACGACGCGCTGAAACGACGCTGCCTCTACCACTGGCTGGACCATCCCTCCTTCGACAGGGAGGTGGCGATCCTGCGCAGGAGGCTTCCCGAGTGCTCGGAGATCCTGGCCGAGCAGGTGGCCACGGCGACGGGGCGGCTCCGCGAGGCCGATCTGATCAAGCCGCCGGGGATTGCCGAGACCCTCGACTGGACCGAGGCGCTCCTCGCCCTCGGCGCCCGCGAGCTCGACCCCGACCTGGCGGCCGCCTCGCTGGGCGCCCTGCTCAAGCACAGGGAGGACCACGAGACGGTGCTGGGGAAGGGGTTCCTCGGTGCGTCCCGGAGCTGACGGCGTTCCCCCGACCGGCGTTCCCCCGACCGGCGTTCCCCCGACCGGCGTTCCCCCGACCGGCGTTCCCCCGACCGGCGTTCCCCCGACCGGGGCTCCCTCGGCGGGAATCCCGCCGGCCGGGGCTCCCCCGACCGGCGTTTCCTCCGTCACCCGGGCCGCTCCGGACGGCGGGGCCCCTCTCGCGGCGGTCCCCTCCACACTCGGCGCGGGGGAGGACCTGGTCGCGGTCATGACCGGTTTCGCCAGGACGCTGCGCGCCGCGGGGGTGTCCGCCGACCACGAGCGGACCCAGGGCCTGCTGCGCGCCCTGTCCCACCTGGACGCCTCCAGGCCCGGCGACGTCTACTGGGCGGGCAGGGTCACGCTGTGCGCCTCGGCCGAGGACCTGCCCCGCTACGACCGGGTCTTCCGCGCCTACTTCGCAGGGCTGCGGGCGGGCCGCGCGAGAGCGGAGGCGGTCACCGTCACCCGGCACACCGCGGCGGGGCCCGAGGTACGCCCCGAGCACCGCCAGGGTGGCGAGCCTCCCGCCCTGGCGTCGACCGCGAGCGCGACGGAGGTGTTGCGCACCCGGGACGTGGCCCGGATGACGGCGGCGGAGCTCGCCGAGGCGCACCGGCTGCTCGCCCTGCTGCGGGCGGGCAGGGAGCGGCGCGCGTCACGGCGTTTCCGGCCTTCGCGCCGAGGGCGGCTGGACGGCCCGGCGACCGTCCGCGAGACCCTGCGCAGGGGAGGGGAGATCTCCGGGCTCCGCTACCGCGCGCACCGGACCAGGCCGCGCAGGGTCGTGCTGCTGGTCGACGTGAGCGGCTCCATGGCCCCGTACGCGGACACGCTGCTCCGCCTCGCCCACGCGCTGGTCAGGTCGGAGCCGGGGGCCACGGAGGTGTTCAGCGCGGGCACCCGGCTGACCCGGCTCACCGCCGAGCTTCGCCACCGCGACCCGGAGACCGCGATGAACGCCGTCTCCCGCGCCATTCCCGACTGGAGCGGCGGAACCCGCCTGGGGGAGGAGCTGCGGCGCCTTCTGGCGCTGAACGACGCGGCGGGGGCGGTGGTGGTGATCGCCTCCGACGGGTGGGAGCGCGGCGACGTCTCGTTGCTGGGAGCGGAGATGGCCAGGCTGTCCCGTACGGCCCACCGGGTGATCTGGGTGAACCCGCACAAGGGCAGGGAGGGCTACCGGCCGCTCACCGCCGGGATGCGGGCCGCGCTTCCCCACATCGACGACTTCGTGGCCGGGCACAGCCTGGCCGCGTTCGAGGAACTGGCGACGCTGCTTGGAGGCACGCATGCGTGACGTTCTGTCACAGATCCTGCGATGGTGGGAGGCGGGAGAGACGTTCGGCCTGGCCACCGTGGTCAACACCTTCCGCAGCGCGCCCCGGCCACCGGGGGCGTCCATGGCGGTGCTCGGCGACGAGGCCGAGGGCAGCGTCTCCGGCGGCTGCGTCGAGGGAGCCGTCTACGAGCTGTCCAGGGAGGTGGTCTCCTCGGGCGCGCCCGTCCTGCAGCGGTACGGCGTGAGCGACGACGACGCCTTCTCCGTCGGCCTGACCTGCGGCGGCATCCTGGACATCTTCGTCGAGCCCGTTTCCAGGGAGACCTTCCCCGAGCTTGGGGAGGTCGCCGCCTCGGTACTGCGGCGCGAGCCGGTGGCGGTGGCGACCGTTCTGTCGGGGCCGGGCGCGATCGGCACCCGCCGGGTCATCTGGCCTGACCGCTCCTCCGGCTCCCTGGGGGTGACCCGGCTGGACGACGCGGTGGACGACGACGTCAGGGGGATGCTCGCGCAGGGACTGACGGGCATCCGCAGGTACGGGGCGAGGGGAGAGCGACGGCTCGACGAGCTGTCGGTCTTCGTCCAGTCCTTCGCGCCGCCGCCCAGGATGCTGGTCTTCGGCGCGATCGACTTCGCCGCCGCGGTCGCGAGGGTCGGCAAGTTCCTCGGCTACCACGTGGTCGTGTGCGACGCCCGCCCGGTGTTCGCCACGGCCAAGCGCTTCCCCGAGGCGGACGAGGTGGTCGTGAAGTGGCCGCACGACTATCTCACCTCGACCGTCGTGGACGAGCGGACCGCGATCTGCGTGCTCACCCACGATCCCAAGTTCGACGTTCCCCTGCTCGAGGTCGCGTTGCGCACCCCGGCGGGCTACGTCGGCGCGATGGGCTCGCGCCGCACGCACGAGGACCGGCTGGCCCGGCTGGCCCAGGCGGGAATGGGAGAGGCCGAGCTGAAGAGGCTCCGCTCGCCGATCGGGCTGGACCTGGGTGCGCGCACGCCGGAGGAGACGGCGATCTCGATCGCCGCCGAGCTGATCCAGCTACGCTGGGGCGGCTCGGGCCGGCCGCTGACCGACGGTTCCGGCAGGATCCACGGCGAGGGGCCCGGCGGGTGAGCGCGGAAGAGATCGGTGGGCGTGCGGCGAGCGCGGGGCTGCTGCTCGCCGCCGGATCCGGCTCGCGGCTCGGCACTCCCAAGGCGCTGGTGGAGTTCCACGGGGAGCGACTGGTGGACCGCGGGGTAAGGGCGCTCCGCGACGGCGGCTGCCGTCCCGTGGTCGTGGTGCTCGGCGCGGCCACCGTGCGGGTAGGGGGAGCGGTGACCGTCCACAATCCGGAGTGGAGCTCGGGGATGGGCTCCTCGCTCAGGGCCGGACTGAGCGCGATCCCGGCCGTCGCCGAGCACGTGGTGATCGCCCTGGTGGACCAGCCGTTCGTCGGCCCGCGGGCGGTGGAGCGGCTCATCGGGGCCGCGCGGCGGGGCGCCTCGGTCGCCGTCGCCACCTATGGCGGCGCGCGGAGGAACCCGGTGTTGATCGGCAGGGAGCACTTCGAGGAGGTCGCCAGGCTCGCGACCGGAGACGCGGGCGCCCGCCCGTTCCTGAGGGCCCATCCGGAACTGGTCGTCGCGGTCCCCTGCGACGACGTCGCCGACCCCGCTGACATCGACACCCCGGCCGACCTGTCCGCCCTCCGTGCCCGCCCGGGGGCTTCGGGTCTCTAGGGCGCCGGTCGGGTAAGGACCGGGCGATGTTCGGCCTTCGGTGAACCGCGGGTCGCAACGGATCGGCCCGGCCGCGTCCGGTGTCGATCAACGCTCCGTACGGTTACCCGACCGGTTTCCTAGGCGGCCAGGCGCAGTGAGGCGACGGCGGCGCGGTGGTCGCTGCCCGCGGCCCGCTCGACGCCGGAGCTGGTGGCGATCATGCCGCGGTACAGGATGTGGTCGGGGCGGGTGACGGGGAAGGACGCGGGCCAGGTGAAGCCGAATCCCGTACCGGCCTCCTGCTGGGCGTCCGACAGCGGCGGCACCAGGCCGGAACGCTTGCGGTCGGTGGTGGCGGTGTTCAGGTCGCCGAGCAGCAGGAGGCGCTCGCTGTCGTCCTTGTCGATCATCCTGCGGGCGTGGGCGAGGGTCTCGTCGCGCTGAGCGGTCTGTCCTGGGCGGGCGGAGGCGAGGTGCATGACGTACACGGTCACCCTGCCCTTGGGGGTGACGACCACCGCGCGCAGTGCCCGCGCCCAGTCGAGGCCGATGTCGGCCTTGCGTGCCTCGGCGATCGGGAACCGGCTCCACAGGCCGACGGTGGCGATCCGGTAGCGGTGGGGGAAGTGGTCGTTGAGGAACTTCGCCGCGGGGCCGCCGGCGGTCAGTTCCTGCACCGCGACCAGGTCGCGGCCCTTGGAGACGGACCGCATGGCCTCGGCGGAGGCGGCGTTGGTCGCGCCGACGTTGAGGGTGGCGACCGAGAGGTCGCTGGGTCCGCCGGGCGGGCTGCGCAGCAGCGCCGGGCCGAACATGAGGCCCCACACGGTCGCCGGGACCAGCGCCGCGAGGATCACCTGCCACGAACGGGTCGCCAGCGCGCAGATCAGCAGGATCGGCACGGCGATCCCGAGCCACGGGAGCAGGCTCTCCAGCACGGGCGTGAAACCGCCCAGCTCCGGCAGGAGCCGGTGTCCTCCGAGCGTGAGGGCGAGCGCTGCCGCCGCCACGACGATCGACTGCCTCAGCACACCGCTCCTCGTCCGCCCTGTGGTGGTGAATCGCCCTCCACCTCCGAGGTCCCCTACCCCGGAATGCGTAGGCTACCGGCCCGATGGCGGCGGCGCGGGGCTTGGTGCTTCGGCGGTGAGTCGATAGCCTTTGCCGACGAGGCGACGGAATAACATTCGGTTTTGTTCGGCACCGCGGAAGGACGATCTCACGATGCGCATCGGTATGGCCCTGAACTACTCGGGGGGCTTCAAGGAGACGGTGGCCGAGCTGGCCGACTACGAGAAGGCCGGGCTCGACATCGTCTTCGTCGCCGAGGCGTACAGCTTCGACGCGGTCAGTCAGCTGGGCTACATCGCGGCCAAGACCGAGAGGCTGCAGATCGCCTCCGGCATCCTGCCCGTCTACTCCCGCACCCCCGCCCTGCTGGCGATGACCGCCGCGGGCCTGGACTACGTCTCCGACGGCCGCTTCACCCTCGGTCTGGGAGCCTCGGGCCCCCAGGTCATCGAAGGCTTCCACGGCGTCCCCTACACCGCGCCGCTCGGCCGCACCCGCGAGGTCGTCGAGATCTGCCGTCAGGTCTGGAGGCGCGAGCGCCTGACCTACGAGGGCAGGCACTACACCGTCCCGCTCCCCGCGGACCAGGGAACGGGGCTGGGCAAGCCGCTGAAGCTCATCAACCACCCGGTCCGCGAGCGCATCCCCGTCGTGATCGCCGCCATCGGTCCCAAGAACGTCGAGCTCGCCGCCGAGCTCGCCGAGGGCTGGGAGCCGATCTTCTACGTGCCGGAGAAGGCCGCCGACGTGTGGGGCGCCTCCCTGACGGCGGGCAAGGCGAGGCGGGACCCGGCGCTGGGCGAGCTGGACGTGATCGCCCAGGCCCCGCTCGCCATCGGCGACGACGTCTCCGGATGGCTGGAGCTGGGCCGCCCGATGGCCGCCCTCTACATCGGCGGTATGGGCGCCAAGGGCAGAAACTTCTACAACGACCTCGCCCGCAGGTACGGCTACGAGAAGGAGGCCGAGCAGATCCAGAACCTCTACCTGGAGGGCAGGAAGGACGAGGCCGCCGCGCTCGTGCCGCACGAGCTGCTGGAGAGGACGTCCCTGATCGGCTCGGAGGGGCACGTCCGCGAGCGACTGCAGGCGATGCGCGAGTCGGGCGTCACGACCGTCAACGTCGCCCCGCTGGCGGGCACCCACGAGGAGCGCGTCCGGCTCGTCGAGAGGGTGAGGGAGCTCGCCTCCTGACGTCGGCCGGGTGCGCGCAGGATTGAGGTGACGACATTGTTCAAAACGGTTAACGCCGTGCCTACCATGCCTACCATGACCGCCACCCACGCCCGGCGCCGCGCGAGCCTCGCGGCCCTGCTGCCCGCTCACCGGGCGGACGCGATCCTGGTCACCAGCCTCGTGAACGTGCGCTACCTGACCGGCCTGGCCAGCTCCAACGCGGCCGTCCTGGTCAGGGCCGACGCCGGCGCCACACTGGCCACCGACTCCCGCTACATCGAGGCCGCCCGGCGCGTCTGCGCCGACGTGGAGGTGATCGAGGCGCCCGACGTCGCCGGGGCCCTGCTGCCGGAGAACGGCCGGACGGGCATCGAGGCCGACCACATGTCCGTCACCGACTACTTCCGGCTGGGCGGAGAACTGCCGCGCCTGTCCGGGCTCGTGGAGTCGGTGCGCACGGTCAAGGACGACGCCGAGATCGACCTCATCCGCACCGCGTGCGAGCTCACCGGCCGGGCCTTCGACGAGGTCGTGCCCGGCTTGTGTCCCGGACTGACCGAGAAGGAGGTCGCCAGGGCGCTGGAGCGCCGGATGGTGGAACTGGGCGCGGACGGGCTCGCCTTCGACTCGATCGTCGCGAGCGGGCCCAACGGCGCGATCCCGCACCACTCGCCCTCGGACCGGCCGCTGGAGCGCGGCGACCTGGTCACCATGGACTTCGGGGCGCTGTACCGGGGCTACCACGCGGACATGACCAGGACCGTGGCGATCGGCGAGCCCGCGGGGTGGCAGCGCGAGCTGTACGACCTGGTCCGCGCCTCCCAGCGGGCCGGGAGCCTGGCCGCGCGGGTCGGCGCGGCGCTCCACGAGGTGGACGCCGCGGCCCGCGACCTGATCGTGGAGGCGGGGTACGGGGAGTTCTTCAAACACGGCCTCGGCCACGGCGTCGGGCTGCAGATCCACGAGGCGCCGTTCCTGTCACCGGCAAGACCCGAGGAACCGCAGGACTCCCGGGGAGAGCGGGAAGGTTCTCCGAAGCCGGAACGATCTTCGAGAGAGCCGGAGCGCGACCTTGAGCACGCTAGACTAGAGGATCGAGTCCCGGTGACCGTCGAGCCAGGGGTTTACCTTCCCGGCAGGGGTGGTGTCCGTATCGAGGACACGCTCGTGGTGCGCGATGGCGGACCGGAACTTCTCACACGGACGACCAAAGAGCTGCTCGTCCTTTAAGAGCGGCCGTACGCAGGAGAGACTAGTGGCGACGACGAACGACCTCAAGAACGGCCTGGTGCTCAAGCTCGACGGCGGTGAGCTCTGGGCCGTCGTGGAGTTCCAGCACGTCAAGCCCGGCAAGGGCGGCGCGTTCGTCCGCACCAAGCTCAAGAACGTGCTATCGGG
Organism: Streptosporangium sp. NPDC050284; assembly: GCF_044459525.1. Classification (NCBI taxonomy): domain Bacteria; kingdom Bacillati; phylum Actinomycetota; class Actinomycetes; order Streptosporangiales; family Streptosporangiaceae; genus Streptosporangium; species Streptosporangium sp. NPDC050284. The sequence continues at coordinate 104,490 of NZ_JBITIZ010000006.1, forward strand.
CAAGGTCGTCGACAAGACCTTCAACGCGGGCGTGAAGGTCGAGGTGGCCAACGTCGACAAGCGCGAGATGCAGTTCTCCTACATGGACGGCGACGACTACGTCTTCATGGACACCGAGACCTACGACATGCTCAACGTCTCCAGGACGGCGGTCGGCGACTCGGCCAACTACCTGCTGGAGAACATGCTGGCCACCGTGGCGATCAACGAGGGCAACGTCCTCTACGTCGACCTGCCCGCGGCCGTCGAGCTGCTCGTCGCCGAGACCGAGCCCGGCCTCCAGGGCGACCGCTCCACCGGCGGCACCAAGCCCGCCACGCTGGAGACCGGCGCCGAGATCAAGGTGCCGCTCTTCATCACCACCGGTGAGAAGGTCAAGGTCGACACCCGCACCGGCGATTATCTCGGCCGCGCCTGATGTCGGCACGAGGTAAGGCGCGCAGGCGCGCGCTGGACATCCTCTTCGAGGCCGAGGCACGCGGGCAGGACCCGCTGAGCGTCCTCGCCGAGCGCCTTGAGCGGGCCGAGCCGCCCGTGAACGAATACACCACGACGATCGTCGAGGGCGTGTGCAGGCACCGGTCGCGCATCGACGAGCTGATCACCACCTACTCCGAGGGCTGGACGCTCGACCGCATGCCCGCGGTCGACCGCAACCTCCTGCGCGGCGGCACCTACGAGCTGCTGTGGATGCCGGACGTTCCCGAGGGCGTCGTCATCAGCGAGTGGGTCAGCCTGGCCTCCGAGCTGTCGACCGACGAGTCGCCGCAGTTCGTCAACGGGCTGATGGCCCGTTTCAAGCAGCTCAAGCCGTCCCTGGCGCTCTAGCGGCCCCGCACCGAACGTCGACAGGGAAAGTCTCGGCGGGGAACGACCGTCTCGGCCGAGGGAAACCCGGTCAGGGTTGGGAGACGCCTCACCGGCCGCCTCACGGGAGGCCCGGATCTCCGGGTCTCCCCGCTCCGACGTACCCCTGCCCGAGGTGTCCCCTTTTCTCCCGGCTTGCCCACGGGATCCGTCCGGGCCGGGAAAAAGACTCGATCAAGCGCGAGTATGGATACTCCTTGGGCCGCACCGGGGGGCGCGCCGCGTAGGCTGGGCTCGTCACCGAACGAGGAGGCGATCTGAAGTTGCACGCCGTAGGCATCTCACGGCAGGCGGGCACCCCCGCGGTCCGCACAGCGGTCGTGTGGGACGTCCTGAGTGCCGTGCTGGCCGAGCGGGTGGCCGCGACAGGCCGTGAGCGGCTCGACATCGTCGACGCCGGGGGCGGAACGGGCGGTTTCGCCGTTCCCCTGGCCGACCTGGGGCACGCCGTGACGGTCGTCGATCCCAGCCCCGACTCGCTCGCCGCGCTGGAGCGCCGCGCGGCGGAGGCGGGGGTGGAGGTGCGCGCCCTGCAGGGTGACGCCGCGGACCTGGGGGAGTTGCTCCCGGGCGGCGGGGCCGACCTGGTGCTCTGCCACAGCGTGCTGGAGTACGTGGAGGACCCGAACGGCGCGGTGAGGGCGATGGCCGGCCTGCTGCGCGAGAGCGGCGTGATCAGCGTGCTCGCCGCCAACCCGCTCGCCGCCGCGCTCCACCGCTCCATCGCCGGCAGGTTCGACGAGGCACTCCAGGTCCTGGACGACCCCCAGGGCCGCTGGGGCGACCGCGACCCCACGCCCAGGCGTTTCACCCGAGAGGCTCTGGAGCGGCTTCTCGCCGCGGCGGGTTTCACGCCCGGCGAGGTGCACGGTGTGCGGGTCTTCGCCGACCTGGTGCCCAGCAGGCTGCTCGACGGCGAGCCCGGAGCCGCCCGCGCCCTGGTCGCCCTGGAGCAGGCGGCGGCGGTGCACCCGGTGCTCCGCGACATCGCGACCCAACTGCACATGCTTGGCCACCGGTGAACGCCACATCGAACGCGTGTTCCCGTAGGATGGCGGCGTGTCGAGAAAGCAGCAGATGCCGCGTCCGGGTTCCGATCTGGGCACGGACGACAGCGGCTGCCCGATCCTCCACGTCGACATGGACGCCTTCTACGCGGGCGTCGAGCTGCGCGACCGTCCCGAGCTTCGGGGTTCTCCCGTCATCATCGGCGCGCCCGGGGCGCGCGGGGTGGTGCTCAGCGCCACCTACGAGGCCCGGAGATTCGGGGTGCACTCGGCCATGCCCATGACCCGGGCCCGACGGCTCTGCCCCCAAGCGGTGATCATCCCGCCGAGCCGGGGCAAATACGCGGAGGTCTCCCGGCGCGTCATGGAGATCTTCCACACCTACACCCCCGAGGTCGAGCCGATCGCCTCCGACGAGGCGTTCCTCGACGTCAGCGGGGCCCGCAAGCGTCTCGGCCCACCGGCGGCGATCGCCAGGATGATCCGTGAGCAGGTCGTGCGAGAGCAGGGCGTCACCTGTTCCGTCGGGGTCGCCGGCAGCAAGTTCGTGGCGAAGCTCGCCTCACGGCACTGCAAGCCCGACGGCCTGTTCGTGGTGCCCGCCGACAAGGTGGTCGACTTCCTGCACCCGCTGCCCGTGGCGGCGCTGTGGGGCGTCGGAGAGCGCACGGAGCGGTCACTGGCCCGCCTCGGCATCAAGACCGTCGGCGACCTCGCCAGGGCCCCTGTGGAGACGCTCCAGCGGGATCTGGGCCAGGCGGCCGGCGCGCACCTGGCGGCGCTCGCCTGGGGTCGCGACGAACGCCCGGTGACCCCGTACGTCCCCGACAAGAGCATCGGCGCGGAAGAGACCTTCGCCACAGACATCGCCGATCCCGTGGAGATCCGCAGGGAGCTGCTCCGGCTCTCCGAGCGGGTCGCCGCCAGGCTCAGGGAGGGGGGCAGTGTCGGCCGCACGGTCAGCGTCAAGCTCCGCCGCGCCGACTTCACCACCCTTTCCCGGTCCAGGAGCCTGCGCGAGCCCACCGACGTCGCCAAGATCCTGTACGAGGTCGCCTGTGCCCTCTACGCCGCCTCCGGCCTGGAGAACACCCGGCTGAGGCTGGTCGGCGTGCGGGTGGAGAACCTCGGTCCGGCCGCCGGGGCGACCCGGCAACTCGGGCTCGGAGAGCGCGAGACGGGCTGGCGGGAGGCCGAACGGGCGATGGACAGGGCGGCCCGCAGATTCGGTCGCGATGCCGTCCTCCCGGCCTCCCTTGTTCGCCCGCCGTTTGATGGAATAGACCCATGATGCGGCCTCCGGTTTGGACTACGTTGGACGTTTTCTTTCGTCTACGTCTACAGCCTCGTATTCTGGGGATAACCGACCGCGAGGTTCGGACACCCCGTGTCGTCCGTCACCGTCTTCCCCGTCCTGGGGCTGTCCTTGGGAGGCGCCGTGCCGCTCTCTGAGCACGAGCAGCGCTTGCTCGACCAGATCGAGCAGGCCCTCTACGCCGAGGACCCGAAGTGGGCCAATACCGTCAGGATCAGTGATCCCCGTAGCCATTACAGGCGCCGCCTGGTGAAAGCCTCCATCGGCTTCATCCTGGGTGTCGTCCTGCTGATGGTCGGCGTTGTGATCATCAACATCCCGCTCGGCGTCGGCGGTTTCGTGGTCATGCTCGCCGCGTGTCTGTGGGGTCTGTCCAGCTGGAAGCGGATGAACGGGTTCGGTGAGGCCAACGCGGCCACGTCGCCCGATCAGCCGCGAGGCAAGGGGGGGCGCCGTCCCGGCGGCTCCCGCCAGAGCTTCATGGAACGCATGGAGGAGCGCTGGCGCCGTCGTAACGACGAGCGCTAGCCCGGCGGGGAGCGTCACCGCCCGCGGTGGATCTCCCCGACGATCCCTTCACGACGACGAGGGCCACTCCCGGCTTGGGAGCGGCCCGTGTCATCCGCCGAGTTCCCCCCTCGCGTGCCCCGGCGGCTCCGGCCTCGCCGTCAGGCTCTCCGGTGGCCGGGGTGCGACGTCGCACCCCGGCCACCGGAGAGCTCAGGCGCCCTTCCTGGCCGGTCGGCGCAGCCGGATGTTCTCCAGCCGGTCGAAACCGTCCAGCACCCGCCCGCCCATCGCCCGCGCCCGCAGGAGCGTGGAGGGCGGTAGCAGCACCGCCCTGATCCGCCTGCCACGGGTCACGGTGGCCGCCAGCGCTCGCCGCACGCTGCGCATGTCCTCGCGCAGGGTACCGATCTCGCCCGGCGTTCTGGCGTAGAGCATCCGCTCCACCGCCGCGGCGATCCTCGCCAGCGCGGCGGCGGCCTCCGGCTCGAACACGTACTGCTCGGCCAGCCGCCTGGCCAGCGCGCGCGGACTCTCGCTCGCCTGCCGCGACATCCCGTAGTCGCACAGGGCGTCGTCGAGTTCGGCCCACGCGGCCGTCACCGCCGGCTCCCAGCGGATCTCCCTGACCGCGGCGGGCGCGGCGGCGGTGGGATCGGGGACGGCCGAACCCCCGCCCGCGGGACCCCTCGTCGGCCGTGAGTAGGACCTGTCTCGGCGGGCCCGCAGCTGCCAGCGGATCAGCGCGGGGATCAGCGCGACCAGAAGCGCGATCGCGACCCCGATGCCGATCTTCGCGGCCGGCGGCATTCCCTCGTCCACCGGGATCAGCGCGCCACCGGAGTCCCGGTCGAGTTGCTCGCGGCGGCGGTCGTTCGCCGCGCCGGTGGGCGAGTCGGAGTCGTCGGGGGCCGACGACGGTGCCGCGCTCGGCTCGTCGGGGGTGGCCGGCGCCACCTCGGGGCGGGTGTAGGACGGCACCGTCGCGCTGCCCTGACCCGCTCCGCCCGCCGGGGTGGGCTCGAAGCGGAGCCACCCGACGCCCTCGAAGTACAGCTCGGGCCAGGCGTGCGAGTCGTGGGTGCGCACCTGCCACCCCTCGGAGGTGACGCTGCCCCCGGTGTAACCGATGGCGACCCTGGAGGGGATGCCCAGGACGCGTGCCAGCACCGCCATGGACGCGGCGAACTGCTCGCAGTAGCCGGTCCTGTTGCGGATGAGGAAGTCCGTCAACGCCGGGCCGTCGTGCCCCTGGGTGGCCAGACTGTAGGTGAACCCGCCGGTCTTGGTGAAGAACTCCTGCAGCTGGATCGCCTGCTCGTACGGGCCGGCATCCTGCTTGGTCTCCCTGAGGGCGAGCTGCCTGATCTCCTCGGGCAGGTTTTCCGGCAGCGTCAGGTATCGATCCCTGATCGCCGTGGCGGGCGGGGATGCCGCCTTGAGCCTGTCCGCCGTGGCCTCGGGCTCGGCGGTGAGGGCCTGGTAGGTGAGGCCCCCCGCGGTGTTCCGCGTGGAGAAGACCATGAGCGTGTCGCGGTCGGGACGCCAGTCGCCCGCCACCGTGACCTTGGACACCGGGTAGGGCAGGGGGAGGAAGCTCAGTCTCCTGACCTGCGGGCTCACCGTGACGGTGACGGTCGCGGGCGTGACGGGCACGTTCGCGTCCTGACCGGGAGGCGGTGGCATCGGCGCCTCCGAGGTCCGGTCCTCGGGGCGGCCCCTGGGCTCCGACATCGTCCACTGCTCGCCGTCGAAGACGTCGAGCGAGTACATCCTCAGGTAGCGCGGCGTGCTGTCGCTGGCCTGGTAGGTCAGGACGGTGGAGTTCTCCGGCAGCGACAGCTGGCCGCGCAGGTTGACCATGGGGTTCGGGATGCTGATCGAGTTGCCGCCGCCGCCTCTGCCGTTGCCCACACCGAACGCGAACAGCGGGTCGGGCTCAAGAGTGGGCAGCAGCGCGGGCAGCAGGACGGCGAGCGCGATCGCGGTGAAGCCGATGCGCTTGCCGGAGAGCCGCAGCGGCCCGGTGTCGGCGGGGCTCGGCCGGGTGGCGGTGAAGGCCGACGTGCGGCGCACCAGCACCGCGCGGCCCCATTGGCCGACCCGTTCCCGTCCGTCGGCGACGAGGATCCCCAGGTAGCCCAGAGCACCGATGATGAACGCCGGCCAGCTGATCGGCTCGACGATCACCGCGGCCGGGACCGTGAACAGCGCCAGCAGCGGCAGCCCGGTGAGCGCCGCCCTGCGCAGCCGCGCGGCGAGCAGGTCCACCAGGACGGCGATCAGGCCGACACCGCCGCAGGTGAGCAGGACGATGCCGGTGCTGTCGGGCACGGGAGCGGCGAACCGCTGAATGTCGGCGAAGCCCGTCGTCAGCAACTCGTCCAGCCTGGCGAGCGAGTCCCAGGTGGGAAACACCCTCGCCCACGCCTCGTCCCCGGCGAACACCGCCGTGAGATAGAGGAACACCGCGAACACCTGCACGGGCGGCGCCAGCCAGCCGGGCAGCGTGTGGTGGCCGGCCAGCATGCCGACCCCGGTCACGACCAGGATGGCGCCCAGGCTCGACCAGAACCAGGCACCGCCCTGGAAGAGCGGGTAGAGCCCGAGCGCGACCGCTCCCGTGGCCGTGCCCGACGCGATGGAAAGTCTCATGAGCCACTCCTGCCGGCCGCGAATCGTCCGCGTTGCGCGACGTCCTGCCAGACGCTCGCGACGGAGGTACCGGCGGGCAGCCCTACCACGCGCCAGCCCGTTCCTGTGAGCACCGAGCGCACCGCCCGGAACTCCTCGTCCTCGCCCAGTTCGGGATTCTCCCAGCCCTCGACGTCCAGCAGCACGGCCACGCCGGTCATGTTGCCGTGCCTGACCCTGGCCAGCTCCTGGGCCTGGTCGAGGTCCATCTTGCCGAGCACGGCGACGATCAGGCCGTCGCCGCCCCCCTGCCGCAGCGCGCCGACGCCGTACTCCAGTGACCGTGCCGTGCTGGTCCGCACGACGGCCAGGGTGTCCAGCAGCGACAGGCTCAGCCCGCTGTCGGTGAGCTGCTCGGCTCCCTGGTCGGTGACCAGGCGCAGGCCGAGACCCTCGTGGGCGAGGTGTACGCCGATGGAGGCCGCGGCCGAGACCGCCGCCTCGAACGACGAGCGCGGGCCCTCGCCCCGGTGGGCGTAGCGCCGGGTGTCCAGCAGCAGCGCGCCCCTGCTCTGCCACTGCTGCTCCTCGCGCCGCACCATCAGCTCGCCGTGCCTGGCGGTCGAGCGCCAGTGGACGCGACGCAGGTCGTCGCCCTGACGGTACTCGCGTGGCGCGACGTCGTCGTCTCCCGCGGCCGCGACGCTTCTCGTACGGCTGTCGCCCCCGCCCGTCCACTCACCGGACAGGCGTACATGGGGCAACGCCACCACCTGAGGCGTCACCATGAGCGTGTCGGTGATGGTGAACGACCTGGTCAGCTCGACCAGGCCGAAGGGGTCGCTGATCCGGATGGAGAGCGGCCCGATGGTGAAGCGCCCGCGAAGGTCGGAGCGGACCCGGTAGTCGATCTCCCGGATGCCCTGCGCCTCCACCCGGTCCAGCACGAACCTGGGCCGGGCGCCGAGGGCGTAGGGAACGGTGTCCTCGATCATCAGCAGACCGGTCGGCAGCCGGGTGATGTTCTCCAGCCGCAGCGTCACGGTGGCCTCGCTGCCCACCTCGGTCCTGGGCGGGTCCAGGCGCCGGGCGCAGCTCAGCCGGTAACGGGTGCGGGCGACCACCAGGGCCGCGAGCAGCGGCAGCGAGACGATCAGCACGCCGATCCTGAGCAGGTCGTGCTCGCCGAGGATGAAAGCGCACAACAGCGCCGCGACGCCGGACGCGAGGAAGGACCGGCCGCGGGCGGTGAGCGCCTTGAGGCCAGAGGTCACCGGGCCTGGGCCTCGGGCACGGGCACCCGGCGGACCAGGTCGGCGATCACCTGCTCGGGTGGGCGGCGCTGCCCCTGGGCCTCGATGCTGGGCAGCAGCCGGTGCGCGAGCACGGGGGCGCACAAATCCTGAAGGTCGTCGGGGATGACGTAGTCGCGGCCCGCGAGTGCGGCGTGCGCCCGCGCTGCCCTGACCAGCTGCAAGGTCGAGCGGGGGGAGGCGCCCAGCCTCAGGTCGGGGGACTGACGGGTGGCGGTCACCAGGTCGATCGCGTATTTCTTGATCGGCTGGGAGACGTAGACCCCGCGCACCGCCTCGATCAGGGCCTTCACCTCCTCGGTGGTGGCCACCGGCTCCAGCTTGTCCAGCGGGGAGGCCGCGCCGTGCACGTCGAGCATTTCCAGCTCCGCGGAGGGCGCGGGGTAGCCCATCGCGATCCGGGCGGTGAACCGGTCACGCTGTGCCTCGGGAAGGGGATAGGTGCCCTCCATCTCGATCGGGTTCTGTGTCGCGATCACCATGAAGGGGGAGTCCAGGCGGTAGGTCGCGCCGTCGACGGTGACCTGGTGCTCCTCCATGCACTCCAGCAGCGCCGACTGGGTCTTCGGCGAGGCCCGGTTGATCTCGTCACCGACCACGATGTTGGCGAAGACCGGGCCAGGCTTGAACTCGAACTCCCTGGTCTGCTGGTTGTAGGCGCTCACCCCGGTGATGTCGCTCGGTAGCAGGTCGGGGGTGAACTGCACACGGCGCACCGGGCAGTCGATGGACCGCGCCAGCGCCTTGGCGAGCATGGTCTTGCCGACTCCGGGCACGTCCTCGATAAGGAGGTGTCCCTCGGCGAGTAGTACGGTCAAGGTCAGGCGGACGACGTCGCTCTTGCCCTCGATCACCGATTCGATCGACTCGCGAATCCGGTGAGCGGTGACCACAAGATCATCGAGCTGTGGTGAGACGTCATGTGTTACTGCCACCAGGCCTCCATGAGGGTGCGGCGGTTGTGCGCCGAGGGGTTACCGTTGCGGAATCTTTGCGATCCCGTAACTCATTCTGCCTGCCGACACTACGGCGCCATACGTTCCCACGGCGACTTTATGTGGTCATCAGGGCTGATTCCGGGTAAACGGTCATAGCAGGCGATGTGGTCGTCGCGATCACGTGTCCGGGTGCGCCGATTCCGGGACGGTGCGAGGACCCCCGCCTTCCATCATTCTTCGCCGCGATCCGACTTATTTCATGATCCTTAGTCTATTTGGCGGCCTTACTCGACACGCCCGTGGCGTACGAGGGGCCGCTTACCCCCTCCACTCCGCACCACCCCATTTGAACTGGGGAAATGTCGGCGAAACCCGTCGTGAAGAGGCGTGGAATCAGTTGACGGTGGAGAGAAGTGGAGTATGGTGGTGCGCAGTGGAGGGCAGGGCTGCGACGCCTGGCGCTCCGCTGGGCACGGGAGGTGAGGCCGGTGTTCCTCGGCACCCACCACCCACGTCTTGATGACAAGGGACGGCTGTTCCTGCCGGCGAAGTACCGCGAGGAGCTGGCGGAGGGTCTGGTGATCACCAAAGGCCAGGAGCGCTGCCTCTACGTCTTTCCCGTAGAGGAGTTTCAGCGCATAACCGAGGCTCTGCGCACCGCGCCGGTGACCGCCAAGGCGGTCCGCGACTACAGCCGCGTCCTCTTCGCCAGTGCATCCGACGAGGTCGCCGACAAGCAGGGCCGGATCACCGTTCCGCAACCTCTGCGCGAATACGCCAGCCTGCGCCGCGACTGCGTGGTCATCGGAGCCAACACCCGGTTGGAGATCTGGGACGCGGACGCCTGGAGCGCCTATCTGGCCGACCAAGAGCAGGCTTTCGCCGATCTGTCGGAGGAGGTGCTGCCAGGGATTCTGTGATTCCACGGTCGACTCATCGGTAAAACGTCGTTCGGCGAGGTCTCCACCCGCAACCACCTGTCCGTCAGCTGATGCACCTTCCCCGGTGTCAGGTGACGGGTGGACACGCGGGTGCGGATGGGGACCTGGCCGGACGGCCCCGGGGGTGGGGGCCTGTTTTCAAGACACCGGTGAGCGTCCGCCGCGCGTCCACGGGACGAGGCGGGAAAGAGGGGGGTTGCGCTTCATGCGCGCCGAGAACCACAACCATGATCTCCAGACGGCCGGGGGTCACGTCCCCGTCATGCTCGACCGGGTGCTGGAGTTGCTCGCTCCGGCGCTCGCCCGCCCCGCCCCCGTGCTCGTCGACGCCAACCTCGGGCTCGGCGGTCACGCCGAGGCCCTGCTGGCCGCGCATCCCTCGCTCCACCTGATCGGGATCGACCGCGACCCCACCGCCATCGAGCGCTCCACCGCCAGGCTCGCCCCGTACGCCGAGCGGATCACGCTGGTCCGCGCGGTCTCCGACGAGCTTCCCGAGGTGCTGGCCGAGGTGGGCCGTCCCCGCGTCGACGCCGCGCTGTTCGACCTGGGCGTCTCCTCCCCGCAGCTGGACGAGGCCGAGCGCGGTTTCGCCTACTCCTACGACGCGCCGCTGGACATGCGAATGGACCGCGACGAGGAGCTGACGGCAGAGGTCGTGGTCAACACCTACCCGGCCGCCGAGCTGATCCGGATCCTGCGGGATTACGGAGAAGAACGATTCGCCCCGCGTGTCGCGCACTTAATCATCAAGGAAAGGGCCAGAGAGGCCATAACGTCTACCAAGCGGCTTGCGGAGATCGTCAGGACGGCGATCCCGGCCGCTACGCGCAGGACCGGGGGCAACCCCGCCAAAAGGACTTTCCAGGCGTTGCGGATCGAGGTGAACGCGGAGTTGACAGCACTGGAACGCGCGCTCCCGGCCGCGCTCGACGCATTGACGCTGGGCGGGCGCGTCGTCGTGCTCGCGTACCACTCCCTTGAGGACCGGCTGACGAAGCAGGTCATCACCGCGCGGACCAGGGACACCGGCCCTGTCGGCCTCCCCGTCCCGCTGCCGGCTCACCAGCCGCGGTTCGCGCTCCTGACAAGGGGAGCCGAGCTTCCGAGCGAAGAGGAGGTGGCCCGCAACCCGCGGGCGGCCTCCGCCCGGTGTCGGGCGGCAGAGAGGATCCGTGAGGCAGTTGACGAGGAGTGAGACAGACGTCCGACGCGCCGCGCCCAGCCGCGGCGCACGCCCCGTGCGTGTCCCCCGCGCGGTGCCGCAGGGATACGGGACCAAGCCGGCCAGGCCTGCGCCCGCCACCGCTCCGGCCGCGCAGGTCAAGGCCGTGGCTCCAGGGGCTCCAGGGTCCCCCGCGGCCCGCCGCGCCAGGCCGCCGAGGACTCCTTTCCTGCTGCTCGTGGTCGGCCTGCTCTGCGGCGGGCTGATCAGCCTGCTGCTGCTGAACGCCGTGCTCGCCCAGGACTCCTTCAGGGCCAACGGGCTGCGCAAGGAGATCAGTGACCTGCGCATCGCGAAGGAGAGCAAGCAGAGCGCGATCATGCGGCAGGAGATGCCGGAAGCGGTGGCGAGGAACAACGAACTCCAAGGGCTGGGTCCCGACTGGGACACCGCGCGCGTCATCGACCCCGACAAGCCCGCCGTCGGGGGCGCCGACGACGCCACCAAACCCGCGGGGCAGGAGCGAGTGCCGGGCACGGGCCGGTGAGGGAGACCGGGGGACCCGGTCCCGGACAGGGCCGCGGGGGCTTCGGGGGAGGACCGGCAGGAGGGGCGGGCCGCCGTTCTCCCGGCGGTCCCGGCCGCGCGGCCAGACCGGGCGGTTCCCCGGACGCTTCCGGTAAGCCGCGCAGGCCCGGTTCCGGTGACGCCGGGCCTTCCGGCGCTCCCGGCGTTCCCGACGGCCCTCGCGAGCCGGCCCCCCCGCGCAGACCTCCGGCCTCGGGTAAGCAGGGGGCAGGCGGTTCGGGTCGCGGGAGTTCCTCCGGGGGTTCCGGCCGTGCGGGCTCCCCTGCCGGTTCCGGCCGTACGGGTTCCTCCGGTGGTTCGGGTCGCGGGGGTTCCTCCGGAGGTTCCGGTCGTGGGGGTTCCTCCGGTGGTTCCGGCAGGGCAGGATCGTCCGGCGGGTCACCGGCACCGGAAGGCTCCGGCAAGTCCGGTAGATCGGCCAAGGGTGGTAGACCGGGCTCCCCGTCGAGGCCGTCGGCCGCCGGCGCCTCCGGCAGGCCGGGAGCCCCGGGCAGGCCCACTCCCACCGGCAGGACCGGTTCCGGCGCACGGCCGCCCGCTCCCGACGGCTCTGGTCGGCAAGGACGGCCGGACGGCAAGGGCGCCCCCGGCATCCGCAGTGTCCCCGGCGTCCCCGGCGTCCCCGGCGTCCCCGGCGCCTCGGGAGCCCCGAGGGCTTCCGGCAGATCCGGCCGCCCCGAGGCGCCGGGCAGGACCTCCACCCCCCGCCCCGGCAGGCCGCCGGGGGCCGAGGTCCCGCGTAGGTCCTCGGGGCCCGAGGCGCCGCGCAGGTCTCCGGGAGCCGAGGCTCCGCGTGGACCGGTGCGGTCCTCACGGGCGGAAGGACCGCCGGACCCGCTGGGCTGGGTGCGGTCCGCGCCGAGGCGCGGGGGCGAGCGGCCAGGGGATCACGAGCACACCCGCACGACCACACGCGGCGGCGGTGGCAGGCCGCCGCGGCCTCCGGCGCGCCCGTCGGCGGTGCTGCGCCTGGGCAACCCCCGCAGGCGCATCGGTATCGGCCTGATGGCGATGACCTTCGTGCTGTCCATCTTCGCGGGGCGGCTCATCCAGCTCCAGGGCCTCGACTCGAAGGTCTACACCGCGGAGGCGGCCAAGCAGCGCGTCCAGGGCGAGAAGCTGCCCGCGAGGCGAGGGTCGATCACCGACGTGAACGGTCACGAGCTCGCGCTCACCCTGGAGGCCCGCGAGATCTTCGTGGACCCCTCCCAGGTCTCCGAGAGCCAGCGCGACCGGGTGGCCACGATCCTGGCCAAGGAGCTGGGCACGCCCAAGGAGTCGATCGCCGCCAAGCTGGCCCAGAGCACCAGTCACTACCAGCAGCTCGCCGCGGCCGTCGACCCGCCGCTCGCCCAGCGGATCATGGCGTACGACCTCAAGGGCGTCGGTAGCAAGCACCGCTACCGGCGCGACTACCCCGGCGGCGACCTGGCGGGCACCCTGCTGGGCTTCGTCGGCACGGACGGCACCGGCCTGGCCGGGCTGGAGAGCACCTACGACAAGCTGCTCGCGGGCCGCGACGGAGAGCAGATCATCGAGACGGGTGCCAGGGGGCAGCGCATCCCGATGACCCGCAGCACCGTCCGGGCGCCCGTCGAGGGCAGGGACGTGCGTCTGACCATCGACCGCGACGTCCAGTGGGCCGCACAGAAGGCGATCGCCGAGCAGGTCAAGGCGACCGGGGCGCGCACCGGCAGCGCCATCGTGATGGACACGCGGACCGGCAGGGTGATCGCCATGGCCAACGCGCCCGAGCTCGACCTGAAGAACTGGATGAACTCTCCCGGCGCCGACCGGGTCAACCGGTCGGTCACGGACGTGTTCGAGCCGGGCAGCACCAACAAGGTCATCACCGCGGCGGCGGCCCTGGAGTCGGGAGCCGTGCGGCCGGAGACCCTGTTCACGGTCGCCGACCAGATCAGGTGCGCCGACCAGGTGCTGAAGGACTCCCACCCGCACCCCACCGAGCGCCTGACCTTCTCGGGCATCGTGGCGACCTCCAGCAACGTGGGCACGATCCTCGCCACCCAGAAGATCGGCGACGAGAAGCTCCACTCGATGCTCCAGCGCTTCGGGTTCGGCGCGAAGCCGGGCTCGGAGTTGCCGGGGGAGGAGGCCGGGCTCCTGCCCGACTGGAAGAGCTGGTCGGGTAGCCAGCGCTGCACGATCGCGTACGGCCAGGGGGTCTCGGTGACGGCGCTCCAGACGGCGAGCGTGTACCAGACCATCGCCAACGGCGGGGTGCGTGTCACCCCGCGGATCGTGGCCGGCACCACCGGGGAGAACGGCGCGTTCACGCCGTCGCCGCCGGGCAAGCAGACCCGGGTGGTCGGCGAGCGTACGGCGCGGGAGATCGCGACCATGCTGGAGGCCGCCGTGAGCGAGGAGGGCACCGGCAACCTCGCCGCGATCGACGGCTACCGGGTGGCGGGCAAGACAGGAACCGCGATGCGCTACGACACCAGATGTCAGGGTTATTGCGGTTATACCGCGACTTTCGTTGGTTTCGCTCCCGCGGACAAGCCCCGCCTCGTCGTCCTGGCGGTCCTTCAGGACCCCAAGGAGGGCCACTACGGTGGGGAGATCGCCGCGCCGGTCTTCAAGAAGGTGATGACGTTCGCGTTGAAGAGCGGGAAGATCCCGCCGACCGGAACCAAGCCGTCTCCGGTGCGGATACGCGCCGGAGAGTGACGAGTGAAGGTACGCTCTCGCCGTGCGTCCCCCGTCGTCAATGCGACCCTCAACCAGTTCACCCCGTCCGCTCTCGGGGCTGGCGAGCCTCATCGGCGCGCCCTCGGGCACGTCGCGAGCCCCGCTTGCCGCGGTGTCCGGGATCACCATCGACTCGCGCCGGGTGTGCCGGGGAGATCTCTACGTCGCGCTGCCGGGGGCCTCGGTCCACGGGGCCGACTTCTCCGCCCAGGCCCTCGCCGCGGGTGCCAGCGCGATCCTGACCGACGAGGCGGGGAGGGAGGCCGCGGTCGCGACCGGCCTCCCGGTCCTCGTCGTGCCCGACCCGCGCGCCCTGCTCGGGCAGGTCTCCGCCTGGGTGTACGGCAATCCCGTGGCGGACGTCATGGTCGTCGGAGTCACCGGCACCAGCGGCAAGTCCACGGTCACCTTCATGCTGGAGGCCGGGCTGCGGGCCGCCGGGCACAGTCCCGGGCTCATCGGGGGGGTGGAGATCCACGCCGGTGAGCTGCGCTTCGCGCCGAAGCTCACCACGCCCGAGGCGAGCGACCTGCAGGGCCTGTTCGCCCTGATGCGCGAGCGGGGCGTCACCGCCGCGGCGATGGAGGTCTCCAGCCACGCGCTGGCGCTCGGCCGGGTCGACGGGGTGTTCTACGACGTGGCGCTGTTCACCAACCTGTCCCAGGACCACCTCGACTTCCACCGTGACCTCGACGACTACTTCGCGACGAAGGCCAGACTGTTCACCCCCGAGATGAGCCGCGTGGGGGTCGTCAACCTCGACGATCCGCACGGACGTGAGCTCGTGGGCATCGCGAAGATCCCGATGACCACCTTCTCCGCCGAGGGCGCCCTGGAGGCCGACTGGCGGGCCACCGGCGTGCGGCTGGGCCCCGAGGGCAGCACCTTCACGGTCGTGGGGCCGGGAGGCGTCGAGGAGGCCGCCTCGGTCGCCCTGCCGGGGCCCTTCAACGTGTCCAACGCCCTGGGCGCGATCGTCGCGCTGGTGGAGGCGGGTGTGCCGCTGCGGGCCGCGGTGGCGGGCGTCGGTACGCTGACGGGAGTTCCCGGCAGGATGGAGCGGGTTCCCGGCGGCGAGGACTTCCAGGCCATCGTCGACTACTCGCACAAGCCCGGCGCGGTCGAGTCGGTCCTGCGCTCGCTGCGCGAGGTCACCGAGGGCGAACTCATCATCGTGCTCGGCTGCGGAGGTGACCGTGACCGTAGTAAACGCCCAATGATGGGAGAAGCCGCCGCAAGGCTGGCAGATGTGGCTATTCTCACCAGCGACAACCCCCGCTCTGAGGATCCCCTGCGGATCCTCGCGGAGATGATGGACGGAGTTCTCGGCGTGCCCCAGGACGGGCGCGCGCATGTGATCATTGAGCCGGACCGCGCCGCGGCCATCGACCTGGCCATCGGCCGGGCGGGTCTCGGTGACGTCGTCGTCGTGGCCGGCAAGGGCCACGAGCAGGGCCAGTACGTCGGCGACCAGGTGCTTCCTTTCGACGACAGGCAGGTCGTGGCCGACGCGATCGTCAGGCGCAGGAACCGCACCGGGCGCCGAAGCACGTATGGAGAGTAGGGAAGACGCATCATGATCCCGTTGCCGCTGGCCAGGATCGCCGAGATCACCTCGGGGGCCCTCGCGGGCATGGCCGACCCACGCGCGGTGGTGCGCGGCCCGGTCGTCACCGACTCCCGCGCCGTCGAACCGGGGTCGCTGTTCGTCGCGATCAAGGGCGAACGGGTCGACGGGCACGACTTCGCAGCCCAGGCCGTCGCGGCCGGGGCGGTCGCCGTGCTGGCCTCCCGGCCGGTCGACGCCCCCGCCGTCATCGTCGGTGACACCGTGGCCGCCATGACGGGCCTGGCCACCGCCGTCTGCGCGGCACTGCCGGCGACCACGGTCATCGGCATCACCGGCTCGGCGGGCAAGACCACCACCAAGGACCTGCTCGCCAGGCTCACCGCGAGGATCGGCCCGACGGTCGCCACGGCCGGCTCGTTCAACAACGAGATCGGCCACCCGCTGACCGTGCTGAAGTCCTGCGAGGACACCCGCTACCTGGTGCTGGAACTCGGCGCGAGGAACGCTGGGCACATCGCCCACCTGGCCCGCGTCGCCCCGCCGAGGATCGGCGTGGTCCTCAACGTCGGCACCGCCCACCTGGGCGTCTTCGGCGGCAAGGAGGAGATCGCGAGGGCGAAGGGCGAGCTGGTCGAGGCGCTGCCCGCCGACGGCGTGGCCGTGCTCAACGCCGACGACCCGCTGGTGGCCTCGATGGCCGGGCGCACCGGTGCCCGCGTCACCTGGTACGGCCGGGGCGAGGACGCGACCGTGCGGGCCGAGAACGTGACCGTCGACGAGCGCGGCCGCGCCTCCTTCACGCTGCGCACCCCCTCGGGTGCCGCCCCGGTCGGCCTGCGCCTGTACGGCGAGCACGCGGTGGAGAACGCGCTCGCCGCCGCGGCGGCCGCCTACGAGCTGGGCCTGCCGGTCGCCACCATCGCCGAGGAGCTGTCCGAGGCCGAGCCTCGCAGCCGCTGGCGGATGGAGGTCACCGACCGCGCGGACGGCGTGACCGTGATCAACGACGCCTACAACGCCAACCCCGACTCCATGCGGGCCGCCTTCGGCACCCTGGACGTGCTCGCGGGCGGCCGCCGTCGCTTCGCGGTCATCGCCGCCCTGCGCGAACTCGGTGACGAGAGCGCCACGCTCAACGAAGGGCTGGGACGCCTGGCAGGGGGCGCGGGCCTGGCGGGCCTGTTCGTCGTCGGCCCCGACGCGGATCCGGTCCTGGCAGGGGCGGAGGCCGCCGTACGGGCCGCGCGGGAGAGCGGCGTCCGCGTCGTCGCGCACGCGGGAGCGACGCCGCACGGGGCGGGGGGACCACCGGGCGACAACTCGCTCTCCCCGCTCTCCGCGTTCGGCGAGACCGCCGAGCCTGATGCCGCCGCTGTCGCCACCCGGATCTCGCACGCCGCCGACGCGGCCCAGGCGGGCGCGGAGCTGGCGGCACTGCTCGCCCCCGGCGACGTCGTACTGATCAAGGGACCGCGCGCCGCGGGCCTCGAACGCGTGGCCGCGGCGCTGCTCGGGGGTGACCGCCGATGAGGGAGATCCTCGTCGCGGCGGCGGTCAGCCTGCTGCTGTCCATGCTGGGCACGCCGCTGGCGATCCGCCTGTTCTCCCGGCGCGGCTACGGGCAGAGCATCCGGGAGGAGGGACCCTCCGGCCACCACGACAAGCGCGGAACCCCCACCATGGGCGGCACCGTGATCGTGATCGCCGCGCTGGTCGGCTTCGCCTGCGCCCACCTGTACAGCTTCACGCCCCCCACGGTCTCCGCCGTCCTCGTGCTGTTCCTGATGACGGGACTGGGCGCGGTCGGCTTCCTCGACGACTTCATCAAGATCTACAAGCAGCGCAGCCTCGGTCTGCGGAGCGGCGCCAAGGCGCTGGGCCAGCTCATCGTGGGCGCGGTCTTCGCGGTCCTGGTGACCCGTTTCCCCAACTCCTACCAGATCACCCCGGCCGAGACGCGCCTGTCGTTCCTGAGGGACTTCGGCCCCTCCATCGGCCTCATCGGCTTCACCATCTGGGTGCTGATCATGATCGTCGGCTTCTCCAACGCGGTGAACCTCACCGACGGTCTCGACGGCCTCGCCAGCGGCGCCACCGGCGTGGTGCTCGCCTCGTACGTGCTGATCGGCAACTGGCAGCTGCGCAACAGCTGCACCAGCCAGCTCGGACCCAACTGCTACTGGGTCCGCGACCCGCTGGATCTGGCGGTGGTCGCCGCCGCGGTGCTCGGCGCGCTGGTCGGGTTCCTGTGGTGGAACGCCCCGCCCGCGAAGATCTTCATGGGTGACACCGGCTCGCTCGCCCTGGGCGGTGTGATCGCCGGTCTGGCCATCACCACCAGGACCCAGCTGCTGCTGATCATCCTCGCCGGGATGTGCGTGCTCATCACCATGTCGGTGATCATCCAGGTCGGCTTCTTCAAGATGACCGGAAAACGGGTCTTCAGGATGGCGCCGCTCCAGCACCACTTCGAGTTGAAGGGCTGGGCCGAGACGACCATCGTGGTCCGCTTCTGGCTGATCGCCGCCCTGTGCTCCGCCGCCGGGCTGGGGATCTTCTACGTGGAATGGATGCCCAGGCTGTGAGCGTACGGACGAGCGTGGCAGGGGAGGGCGCGTGATCTGCGTCGCGGGGCTGGGGGTCTCGGGCACCGCCGTGGCCCGCGCGATGGCCGGGCGCGGCGAGAAGGTGGTCGTCCTGGAGGGCAGGGACGGCGAGCGGGCCAGGGCGGTCGCGGGGGAGCTGACCGCGCTCGGCGTCGAGGTGCGCTTCGGCGAGCCCGTCGAGCCGCCCGAGGGCACCTCCCTCATCGTCACCACCGGCTGGCCGCCGCACCACCCGCTGCTCGCCGCCGCCGCGGCGGCCGGGATCGAGGTGATCGGCGAGGTCGAGCTGGCCTGGCGGCTCCGAGGCGAGGGCGCCGCCCCCTGGCTGGCGCTGACCGGCACCAACGGCAAGACCACCGCGGTGCGCATGCTCACCTCGATGCTTCTCGCCGCGGGCCACCGGGCGCTCGCCGTCGGCAACGTCGGCACCCCGGTGGTGGAGGCCGTCGCCGGTCCCGGCGACGTGCTGGCGGTGGAGCTGTCCAGCTTCCAGCTGCACCGCTCGCCCAGCATCGCCCCGTACGCGGCCGCGGTGCTCAACGTGGCGCCCGACCACCTCGACTGGCACGGTTCCATGGAGGAGTACGCCCGCGTCAAGGGGGAGATCTTCGCCAGGGCCGGGACGGTCGTGTACAACGCCGACGACGAGTGGGCGGCCCGTCTCGCCGCGCCGTACGAGAGCGCGGCCGGGCACGGCGCCACGGCGCGGAGCGTGGGCTTCACCCTCACCACGCCCCGGCCCGGCCAGCTCGGCGTGGTCGAGGACCTGCTGGTGGACCGGGCGTTCGTGGCCGACCCGGCGAGCAGCGCCGAGGAGCTCGCCTCGTTCGCCGACATCCGCCCGTTCGCGCCGCACAACGTGGCGAACGCGCTCGCCGCCGCGGCCCTCGCCAGGGCCTACGGGGTGCCCACCGCCGCCGTCCGCGAGGGGCTGCTCGCCTTCGTTCCCGACCCCCACAGGATCGCGCACGTGGCCAGGGTCGCCGAGGTCGACTACGTGGACGACTCCAAGGCCACCAACCCGCACGCCGCCGCCGCCTCGCTGGCCGCCTACCCGTCGATCGTCTGGGTCGCCGGAGGACAGCTGAAGGGCGCCGACGTCGGCGAGCTGGTACGCCGTGCCGCGCCCAGGCTGCGCGGCGCGGTGCTCCTGGGCGCCGACCGCGAGCGAATTCGCGAGGCTCTGGCGCGACACGCCGGGAATGTTCCGGTGGTGGAGGTGGCGGGGCAAGACACTGGGGTCATGGACCGTGTCGTCACCGAAGCCGCGAGGCTCGCCGCCCCCGGAGACACCGTGCTGCTGGCCCCGGCCGGCGCGTCTCTGGACATGTTCGCCGGTTACCCCGCTCGAGGGGAGGCGTTCGCCCGGGCCGTGCACCGTCTCGCCGAGGGGCACGACGGGGGAGCGGCGTGAGCGCGACCACCCAGGAGGGCGCGCCCGCCCGCCAGGGCGCCCCCGCGCGCCCCGAGGGGTTCCGCGAGCACCTGACCGCCTTCCGTGAGCTGCTCAACCGGCCGCTGACCTCGTACTACCTGATCCTGGGGTGCAGTGGCCTGCTGCTCGTCCTCGGCCTGATGATGGTGCTCTCGGCCTCCAGCATCGAGGCGCTGCAGGAGACGGGCGATCCCTTCTACTGGTTCTTCAAGCAGTCGATCTCGGCCGCGCTCGGCCTCCCGCTGATGTGGATCTGCGCGCAGCTGCCGCCGAGGTTCTTCAGGCTCGCCGGATACCCGCTGATGGCGCTCTCTGTCCTCGGGCTGGTGCTGGTGCTGTTCGTCGGTACCTCCCAGCTCGGCGCCCAGCGCTGGATCGACCTCGGCCCCGTCTACCTGCAGCCGTCCGAGCCCGCCAAGCTCGGGCTGATGCTCTGGGGGGCCGACCTGCTGGCCCGCAAGGCACGCAACGGCATGATCGAGTGGCGCAGCCTGTTCATCCCGCTGATGCCGGGCACCGCCATCCTGGCCGTCCTGGTCATGCTGGGCAGCGACCTCGGCACCACGCTGGTGCTGATGCTCATCTTCCTGTCGCTGCTGTGGGTGGTGGGGGCGCCGCTGAAGCTGTTCGGCGGGATCCTCGGGGTGACGGCGCTCGCGACCATCGTCATGATCAGCACCGAGGGATACCGCTCGGCGCGGATCGCGGGGTGGCTCGACCCGTGGGGCAACGCCCAGGGGGCGGGCTTCCAGGCCGTACAGGGACAGATCGCCATCGGCAGCGGCGGCTGGTTCGGGCTGGGGCTGGGGTCCAGCAGGCAGAAGTGGAGCTGGATCCCGCACGCCGAGAGCGACTTCATCTTCTCCATCCTCGGCGAGGAGCTCGGCCTGATGGGCACGCTCGTCGCGGTGGCCCTGTTCGGGCTGCTGGGCTACGCGGGGCTGCGGGTCGCCACCCGGGTCAAGGACCCGTTCGTCAGGCTCGCCTCCGCCGCCGCGGTCGCCTGGATCGTGGGTCAGGCGCTCGTCAACATCGGCGCGGTCATCGGAGTGCTCCCCATCACCGGCATCCCGTTGCCGCTGGTCTCCTACGGCGGATCGGCCCTGCTGCCCACCCTCGCCGCGCTCGGCATGCTCCTGTCGTTCGCCAAGCAGGAACCGGGCGCCCGCGAGGCGCTGGCGGCCCATGGCCCCGGACCGGTGGCGCGGGGCCTAAGCTGGCTTGGCCTGGGTGGTCCGGCCAGGAAACGACGGCCGGGCCGCGGAAGACGATAAGCGAAAGGACCGACATGAGGGTGGTCCTCGCCGGCGGCGGGACGGCCGGTCATATCGAACCGGCGCTCGCTCTGGCCGACGCGTTGCGCCAACTCGACCCGAACATCGGGATCACCTGCCTCGGCACCGAGCGCGGCCTGGAGACCAGGCTGGTGCCCGCCCGGGGATACGAGCTGCAACTGGTGCCCGCGGTGCCGCTGCCCCGGTCCCTGACGCCCCAGCTCCTGAGCGTGCCGGGCCGCCTGGCGGGCGCCGTCAACGCGGCCGCCGGCATCATGGACCGCGTCCAGGCCGACGTCCTGGTCGGCTTCGGCGGTTACGTGGCCACCCCCGCCTACCTGGCGGCGCGGCGGCGCAGCGTGCCGATCGTGGTCCACGAGGCCAACCCGCGCCCCGGCCTGGCCAACCGGCTGGGCGCGCGCCTCACCGAGCACGTGTTCACCGGTCATCCGGACACCCCCCTGGGCCGCGCCGAACACATCGGGATCCCGCTCCGCCGCGAGATCGTCAACCTGGACCGGCTGTCCATGGGCGACAAGGCCCGGTCCTGGTTCGGCCTGGAGGCCGACCTGCCCACGCTGCTGGTCACCGGAGGTTCCCAGGGGGCACGCTCGCTCAACCGGGCGGCCCTGGCGGCCGGCCCCGCGCTGCGCAGGGCCGGGGTGCAGGTGCTGCACGTCATCGGCCCGAAGAACACGCTGGAGGAGGAGCCACCGCCGGGCGACCCCCAGTACGTCGTGCTGCAGTACGTCGACCGGATGGACCTCGCCTACGCGGCGGCCGACTTCGCCCTGTGCCGCAGCGGCGCGATGACCTGCGCCGAACTGACGGCCGTGGGTCTGCCGGCCGCGTACATCCCGCTGCCGCACGGCAACGGCGAGCAGCGGCTCAACGCCACTCCGATCGTGCGGGGCGGCGGCGGTGTGATGATCGACGACGCCGAGCTGTCGGCGGAGTGGATCATCCAGAGCGTGCTGCCCATCCTGTCCGACCCCGAGCGCGTGGTCACCATGTCCGAGGCGGCCGCCAGGATGGGCAGGAAGGACGCCGACGTGACGCTGGCACGCAAGGTGCTGCGGATCGCGGCGCAGGGGAGGGGCTGAATGGGCGCGCAGGGGAGCCGGGGCGGCGGGCGCGAGACCGCGGGAGACGGACGACGGCCGGAGGCGGCGCGGACGCGCCCGCGCGGCGAACGAGGAGGGGTGAGCGGCCGATGAGCCTGGTCAAGCTGGTGGATCCGGTCGCGGCCGGCGATCTGGGACGGGTCCACTTCATCGGGATCGGCGGTTCCGGGATGTCCGGGATCGCGCGCATCCTGCTCAAGCGGGGAGTGCCGGTCTCCGGCAGTGACGCGCGGGGCTCGGACATGGTGACGGAGCTGCGCGATCTGGGAGCGAGGGTCCACATCGGCCACGCCGCCTCCCACATCAAGAACGTCGACACCGTCGTGGTCTCCACCGCGATCCGCGACTCCAACCCCGAGCTGGGCGAGGCGCTCCGCCAGGGCCTGCGGGTCATCCCCAGGGCCGCGGCGCTCGCCTCCGTGATGGCGGGCAAGACCGGTGTCGCGCTGGCAGGCACCCACGGCAAGACCACCACGACCTCGATGCTCACCGTGGCGCTGCAGAAGTGCGGCGCCGACCCCTCGTACTGCGTGGGCGGGCAGCTGGTGACGACGGGCCTGGGCGCCGACGAGGGCTCGGGCGGTACGTTCGTCGCCGAGGCAGACGAGAGCGACGGCTCCTTCCTGATGCTCGCCCCCGACATCGCCGTGGTGACCAACGTCGAGCCCGACCACCTGGACAACTACGGAGACCCGCGCGCGGTCTACGACAGCTTCGCCCGGTTCGTCGAGCGCGTCACCGCCACCATGGTCGTGTGCGCCGACGACCCCGGCTCCGCCGCGCTCATCCCGATCGCCCGCGCCCGCGGCCTGAAGGTGATCACCTACGGCGAGAGCGAGGACGCCGACCTGCGGGTGGACGGGATCGTCCCCGAAGGGCTGGGCATCACCTTCACGATCGTGGGGCACGGGGAGGTCAGGCTCGCGGTGCCGGGCCGCCACAACGCGCTCAACGCCGCCTCCGCGATCGCGGTGGCCGGGGAGCTGGGCGTCTCCTTCGACGAGATCCGCGACGGCCTGGCGGCCTTCACCGGCGCCAAGCGCCGCTTCGAGGCCAAGGGCGAGGCGGGCGGGGTGGCGGTCTTCGACAGCTACGCCCACCACCCGACCGAGCTCGCCGCCGACCTGCGCGCGGCGCGGGACGTGGTGGCGTCCTTCTCCGGCGACGGCAGGGTCATCGCGGTCTTCCAGCCGCACCTGTACTCGCGGACGAGGTTCTTCGCCGACGATTTCGGTACCGCGCTCGGGCTGGCCGACGAGGCCATCGTCCTGGACGTCTACGGGGCCCGCGAGGACCCCGAGCCGGGCGTGTCGGGGGCGCTGGTGGCGGGGAAGGTGCCGCTGCCCGCCGAGCGGGTGGCCTACGCCCCCCGCCGCGACAGCGTGCCCGCCCTGGTGGCGGAGCGGGCCAGGCCCGGTGACATCGTCCTGACCATGGGAGCGGGCGACGTCACTGAGCTGGGTCCCAGGATCGTGGCGGAGCTGGCCGCGCGGTGACCCACGCCAGCGGGCGCGGGTCGCCGGAGGGGGAGTGGCGATGAACGGGGTGTGGAGGTCGGCCTTCCTGGCCCTGCTCACCGTGGGGGTGGTGGGCATCGCCGCCTGGCTGGTGTTCTTCTCCCCGGTGCTCGGGGTGAGGGAGATCCAGGTGGTGGGCAACGCGGGCCTGTCCGCCGAGCAGATCCGCCAGGCGGCGGAGGTGGCCGAGGACAGGCCACTAGCCACCGTCGACGTGGCCGAGGTCGAGGGCAGGATCGGCAGGATCCCGCAGGTGGAGTCGGTGACGGTGAGCCGTGGCTGGCCGGGCACCCTGCGCGTCGAGGTCGTGGAGCGCGAGCCGGTGGCGGTGGTGCCGGTCGGTGACAGGTCCGCGCTGATGGACCGCCACGGGATCGTCACCGAGCTCAGGAACGTCGCGCCCCCGGCACTGCCCGTGCTGAGGGTGTCTCGGCCGGGCCCGGCCGATCCTGCGACCGCGGCGGCGCTCAAGGTCATCACCGCGCTGCCGCAGAATCTCGCCCGCCGGGTCGCGGAGGTGCTCGCGCCGTCGGCGGAGACGGTCTCGCTGCGTCTCAAGGACGGCCGCGCGGTCGTGTGGGGTGGCGGCGACCGCCCCGCAGACAAGGCGCGGATCCTTGTTACGCTGCTCAAGCGTCATGCTGACACCTATGACGTCAGTTCGCCTGACGTCGTGACGGTTAAGTGATCTCATCGGATGGCGGGCGTTCCCGGAAAAGGACGGCCCGCGACACGCTGGACACGCTTGCGGCGCGGTTAGTTGACCCGCCAGGAGCGCAACTCCTACTGTCCGTATCACTCCTCAGGTTGACATAAAGCTAAATCTCAACTTGAGGGTGAGGGTTTTGGAAACGACGGCACGGGCCCCGTGCCGCATGAAATTGCAAGTCAACGAGCGGAAAGGCCCCTCGTCGTGGCAGCACCGCAGAACTACCTCGCGGTCATCAAGGTTGTAGGAATCGGCGGAGGCGGAGTCAACGCCGTCAACCGGATGATCGAGGAGGGACTCAAGGGCGTCGAGTTCATCGCCATCAATACCGACGCCCAGGCGCTGCTGATGAGTGACGCCGACGTCAAACTCGACGTCGGGCGCGAGCTCACCCGCGGCCTCGGCGCGGGAGCCAACCCCGAAGTCGGGCGCAAGGCGGCCGAGGACCACCGTGAGGAGATCGAGGAGGTCCTCAAGGGGGCCGACATGGTTTTCGTCACGGCGGGCGAGGGCGGTGGCACGGGCACCGGTGGCGCACCGGTGGTGGCCAACATCGCCCGTACGCTGGGCGCGCTCACCATCGGTGTCGTGACCCGGCCGTTCAGCTTCGAGGGGCGGCGCAGGGCGATGCAGGCCGACGCCGGCATCGAGACCCTCCGCGAGGAGGTCGACACCCTCATCGTGATCCCGAACGACCGGCTGCTGTCGATCTCCGACCGGCAGGTGAGCGTGCTTGACGCCTTCAAGGCGGCCGACCAGGTGCTGCTCTCCGGTGTCCAGGGCATCACCGACCTGATCACCACGCCCGGCCTGATCAACCTCGACTTCGCCGACGTGAAGTCGGTCATGTCCGGAGCCGGTTCGGCCCTGATGGGCATCGGCCACGCCCGCGGCGACGACCGCTCGGTCGCGGCGGCCGAGATGGCCGTCTCCAGCCCGCTGCTGGAGGCCAGCATCGACGGCGCGCACGGCGTGCTGCTCTCGATCGCCGGAGGCTCCGACCTCGGCCTGTTCGAGATCAACGAGGCGGCCCAGCTCGTCTCCACCGCCGCCGCGCCGGATGCCAACATCATCTTCGGTACGGTCATCGACGACGCCCTCGGCGACGAGGTGCGTGTCACCGTGATCGCGGCCGGGTTCGACGAGCCCGCTCCCGAGCCCAAGCAGGCACCGCAGCCGGCCGCGCGCCCGCAGTCCGTCTCGCGCCCCGCCCCGCCCTCCGCGACGGCGCCGGTCCGCCCGCTGGCGCCCACGGTCAAGGCCGAGCCCCGCCCCGAGCCGAGGGTGGAGCACGCGCCGCCCCCTCCGGTGCGACCGGTCGCCACCCCGCAGCCGGCGCCGGCGGAGCCGACGCCCCAGCAGCAGATCTACCCGGTCCAGCAGGCGCAGTCCTCGGCGGAGCAGGCCGAGCCGCACCGCGCGGAGGAGCCGCACTCCCCGCCGTTGTCGATCCCCCGCCCGGCTCCCGAGCCCTCGCAGCCGACGCCGATCTCCGCCAGGGCCACCGACCCGGCCCGGCGCCGACCGGTGATCTTCGAGGAGCAGGAAGAGGAGCTGGACGTCCCCGACTTCCTGAAGTGACATCTCTCACGGTGGGGGCGGCGACGACCCGCCCGGCCGTGCCGGGAAGAATGGGCTCCGCCGGTTTGCCGACGTCCGAGCGGCGGAGATGTGACGGAAACAACACGACGTGATGAGATCGCGGCCGGGCTGGCCCGGGTGGAGGCGGAGATCGCCCAAGCCTGCCGGGCCGCCGGCCGTCACCGCGAGGAGCTGACGCTCATCGCGGTGAGCAAGACCTATCCCGCCTCCGACGTGCGGCTCCTGGCCGAACTCGGGATCACCGACGTCGGGGAGAACCGCGACCAGGAGGCCTCCGCCAAGGCGCGCGAATGCGCCGACATCGATCTCCGCTGGCACTTCGTCGGCCAGTTGCAGACCAACAAGGTCCGCTCGGTGGTCGGGTACGCGGACGTCGTCCACTCGGTCGACCGCCCGCGCCTGGTGGCCGCGCTCAGCCGGGAGGCGCTCGCGGCGGGACGCCCGGTCACCTGCCTGGTGCAGGTCGCGCTCGACGGCGACCCCGCGCGGGGCGGTGCGCGGCCCGAGGAGGTGGAGGCCCTGGCCGACGCCGTCGCCGGAGCTGAGGGGCTTGAGCTGGGCGGGGTGATGGCGGTCGCGCCATTGGGAGAGGAGCCGGGCAGGGCGTTCGCGAGGCTGAGGGAGATCGCGAGGTCCGTCCGGAGGGCTCACCCCGGCGCCGGTGTCATCTCGGCGGGGATGAGTGGGGATATATCCCAGGCTATTGCCAACGGTGCGACACACCTGCGTGTTGGTACGGCGTTGCTCGGTCGCAGGAAGCCCTTCGTCAGGTAATGTCCCTTCAAGTGGACCTTGGCGTCCACGTGTCCGGACAGCGGTCGAACGGTGGTGAGCTCAGGGCGGTCGGGCTGGCCCCCTGGGGCACATCTGAAGTAAGACGGAGGAAGAAGTAGCGATGGCCGGCGCGATGCGCAAGATGGCGGTCTACCTCGGTCTTGTTGAGGACGACCGCTACGAGAGATACGACAGCTACCCCGACGACGAGTACGAGGAGTTCGACGACGCGCGCCGCGAGGGCGACGAACGGCCTGGCACGGTCCACGACCTCCAGGACGACACCGACTCCGGCGTCCCCGCCCCGAGGCCCGCGACGGCCCTTCTGGAGCGCCGTACGACCGATCTGGCGCGCATCACCACCCTGCATCCCCGCACGTACAACGAGGCGCGGACCATCGGCGAGCACTTCCGTGACGGCACCCCGGTCATCATGAATCTGACCGAGATGGTTGACAGTGACGCCAAGCGGCTCGTTGATTTCGCGGCAGGTCTCGTCTTTGGCCTACACGGCAGCATCGAACGTGTTACGAACAAGGTGTTCCTGTTGTCCCCAGCCAATGTCGAGGTGACCGCCGAGGACAAGGCTCGAATCGCGGAACGCGGATTCTTCAACCAGAGCTAGAGTTCCATCATGAACAGTGACCGGCCTAACAGGTCCCGACGGGCCAGAGGACGGCAGAGCGAAGTGGAGGCGGGCACGGACCGTGGGGATCGTTAGCGGGATCTTGGTCTTCGTCCTGTCCATCTACCTCGTCCTGCTGATCGGCAGAATGATCTTCGAGACGGTGCAGGCGTTCGCGCGCCAGTGGCGCCCCACCGGCATCGTCCTGGTGCTGGCGGAAGCCGTATACACGGTGACCGACCCACCTCTCAAGTTCCTCCGCCGTTTCATTCCACCACTCCGGTTGGGTACGGTGGCCTTTGACCTAAGCTTCACAGTGCTGTTCATTGTGGTCTTGGTCTTGATCCAACTCGTGTCCGCGCTTCGTTGATCGGGTACCGTCCCCCCGGACAGACTCCAAGCGCGCCAAGGAGACCGAAATGCCGCTGACACCCGCCGATGTGCGGAACAAGCAATTCAGTACGACCCGCCTTCGGCCGGGTTACGACGAGGAAGAGGTAGACGCCTTCCTCGATGAGGTCGAGTCCGAGTTGGACCGTCTCATTCAGGAGAACGAGGAGCTCCGCGCCAAGCTGGCGGAGTGCCTGCGGGGCAAGGTCCCCGGCGGTATGGGCATGGCCATGGCGCCCGCCCCCATCGCCGAGCCCAAGCCCGAGATGATGATGCAGCAGCAGCCGGAGCCCATGCGCGCTCCCGAGCCGGTGCAGCATCAGCAGCCCGTTCCCGTCGCGATGGGAATGCCTCCGGCCGAGGACAACATGGACACCGCGGCCCGCGTTCTCGCCCTCGCCCAGCAGACCGCCGACCAGGCTATCGCCGACGCCCGCCGGGAGGCGGACGAGACGGTGACCCGGGCGCGCCGCGAGGCCGACGACATCCTCGGCAAGGCACGTCGCCAGGCCGAGCAGGTCATCGGTGACGCGCGTGCCCGAGCCGAGACGCTGGAGCGTGACGCGCAGGAGCGGCACCGCCAGGCCATGGGTTCCCTGGTGCAGACCCGCGACGAGCTTGAGCGCAAGGTCGAGGAGCTTCGCAGCTTCGAGCGCGAGTATCGCAGTCGCCTGAAGCTGTACCTGGAGAACCAGCTCGCGGAGCTGAACGTGGCTGCCGAGGGCAGCGGCGGATTCCCGATCGTGAGCGGGCCTCCGGCGATGTCCCACGCGGTGGCTCAGGGCGGTCAGCCGACCCTCCAGAGCGCGCCCAACCCGTTCGGCGGTGACCCCTCGCAGCACTCCGGTGCCTTCCAGGGTGTTGACGGTCCTCACAACGACCGCCGCTAAGGTGTCGGGTCATCCCCTTGACCCGCACCCGGGAGTCTCTCTGTGATCCTTATCAGCGCCGGTTTGGTACTCACGGCCATCGTCCTGCTCATCGCGGGGTTCGTGCTGGCCAAGCCATTTCTGGTCATGTGGTCGATCGCGGTCAGCGTGCTGTCCGCAGTCTTCCTGGTGATCGGGGCGTTGCTGCGCCGCCACGAGTTGTTCCCCGGCGGGGACGCCGGGGCATCTCAGCCCCTTCCCCAGAAGGGACCGATGCCGGCCGGGCCACTGCCCGCGCCGCACGGGGTGCCGAACCATCCTTCGGCGCCACAGCAGATGATGGTGCGGCACGGGATGCAGCAGGCGCCCGTGGCCCCGACCCAGCCGCGACGCGGCCCGGTGGCCGGGCCCGCCACCGCTGCGGCGAGGCGGGGCGCCCTGGCCCCCGAGGCGATCGTGCTGGTCATCCCCGGCCGTAAGCGCTATCACGTCGCGGGATGCCGCCAGCTGGTCGGCAGGGATCATGAGGAGCTCACCCACGAGGAGGCGCTGGAGGAGGGCTTCACGCCCTGCACCACGTGCCTGCCCGCCGACTCCACCTCCGGGCCCCAGCCGCGGGAGACCTCGCCCGAGGCGGGGAAGCCCGACGAGCCTCTGACCACCTCTCGGGAGTCCGGCCCCGTCGCCGGTGCTCGCGAGCCAGGTGCTCACGAGGCCACCGCCCGCTTCACCTCCCCGTACCGGCCCGTGCAGCCCACCGCTCCGTCCGGTGGGGTCTCGTCCGGCGGGCAGACCCCCGGCGCGCGGCCCGAACCTCAGCGGCCCGAGGCCCAGCGCTCCGAATCTCAGCGGTCCGGCGAACAGCAGAGGTCCGAGGCTCAGCGGCCCGAATCTCAGCGGCCCGAGACAGCGGCACCGCAGGGCCGTTTCGAGGCTTCGCAGACCAGGGCTGAATCTCCGGTGTCTCCGGCGTTTCCGGTCGCGAGGCGCGACGCCGCGCCCGCCAGGCCGGAAAGCTCCGAAGGCGGTCGCGAGAGCACCGCGTCCCGCCAGGAGACCGGGCGTCCAGAAGCCGAGCCCTCCCAGCAGGACCCCGTCGTCCCGGTCGCCAGGCCCTACGTGCGGTCCTCCGAGCCCCGGCCCCAGTCCCAGCCCCAGAAGCCCGCGAGCCCTCCGGTCCGCCCGGCGGAGCAGCCCACCCGACCGGCGATCCAGTTGCCGAAGATCCCCGAGATCCCGCACGCCGCCTCCGAGGCCACCAGCTGGTTCAGCCGTGATGTGGCCGCGCAGGCGTCAGGGGAGAGCCAGGAGGCCTCCGCCGGGGCCGTGGGCACCTCGGCCAAGCCCGGTTCGGCGAAGCCGGAGCCTGACTCCGCGAAGGCCGGACCCGAGCCCGCCGCCCCCGGCTCCTCCGGTACGTCGGCCACGGACGCCTCCGCGAGCCGGGCCGGGGCATCCGATCCCGATGAGCCGGACACCACCGTGGTCGCGCCCGCGAAGTCCGGGTCCACCGGGCCCGAGCATGCCGAGGTCGAGCCCACCAGGCCCGCTTGGACCAAGCCCGCGAAGGACGAACCGACCAGGAGCGGACCGGCCGAGGCCACGTCCGCCGACTCCGCGAAGGGCGGGTCCGACGGCGGGGAGGCCCACGCAGAGGCCGTCCCCGGCGAGAACGCCTCCTCCGCGGAAGCGGAAGCCACGACCGCCGGGCGGGAGACCTCTCCGGAGCCCTCGGGTTCCTCCGGGCGAGAGGACTCCGCCGCGGTCGGCACCCCCGAGCCGGTGGAGCCGGCCGAGACCGCACCCGGGCGCGCCGGGCGGCAGGTAGCGGCCGACTCCACCTCAACCGAACCCGATCCGGCACCCGAGAATGCCTCGACCGACGTGAGGTCCGAAGCCGGCGCGGGGACCTCCTCCCGCGACGGCCGCGATGACAGCGGCGCCTCCGATGATCGCGACGACGACACCTCTCCCGGTGGTATCCCCGCCATCAAGGACCGGCCGCGCCCCGCGACCGAGGAACGGGAGACGGACGGCGAGACGGTCACGGTCATCGCGGGCACCCGCCGTTTCCACGACTCCGACTGCCCTCTCGTCAAGGGTGCCAGCGTGGGCGGCAGTGGCATCGAGACCACGACCCGAGCCGAGGCCGAGCGGGCCGGTCTGAGCAACTGCCCGATCTGCCGGATCGACCGCCGGACGTGAGCTGACCGGGCAGGCCGGACACCCGACCCTTACCGGCTCCGCCGCCGCACATCCGTACCGCTGTGAACCATGACGGCCGAGGTTTTCCTGGATGACATCCAGGAAAACCCCGGCCGCGTCCGGTCTCGCCGGCCTTCCCAGGCCGGTCCGACCGGTTGAGCCGATCGGACCGGTCAGACCGTCGTCGTCGTGCGGCGGAGCTGGAAGGTCAGGCCCAGCTCCGCGTCGCCGTGGACGGGAAGGTCGTCGGCGCCGCCCTCGGTGAGGGAGACGGCGAGGACCTCGTCGGCCACCGCCTGTCCCTGGGTCCGCAGGGCCTCGGCCAGGTCGGCGTCGCCGGTGGACCACCACACGTCGATCCGGTCGGCGATCGACAGGCCGGTGGACTTGCGGGTGTCCTGGAGCAGGCGGATGACGTCGCGGATCAGGCCCGCGCGGCGCAGCTCGTCGGTGATGGTCAGGTCGAGGGCGACCGTCTCACCGGCCCCGGCCTCCACCGCCCAGCCGGACCTCGGCTGCTCGGTGACGATCACGTCGTCGGCGCCGAGCTCCACGGTGCCCAGCTCTCCCGCCTCCACCGGGACCGGTGAGCCGGTACGGAGCGCGCGGGCGAGCTCGGCGGGGTCGGCGGCGGTGACGGCCGAGGCGACCAGCTTGGTCCGCGAGCCGAACCGCTTGCCCAGCGCCCTGAAGTTGGGCTTGACGGTGAAGGACACCAGGTCCGCGCCGATCCCGGACAGGTCCTCCAGATCCTTCACGTTGAGCTCGTCGGTGATCAGCTCGCGCAGTTCCGGGGGGAGAGCAGCCCAGCCGGGGGCGCCGACCAGGGCGCGGCCGAGCGGCTGGCGGGTCTTGACCCCGCTGGAGGCGCGGGCCGAGCGGCCCAGCTCCACCAGGCGGCGGACCAGCGCCATCCGCTCGGACAGCTCCGGGTCCAGCAGTTCGCCGTTGACCTCGGGCCAGGAGGCGAGGTGGACCGAGGAGGGGGCGTCGGCGTCGCGGAGCACGTCCCACACGTAGTCGGTGGTGAACGGCACCACCGGCGCCATCAGCCGGGTGACCGTCTCCAGGCACTCGTACAGCGTGGCGAACGCCGCGGGGTCACCGCTCCAGAAGCGGCGCCGGGAACGCCGTACGTACCAGTTGGACAGGTCGTCGAGGAACTCGGCGAGGCGCCGCCCGACGCGGGCGGTGTCGAAGACGTCCATCGACGCGGTGACCTCGTCCACGGTCCTGTGCAGCTCGGCGAGGGCCCAGCGGTCGATCAGCGGGCGCTCGTCGTACGCGGGCGCCGCCGACAGCTGGGACGGCGACCAGGATTCCGCGTTCGCGTACAGGGTGAAGAACGACGTGGTGTTCCAGTAGGTGAGCAGGACCTTGCGGACGATCTCCTCCAGGGCGCCGTGTCCCACCCTGCGGGCCGCCCACGGCGAGCCGGAGCAGGCCATGTACCAGCGCAGCGCGTCGGCGCCGTGCTGGTCCATCAGCGGCATCGGCTGCAGGACGTTGCCCAGGTGCTTGCTCATCTTGCGGCCGTCCTCGGCGAGGATCAGGCCGAGGCAGAGCACGTTCTCGTACGAGGACCTGCCGAAGACGAGCGTGCCCACCGCCATCAGCGAGTAGAACCAGCCGCGGGTCTGGTCGGTGGCCTCGCAGATGAACTGCGCGGGGTATGCCTTGGCGAGCATCTCCTCGTTCTGGTACGGGGCGCCCCACTGGGCGAACGGCATCGAGCCCGAGTCGTACCAGGCGTCGATCACGTCGGGCACCCGGCGCGCCTCGTTGCCGCAGGTGGGGCAGGGCAGGGTGACGTCGTCCACGTAGGGGCGGTGCGGGTCGAGCGCGGAGACGTCCTGACCGGACAGGCGGCCAAGCTCGTCCAGTGAGCCGACGCAGGTGACGTGCGAGTCGTCGGCCGTGCAGACCCACAGGGGCAGCGGGGTGCCCCAGTAGCGTGAGCGTGACAGCGACCAGTCGACGTTGTTGCGCAGCCACTCGCCGAACCGGCCCCACTTGATCGTCTCGGGGTACCAGCTGGTCTTCTCGTTCTCGGCGAGGAGCTGGTCCTTGATCGAGGTGGTGCGGATGTACCAGGCGGGGAGGGCGTAGTAGAGCAGCGCGGTGTGGCAGCGCCAGCAGTGCGGGTAGCTGTGCTCGAAGTGGCTGCCCCGGTAGAGCAGGCCGCGCGTCCGCAGGTCGGCCGTGAGCCCTTCGTCGGCGTCCTTGAAGAACGTGCCGCCGACCTGGGGAACGCCGTCGAGGAAGCGGCCGTCGGGGCCGATCGGGTTGACCACGGGCAGCCCGTAGCGCTTGCAGGTCGCCATGTCGTCGGCGCCGAAGGCGGGCGCCTGGTGGACCAGGCCGGTGCCGTTGTCGGTGGTGACGTAGTAGCCGAGCACCACGTAGTGCGCGCCGGGGATGTCGACCAGCTCGAAGGGGCGCGTGTAGGTGGTGTGCTCCAGGTCGGCGCCCTGGAAGGAGGCGAGGACCTCGGCGTCCTCGCCCAGCGCGGAGGCGAGCAGCGGCTCGGCCACGACGAGGACCTCGTCGGATCCGGCGGGGCGGGCCGCGACGTAGGTCACGTCCGGGTGCACGGCCACGGCGGTGTTGGAGACCAGGGTCCACGGCGTGGTGGTCCAGATCAGCAGCGAGGCGCCAAGGTCGGCGAGCGGCCCCGAGGTCGCGGGCATGCGGACGTAGACCGACGGGCTGTTGACGGTCTCGTAGCCGCCCGGCTGGCCCAGCTCGTGGTCGGACAGGCCGGTGCCGCAGCGGGGGCAGTACGGGGTGATGCGGAAGTCGCGGGTGAGGAGGTCCTTGTCGAAGATGACCTTGAGTGACCACCAGACGGACTCCACGTAGGCGGGGTCCATCGTGCGGTACGCCTGGGACAGGTCGATCCAGTAGCCCATCCGCTCGGTCATTTCCTCGAAGGCGTCCACGTGCTTCAGCACGGACTCGCGGCACCTGTCGTTGAACTCGGCGATGCCGTACGCCTCGATCTCCTTCTTGCCGGAGAGGCCGAGGGACTTCTCGACGGCGACCTCGACGGGCAGCCCGTGGCAGTCCCAGCCCGCCTTGCGGGGGACGTTGTAGCCACGCATCGACTTGTAGCGGGGGAAGACGTCCTTGAAGACACGCGCCTCGACGTGGTGGACGCCGGGCATGCCGTTGGCGGTGGGCGGACCCTCGTAGAAGACCCAGTTGGGACCGCCGGCGTTCTGCTCGACCGAGCGCTCGAAGATCTTGCCGTCCCGCCAGCGGTCGAGCACCTCGTGCTCAAGCGCGGGAAGATCGACCTGCGCGGGAAGAGAACGGAAATAGGCGGACATGATGGGCTGGACCTCCACGCTGGAACCGACTGCGGCGTGGAGGGACGAGGCTGTCGGGCCCCGCGGTACCACCCTCCTTGACCTCGCGTGCGAGGCCCTCTTCCTTCGGTCTGCTGCCGGGTCTACTGGGCCGCCGCGGATCTTCTCCGGGACGTCGCGGCCGTTCTTCCGGCGGCTCCGGGGTGATCGTGCCTTCGCGCCTCGCCCCGGGCTCGCACCGTCCCCGGGTCGCTCGTGCGAGGGGATGCGGAGGTTGCTGTCCCCATCAACGCCTTGCAGGCTCACACGATAACGCACCCGCTCCCCGGAAGCTTCCCCGTTATTGAGGCGGGCTGAGCGGAATCAGGGGGAAGCGACCGGATGTTACGGGAGTGGTAAACAATGCGGCGGGTCGTTTGCCGTTCTGTTATAGAAGACCTAAGCTGCCCGCACCGCTTACCACATTGGAGACGGTCATCGAGCAAGGAGGCCGCCATGGCCGCGACCGTGCGCGCAGACAACAGCGCGGTGGCGCCGTCCCCGGACGGCGCCGTCGTCACCTGGTCGGCCCAGGAGCTCAAGGAGGTCCGTGGGCAACTGGCCACGGAGATCCGAGAGCTCACCGAGGAGATCGCCAAGGCAGAGACGGAGATCGCGTCGAGCGACGTCACCGACGGCGCGGGAGACGATCAGGCCGACGCCGGAGCCCGGACGTATGAACGCGAGCGCGAAATCGCCCTTACCCTGAACTCGCGCGACCTGGTCGCGCAGAACGAGCGAGCGATCGCCCGGATCGACGCGGGGACCTACGGAGTGTGCGAATCGTGCCATCAGCCGATCGGAAAGGAGCGCCTTCAGGCGTTTCCGAGGGCGACGCTGTGCGTGGCCTGCAAGCAGCGGGAGGAGCGCCGCTGACCGGTGACACCGAGGACGGGGCGGTTTCCGCCGCCCCGCTCCCGAGGCGGCGGATCGCCGTACTCGCGATGATCGTCCCCGTCATCTACGCCCTCGACCTGACCACGAAGACCCTCGTGCTCAGGACCCTGGAGGGCAGGGAACCGCTCGTGGTCATCCCGGATCTCCTCCAGTTCCGGGTGATCTTCAACTCGGGGGCCGCCTTCAGTCTCGGCACCGGGATGACGATCATCTTCACCTGTGTCGCGACCGCCGTCGTGGTGGCGATCCTGCGCACCGCGCGCAACCTGCGCAGCCTGCCCTGGGCGATCACGCTGAGCCTGCTGCTCGGCGGGGCGCTCGGCAACCTCACCGACCGGATCTTCCGCTGGCCCTCGGGCTTCGGGCCCGGAAGGCCCTCGCCCTTCCAGGGGCACGTGGTCGACTTCATCGAGACCTTCCCCGGCTACTTCCCGGTCTGGAACGTCGCCGACTCGGCGGTCGTCTGCGGAGGCATCCTGGCGGTCGTTCTCGCCTGGCGGGGCTACCAGCTCGACGGCACGCGCGACACGGGAGCCGAGAAGACCACGAAGGAAACGAAGGAGAACAGCGATGGCTGACCGGCGAAGCCTCCCCGTCCCCGACGGGCTGGAGGGCGAGCGCCTCGACGCCGCCCTGTCACGCCTGTTCGGCCTCTCCCGCACCCGCGCGGCCGAGCTGATCGTCGCCGGTGACGTGCTGGTGGACGGCGCGGCCGCGATCAAGTCCGACCGGGTCCACGGCGGCGCGTGGCTGGAGGTCACCCTCCCGCCGCCGCCCACCACGCCGATGCCGGTGGCCGAGCCCGTGCCCGGAATGCACATCGTGTACGAGGACGACGACATCGTCGTCGTCAACAAGCCCATCGGTGTGGCCGCCCACCCGACCACCGGGTGGACCGGTCCCACCGTGATCGGCGGTCTGCTGGGCACCGGCCACCGGGTGGCCACCAGCGGCGCGGCCGAACGCCAGGGCATCGTGCACCGGCTGGACGCCAACACCACCGGCGCGATGGTCGTCGCCAAGAGCGAGCACGCCTACTCCCACCTGAAGAGGGCTTTCAAGGAGCGTACGGTCGACAAGCGCTACCACGCGCTGGTCCAGGGCCACCCCGACCCGCACCGCGGCACGGTGGACGCGCCGATCGACCGCCATCCCGTCGGGGACGGTCGCTGGGCGGTGGTGGCCGGAGGCAAGGACTCGATCACCCACTACGACACGATCGAGGCGTTCCGCGCGGCGTCGCTGCTGGACATCAAGCTGGAGACGGGCCGGACCCACCAGATCCGGGTCCACATGTCGGCGCTGCGCCACCCGTGCGTCGGCGACATGCTGTACGGGGCCGACCCCACCCTGGCCGCGCGCCTGGGGGTGAGCAGGCAGTGGCTGCACGCGGTCTCTCTCGCCTTCGAGCACCCTTCCACCGGCGAGTGGGTCTCCTTCAGCACCACCTACCCCGACGATCTGGCCCAGGCTCTCGCGATCGTCGCCGCCGAGTCCTAGCGCCGCACGCCGATCAGCCGTTCCTGATCTCGCCTCCGGTGTCCGTGTCCTGGTGCGGTTCGTTGATCACCCCGGCGTTCGTGACCTCGCCCTCGGGGGCCGTCCCGGCGTTGGGGGCGACCTGGTCGGGTGAGTCGCCCTGCTGCCCCTCGCCCGGCGCGGTGTCCTGCCCCGAGCCCTCGTCGGTCCCCTCACCCTGGTCCTGCTCCTCGTTCTGCCCCTGGTCGGCGGGGTCCTCCTCGGGTGTGTCGGGCTTATCGGGTTTGTCGGGTTTGTTTTGGGGCTCCTGTGACGGCTTGGGCGACGGCTTCTTCGAAGGTTCGCCCGACGGCCTGTCCCGTGGCGCGGGGTCGTCGTTCCTCGCCCTTTCCGGGGCGGGGCGGCCCGAGGTCCCGCCACCGTTGTCTCGCGTGGGCACCTTCGCCTGCTCGGGCTTGTTCGAGGGCTTCTTCTCGTCGGGCCCCACGCTCGCCGACGTCGGCTGATCCCGGGGGACCGGGGGCGAGGAGTTGACGGCGACCCACGCCGCACCTCCCGCGGTCGCGGCGATGGCGAGCGTCGCCGCGACCAGGGCGGCCATCGCCGGGCGTCGCCTCCTCCGGGGGGCGGAGGCCGGATCCTGCTCCGGGCCGGATCCGGGGGGCACGGGAGGCAGGGGCGGAGTGGCCTCGGCCGGCGCGGTGGGAGCGCCGTCCGGACCCGGGACCGCGGCCACCACGGGAACCGCCATGGAAGATCCGGTCGACGGTCCGGTGGCGACCCCGGCCGGCGCTGCGGCGGGCAGTTCGATGGGCATGGTCGGTTCCGGTGCGGTGCCGTTCACCAGGGAGGTGAGGTGGACCTGCACATCGCGGGCCGACATGCGTCGCGCGGGATCCTTGTGGAGCAGGCCGAAGATCACCGGGGCGAGCGGCCCGGCGAACCGCATCGGCGACGGCTCCTGGTGCATGACAGCGCTGAGCGTCGCGAGCGGGTGGGCCCGCTCGAAGGGAGAGCGTCCCTCGACCGCCACGTAAAGTGTCACGCCGAGCGACCACAGGTCGGAGGCGAACTCGGCAGGCCCGCCGCTCGCCCGCTCCGGCGCGATGAAGGCCGGGGTGCCGATGAGCGAGCCGGTCCTGGTGATCGAGGAGTCGCCCTCCAGGACGGCGATGCCGAAGTCGGTGAGCACCGCCCGTCCGTCCCTGGCGAGCAGCACGTTGTCCGGCTTCACGTCGCGGTGCAGGACGCCGGCGTGGTGGGCGGCGAGCAGCGCGCCCAGCACCTCCAGCCCGATCCGCGCCACCCGCACCGGCGGCAGCGGCCCGTCCTCCCTGACCACCGCTCCGAGCGTGCGGGAGTCGATGAGCTGCATGATGATCCAGGGACGCCCGTTCTCCTCGATCACGTCGTAGACCGTCGCCACCCCCGGGTGGCCGCCGATTCGCCCGGCGGTACGGGCCTCCCTGAGGGTCCGGACGGTGAAGACCTCACGCTCGGGACCGGTGAGGTCGGGGGAGGGGACGACCTCCTTGACCGCCACCTCGCGGCCCAGGACCTCGTCCCGCGCTCGCCAGACCGTTCCCATGCCTCCTCGGCCGATGCGTTCGAGCAGACGGTAGCGGGCTCCGATGATCCCCTGAGAATCGGTCATGGGGTGGCGAGTACCCAGGATTTACGTCGGCATTCAGGAAAGTTTACGCAGACCAGAGCATGTGTCCCTCTTCGCACATGAACGTGTCCACGAATCCGGTGCCGTCGAAGGAGAAGTTCATCACGGCGACGACCACGCGATGGCCGCCGACGGTGGCGGTGCCGTGCGGAACGGCGTCGTCCAGACCGGTGCGGCGGGAGAGATCGTCACAGGGCACGCTCCCGGGGGGCCAGTGGTAGAACCGCCGTGCCATCGCGTCGGCGGGGCCGCGCCACTCGGTTCGCCCTGGCCGACGCCGCCCTCGATCCCGCCAGGGAGGATCCGTTCGACCTGTCGGTGGTGACCGCCGCCGCCTCGGGAGGAAACGCCTTCGGGCAGCGGGAGATCCAGGCGCTGTGGCGGAAAGGGCCACGAGCGGTGAGCGCCTACCAGTCCATCGGCTGGTCCTACCAGGAAAACGTGAACGGCCACCGTCTTCGCAGACGATGGCCGTTGCGTTGTCCGGCCGCTCCTAGACGGGTTCCGGGATCCGAGCGGGCTCGGGGTTCTCCCACTTCAGCGGCGAGGGCTCCACCCGCAGGATCCGGGCGGCCCGGACGGGTAGCCACCAGTTCCACCGGCCCATCATCGCGACCACGGCCGGGACCAGGACGCCGCGGATGAGGGTGGCGTCCAGGAAGACGCCCAGGGCGAGGCCGCTCGCGAACACCTTCACGTCCAGCTCGGGGGTCATGGCGAGCGCCGCGAAGGAGACGAAGAGGATCAGCGCCGCCGAGGTGACCAGCCGACCGGTGCGGCCCACCCCCTCGATCACCGCCTGCTCCGTGCTGCCGGACCTGTCGTACTCCTCGCGCATCCTGGCCAGGATGAACACCTCGTAGTCCATGCTCAGGCCGTACAGGAAGGCGAAGATGACGAGCGGCACGAACTCGCCGATCGAGCCGGTCGGCTGGATGTCCAGCAGCTCCCTGGTCCCCCAGCCGAACTGCCACAGCACCACCATCGCGCCGATCACCGCGCCCAGCGAGAGCAGGTTGAGGGCGATCGCCTTCAGCGGCAGCAGCAGCGAGCGGAACGCCCGCGCCAGCATGACGAAGGTGACCAGCGCGATCAGGCCGAGCATCCAGGGGAACGCCCCGTAGGCGTGCTCCTGGAAGTCCATGCTCTGCGCCGCGTTGCCGCCGACGCGCGCGGTGACCGGCACCGCCTCGCGTACCCGGGTGATGGTCGCCTCGCCGGCCTTGGTGCCGTTCTCCGAGATCGGGAGCACGGTGATGACGGCGGTGCCCTCGCGGCGCCGGGACGGGTCGTCGGGGGCGAGCACCGTGGACACGCCCTTCACGTTCCCGATCCGTTCGGCGGCCCGGGTGGGGTCGCCGCTCACCAGGACGTCGAACGGGGTGATCGAGCCCGCGGGTACGCCCGCCTGGCGCAGCGCGGACAGTCCCTCGGCGCCGGGGCCGGTGGTCAGCAGGTTCCCGCTCGCCGGCAGGCCGAGGTTGACGCTCAGCGCGGTCACCGTCAGCGCCGTCAGCAGCCCGCCGGTGAGCAGGGCGGCGAGCAGGCGCATCCGCACCACGCCGCGGGCCCACGCCGACCAGGCCCGTCCGGCCCGCGCCTCGCGCTGGAAGGGAGCCCCGTCCCGGCCCGCGCGGGCGCGCCTGCGGTCGAGCCGCTGCCCGGTGAGGGCGAGCAGCACCGGCAGCACGATGAGTGTCGTGGCCACGCTCGTCGCCGCGGTGCCCGTTCGCCCGCTCCTCCCGCCAGCGGGCCACCAGCAGCAGCGAGTAGTCGATCGCGATGCCCAGGCCGAGCAGGGGCATCGTGGTGAGGGCCACGTCGTGCACGGTCGTCACCAGCGTGAGCAGCAGGATCACGACGAACGACAGGAAGATGGACAGGGCCGAGATGAGGGGCGGTACGAAGGCCAGTGCCGAGCGGAACACCAGCAGCAGGACCACCACCGCGGCGAGCACACCGACACCGATCTTGGCCTGATCGTCCTGGACATGATGCTGCCCGACGTGCTCGGCACCGAGGTCTGCCACCGGATCAGGTCGAAGGGCTCGGAGGTGCCCGTGGTCTTCCTCACCGCCCTCGACGCCACGGAGGACAAGATCGGCGGGCTCACCGTGGGAGGTGACGACTACGTCACCAAACCGTTCAGCCTGGAGGAGCTGATCGCGAGGATCCGCGCCGTGCTGCGCAGGACCAAGCGGGCCGGCGCCGAGGAGCAGGGCACCCTGGTCTTCGAGCGTTTCCACCGGGCCGGTCATCCCCGCGACGGCGCCCGCCAGGGAGGCGCGGGTCTCGGGCTCTCCATCGTCGCCGCCGCCGCCGCCGTCGCCGTCGCGCACGGCGGCGACGCCACGGTGACCTCCCGCCCCGGCGCCGGCGCCACCTTCCGCGTACGGTTCCCGCGCGGCACGGGCGACGTCGGCCAGGCCCGGGACGCGGCGCGAGGTGACGAGGCCGCTCCGGTTCGGAGCGCGGCACGGCACTGACACCCCCGGCTCCGCACGCGGTGATCCCGGCTCGGGAGGTGGCGCTCTCAGCTCAGGACGTGGCGCAGCGCGGCGGTGACGAGGGCGGCCGCGGCGAGGACCACCAGGAACGGGGCGCGCAGCAGCAGCGCCACGACGGCGGCGCACATCCCCGCGGTGCGCGGCCAGTCGAGGTGCAGCGCCTGCCCCTCGCCGAAGGTCTGCACCGCGATCAACGCCGCCAGCAGGGCCACCGGGACGAGCGTCGCGAAACGCTGTACCCCCGGGTGGTCGAGGACGCGGCGCGGTGCCGACAGCCCGGCGAGTTTGAGCGCGTAACAGGCGACGCAGGTGATGACGACGGCCCACCAGATGGTCACTTGGGTCTCCTCAGGATCACCGCGAGCACGGCCACGGACGCGAGCAGCACGGGCACGCCCGGCGGGGTGAAAGGGGTCGCGGCCAGCGCGACCGCCGCGCCGCCGCACGCGATCAGGCGCAGCGCGCGGGCCTCGGCGTCGCTCCCGGTGAGCCGGGGCCACAGGATGGCGAGGAAGGCCGCGGGACCGACGACGTCCAGGCCGAACGCCGAGGGGTCGGCCACCCACGAGGTGCCCAGCGCGCCGAGGAGGGTGGTGGCGTTCCAGGTCAGGTAGAGGCTGACGAAGGTGACGAAGAACGCGGTCCTGGCCGACTCCTCGTCCGGCTGGGCGAGGGCGACCGCCGTCGTCTCGTCGATCACTCCCTGGGCCGTCAGCGGCCTGCGCCATCCCCGGACGCGGAGCACCCCGGCCATGCGCAGGCCGTACAGGCTGTTGCGGGCGCCGAGCAGCATCGCACCGGCCGTGCCCGCGACCAGGTTGCCGCCGCCCGCGACGACGCCGACCAGGGCGAACTGCGAGGCGCCGGTGAAGGCGAACAGGCTCAGCACGCACGCCTGCGCGACGCTGAGCCCCGCGGTGACCGCCGCGGCGCCGAAGGCCACCCCTGACAGTCCGACGGCGATCCCCACGCCCAGTCCGTCCCTGATCGCGGAGGAACGAGTGGTTGTTTCCATGGGAGGCGAGCCTAGGTTCGGGTCACGTTCCGGTCTTGTACGTTCCTGCGCGCTGGTACGCGGCCGGTGGCACGCCCACCGTCCGCTTGAAATGCCTGCTCAGGTGGGCCTGGTCGGTGAATCCCACGTCCCCGGCGACCTGGGCGGGAGGCGTGCCCGCCTGGAGCAGCCGCCGGGCCCGGATGATCCTCAGCGTGTTCAGATAGGCGTGCGGAGGCAGCCCTGTCGCGGCCTTGAAGGCCCGGATCAGGGCGAAGGGTCCGGTGCCCACCGCCCGCGCCAGGTCCTCGATCGTGGGCGGGTCGACGAGCCGCTCGTGCAGGATCTCCCTCGCCCGGCGCACCGCCGGGTCGTCGTTCCAGCGCGGCGTCTCCGGGGGACGACGGGAGGCGTGGTGGCTGAGCAGGGCGGCGAAGGCCGTGCGGGCCAGCGTCGAGGAGGCGAGGTCGTCACCACCCTCCGCGGCGTCGTGCGCGGCCCGCAGCAGCGCGACGGTGGGCCGGTGGTAGGTGACGGTCTCGGGAAAGCAGGGGGTGCCGTGCCCGGCCATCAGCTCGGCGGCGATGCCGGAGACGAACTCGACCGAGGGATACATCACCCGGTAGGACCACCCATCGGGGACGCCCGCGTGGCCGTCGTGCACCTCATCGGGGTTGAGCGTGCTCAGGCTGCCCGGCCCCACGCGGTGGACGGTGCCCCGGTAGGCGAACTCCTCCACCCCGGACAGCATCATCGAGATCACGTAACCGTCGTGCACG
Source organism: Streptosporangium sp. NPDC050284 (assembly GCF_044459525.1). Classification (NCBI taxonomy): domain Bacteria; kingdom Bacillati; phylum Actinomycetota; class Actinomycetes; order Streptosporangiales; family Streptosporangiaceae; genus Streptosporangium; species Streptosporangium sp. NPDC050284. The sequence continues at coordinate 146,855 of NZ_JBITIZ010000006.1, forward strand.
TGCGGTGGGAAGCGGTGGGTCACGTATCTGGCCTTGAGGAGGTCCACCCCGGGCAGGGCCGGGGTGCGCCAGAAGCGCGCGCTCTCCGGGCCGCTCATGGCCGGAAGGTGTTGGTGAACGCGGCGAAGAGCGATCCGGACCGCCTGGCGTCCGGGCTCTCCCAGTAGATCGCGTACGGCTTGCCGTCGCGGGTACGGAAGCCCCGGTCCAGGACGCGGGTGCGAACCCCGTTCTTGAGGTAGGTGAACTCCCAGTCGGCGGCCGGCACCCCCTGGTACGTCAGCGCGGTGATGCTGACCCGCCGGTAGCCCGGCCAGACGTTCTCGGCGACCCCGGCCCGCTCCACCTTCTCCCAGTGCCTCTCCGGGTCCTTCTCCGGGTCCTCGGTCGACTCGATCCACAGGAAGCTGTCGCTCGCTCCGGGGGCACGGAACTCCACCCGGTCACGGCCGGAGAACCGCTTGACCTGCCAGTTTCCAGGCACCGCGATGGAGAAGCCCATCGGGTCGCGGTGTAGCCGCCAGCCCGAGGGGATGATCCTGGACGGACGCGGCGTCGCCGTCGGAGTCGCATCCCGGGTGGGGGTCGCCTCGGGCGACGTGGCGGGGGTGGGGTCGGTGATCAGGGCCGTGACGCCGGCCCGGCCGCCCGTGTCGACCGGGGTACCGGGATTCCTCAGGACCAGCCACGCGCCGACCCCGACCGTCACCGCGAGCGCGGGCACCCCGGCCAGGAGGGCCAGGCGTCGCGCCCCGGTCAGCCGCGCGGGCGCGGCCCCCGTGTCGGTGGGCTGCTCCCGCCTCGTCCAGGGCTCCGAGCCGTACGCCCGCTGCTCGGGGCGCGCGTGCCGAGGCTGCTCGTGGTACGCGTACACCTGCTGCTCGGGGTGTGTGTACGAGGACTGGCCGGGGTGTGTGTACGGATCGGGATGTGTGTACGGGGGCAGGCCGGGGTGTGTGTACGGATCGGGGGGCGCGGACGAGGAGTGGCCGGGATGTGTGTAGGGCTGCTGCGCGTACGGCGGCTGCTCCGGCCGGGGGTGAGCCACCGAGGGGCGGGCCTGTTCGGGCTGAGGGCCCCCCGCCGTGTAAGGGGAGTGCTCGGAGTGGGGGCGGGCCGTCGAGGGGAAGTGCTCGGGGGGCGTATGCGCGGCCGGGTGGCGAGGCTGCCCTGGACCGCCCGGGGAATCCCCGTACACCGGCCGCCACGCGTCCTGAAGCGGTGAGGGGTCGGTGCGCGGCGGGTCGGTCTGGAAGCCAGAGCCGTACGCCCGCTGCCCCGAGTGCGGCCCTGGGGAGGCCGGGGAGCCGGGGGAGGCTGCGCGGCCGAGCAGGACCTCGGCCTGTTCGGGGACCATCCGGGCGGCGGGATCCCTCGCCAGGAGGCCGAGGATCGCCGTCGACAGGGGGCCGGAACGGCTCATGGGGCTCGGCTCGCCGTGAAGGACCGCCATCATGGTGGCGGCGGCCGTGGCCCGCTCGAACGGTGGGCGGCCCTCCAGGGCGGCGTACAGCGTCGCCCCCAGCGACCACAGGTCCGACTCGGGGGTGGCGGGCATCCCGTGCAGCCGCTCGGGAGGCAGGAAGGCGGGGGTGCCGACCATCGCGCCCGTACGGGTGATGCCGGTCTCCTGCGTCATGGAGGCGATGCCGAAATCGGTCAGCACGACCCGGCCGTCGTCGGCGAGCAGCACGTTCTCCGGCTTGACGTCGCGGTGCAGCACCCCCGCGGCGTGCGCGGCCCGCAGCGCGCCCAGCACGTGCAGTCCGACCGAGGCGACCCGCTCCGGCGGGAGCGGCCCGCCCGAGCGGACGATCTCACCCAGCGACCGGGACCGGACCAGCTGCATGACGATCCAGGGACGCCCGTCCTCCTCGACCACGTCGTGCACGATGATCACGGAGGGGTGGTCGAGGCGCCCCGCGGTCCTCGCCTCGCGGATGGTCCGCCGGTTCAGGTCGGTGCGCGCGGCCTCGTCGACCCCCCGGTAGCGGACCTCCTTGACGGCCACCACCCGGTCGAGGAGCTCGTCGTGGGCACGCCAGACGATGCCCATGCCGCCCTCGCCGATGTGTTCGAGCAGCCTGTAGCGGCCCGCCACCCTGCTTTCCGCCATCCCCCGCCCTCCCAGAATCACTCACCGCAGGCGGTGGGGCTCCCGCTCACTTTTTGGAGGAGAAGGTCGCGGTGAACCCCTCGAAGAGGTGCATGTTCTTCTTCCAGTCCTTGGCCAGGGTATGCCAGTAAATCGCATACCCCCGGCCGCCCTTGGTGATGAACCCCCTGTTGATCACGCGGGCCTTGCCCGAGCTGGTGTTCCAGGTGAACTCCCAGTCGGAGGCCTTCACCATGTACTTGACGTTCGCGATCCGGATCCGGTCGTACCCGGGGAAGTTGCCCCGGACGACTCCCTCCTGGTTCTCCCAGTCCTTCTTCGGATCGGGACCCGCCTTGTCGACGTACTCGACGAAGACGAAACTCGTCCGGTCGGGGCCGCGGAACCACACCTGCTGGCCGGGCCGCTTCTCCACCGCCCACCCCTTGGGCAGGCCGATCGAGAAGCCGTTGCCGTCCTTGTGCATCCGCCAGCCGGAGGGAAGGGGGGACTTCTTCTCCTTCTTGGTGGGACTCGGGTCGGCGGAGGGGGACTCCGAAGGGTCCTCGGACGGCGACGTCTCAGAACTCGGCGAGCCCTCGGGGGTCGCCTCGGCGCCGCCGCTCGGGGCCTCCGACGCGCTGGACGCGCTCGGATCGACCGGCTTGGCCTGCGGGGTCTCGTCGCCGTCGCCACTACGCATGCCGAGCCAGCCGGCGATCCCGCCGACGATCAGCAGCGCGGGCACGAGCACGAGCAGCCCTCGCTTCACCGGGGAGACGCCGGAACTCCGGGAGACGAGTGTGTCGCCCCCGTCGCCGTGGCCCCCGTAGGCAGCGGGCTCCTCCCGCGGAGCGGGCTCGGCCCTGGAGGCGGAGGCGGGCTTCTGTTCGGTGCCGGGCTCGCGCCCCACGGGCGGGAAGGGGTTGGGGCGCGAGACGGGTTTGCGGCCCTCGGCTCCCGGCTCGGCGACCGGCGGGGCGCCCTCGCGGCTCGCCTCCGGACCGGCGGACCTGCTCCCGGCGGGGAGGGCGGGCTCGGAGGGGGCCGTGCCCGGTTTCGTCTCGCGTACCTGCGTGACATCGGCCGCGGGCTTGGGGGTGGGTTCGGCTTTCTGGCCGATGGTGGGTTTCGGCTTGGGAGCGAACCTGGCCAGGATCGGGGGTGCGGCCTCGGCGGCGGCTGCGGACGTCGGGGTGGGTTCGGTCTTCTGAGTCGGTTCGGGCCCGGTGGTGGGTTTCGGTCTGGGAGCGAACCGGGCCAGGATCGGGGGTGCGCCCTCGGCGGCGGGCGTGGCCCCGGCAGCGGGCTCGGGCTTGGAGGTGGATTCGGTTCTCCGGCCGATGGTGGGTTTCGGTTTCGGGGCGAACCTGGCCAGGATCGGAGGCGCGGCCTCGGACGCGGAGGACGTCGGGGGAGCGGGGGTGGCCTCGCCGGTGGTGCGCTTCGCCTTCGAGCCCGCTCCCGCCTCGGGAGCCCGCGCACCCGCTCCGGCGTCCGGGCCGGGGGAGTCCGCCGCGGCCTCGGAGGCCTGCCCGCCCTGCGCGGTCTTCTTCGGCGCCGCCTTCGCCTTCTCCTCGGAACCGGCCGCCGGAGCGGATGCGGGAACGTCGGGGGCGGGGGCGGGCTTCGGCCGTACGGCTTCCGCGGGCGTCTTGGCGGGGGTTTTGGCCGAGGGCTTCCGCGGCTCCTCGCCGCGCGCGGGCGGGGCGGACACCTCCTCCTTGGAACCCGAGGGTTCCGAGGGTACGGAGTCCAGCTTGGCACCCGTCTCGGGGACGGCGCCCGGCTGGAAGCGGGCCCCGGGATCGGTGTCGTCTCCCGCGTTCACGGCCGGCATGACGGCGGTCCTGGGAGGCCGGACCCGGTCGCCCTCGGCCACCCGGCGCAGCAGCCGCTCGGCCTCCTTGTAGGGCATGCGCAGCGCCGGATCCTTGCGGAGCAGCCCTTCCAGGACGGGGGCGAGCGGCCCGGCGTGCACCGGAGGCTCGGGCTCGTCGTTCAGGATCGCGTGCATGGTCGGCAGCGCCCCGCCCCTGTCGTGCGGCGGCTTGCCCTCGACGGCGGCGTACAGGGTCGCGCCGAGCGACCACAGGTCGGACTCGCGCTGCGCGGCGCCGCCCTTGATGCGCTCGGGCGGGATGAACGCGGGCGTGCCCGCGATGCCGGTCATGGTGAGGGCGGTCTCGGCCTCGAGCGTGGCGATGCCGAAGTCGGTCAGCACCACCCGGCCGTCGTCGGCGAGCAGGACGTTCTCCGGCTTGACGTCGCGGTGCAGCACTCCCTGGGCGTGGGCGGCGCGCAACGCCTCGAGCAGCTTGAGACCGATCTCCGCGACCCGTCGAGGCGGCAGCGGCCCGTCCTGGCGCATCACCTTGCCGAGGGAACGCGACTCCACCAGCTGCATGACGATCCAGGGACGCCCGTCCTCCTCGACGACGTCGTGGACGACGACCACGTTCGGGTGCGTCAGGCGCCCGGCGGCGCGCGCCTCGCGCTTGGTGCGCCGGTTGAAGTCCTCCTGGTTGTCCTCGCCGAGCATGTCGGCGTAGCGGACCTCCTTGATCGCGACCTCACGGTCGAGGAGCTCGTCGTGGGCCCGCCACACGATGCCCATGCCACCTCGGCCGATGGCTTCGAGCAGCTGGTATCGGGAGGCGACTCGCCGTCCCGCGGGCTGTGCTTCGGCCATCAACCGGCTACCTCCTTCTGAACCCCCGAATACTCTCATAGCCCAGTAAAGTGATCGACTCACACGCCGCAGAAAAGTCCATGCCTTGAGATGCGCTGTCCAGTACGTGGCGGATGCCGGGAAGATAACCTAAGGTTGAGCCCATGACCTGCCACTTCGCGTTCATCGTGCCGGCTCGGGAGAGCCGGTGGTGACAGTCGGGAACTAGCGACCGGCCGGAGCCGGCACGAGGCGGAGACATGAGGTCTCTGCCTCTTTCTCTTTCCGAAGTCCCTTCTCGAACGGCCGCCGGCTCGCGGGACGCGCGTCGGCCGAACCAGGGGAGCCTCATGTCGTCCACCGCACAGTGCACCGCGCACACGGAACGCGCAACGGTACGGCTGGGCACGCTCACGGTGGGCGCGGGGCCGGCCGTGGTGATCGGAGGGCCGGGCGCGGACGCCCGCTGGATCAGCCTGCGAGACCACCGCGGGGGAGTATCCGCCCACGGGGCGGAGGAGTCCGTGGCCGTGGCCCGCGCCCAGGGGGCGGGACCCGTCCTGGTGGAGCCGTCCTTCGAGGGAGATCTTCCGCTGATCGCCGAGAGGGCCGACGGCGCGGTGGTCGGCGCGGCCTGGATGCGGGACTCCGGTCTGGTGCGTGCCACCGCCGGGCTCGGCCTGCCGATGCTCCTCCAGCGCGACCCCTCCGCGACGCTGGAGGAGTGGCTGGAGGTCGCCGGTCACTGCGCGGCGGAGGGCAACGAAGGGATCGTGCTCTGTGAGGGCGGCCGTGGCCCCCTGGGCGTCGCCGCTCCCGACCTGGCCCTGATGCGCGCCGCGCGTGATAGGTCGGGACGTCCCGTCCTGGCCGGTCTCGGCGCCGACCCCGCGCTGGCCGCCGCCGCGATCGCCGCCGGTGCCGACGGCCTGCTCCTGGACCCCTCCTCGAGCGAGCGGGACGCGCTGGCGGCGCACGAGGCCGTGAAGATCGTCGGAGCCCTCACCCGCAGGGAGAGCCCCGACTCGGTACCGGCCGCCCGCGAGGCCATCGACCGCGTCGACGCCGCCCTCGCCGTCCTCCTGGAGCGCCGCGCCGAACTGGCAGGGACCATCCAGCGCCTCAAGCCCGTCGGAGGTTTCGCCGGTCGCGACGCCGACCGCGAGCGCCGCCTGGTCGCCGAGATGGCCCGCCGTGCCCCCGTACTGGGCGAGGCCAGGCTCGCCCCCATCATGAACGCCGTGATCGAGGCGGGCCTTCACCTCGCCGAGGAACGCCGGTCCGCGCCTCGCGACTGAAGGTGATAAGGAAGGTGAGAAGAACGCCGATGGCCCGGGCGCCCCGGCCGATCCGAGGCGCCGTGAAGGACCGGGGTGCCCCGGGAGGTCCGGGGGCGTCGGGAGGAGAGACGACTCAAAGCGCATGAGTCACTTCCGGAACTCGGATTTGGATACGCTTTCCCCGCCGACGGTGCGACTAGGGGAGGACGGGGCCGCATGTCAGACTCGTTTGTGCATCTGCACGTTCACACGGAATACTCCATGCTGGATGGGGCCGCCCGTTTGAAGCAGATGTTCAAACAGGTCGGCGATCTGGGCATGCCCGCCATCGCGATCACCGACCACGGCAACATGCACGGGGCCTACGACTTCTACAAGCAGGCGACCGGGGCCGGGATCAAGCCGATCATCGGCATCGAGGCCTACGTCGCCCCCGCCTCCCGGCACCAGAAGAAGCCGGTGCTGTGGGGCGAGCCGCACCAGAAGCGCGACGACGTCTCCGCGGGTGGCTACTACACCCACATGACCATCTGGGCGAAGAACGCCACGGGCCTGGGCAACCTGATGAAACTCTCCTCGCGCGCCTACACCGAGGGCTTCGTGCGCAAGTGGGCCCGGATGGACGCCGAGATTCTCGCCGAGCACTCCGAGGGCCTGATGGCCACGACCGGCTGCCCGTCGGGCGAGGTGCAGACCCGCCTGCGCCTGGGCCAGTACGACGAGGCGATCGCGGCGGCGGCGAGGTTCCAGGACCTGTTCGGCAAGGACAACTACTACCTGGAGATCATGGACCACGGGCTCGACATCGAGCGCCGGGTCCGCGACGGCCTGACCCGCATCTCGCGTGAGCTGGACATCCCGCCGCTGGTCACCAACGACTCCCACTACACCTACGAGTCCGACGCGACCTCGCACGACGCGCTCCTGTGCATCCAGACCGGCAAGCAGCTGTCCGACCCCGACCGTTTCCGCTTCGACGGCAGCGGTTACTACATCAAGAACGCCGACGAGATGCGCGCCGTCGACTCCTCGGACCTGTGGGCCGAGGGCTGCCGCAACACCCTGCTGGTCGCCGAGAAGGTCGACCCGAGCGGCATGTTCGGTTTCAAGAACCTGATGCCCACCTTCCCGCTGCCCGAGGGGGAGACCGAGGAGAGCTGGTTCCGCAAGGAGATCTGGTCGGGCATGGAGCGGCGCTTCCCCGAGGGCGTCGACTCCGAGCACCGCGCGCAGATCGAGTTCGAGATGAACGTCATCCTGCAGATGGGGTTCCCCTCCTACTTCCTCGTGGTCGCCGACTTCATCATGTGGGCCAAGAACAACGGCATCCGCGTCGGCCCCGGGCGAGGCTCGGCCGCGGGCTCGCTGGCCGCGTACGCGCTGGGCATCACCGACCTCGACCCGCTGCCGCACGGGCTGATCTTCGAGCGGTTCCTCAACCCCGACCGTGTCTCCATGCCCGATGTCGACATCGACTTCGACGAGCGCAGGCGCGGCGACGTGATCCGCTACGTGACGGAGAAGTACGGCGCCGACAAGGTCGCCATGATCGCCACCTTCGGCACCATCAAGGCGAAGGCTGCCATCAAGGACGCGGCCCGCGTCCTCGGGCATCCGTACGCGCTGGGCGACAAGGTCTCCAAGGCGTTCCCGCCCGCGGTGATGGGCAAGGACATCCCGCTGTCGGGCATCTTCGACTCCGACCACCCGCGCTACAACGAGGCCGGTGAGCTGCGCAGGCTGTACGAGGAGGACGTCGACGTCAAGTCGGCGATGGACCTGGGCAGGGGCCTGGAGGGCCTGATCCGGCAGACCGGCGTGCACGCCGCCGGGGTCATCATGTCGGCGGAGGTGCTGACCGACTACATTCCGATCATGCGCCGTGACTCCGACGGTGTGATCATCACGCAGTTCGACTACCCGACCTGCGAGACGCTCGGCCTGCTGAAGATGGACTTCCTGGGCCTGCGCAACCTCACGATCATCGACGACTGCCTGAAGATGATCGAGGCCAACACCGGCGAGGCCATCGACCTGCTCAAGCTGCCGCTGGACGACCGCAAGACGTACGAGCTGCTCGGCAGGGGCGACACCCTGGGGGTGTTCCAGCTGGACGGCGGCGGCATGCGGTCGCTGCTGCGGTTGATGAAGCCCGACAACTTCGAGGACATCTCCGCCGTCGGCGCCCTGTATCGGCCGGGTCCGATGGGCGCCAACTCCCACACCAACTACGCGCTGCGCAAGAACGGTCAGCAGGACATCGTCCCGATCCACCCGGAGTTCGAGGAGTCGCTGCAGGAGATCCTCGGCACGACGTACGGCCTGATCGTCTACCAGGAGCAGGTCATGGCCATCGCGCAGAAGGTCGCCGGGTTCTCGCTCGGCAAGGCCGACCTGCTGCGGCGGGCGATGGGCAAGAAGAAGAAGTCCGAGCTGGACAAGCAGTTCGAGTCGTTCGAGCAGGGCATGAAGGACAACGGCTACTCCGCGGCCGCGATCAAGACGCTCTGGGACATCCTGCTGCCCTTCTCCGACTACGCCTTCAACAAGGCGCACAGCGCCGCCTACGGCCTGGTCTCCTACTGGACCGCCTACCTCAAGGCCAACTACCCGGCCGAGTACATGGCGGGGCTGCTCACCTCGGTCAAGGACGACAAGGACAAGTCGGCCCTCTACCTCAACGAGTGCCGCCGCATGGGCATCAAGGTGCTGCCGCCGGACGTCAACGACTCCGACTTCGACTTCACCCCGCGTGGCACCGACGTCCGGTTCGGCCTGTCGGCGATCCGTAACGTCGGAGGCAACGTGGTCGACGGGATCATCGCCGCGCGCCGGGAGAAGAGCCGTTTCGCCGACTTCAAGGACTTCCTGCGCAAGGTCCCCATGGTGGTCTGCAACAAGCGGGTCATCGAGTCGCTGATCAAGGCCGGTGCCTTCGACTCCTTCGGGCACGTGCGCAAGGGCCTGGTGATGGTCCACGAGCAGGCGGTCGACAGCATCATCGGGATCAAGAAGAACGAGGCCCAGGGGCAGGACTCCCTGTTCGGCGCCATCGAGGGCGCCGAGGACCAGACCTTCGACGTGCAGATCCCGCTGGGGGAGTGGGACAAGAACACCCTGCTGCAGTTCGAGCGGGAGATGCTCGGCCTGTACGTCTCCGACCACCCGCTCTTCGGTGTGGAGCACATTCTCGCCTCCGGGGCCGACTGCTCGATCGCCTCGCTGCAGGACGAGCACCGGCCGGACGGTCAGGTCGTCACCGTCGGCGGCATCCTGAGCGGCCTGCAGCGCAAGGTCACCAAGAAGGGCGACACCTGGGTCCTCACCCAGTTGGAGGACCTGGAGGGCGCCATCGAGGTGATGATCTTCCCGTCGGCGTACCAGCTCTGCGCGACGGTGCTCGCCGAGGACGCGATCGTGTTCGTCAAGGGACGCCTGGACAAGCGCGAGGACGTCGGGAAGATCATCGCCATGGAGGTGACGGCTCCCGACCTGACCCGCGAGGCCGGTGGCCCGCTGGCCGTCAGCCTCGCCCTGGCCCGCTGCACCCCGCCGGTGGTCGGCCGCCTCAAGGAGGTGCTGACCGCGCACCCCGGAACCACCGAGGTGCATCTGCAGGTCCACAACGGCCCGAAGACCACCATCGTGCGCCTCGACGACCGCCTGCGGGTGTCGCCGTCCCCGGCCCTGATGGGCGACCTGAAGCAACTGCTCGGCCCCGCCTGCCTGGGGGCCTGAGAACGGGATTCATCCGGTGTGACCTTGATGACGCGGTAGGAGGGCAGGCCGGCGAGCGGTCGGGCCTGAGCGGATGCCCGCCGGTGACGGTGAATCCGACGGAGCACTTCGGTCACCGTCCCGGACGGGCGAGCCAGGTGGGGATCCGCGGGGGGCGGCGCGCCCGAGTGCGGCAGAAGATCATCAGCATCGATGAACGTTTCATCACAGAGCCGATCTCGCACAGTGCGGTCGGGCGCCCGTAAGGGCAGATGAAGGCCCACAGGGGCGGGAACGCGGGGAAAAGGGCGAGGAGTCGTGCCTTGACGCGGATCGGCCGCATCGTATTGGCTCCGCGCACCACCCCCTCCCGCCGGAGAAACGAAGCAGTCCGCCAGCGGGCTGCTTGTTAACGCTAACAACAACCGTGGCCCCGCGCATACGTCTGGGCCGAACCCCTCGGGTGTGCCCACACCAGTCCCTGACAGTGGCTGGACGAGAAGATGAGGAGCACGCACATGCGCCTGCCCTGGCGAACGCGGACACCGCGCCGCTCCGCCGTCACACCGACGGCACCGTCCCGATCGGCCATGCGCCGAGGCTTGGCGATCGTCACGATCCCGATCCTGCTGGCGGCGACCGGCCTACTGGCCACCCAGCCCGCGCAGGCGGCCGTCGCCTGCCGGGTCGACTACACCGTCGGCTCGTCGTGGCCGGGGGGCTTCAACACCAACGTCACCATCAACAACCTGGGTGACCCGGTCAACGGATGGCGGCTGACCTGGTCCTTCGGGGGCGGCCAGCAGATCACCCAGATGTGGAACGCCACGTCCGCCCAGTCCGGTTCCGCGGTGACCGCGACCAATGTCAGCTACAACGCCGCCATCCCCACGGGAGGCAGCGCCTCCTTCGGGTTCAACGGCTCGTACACCGGCAGCAACCCGTCGCCCACCTCGTTCTCCCTGAACGGCGTGGCCTGCACCGGGACCCCCGGAGACCCGGACCCCACCCCGACCCCCACCCCCACGGTCACGCCGACTCCCACGCCGACTCCGACTCCGACGCCGGGCAACTGCCCCCTTCCCTCGACGTACCGCTGGACCTCCTCCGGCGTGCTCGCGACCCCGAGGTCGGGCTGGGTCTCGCTCAAGGACTTCACCGTCGCCCCCTACAACGGCAGGCAGCTCGTCTACGCCACCACCCACGACACCGGCACCAGGTGGGGCTCGATGAACTTCGGCCTGTTCACCAACTACTCGGAGATGGCCTCGGCCAGCCAGAACGCGATGAACAACGCCACCGTCGCGCCGTCGCTGTTCTACTTCGCGCCGAAGAACATCTGGGTGCTCGCCTACCAGTGGGGCGGCCCGGCCTTCTCCTACCGCACCTCGACCGACCCCACCAACCCCAACGGCTGGTCGGCGGCGCAGACGCTGTTCTCCGGCAGCATCTCCAACTCCGGCACCGGCCCCATCGACCAGGCGCTCATCGGTGACGGCCAGAACATGTACCTGTTCTTCGCCGGCGACAACGGCAGGATCTACCGGGCCAGCATGCCCATCGGCAACTTCCCCGGCAGCTTCGGCTCGAACTACACGACCATCATGACCGACACCACGAACAACCTGTTCGAGGCCGTCCAGGTCTACAAGATCCAGAACGAGAACCGCTACCTCATGATCGTCGAGGCGATCGGCTCGCAGGGCCGCTACTTCCGGTCCTTCACCGCCACCAGCCTCGGCGGCAACTGGACCCCGCAGGCCGCGACCGAGAGCAACCCCTTCGCGGGCAAGGCCAACAGCGGCGCCACCTGGACCAACGACATCAGCCACGGTGAGCTGCTGCGCACCAACGCCGACCAGACCATGACCATCGACCCCTGCAACCTGCAGCTGCTCTACCAGGGCCGCAGCCCCAGCTCCGGCGGCGACTACGGCCTGCTGCCCTACCGGCCCGGCCTGCTCACCCTGCGGAGATAACACCATGGCACCGATCCGGACCGGGTGTTCCTGACACTCGCGGGGAAGGCGCACACCCTCGCCGGGTGAGCGTGATCAGGACCGGCTGGAGACGGAGGGGCGGGTTCGGCGTGACGCCGAGCCCGCCCCGTTTCATGTGGAGAGACCAGATCATCCCGCTGTCCGAGCGGGCGGTTCACCTCGGGTGGTCGCCGATACGCCAAGCACTCGAAGTGAGTCCGTACCGGCCGGCATGTCCGCGGCCCGAAGCCGAGGCGGTCGGCTTCGGGCACGCCATGATGCCCCGCCGGTCAGGAGCGGCCGATGTCGGCGGCCCAGGGATAGGTGAGCTGGACGGAAGAGGTGGGCGCCCCGGTCAGGCCCTTGCCCAGGTAGAGCGGGTTGAACGGCGCGTACAGCGGGATCCAGATCAGCTGTTCCGCGGCGATCTTCTGCGCTTCGGCCACCAGCCTGGCCCGCTCGGCCGGGTCGGCCGCCGAGGTGGCCTCGCCGATCAGCCGGTCGAACTCCGGGTCGGCCCACCCGGCGTAGTTGAACGTGTTGCCGCCCTGAAGGTACTGGTAGATCTGCGTCGGGTCCGGGTAGTCGGTCTGCCAGAGCGAGAAGATCATGTCGATCCCCTCCCGCGCCTTGGCGTCGCTGTACAGCGCGTTGTAGTTGTCGGCGGGCAGCGTCCTGATCTCCACCTTGAGGCCGACGGACTCGCCCGCCCGCTTGACCTCCGCGCCGATGACCGGCATCTCGGCCTGCGAGCCGGTGACCGCGATCGTGATCGGGGTCGCGGGCGCGCCCGCCTCGGTCACCAGCCTCCGCGCCTCGTCGGCCGGGCCGCTGGGCTCGGGCAGTGCGTCGTACGCCGCCTTCAGCGTGTCCTGCCCATAGCCCCAGGTGCCCGGGGAGGCGGGGGCCTTGAGCGGCTCGGCCGCCCCCGACACCGCGGCCTTGATGATGCCCGGCCGGTCGATGGCGAGCGAGAGCGCCCTGCGGATCCGCACGTCGGCCAGCGGGCCCTTCAGGCTGGTCACCATGCCGACGTAGCTGCCGGAGGTGCGACCGAAGTAGAGCTTCCCGGTGTCGGTGGCCTGGAGCCGGGTGAAGCCGGAGGAGGGTACGTACCAGGAGCCGTCCAGCTCTCCCGCCAGCATGGCGGTGACCCGGGCCGCGGGGTCCCGGATGAAGTCGAAGCGGATGCCGGGGGCCTTGGCCCGGTGCGCGGCGTCCCAGTAGCCGTCGAAGCGGGCCAGCTCGATGGACTGTCCCGCCGTCCAGCCGGCCAGCCTGAACGGGCCTGTGCAGTCCACGCCCCCCTGAGGCGTGCCGAGCCTCTTGCCGGCCGCCTCGGACGCGGCTTTGCCCAGGACGCGGCCCGCCGGGGTCGCCATCGACTGGTTGAACAACGCGTCCGGCTTCTTCAGCCGGACGGTGACCTCACCGTCGCCGGTGGCCTTGATGTCCTTGACGTTCTGGTAGACGGCGTCGTTGTAGGAACCCAGGTCCTTGTCGAGATTGCGGTTGAGGCTGTACGCGACGTCCTCGGCGGTCAGTTCGGCGCCGCTGTGCAGCTTCACCCCGGGGCGTAACGTGTAGACCCAGGTCAGGGAGTCGGGTTGTTCCCACGACTCGGCCAGCGAGGGCTGGAACGAGAAGTCGGGTGCGATCTTCACCAGGCTCTCGCACACGTTGGCGAGGACCTCCATCGGCGGGAAGTCGTTGCTGTAGATCGGGTCCAGAGAGGACGGCTCGGCGTACAGCGCCCAGCGGAGCGTGTCCGCCTCGCCGGTGGCGGCGGGCAGTGACTCGGTGAGTACGGGGCCGTCCGATCCGCCGGGCGAGGAGGAGGCGCCGTCGGCTCCTCCGGTCCCGGTGGCGACGGTGCCTCCTGAGCATGCGGAAACGGTGAGGGCGGCGCAGACGGCCAGTGCGAGGAGGAGGCTGCGGCCAGGGGCGGGTCCGACGGTCATGGGATTCCTTCCGGGGTCTCTGTCACGAGGCCGGTGATCGGTGGGGGACGCGGAGAGAGGGGAGTGGTCGGCGGGGTCAGTACCGGGCGAGCAGATCGCGGCGGGCCTGCCCCACGCGGGCCGGGTCCCAGCCGGGGCGCGGGACACTGGACAGCAGCAGCCGGGTGTAGGGGTGCTCCGGCCGCTGGAGCACCCGGGAGGTGGGGCCGCGTTCGATCACGGCCCCGCGGAACATGACCACCACGTCGTCGGTGACCCAGCGCACGACCTCCAGGTCGTGGCTGACGAACACCAGCGCCACGCCCATGTCACGGCGGATCTCCGAGAGCAGGTTGAGGATCTGCGCCTGGATGGACACGTCCAGCGCGGCCACCGCCTCGTCCAGCACCAGCATGCGCGGCCGGGCGGCCAGCGCCCTGGCGATGGCGACGCGCTGCCGCTGCCCGCCGGACAGCGCGCGGGGCAGCGCCGCCGCCTCGCGTGAGCCGAGCCCGACCTGGTCCAGCAGTTCCCGCCGACGGCGGGCGCGGGTGGGCGGGTCCGACTCGGTGTGCAGCCGGAGTATCTCGTCGAGGGCGTCGGCGACGCTCTGCCGGGGATCCAGGCTCTGGTAGGGGTCCTGGAAGACGAGCTGCACGATCCGGGCACGCCGCATCCGGTCGCGGCGGTCGCGGCCGTGGCCGGACTCAAGGCCGTCGAAGCGGATCGTGCCGGAGTCGGGCCGCTCCAGCCCGACGATCAGCCGTGCCGTCGTGGTCTTGCCGGAGCCGGACTCGCCGACGACGCCCAGCGAGCCGCCGGCCGCGACCTCGAAGGAGACGTCGTCGACCGCGACGACCCGCCCTCGGTCGTACGTCTTGCGCAACCCCTCGGCCCGCAGCAGGGGGTGCTCGCCCGCTGCGGCGGGCCGGGGGGAGGTGGGACTCGCCTCTGGTGTCACGGTCGGCTCCTCTGTCGCGGCCGGGCCGGTCCGGCGGGTTCCTCGGTCTCCACCCCGGACGTGACCGGGGCGGAGGTGTCGGTGAGGGCGAGGTCGTCGGCCCGGTGGCAGGCGACCAGGTGCCCGGCGATCGCCCGGGGGCGGGGAGCCGACTCGTGGCAGGCGTCGGCCGCGTACACGCAGCGCGGCGCGAAGGCGCAGCCGGGCGGCGCCTCGAACAGCCCGAGCGGGCGTCCGGGCACCGCCCGCAGCGTCGTCCGGCCGGGGCCCGGCCGGGAGGCGAAGAGCGCCGCCGTGTAGGGGTGGCGCGGGCGGCGGTGCAGCGCGTCCGCGTCGGCGACCTCGACGATCGAGCCCGCGTACATCACATGGATGCGGTCGCAGACGGCCGCCGCGAGGTCGAGGTCGTGGGTGACCAGCACGATGGCGAGCCCGCGCTCGCGCCGAAGGCGCAGCAGGATCGCCATGATCTCCGCCTGGGTGGTGACGTCCAGCGCGGTGGTCGGCTCGTCGGCGAGCAGCAGTTCGGGCTCGCCGGCCAGTGCGGCAGCGATCATCACTCGCTGGAGCATCCCGCCGGACAGCTCGTGCGGGTACTGGCGCAGGTGGCGTCCGGGGTCGGGCAGGCCGACCTCGTCCAGCAGGCCGGCGGCCACGGCGAGCGCCTTGCCGCGTGGCAGTCCCCGGTGGACGCGCAGCCCTTCGGTGAGGAACGCGCCGATGCGCTGGAACGGGTTGATGTGCGCCCGGGGGTCCTGGAAGATCATCGCGGTGGTGCGAGACCGCATCTCGCGCAGCACCGACGCCGGGGCGCCGAGGACGTCCCGCCCGGCCACCAGGACCCGGCCCTCCACCCGGGACCGTGGCGGGGTGAGTCCGACTGCGGTGCGCAGCGTCATCGACTTGCCGGAGCCGGACTCTCCGACCAGACCGACGATCTCACCTTTCCCGCAGGTCAGAAAGACCGTTTCGAGGATGGGGCGGCCGACGCCGCCGGTGGTCACCGCCAGGGACAGGCCCTGCACCTCAAGCATCGGATCGATCCGGGGCGCGCTCACCGGTCCGCCTTCCTGATGTGGTCGGCGATGCCCTCGCCGAGCAGGCTGAACGCGACGACGGCGATCACGATGACGGCGCCGGGGGCGAGCGCGGACAGCGGCGCTCCCTGGAGCAGCGCCGACTGGCCCTCGGAGATCATGGCGCCCCAGTCCGCCTGCGGTGGCTGGACGCTGAAACCGAGGAAGGAGAGCCCGGCGAGATCGATCATCGCGTAACCGAAGCACAGCGACGCCTGGGCCAGCACGAACGGCGCGATGTTGGGGATGAGGTGCCGCGTCGTGATGCCCCAGGCGGAGAAGCCCTGGATCTCCAGTGACCGGATGTAGGGGCGGTGTCGTTCACTGAGCGCGACGCCGCGCGTCATCCGCGCCATGTACGGGGTGTAGGCGACGGCGAGGGCGAGCACCGTGGAGTCCAGGCCCGCGCCGAGCACGGCGACCAGCAGGATCGCCAGCAGCACGCCGGGAAAGGAGAAGATCACCTCGATGACGCGGGACAGCGCCGCGTCGATCCAGCCGCCGTACCAGGCGGCCACCACGCCGATCGCGACGCCGAGGACGGTGGCTCCGGTGACGACGCCGAGCGGTCCGAGCAGCGAGGTGCGGGCGCCCCAGATCAGCCGGGACAGCACGTCGCGTCCGGCCTGGTCGGCGCCGAGCGGATGCGCGGCGGACGGCCCGGCCAGGCTGTCGGAGAGCGAGACCGCGTCCGGGTCCTGCGGGGACAGCCACGGGGCGAAAACCGCCACCACGACCAGGACCGTGAGGACCGCGACCGAGAACACGACCAGCGGGCCGCCTCCGACCGGACGGGGCACCCAGCGGCGCCGCACCAGGGGGGCGGCGTCGGCGAGAGTCCCGGCAGGACTTCCGGCGGGGCTTCCGGCGGGGATGCTCATCGGGCACCCGCCTTTCCGCGCACCCGCGGGTCGATCAGCGGGTACAGCAGGTCCACCAGCAGGTTGGACAGCGCGAACACCGCGACGATGATCAGGACGATGGCCTGGGTGACAGGGAAGTCCTTGGCGTTGACCGACTGCACGAGCAGCGACCCCATTCCGTTGAGCCCGAAGGCGGTCTCGACCAGGGTCGTGGTGACCAGCAGGCCGGAGACCACCAGCCCGGCGAGTGTGACGACCGGGGCCATCGCGTTGCGGAAGACGTGCCGCCAGATGATCCGGCGCTCGGGCATGCCGCGGACCCGGGCGGTCTCGACGTACTCCTTGCCGAGTTCGGTGAGCATGGAGGACCGGGTCGCGCGGGCGACCAGCGCCACCGACGACAGCGCCAGCGCGATCGCGGGCAGGGTGAGGTGCCAGATCCGGTCCCAGAGTCCCTCACCCGCACCGAAGGCGGGGAACCAGCCAAGCGTCACGGCGAAGAACGAGGTCAGCCCGATCGCGACCACGAAGGCGGGGGTGCCCATCGCGACCGTGGTCCCGATGATCGCGACGGCGTCCACCGTGCCGCGGCGGACCGCGGCGAGCACGCCGAGCAGGACACCGGACAGCAGGATGAGTACCGAGGCGTACGCGACGAGCGCGAGCGTGGTGGGGATCCGGGAGGCGATCAGGCCGCCGACCGGCTGCCGGAACTGCAGGGACTGGCCGAAGTCGCCCGTCAGCAGCCCGCCGAGCCAGGAGACGAACCGCTGGGGGAAGGGATCGTCCAGGTTGTACTGGGCGCGGATGGCCCGCAGTGTGTCGGCGGTCACCGAGTTGCCGCGGGCCAGGAAGGACTCGGGAGACCCCGGCGCGAGGTACATCGCGCCGAAGATCACCACAGAGGTCGCCAGCATGACCAGGACCAGCGCGAGCAGCCGGCGACCCAGCACGGGCAGCACCGTCCCCGGCCATCCCGGTGGGCGGTCGCGTTCCGTCCCCGGTTTCCGTGCCTTCGGCGGTGGCACGACTGCCGCGCCCGGTGGGACTCCGGTCACGACGCCGTCCCGAGATCGGCCGCCCACGGGTAGTGCAGCTGGACGTAGGAGGCGGGAGTGCCGGTGAGCCTGTTGTTGAGGAAGAGGGTGTTGTACGGCGCGTACAGCGGGATCCACACCAACTCGTCGACCACGATCCGCTGTGCGTCGGCGACCAGCGCGGCACGGGCCTCCGGGTCCCCGGTCTTCCCGGCCTCGGCCACCAGCTTGTCGAACCCGGTGTTGGAGAACCCGGCGAAGTTGTAGAAGTGCCCTGTCTGGAAGTACTGGTACATCTGCAGCGGGTCGGCGAAGTCGGTGCCCCAGCCGGTCAGGTACAGGTCGATGCCCTCGCGGGCCTTCTTGTCGGTGTACACGCCGCTGTACTGGTCGGCGGGGATGCTTCTGATCTCGACCTGGAGGCCGATCTGCTTGGCGGCGGCCTGGATCTCCGCGCCGATCACCGGCACCTCGGCCTCGCCGTTCGTCGTCGCCAGCACGATCGGCCCGGTGGGCGCGCCCGCCTCGGCGACCAGCTTCCTCGCCTCGTCGAGACGGCGCTCGGTGACGGTGAGGGCGTCCCACGCCTTCTGGTACGTCTCGTCGGCGTAGCCCCAGGAGCCGGGCACGGCGGGGGCCTTCTGCGGTTCTCCCGCACCCTGGAGCACGGCCTTGATGATGCCGTCGCGGTCGATCGCCATCGACAGCGCGCGGCGGATGCGCACGTCGCCGAGCGGGCCGTCGAAGTTCATCACGATGGCGTTGAAGCCCTGGGTGCTGCGGCCGTAGTAGACCTTTCCCTGCCCGCTGGAGGCCAGGCGCCGCAGCGAGGACGGCGGCAGGAACCAGCCGCCGTCGATCGACCCGGCCAGCATGCCGTTGACCGCGGCCGCCGGGTCGCGGACGAACTGGAACACCACCTCCTTGGCCTTGGCCCTGTGCGCCGGGTCGAAGTAGTCGTCGTCACGGGCGAGCGTCATGGACTGGCCCTTGTCCCAGGAGGCGAGCGAGAACGGGCCGACGCAGTTCACGCCGCCGTCCGGTGTCCCGTAGGACTTCCCCTTCGCCTGCACGGTCGCCTTGCTGTCGATGATCCCGGCGGGACTGCTCATGTAGGAGTTGAAGAGCGCGTCGGGCTGCTTGAGGGTGACCGTGACCTCCAGCGGGCCGGTCGCCTTGACCGTGGAGACGTTGGCGTACGCGCCGGACCAGAAGGACCCGGCGGCGGTGTCGAGGTTGCGGCTCAGGCTGAAGGCGGCGTCCTCGGCGGTCAGCGGGGTGCCGTCGTGGAAGGTGACCCCGGAACGCAGCCGGTAGACCCAGGTCTTCGGGGACGGGTTGTCGAAGGACTCGGCCAGCGCGGGCTCCAGCGACATGTCGGGGGCGAGCCGCAGCAGACCCTCGCAGACATTGGCCATGATCTGGCCGGTCGCGAAGCTGGCGTTGTAGATCCAGTCGAAGGACGAAGGCTCGGCCGCCACGGACCAGGTGACGCGGTCGAGTTCCCCCGCTCCGGCGGGGGTCCGTTCGGTGACGGTGATCGTGTCCTTACCCTCGGAGGCGGTGGGGGCGGTGGGAGAGGCGGATCCCGCGGGGGCGGCGCAGCCGGCCAGAGAGAGGACCCCGGCGGTGAGGGCCGCGGCGATCGGCCGATGGCGGGCTGGTCTGGCAGGTCTGGCAGAGCTGGAGTCGGCGGTCAAGGGATACCTCCGGGACTGCGGATCAGGTGGCTCGGGCGGTGGGCGTACCGCGTCCGGCCGCCGGTTCTGTGACTGCGGGAGCACCGGTTCCGGGGTGGGGGCCGGTGCCGAGTCGAGGTTGTGTGACTGGGCGGGGCGCCGGCTCGGATGACGGGATGAGCGTTCGGTAGCCGGTTCTGTGACTGTTGGCGGGGCGCCGGTTCCGGCGGTGAGGGCCGGTTCCGAGCCGATGATTCGGCGAGGGGTGTTCGCCGTGGTTGGCGGCAGTTAACCCCAGCTGGTTCCGGGGGGTCAAGGGTCTAAAGAAACGTTCCTGTTAACAAAAGAAACGTTTCTTTTTTCTCTTGCATGGGTCATGATGCTGTCCGTCGGCGCTCTGGCCCCCTCCAGGGGAGGCGGGGCCGCCCCACCCCCTGTCCTTCCATCCACCGGAAGGTGTGTGATGACCCAGCCCTGGATCCTGGTGACCGGGAACGGTGCCTTCGGCGCTTCGGCGAGCCGCGCCGAACTGCACTACCCCGAGAATCCCAGTAGCGCCGTCGCCCTCGCGCTCGACGGCGAGACGATCGCCGGACACCGCGTGGCCGCCCGGAGCCTCGCCTGGTGCTCACACCCGGAGGAGGCGCTGCTCCCCCTGCTCGTCGGCCCGTCCGCCGGTGAGGGGCCTCCGGCGGCGGTGGTGTCCTGCGGGGTGTTCTCGGGGCGCGCCGTCGTCACCGCGGAACGGGTCGCCGTCAACGTGCAGGACTTCCAGTTCGCCGACGACCGGGGTCACCGGCCGGCCGGTGACCCCGTCTATCCGGACGGTCCCGCCGCCTACCTGTCGACCCTGCCGATCAAGGCCATGACCATGGCGATGCGCGCGGCCGGCGTCCCCGCCCTGGTCTCCAACTCCGCCTCCACCCATGGCTGCAACTCCGTCATGTACACCGCGCTGCATCTGGCCGCCAGGCACGGGCTGCCCTCCAGGTGCGGCTTCCTGCATCTGCCGGATCCTCCGGGCCACGTGGCCAGGATCGGGCACAACGGACCGAGCATGGACCTGTCGCTACAGGTCACCGCTGTGCGCGCGGCTCTGCGCGCACTGGTCGAGAACCCGGCCGACATCAGCACGCCGGCCAACGAATGGGAGTGGTGACCGACATGCCACAGGAACTCGACCTGTTGATCCGCGCCGGGCGGGTCCACGGCCACGACGGCCTCGTGGACGTCCACGTCAGGAACGGGCTGGTCGTCGCGGTGGAGCCGACGGCCGTCCCCGCCGGGAACGGTCAAGCAGGAAACGACCGAACCGGGGACGGGCAAGCGGGGGAGGGACGCGCGAGGGCCGTCCCGGCCGAGGCGCGCGAGGTGCTGGACGCCGCTGGTGGGCTGGTCTCGCGTTCCTTCACCGAGCCGCACTATCACCCGGACAAGGCGTACAGCCGCCGCCTGGCCCCCGAGGGGACGGCGGACGGGTTCGCCCGCGCCCGCGCGATCAAGGCGGGCTTCACCGTTCCCGATGTGACCGAGCGCGCCCTCCGGGCGCTGCGACTGGCATCCGCGAACGGTGTCACGGCACTGCGCGCCAACGTGGACGTCGACTCGGTGTCCGGGCTGACCGGGCTGCACGGCGTGCTCGCCGCCCGCGAGCGGGTGGCGCACCTGCTCGACGTGCAGATCGTCGCGTTCCCGCAGGAAGGGCTGCTGCGGGACCCGCTGGCCAGGCCGCTGCTGGTCGAGGCGCTGCGCTCGGGCGCCGGGCTGGTCGGTGGCTGGCCCAACGTCGAGGAGGGGGTCGAGGCGCAGCGGGCTCACGTACGCGAGGTGTTCGACCTGGCCGAGCGGTTCGGCGCCGATGTGGACATCCACCTGGACTGTGAGATCGACGCGACCGAGACCATGCTGGAGTTCACCGCCGCCGAGACCGTACGGCGCGGCTACCAGGGACGGGTCGTGGCGAGCCACTGCTGCGGCCTGGAGGTGTACGACGACGCGGACGCGGCCCGTGTGATCGCGGCGGTGGCAGAGGCCGACGTGCGAGTGGTGGTCGTCCCGCTGAACCTGGTGGACGGCGGCCCGCGCGGGCTGTCCCGGCCACGGCAACTGGCCGAGGCCGGGGTGGTCGTGGCCGCGGGCAGCGACAACCTGAACGACGGCTGGTACGCGCTGGGAACGCTGGACCCGATGGACCGGGCGCAGACGGCGTTCCTCGGCGCCGGATACCACGACGAGGGCGCGCTGGACACCGCGTGGGACCTGGTCTGCGGTCAGGCGGCGGCCGCGATCGGCGGGCGCCCCGGTGACATCGCCGTCGGGGAGGACGCGGACCTGGTGGTGTTCGAGGTGCCGGACCGGGCCACCGCCCTGGCCGGGGTGCCGGGGCGTCGCGTCACACTGCGGCGCGGCCGGGTGGTCGGTCGCAGGGACACCACCGGAACCACCGCGCACGGGCCGATCGGTCTCACCGCCGCCCTCTCCGGCACCGGGACACCCGGTGGCACGGGCTCCGGCGGTCCCACCCAGGAAAAGGCGAGCGCGTGATCGGGCGGGTGGACCTGGCGGTGGTCGGAGGCACCGTGCTGACCCCCACCGGCGCGGCGCCCGCGACCCTGCTGGTGGACCGGGGGCGCGTGCGCGCGGTGGTCCCGCGGGAGACCCCGGTGGACGCCGCCGAGGTGCTCGACGCCACCGGCCTGCACGTGATGGCCGGGATCATCGACCTGCACGTCCACTTCGACGTCCCGGGCATCTCCTTCGAGGAGGACTTCCGCACCGGCACCCGGTGTGCCGCCGCCGGAGGCGTCACCTTCGTGATGGAGCACCCCTTCTCCAACCCGCCGACCACGACCGCCGCCCGGTACGCCGCCAAGAGCGAGCGGGCCGCGGCCGGCGCGGTCGTCGACTTCGGCCTGTGGGGCGCGCTCACCCGGCCGTCGCTGGAGGAGATGGTGGGCCAGCGCGCACTGGGGGCCCCCGGCTTCAAGGCGTTCCTGCCGGAGAACACCATGGGCTTCCCGCCCGCCACCGAGACGGACCTGCTGACCGGGATGGCCACCGCGGCCCGGCTCGGCGCGCGGGTGCTGGTGCACGCCGAGGATCACGACACGCTGGTCTCCGCCGAGGCCAGACTGCGCGCCGGCGGGCGTACCGACCTGACCGCGCTGCTGGAGGCGCGCCCGCCGTCGGCCGAGATCGACGCGGTACGCCACGTGCTGCGGCTGGCCCGCAGGACCGGCTGTGCCGTCCACCTCGTGCACCTGTCCACCCCCGAGGCGGTCGACCTGGTCGCCGAAGCACGGGCGGAGGGGATGGACGCCACCTGCGAGGTCACCGCCCACCATCTGCTGCTGGACGACGGTGACCTGCGGCGGGTCGGCGGGTTCGGGGTGTGCGCCCCACCGCTGCGCGACGCCTGGCGGGTGGAGCGGCTGTGGGATCGGGTCCGCGCCGGGCTGGTGCAGGCGATCGTGTCCGACCACTGTCCCTACGACCGCGCGGGCAAGCTCGCCGCCGACACCGACGTGTTCAGCTGTCCGTTCGGGATCCAGGGCGTCCAGGAGTACGCGCCGCTGGTGCTCGGTGAGGCGCTGAGCCGCGGCCTCCCGCTGGACGGGATCGCTCCGCTTTTCACCGCCGGGCCGGCCGCGATCTGCGGGGTCTCCGGTTCCAAGGGCGCGCTGGCACCGGGCATGGACGCGGATCTCGTCCTCCTCGACCTGAACTCTCCCTGGGTGGTCGACTCCGAGGCGCAGCAACTCGCGGCGGAGCGGTGGTCGCCGTACGACGGCCGTGGCTGCGATGTCCGGGTGGTGCGTACCCTGGTGCGCGGCCGGACGGTGGCCGTGGACGGCGAGGTCGTGGCCGCCCCCGGCTCGGGACGCTTCGTCCCCCTCCCCGAGGGGGCCCCGTGCCCGATCTGACGTCCCATGCCCCCGATTCCCCGGTCTCCGGGCCCTCGGACCGGGCCGTCCCCGATCCGGCTCCGTCCCCCGGCGACCCCGAGTCCCCGCACCTCGATCCGTCCTCCGGCGCCCCCGAATCCTCGGGCTCCGAGCCTTCGCGGCAGGCCGTGCCCGTCCCTGTGCTCCCGGAGCCGGATTTCGGAAAGACCGCGCTCCCCGACGCGCGGCTGCGCCAAGGGGCAGCGGAGCTGGTGGGGACCTGCCTGGCCGTGGCGAAGGAGGACCGGGTGCTGGTGCTGACCGACCGGGCCACCCGGCGGCTGGCCGGGATCGTGGCCGACGAGGCCCGGACCCTGGCACCGGACACCGTCGTCGTCGAGGTGCTCCCGGATGTCGCGGCAGGCTACCCGGCGGCCCGGCGGGCGGTCGAGGCGGCGTTGGACGCCCACCGGCCCACCGTCACCGTGTTCGCCGCCGCCGACCCCGAGGACCTGCTCGCCTGGGACCCCTCGTTCTGGGCGCTGCTGGCTCGCGACGGCGTCCGCCACGCCCACATGCCCGCCCTGGACGACGCCTGCCTGGGCATCGGCATGGCCGTCGACTACACCGAGGTGGCCAGGTTCACGCTGAGCGTCCGCGACCTGCTCACCGGCTGCGCGTCGGTGCACGTCACCAGCGCCACCGGTACGGACCTGACGCTGACGTGCGACCCGGTCCGTCCGTGGACGCCGTTCACCGGCCTGTACCGGTGCGGTGGCCAGGGCGGGCGGCTGCCGCAGGGTGAGGTGTTCTGCAGCCCGCGCTCGGCCGAGGGCGTCCTCGCCGCCTCGGTACTCGGCTACCCCCTCAACTCCCGCCACGGTCTGCTCACCGAGCCGGTGCTGATCGAGGTGGCGGCCGGTGAGGCCGTGGAGGTGCGCCACCCCGACACCGCGCTGGCCTCGGAGGTGTACCGCCTCCTGGCGGAGGCACCGGGCGGACTGCGGCTCGGCGAGCTGGCCCTGGGCACCAACCGGGCCCTGACCGGGCTCACCGGCAACCTGCTGTTCGACGAGAACGTGCCCGGCGTGCACATCGCGTTCGGTCACCCGTTCCCGCAGTACACCGGCGCCGACTGGGAGTCCCCGGTCCACCTGGACCTGGTGCTGGAGCGCCCCTCGGTCCGCGTCGACGGGCACACCGTCCTGGACTCCGGCCGGTACGCCTCCGCCGACCAACCCCTTTCCCCCTCGCCACGCCTCCACGGAAGGAAGCGACGTTGACACCCTCCCCACGGCCAAGCCGGGGCCTCCGCGCCGGAGGCATCCGATGACCGGCACCACCCGAGCCGACTACGTGAGCGCCAACCGCGGACGCGTCCGCGACTCCTACATCCTGATGTGCCCGGACAACCTCGTCGAGAACTCCCTTCCCCACCTGCGCGGCGTGGTCGCCAGGCCACTTGCCACGCCACGGGCCCGTCCCGCGGCCTTCGGCGAGTACCTGCTGGAGTTCGAACCGGGCGGTGGAGGCACTCGCCCGCTCGGCGCCGGCTTCGAGAACTTCCTGTACGTCCTCGACGGCGGTCATCTGGACGTGCGAGCCGGAGGGGAGACGCGCTCACTGGCACCCGGCGGATTCGTCTTCCTCCCGCAGGGCACCGAGTTCGAGGTCCTGGCCCCCGGGGACGCGACCCGGGCCCTGTGGGTGAAGCGCCGATACGAGGAGGTGGACGGCGTTCCCGCGCCCGAGCCGGTGACCGGACACGTCGAGGAGGTCGAGCACATCCGCGACGAGAGCATCGGCGGCACGTACGCGCCGCTGCTACCGCTGGACGAGCGCTACGACATGGCGATGAACGTGATGCGGTTCGACATCGGCGCCAGGTTCACCATGGTGGAGGTCCACCATCAGGAGCACGGCCTGTACATGCTCGAAGGCCAGGGGGTCTACTACCTCGGCGACGACCACCTGGAGGTCGCCGAGGGCGACTTCGTCTACATGGCGCCCTACTGCCCGCAGTACTTCTACGCCACCGGATCGACCCGCGCCGGCTACCTGCTCTACAAGGACATCAACCGTGACGGCTTCTGAACCGCCCGCCGACCTCGTCATCGAGAACGCCGTGTACGAGGGCGCGGCCGTGGACGTCGTGATCCGCGGCGGCCTGATCGCCGCGCTCGGTGCCGGCGCGGGCGCCGGTCTGCCCGCCCGCGAACGGATCTCCGCCCGCGGCGGCCTGGTCACGCCGCCGTTCGTCGAGCCGCACAGCCACCCGGACAAGGCGTTGAGCCGCCACTCGATCCGCCGGCTCGGCCTGCCCGAGCGGCTCGTCCACCGCCCCGCGATGATGCAGCGGCAGCGCGACCTGAAGGCGTCCTTCACCGTCGAGGACGTGGCGGCTCGGGCCGGGGCGTTTCTGCGGCTGGCCGCGTCCCAGGGCACGGGGACCGTCGCCGGGCAGGTCGACATCGACACCGTCACCGGGCTGACCTCGTTCGAGGGTGTCATGCGGGCGCGCGAGGAGCACGCCGGCTTGGTGGACCTGCTGGTGACCGCCTTCCCCCAGGAAGGCCTGGTGCAGGATCCCGGCGCGTACGACCTGGTGGCCGAGGCGCTGGCCGCGGGCGCGCACCGGGTCGGCGGGTGGCCCAACAACGAGCGGACCGAGCAGGACCGGCTGTCCCACCTGGACCAGGTCTTCGCGCTGGCCGAGCGGTTCGGCGTCGGGATCGACGTCAACATCGACTACTTCACCGACCCGAGCGAGCGGATGCTGGAACCGCTGGCCGAGCGGACCGTCGCGCACGGCATGCGCGGCCTGGTCAACGCCAACCACGTGGGCGCGCTGGAGACGTACGCCGACGACGACGCGCGACGGGTGATCGAGAAGGTGGCCGCCGCCGGGATCACGGTGACGGTGTGCCCGTCCAACCTGGGGGGATCGCTGCCCTACCGGGGCGTCTCCCGGGCGAACGAGCTGCTCGCCGCGGGGGTGGTCGTCGCGGCGGGGACCGGCAACATGCAGGACAACTGGGAGCCCTTCGGCAACCTGGACCCGCTGGACCTGGCCAGGCTGGCATGGCACGCCTTCCCGCTCGCGGACGAGTCCGACGCGGGGATCGCCGTCGCCTGGGACCTGGTCGGCGCGCACGCGGCGCGGGCGGCCGGGGTCGCCTACGGGGAACTGCGGCCGGGAGCGCCGGCCGACCTCGTCGTGCTGGCGGCCGGCACGCTCACCGACGCGCTGCGCAACGAGCCGGGCCCGCGATGGCTGGTGCGCGGCGGCCGGGTGGTGGCGAGCCGGTCCGGTGAGCTGTGGACGGCGGACGAGCCCGATACCGACCCGGTGGGCGTGCGGTGAGAAAACCCCAGGAAACCTCGATCCGAAACGTTTCTGCTTTGATCGCTCGCCTGGCGGGGCGGTGATATTTTGAAGGACGTGACCAGGGCCGCAGGCGGGCGGGTGACGATTCGCGACGTCGCGGCCGTCGCCGAGGTCTCGGTGACGACGGTCTCCGACGCGCTCAACAACAAGGGCAAGCTCCGTGAGGAGACGCGTGCCCGCATCCGCGAGGTCGCCGAGTCTCTCGGCTACCGCCCCAGCCGGGTCGCGCAGGCGTTCCGGCTGGGACGCACCGGCACCATCGCCCTCGTCCTGCCCAACATGGGCGAGCACGCCGCCGAGCAGGAGATGATCAGCCTCGACTACTACATGTCGATCGCCTCCGGCTGTGCGCGGGCCGCGTTCAGGGAGAGATACTCCCTCACCCTCACCCCGCACATCAGCACGGCCGACGAGTGGCGGCTGATCGGCGCGGACGGGGTCGTGCTGTGCGATCCCGCCGGACTGGACCCGCGTATCGACATGCTGGAGGGCATGGGCGTGCCGGTGGTGTCGATCGAGCGCGACCCGGGACGGCCCGAGCGCCCGTACTACACCTCGGGCGACAACGAGCGCAACATTCGCGACCTGCTGGAGCACCTGTACGAGGCGGGCGCGCGGCGCATCGCGCTGCTGTCGGCCCAGTCGTCCTGGGCGTGGTCGCTGGACGGCCTGCGCGCGTACGAGACGTGGTGCGCCGAGCGGGGCATGCGGCCGAGGGTCGCCCCCGTCTCACTGGACCGGCTGGAGGCCGACTCCTACCGGGCGACCCGCGCGTTGCTGGACGGCGACGAGCCGCCCGACGCGCTGATCGCGTCGGCCGAGCAGTACAGCGAGGGAGCCACCCGGGCCTGCCGTGAGCGGGGCGTCCGCATCCCGGAGGACCTGATGCTCGCGGTCGGAGTCGACAGCCGGTTCGCCCAGCAGTTCGACCCGCCGATCACCGCCATCGACCTGCGGCCGGTGGACCAGGCGTCGGCCGCGGTGGACATGCTGCTGCGGAGGCTGTCCGGCGAACGGGTGGACCGGCCAGAGGTGGTCGCCAGCAAACTGCACATCCGGGCCAGCACCCGGCGTCGAGCCTGAGGGGCGTCCTCGGCCGGTCGGGGGCGTCCCAGGAGCAAGGTTCCGCGGTACGGCGTGGGCCGCGGGCGTATGGGGCGAGGGCCGTCTCGCCGACGTGACCTCCTCCGTTCCGGCGGCGCCCTGTGAAGGGGTCAGCGGTGGCGCGGGCGGTCGCGCCGGTGGGGGGTGCGGTACCGGCGGCGCGTGTCGTTCTCGCGGTAGCTCCGCTCCTGGCGATACCCGCGCTCCCGCCGGTAACGGCCCTCCTCGCGGAAGCGGCGTCCGCGCTCTCCCCGGGCGCCGCGGTCCTCGCGGTCCCCTCTGGCGCCGCGACGGCCCTCACCGTCAGCGCCCTCCTCCTCGCGCTCCCTGGCGAGGGCCTCCTCCAGGCCGGGGGTGAACCCGCCGCCGAAACGGCTCATGTCGGGACGGCGGAAGTGGGTCTCGCGCGTACCGTCGAGGGCCGCCGACATCGACGAGACCCAGATCGGCCCCGGCAGGGAGGCCCCCTGGACCGAGCCGAAGTACTCGCCGCCGATCTCGACGTCGGTGAGCGGGTAGCGGTAGGAGCCCCGGATGTCGCCCACGCTGACCGCCGCCGCCAGGTCGGGGGTGTAGCCGGCGAACCAGGCCGACGTGTAGCCGTTGTTGGTGCCCGTCTTGCCCGCGGCGGGGCGGCCGATGCTCTGACCGGTCATCGTCCCCTTGGTGAACACCCCGGCCAGCAGGTGGTTGACCGCGTCGGCGACGGCGGGCTCGATCGCCCGCGCGCAGCTGGGCGGGATCTTGAAACGCCTGCCGTCCCGCTCGACGATCTCGACGATCGCCACCGGGCGGCAGTAGCGGCCCCGAGCCCCGAACGCGGCGAACGCGGCGGCCACGGTCACCGGGTCCATCTCGTTCACGCCGAGGGTGAAGGTCGGCACCTCCCGCAGCGGGGCGCCGTCGGCGCGGACGATGCCCAGGGCCTTGGCCGTCGTGACGACCGGGCACAGGCCCACCCGCTGCTCCAGCATCATGTAGAAGATGTTCACCGACTTCCAGGTGCCGGTGGACAGGCTCTGCGGGCCTCCCTTGCCCTCGCCGCTCGCGTTGAAGATCTCCGCGCCGGGATCGTTGACCTCGCGTCCCCGGCAGTCGGTGAAACCGCTGTCGGGGACGAAACTGCCGGGCGTCATGAAACCCTGGTCGAACCGCCAGCCCTGGGCGAGCGCGGTCGCGAGGGTGAACACCTTGAACGTCGAGCCCGCCTGGAAGCCCTGGCCGCCGCCGTGCGCCGTGTCGGCGGGCAGGTTGTAGGTGGTGTTGGGGCCGTTCTTGGCGTTGGCGGCGTTGCCGGGGTTAGGGCCGTACCTCTTGCTCGCCGCCATGGCCCGGATCCGCCCGGTGCCCGGCTGGACCATCGCCTCGGCCGCGACCTCGGTGTCCTTCCTGCCGACCCGCGCGGTGATGGCGCGCTCCGTGGCCCGCTGCGCCTTCGGCGACAGGGTGGTGCGCAGCACGAGGCCGCCCTTCGCCAGGCGGCGTTCCCGCTCGGCGCGGGTGTGGCCGAAGGCCGGGTTGGTGAGCAGCTCCCGGTGCACGTAGAGACAGAAGTAGGGATAGGTGCTCCCGTCGCAGCCGCCGGGCTCGGGTTTGAGCCGGATGGCGAGCGGGCGCCTCTTGGCGGCCTCGGCCCGCGCCGGGGTGACGTACGACAGCTGGGCCATCCGGTCCAGGACGAGGTCCCTGCGTTCGCGCAGCCGCTGCCTGCGCCCGGCGTCCAGCGAGGGGTCGGTGGTGTACGGCGCGCGGACCGCCCCGGCCAGCGCCGCGGCCTGGGGCAGGGTGAGCCGGGCGGCCGGGACGGAGAAGAACCGCTGGGCGGCGGCCTCCACCCCGAAGGCGCCCGCGCCGAAGTAGGCGATGTTGAGATAGCGCTCCAGGATCTCGGCCTTGCTGTACTTCTTCTCCATCGCCAGCGCGTACCGCAGCTCGGTGATCTTGCGCTGGATGCTGGGCGCGCGGGCACGGGCGCGCTCGGTGTCGCTCTCGGAGTTTTCGACCAGGATGTTCTTCACGAGCTGCTGGGTGAGCGAGGACCCGCCCTGCCGCACCCCGCCCGCCCTGGTATTGGTGATCAGGGCGCGCAGGGTGCCCTTGATGTCCAGGCCCGCGTGCTCGTAGAAGCGCGCGTCCTCGATCGCCACGATCGCGTCACGCATCACGGGGGCGACCTGGGCGAGCGTCACCACCGTCCGGTTCTCCGTGTAGAACTGGGCGAACCGCTTGCCGTTCTTGTCCAGCAGCACGGTGCGCTGGGAGAGCGGGTTCTCCCGAGGGCTCGGAGGCAGGTCGGTGAGGGTCCTCGCGACGCTGTTGGCGGTGAGTCCGGCCGTGCCGACCAGTGGCAGCGCGGCCATGGCGGCGAGCAGCCCGCCGAACACCCCGCAGACCACCAGCCCGAGCAGGCACGCGCCGGGCCCGCGTCTCACCTCTGGGCGCGATGTCACGCATAGTAACGTGCGACCAGGTGATCACCTATAAACGCCCGATTGCCAATCCTTACCCGTCCTGCACCTTTTCTCGACTGATCTTCAGCCCGAGCGAGGCGAACTGCTCGAACGGCCGGTGGTAGCCCCGCTCGATGTGGTGCACCCCGCGCAGGGTGGAGGTGCCCTCGGCGGCCGCGGCGGCGAGCACCGCCGAGAACCCGGCCCGGATGTCGGGCAGTGTCACGTCGGCGCCGCTCAACCTGGAGACGCCGCGCACGACCGCCGAGTGCTTGGCGTTGGTGTCGTGGTAGCGGCAGGCGGGACCGCCGAGGCAGACATCGAACACCTCGATCTCGCAGCCCATCTTCTGCAGGGCGGGCACGTAGACCAGGCGGTTCTCGAACACCGTCTCATGCAGCACCGACATGCCCTGGGCCTGCGTGAACAGCACCATCAAAGGCGTCTGCCAGTCGGTCATGAACCCCGGGTGCGTGTCGGTCTGCACCGCCGCGGCCCGCAGCCCGTTCGGCGCGGACGCCGACAGGTAGTCGTCGGTGATGTCGACCTCGGCGCCCATCCT
The DNA here is from genome assembly GCF_044459525.1 of Streptosporangium sp. NPDC050284. Classification (NCBI taxonomy): domain Bacteria; kingdom Bacillati; phylum Actinomycetota; class Actinomycetes; order Streptosporangiales; family Streptosporangiaceae; genus Streptosporangium; species Streptosporangium sp. NPDC050284. The sequence continues at coordinate 177,541 of NZ_JBITIZ010000006.1, forward strand.
GGCCAGGGTGGTGATCGCGGTCACCAGCCGGTCCTGCGGGCAGCCGTGCACCCGCACCTGCCCGCCCGTGATCAGACCGGCCGCCAGATAGGAGAACGCCTCGATGCGGTCGCCGTTGAGCCAGGTGGAGGCGCCGTGCAGACTCTCCACACCCTCGATCACGATGCGCCGGTCGGGACTGAGCTCGATGCGCGCGCCCATGCGCTGCAGGAACAGGGCGAGCTCCACCACCTCGGGCTCCATCGCCGCGCCCTTCAGCACGGTCTTGCCCTCGGCGAGCACCGCGGACATCAGGATCGTCTCGGTGGCTCCGACGCTGGGGTAGGGCAGCTCGATCCGGGTGCCGCGCAACCTCTTGGCCTTGGCGTAGACCCCCGTGTCGCTCACCTCGACCTCGGCGCCCATCGCCCGCAGCGCCTCGACGTGGAAGTCGACGGGCCGGCGGCCGATCGGGTCGCCGCCGACCAGCGGCACGAACGCCTCGCCCGCCAGGTGCAGCAGGGGGCCGAGCATCAGGATCGGGATCCTGTTGAGGCCGGTGAACGCCGCGGGAACATGCGGGTTGATCTGCTTGCCGGGAGCGACGGAGATCTCGCCGGAGCTGATCTCCACGTCGATGCCGAGAGCCCTCAGCATCTGCGCGGTGATCCCCACCTCGCCCACGTCCGGGGCGTTCTGGATCGTGCTCTCACCGCTCCCCAGCATCGCGGCGACCATGTGCTTGGAGACGCCGTTCTTGGAACCGCGGACCTCGACGTCACCGCGCAGCGGCCCGGAGGGTTCGATCAGCCATACCTCTTCGTTCACCCCGCCAGAGTAACGGGATTCGGTCGAAGCCTCGGATGGCACCGGGCGGAGAGGTATGTAACATCGGGCACATCTGCACAGAGGGTGAGGGAACCATGGTGCGAGGCGTGCGTGATTTTGCGATCACAGTGCTGGTGCTCGCGCTGATCGGGATCGTCGCCGGGGTCCTGTGGTCGCTGGCCGCGCCGCGCCCCCCGTACGTCGTGACGGGCAGGGGGTCGCTGCTGGCCGATCCCTCCACGCAGGCGCTGATCGCCGCGGACGGCTGGTTCGCGGTGATCACCGGTGCGTTCGGGCTCGCCTGCGGGGCGATCGGCTACAGCGTGTCGCGCGGGGGCCGCCCGCTGCCGGTGGTGGTGGGCCTGGCGGCCGGTGGCCTGCTCGGCGCGCACCTGGCGCTGGTGGTGGGGGAGGCGGTCAACCTCGGGGCCGTGAGCGTGACCGCCTCGGGGGTGTCCGCGTCGCTGGTCGCGGGGCCGCTGAAGCTGACCGCCAGGGGGGTGCTGTTCGCGTGGCCGACGCTGGCCGCCGGCCTCTTCTTCGCGCTGGAGGGCATCGCTGGCTACCGCGACTCCCCGCTGCGCCGGCCTTTCGGCGGGGACGACCCCTACGGGCCGCTGTCGTCGTACGACATCAGCGGCCGGTAAGGCCTGGTGAGAGGCGTCAGAGCGGCGGCCGGTGCGAGCCGTGGCCGGTGGCGCGCTCGAACGCGTGGGCGAGCCGCAGCACCGCCATGTCGGCGAAGGGGCGCCCGACGATCTGCACGCCCACCGGCAGTCCGCCGGAGGTGAACCCGCACGGCACCGACGCCGCGGGGGCGTGCAGCACGCTGATCCAGTAGGCCGAGCGCATCCACGCCAGATAGTCGGGCAGCGCCTCCCCGTTGATCTCCGAGACGTAGGGGGCTTCCACCGGGAACGGCGGCACCTGGCTGACCGGCGCGATCAGGAAGTCGTAGGTGTCGAAGAAGGAGCCCATCCGCCGGTAGAGCTCGCTGCGCAGCCGCTCGGCGCGGGCCAGGTCGGCACCGGTCAGCTCCCGGCCCCGCTCGACGTTCCAGCGCACGTTCGCCCCGAGGCTCTCCTGCGGCAGGTCTCCGAAGGAGAGCGCGTAATACCACGCCCGGTGGATCCGGAAGGCGTCCTCGGCGGCGGACAGGTCCAGATCCACCCGTTCCACCCGCGCGCCCAGCTCCGCGAGCGCGGCCGGGGCGTCCGCGGTGACCTTGGCCGTCTCCGCGTCGACCGGGAGCCCGCCCAGGTCGGGGCTCCAGGCGATGCGCACCCCTGTCAGGTCGAGGTCCAGCGGCCCGGCGAAGGCGGAGCCGCTCTCGGTGATCGAGAAGGGGGAGGCGGCGTCGAACCCCGCCACCGCGCTCATCAGCAGCGCCAGGTCCTGCGCGGTGCGGGCCATCGGTCCCGGGACGCCGAGGGTGAACCAGGCCGCGACGGGTGACGGCGAGGGGACCCGCCCAGGGGTGGGCCGCAGCCCGGCCACGTTGCAGAAGGAGGCCGGGTTGCGCAGCGAGCCGCCCATGTCGGAGCCGTCGGCGAGCGCCACCATGCCGGTCGCCAGCGCCGCCGCGGCCCCGCCGCTGCTGCCTCCCGCCGACCTCGACAGGTCGTACGGGTTGCGGGTGGGGCCGAAGATCTCGTTCACGGTGTGCGATCCGGTGCCGAACTCCGGGATGTTGGTCTTGCCGACCGTGATCGCCCCGGCCTCGCGCATCCGCCGCACGATCGGCGCGTCGGCGGCCGGGACATGGTCGGCGAAGATCGGCGAGCCGTACGTGGTGCGGATCCCCGCGGTGTCGGCGAGGTCCTTGTGCGCGACCGGCAGCCCGTGCAGCGGTCCCCGCCACCGGCCGCGGGCCAGGTCCCTGTCGGCCTCTTCGGCCTCCCGCCTGGCACGTTCGGCCACCAGCGTGACGATCGCGTTGACCTTCGGGTTGACCTCCTCGATCCGCCGCAGGTGCGCGTCGAGCAGCTCGACCGCGCTGATCTGCCCGGTACGCAGCAGCTCGATCATCTCGGTAGCGGTCAGATAATGCATCTTGCCCCCGATGTCCCCGGTCAGGTGTCTGCCTTCTCACCGAGTGTGGCCGAACGTCGCCGCGCGCCGCGTCGGCAACCTTCGACAGGACTCGCCCCAGGGAGCGGGCTCGTCTTGCGGGCCCGTCCCGCGCGACCTCGGGAGAGCCTCAGTCGGCCTTGCCGATGGGGGCGGTGACGGCCTGGGTGAGCCGTACCAGCTCCGAGGGGTCGGTCTCGATCTGCAGCCCGCGCCGCCCGGCGGAGAAGTAGATCGTCGCGAAGCCGAGCGCGGAGGCGTCGACCACCGTGGGCAGGCGTTTGCGCTGCCCGAGAGGGCTGATGCCGCCGACCACGTAACCGGTGACCCGCTCGACCTTCGCCGCCTCGGCCATCGTCGCCCGCTTGCTTTTCATCGCCGCCGCGAACGCCTTGAGGTCGAGTTTGCCCGCCACCGGCACCACCGCGACGGCGAGCCCGCTCTCCACCTCGGCCACGAGGGTTTTGAAGATCCGCTCGTACGGCACCCCGAGGGCGTCGGCCGCCTCCTCGCCGTAGGTCTGCGCACCGGCGTCGTGCTCGTAGGGGTGCAGGGTGAAATCGACCTTGGCCTGGGTGAGGGCCACCGTCGCGGGGGTCCCCTGGCCGCCCTTGTTCTTGCTCTTGCTCACGGGGGAAGCGTAGCGGCTGATTAAAATCTACATAGTAAAGGCGCCGTCCGGATGATGGACAGGACGATATCGGGTGGCGGACCTCCGTAGACTGAACGGGTGATTTCGCGTACCGACCTGCGAGGCCCTCTGCCGGAGGACCTTCGCGACGTGCTGCCCCGCGCCGACCTCGACGTCGAAGCCGCCCTGGAGAAGGTGCGGTCCATCTGCGAGGACGTGCGCCATCGCGGGGCGGTCGCCGTGCGCGAGCTGACCGCCAGGTTCGACGGCGTCGAGCTGGAGTCCACCCGGGTGCCCGCCGAGGCGATCGCCGGGGCGCTGGAAGGGCTCGACCCGAAGGTGAGGGCGGCGCTGGAGGAGTCGATCCGCCGCGCCCGCCTCGTCCACCGCGACCAGCGGCGCGCCGACGTCACCACCCAGGTCGTGCCCGGTGGCACCGTCACGGAGCGCTGGGTGCCCGTCGACCGCGTGGGGCTGTACGTCCCCGGCGGCCGGGCGGTCTACCCCTCCAGCGTGGTGATGAACGTCGTTCCCGCCCAGGAGGCGGGGGTGCCCTCCCTCGCGGTCTCCTCGCCCGCGCAGCGCGAGTTCGGCGGGCTGCCGCACCCGGCCATCCTGGCGGCCTGCGCGCTGCTCGGCGTGGACGAGGTCTACGCGGCCGGCGGCGCCTCGGCGGTGGCGATGTTCGCGTACGGCACCGAGGAGTGCCCGTCGGTCACCATGGTCACCGGCCCCGGCAACATCTGGGTGGCCGCCGCCAAACGCCTGCTCAAGGGGCGCATCGGCATCGACTCCGAGGCCGGTCCCACCGAGATCGCGATCCTCGCCGACTCCACGGCCGACCCGGTGCACGTCGCCGCCGACCTGATCAGCCAGGCCGAGCACGACACGATCGCCGCCGCCGTGCTCGTCACCGACTCGGTGGAACTGGCGGAGGGCGTCGAGCGGGAGCTGCCCCGCCAGGTCGCCGCGACCAAGCACGCCGAGCGGATCACCGAGGCCCTGTCGGGACGTCAGTCGGGCATCCTGCTCGTCGACGACATGGAGGCCGGGCTGCGCGTCGTCGACGCGTACGCCGCCGAGCACCTGGAGATCCACGCCGCCGGGGCGCATGAGCTCGCCGCCCGGGTGCGCAACGCGGGAGCGATCTTCGTCGGCTCCTACGCGCCGGTCTCGCTCGGCGACTACATGGCCGGTTCCAACCACGTGCTGCCCACCGGCGGCTGTGCATGCCACTCCTCCGGGCTGTCGGTGCAGACGTTCCTGCGTGGCATCCATGTCGTGGACTACAGCCGCGAGGCCCTCGCCGATGCCGCCGCCCACGTGTGCGTGCTGGCCGACACCGAGGACCTCCCGGCGCATGGCGCGGCGATCCGCGCACGATTCGACTGGGAGGTGCCCTCGTGAGGACCTCCCGGCCCGTGCTCACCGGGCGCGCGGCGATCCGCGCACGATTCGACTGGGAGGTGCCCTCGTGAGGACCTCCCGGCCCGTGCTCACCGGGCGCGCGGCGATCCGCGCACGGACCTCCTCGCCGGTGCCCGGCGGGAATGCCCGTGCCCGATTCGATGGGGAGACCCGGCGTGAGGTTTGAAGATCTGCCGATCCGCGACGACCTTCGGGGGCGCACACCGTACGGTGCCCCCCAGATCGACGTTCCGGTCAGGCTCAACACCAACGAGAACCCCTACGGGCCCTCCGCGTCCCTCGTCGCCGACCTGGCAGAGGCCGTACGCGCCCAGGCGGGCGAGCTCAACCGCTACCCCGACCGCGACGCGCTCGCCCTGCGCGGGGATCTGGCCTCGTATCTGGGGCACGGCCTGGCCGTGGAGCAGGTCTGGGCGGCCAACGGCTCCAACGAGGTGCTCCAGCAGATCCTGCAGGCCTTCGGCGGCCATGGCCGGGTCGCGATGGGCTTCGAGCCCTCCTACTCGATGCACCCGATCATCACCACCGGAGCCTCCACCGAGTGGATCTCCGGGGCGCGTGAGGACGACTTCGGGATCGACCCGGGCAAGGCCGTGGCCGCGATCGAGGAGCACCGGCCGGACGTCGTCTTCCTGACCTCTCCCAACAACCCGACCGGCACCGCCCTGGACCCGGCGGTGATCGCCGCGATCGTGGAGGCGGCGCCGGGCATGGTGGTGGTGGACGAGGCCTACTTCGAGTTCGCCCGCGGCGGCACCCCGTCGGCGCTGACGCTGCTGCCGGACAATCCCCGGCTGATCGTCACGCGGACGATGTCCAAGGCGTTCGCCATGGCCGGGACCCGGCTCGGTTACCTGGCGGCCCACCCGGCGGTGATCGAGGCATTGCTGCTGGTCCGGCTGCCGTACCACCTGTCCACGCTCACCCAGACGGCGGCGCGGGTCGCGCTCGCCCACAGCGCCGAGTTGCTCGGTGCCGTCGACGCGCTGCGGGCCGAGCGGGACGCCACGGTGGAGTGGTTGCGTGGCCGAGGGCTGACGGTCGCCGACTCGGACGCCAACTTCGTGCTGTTCGGGCTCTTCGAGGACAGACACGCGGTGTGGCGGGGCATGCTGGAGCGCGGTGTGCTGATCCGCGAGGTGGGCCCGCCCGGGTGGCTGAGAGTTTCGATCGGTACCCCTGAGGAGATGGCGGCGTTCCGCGCCGCCCTGGAGGAGATCCTGTGAGCAGCATCACTGACGGTGTCATGGCCGCACCGCGCCGCGGCCGCGTCGAGCGTGTCACCAAGGAGACCTCGGTGCTGGTCGAGGTCGACCTCGACGGCACCGGGAACGTCGAGGTGTCCACCGGTGTCGGGTTCTTCGACCACATGCTGAACCAGCTCGGCAAGCACGGGCTGTTCGACCTGACCGTGAAGACCGAGGGCGACCTGCACATCGACGCCCACCACACGATCGAGGACACCTCGCTCGCGCTGGGGGCGGCGTTCCGCGAGGCTCTGGGCGACAAGTCGGGCCTCCGGAGGTTCGGCAACGCCTCCTGCCCGCTGGACGAGTCGCTCGCGGAGGTCACGGTCGACCTGTCGGGACGCCCCTACCTGGTGCACAGCGAGCCTGATGGCATGGCACCCATGATCGGTGCGGAGTACGACACGACGATGACCAGGCACATCCTGGAGTCGTTCGTCGCCCAGGCCGCGATCTGCCTGCACGTGCGCGTCCCGTACGGCCGCAACGCCCACCACATCGTGGAGGCGCAGTTCAAGGCGCTGGCCAGGGCGTTGCGGGCGGCCTCCGAGCGCGACCCGCGCGCCACCGGGGTGCCCAGTACGAAGGGCGTGCTGTGACCTCCTCTCGCGGGAGTTCTCGCGGGGCTTCTCGCGGAGGGAGGGGGACGCGCCGGTGAGCGACAACTGGACGGCCGTCGCGATGGCCTTCGTGGCCCTCTTCCTCGTCGGCGGGATCGTCTCATTCCTCAAACAGGGTCTGAAGAAGGGCGCGGTGCTGCTCGCCGCCCTCGCGGCCCTGGCGACCACGGCGGCGGTGCTCTGGTGGTGAAGAAGAAGGTGACCGTTCTCGACTACGGCTCGGGCAACCTCCGTTCCGCGGAGCGCGCGCTGGCCAGGGTCGGAGCGGAGGTCACGGTGACGGCCGACTACGAGGCGGCGCTGGAGGCCGACGGCCTCGTCGTGCCGGGGGTGGGGGCGTTCGCCGCGTGCATGACGGGACTGCGCGCCGTGCGGGGTGAGCGGATCATCGGCCGGCGCCTGTCGGCGGGGCGGCCGGTCCTCGGCATCTGTGTCGGCATGCAGATCCTCTTCGAGACGGGCGTCGAGCACGGCGTCACCTCCGAGGGGTGCGGGGAGTGGCCGGGCACGGTGGAGCGTCTGGACGCTCCGGTCCTGCCGCACATGGGCTGGAACACGGTCAAGGCGCCCGCCGAGACCGCGCTGTTCGCCGGGCTCGACGCCGGGACGCGTTTCTACTTCGTGCACTCCTACGGCGTGCGCTCCTGGGAGCTGAAGGCGGGACCGGGTTTCCCCGATCCGCTGGTCACCTGGGCCGAGCACGGTGTTCCGTTCGTCGCGGCGGTGGAGAACGGCCCGCTCGCGGCCACCCAGTTCCACCCGGAGAAGTCGGGCGACGCCGGTGCTCAGCTGCTCACGAACTGGCTCGGGACCCTCGCGTGAGCGTCCGGTGAGTTCTCGATGAGCAAGGAGCGGGCCAGGCGCAGGGCCGAGCGGGAGGCCGAGCAGGCACGCCAGGCGGCTCTGCGCGCCGAGCGGGAGGCTCGGCTGGCGCGGCGGCGCGAGCGGGTCGGCAGGGTGGTCGCGCTGCTTCCGGGCAGGCCGGTGCGCATCGTCTCCCAGGGCGGCATCATGGCCCGCCGCCGCCGGACGCAGAACGGTGTCGCGGCGGTGCTGTTCCTGATCGCCCAGGTGATCGTCTGGCTGTTGTGGTCCTCGTGGGCGGCCCGGTTCGGGGCGCTCGTCATCTCTTTGTTGTTGCTACCGCTTCTCATCACCCTTGTCTTCGACCGGAGGTCTTGAACAGATGACGCTTGAGCTGCTCCCCGCCGTGGACGTCGCCGACGGTCAGGCGGTCCGCCTGGTCCAGGGCGCGGCCGGCACCGAGACGTCGTACGGCGATCCCCTGTCCGCGGCGCTCGCCTGGCAGGAGGCCGGTGCCGAGTGGATCCATCTGGTCGACCTGGACGCGGCGTTCGGCCGGGGCAGCAACCGCGAGCTGCTCGCCACCGTGGTCGGCGCGCTCGACGTGAAGGTGGAGATGTCCGGCGGCATCCGCGACGACGCCTCGCTGGAGCTCGCGCTGGCCACCGGCTGCCGCCGGGTGAACATCGGCACCGCGGCGCTGGAGAACCCCGCCTGGTGTTCCAAGATCATCTCTGAGTACGGTGACCGGGTCGCGATCGGCCTCGACGTCCGGGGGACCACGCTGGCCGCCCGCGGCTGGACCCAGGAGGGCGGCGACCTGTGGGAGGTGCTGGCCCGGCTGGAGAAGGACGGCTGCTCCCGCTACGTCGTCACCGACGTCACCAAGGACGGCACGCTGCGCGGTCCCAACCTCGACCTGCTCCGTGAGGTCTGCTCCCGCACCGACGCGCCGGTGGTCGCGAGCGGCGGCGTCTCGTCCCTGGACGACCTGCGCGCCCTGGCCTCGCTCGTCCCGATCGGCGTCGAGGGGGTCATCGTGGGCAAGGCGCTGTACGCGCAGGAGTTCACCCTCGAAGACGCCCTCGCCGCCGTCGCCGCCGCGAGTTCGTGAGGGGCCCGCGGATGACTTCGTCCCCACACCCAAAAGCGGGGGTCGCCACGCTGAAAGGAACGCGATGACTGTCGCGGTACGAGTGATCCCCTGCCTGGACGTGGACGCCGGGCGGGTGGTCAAGGGCGTCAACTTCGAGAACCTCCGCGACGCGGGCGACCCGGTCGAGCTGGCCCGCCGCTACGACGCGGAGGGGGCCGACGAGCTGACGTTCCTGGACATCACGGCCTCCAGTTCCGACCGGTCGACGATGTACGACGTGGTCAGCCGGACGGCCGAGCAGGTGTTCATCCCGCTCACCGTGGGCGGGGGGGTGCGCGCGGTCGAGGACGTCGACAGGCTGCTGCGGGCCGGCGCCGACAAGGTGAGCTTGAACACGGCTGCCCTCGCCCGGCCCGAGCTGCTGACCGAGGCGTCGCAGCGTTACGGGGCGCAGTGCATCGTGCTGTCGGTGGACGCCCGCAGGATCGTCGACGGCCCGCCGACGCCGTCCGGTTTCGAGGTGACCACGCACGGCGGACGCCGGGGCACCGGCATCGACGCGGTGGAGTGGGCCCGGCGGGGCGAGGAGCTCGGGGTGGGGGAGATCCTGCTCAACTCCATGGACGGTGACGGCACGCGTCACGGCTACGACCTGGAGCTGATCCGGGCCGTACGGGCCGAGGTGTCGGTTCCGATCATCGCGAGCGGCGGGGCCGGTGCCGTCGAGGACTTCCCGCCCGCGGTCGAGGCGGGGGCGGACGCGGTGCTGGCGGCGTCGGTGTTCCACTTCGGGCAGCTCAAGATCGGCGATGTCAAGGACACGCTGAGGGTGGCGGGGCATCCGGTCCGCTGACATCGTTCCGGTTCGCCGTGGCTCGCAGAAGGTAGCCGGTAGCCGAGTTCTTTGGTGTACAAAATGCCGGTGTGCGTGAATTTGACGGCATAGGGTGACTCCGGTGAACATGATCGGCGGCTACGCGCTCAGACGTGAGCTGGGCCGGGGTGGCATGGGCGTGGTGCACCTCGCCGCGACCCCGGCGGGGAGCCTGGCCGCGGTGAAGGTGATCCATCCGCACCTGGCCCGCGACCCCGCCTTCCGGCGGCGCTTCGACCGCGAGGTGGCGGCGGCGCGCAGGGTGGCGAGGTTCTGCACCGCCCCGGTGCTCGACGCAGGGGTCGAGGACGGCGTCGCCTACCTCGTCACCGAGTACGTCAGGGGACCCGACCTGGCGCAGGCCGTACGCGAGCAGGGACCGCTCACCGGCGCCAACCTGGAGGCGCTCGCGGTCGGGATCGCCACCGCCCTCCACGCGATCCACGGGGCCGGGGTGATCCACCGCGATCTGAAACCGTCTAACGTGCTGCTCTCGCCCCTCGGCCCGCGCGTGATCGACTTCGGTATCGCGCAGCTCGTCGACACCGAGAGCCTGACCAGCCAGGCGATCCTGGGAACCCCCGCGTTCATGGCCCCCGAGCAGGTGCGCGGCGAGCCGCTCACGCCGGCGGCCGACGTGTACGCGTGGGGCGGGGTGATCGCGTTCGCCGGTACGGGGCGGTTGCCGTTCGGCGGCGGCTCGCCGTCCGAGGTCCTCTACCGGATCGTCAACGACGGGCCGAACCTCGAAGGCCTCGACGAGAGTGTGCGCGCCGTCGTCGAGGGGGCGATGGCGAAGGACCCCGCGCGGCGGCCGAGCGCCCAGCGGCTGCTGGACGAGCTGGTCGGCGGCCGGCCGACCCCGGCGACGGCGAGTCAGGTCGTCGAGCGCGCCTGGGCGGGCGGCGGAGGGCCGGGCGCGCCCGGGAGGGCGGGTCTGCGGGAGGGGTCGGCGGTGTCCGCAGGGCCGGGGGCGGTCGGGAGGCCGGACGTGTCGGGGGGATCGGTCGCGTCCGGGGAACCGCCCGTGGCCGGGGGGTCGGGTGCGCAGGGGGGACCGGTCGTGGTCGGGGGATCGGGGCTGCCCGGGGAACAGGCTGCGGTGGGGGAACCGGTTTTGATCGGGGAACCGCCTGTGGTCGGAGAGCCCGTACGGTCCGGTGTCACGGTCGCGAGAAGACGGCGGTGGCCCTGGGCGGCGGGTGTCGCCGTGCTCGTGGCGGTCCTGGTGAGCGGGGTGATCCTGTATGCCGGTTCAGGCGCGCTCACGTCGCCGTACCGTGCCGATTTCGCCGAGTCGTGGGCCGTCGGCGCGTCCGACGGCGGCAGGACCGAGCTGGACGGCGGGGTCTACCTGCTGACCGCCAATCCCGGATGGCGGCTGTGGAAGTCCGCCCCCTTCTCCGAGGGTTCCGCCGGGGGTGTCGTGGTCAGCTCCAGGATGCGGCTGCGGGAGGGGGCGGGGGAGTTCGGCGTGTGGTGCCGTGGCGACGCCGATACCGGAGACCGTTACGAGTTCACGGTCACCGCTTCGGGCGAGGCCTCGATCACCAAGCGGCACGACGGGCGGGGCGTCGTCCTGCACGGACCCGTACGGATGAGGAAAGCCGCCGACAACCGGGTCGTCGCCCGATGCGCGCAGCAGGGCGATCGGGTCGTCCTCGGCATGTGGCTCAACGAGGAGCCGGTGGGGGAGACCGAGGACACCCAGGATCCCTATGGTCCTGGAGCCGTCGGCGTCCACGCGGCGCCGGACGCGGCCACGCCCGTCCAGGTCGGGTTCCGCTCGTTCGAGGTACGCCCGGCGGAGGGGTGAGCGTGCGGTTCGGGGTGCTGGGAGCACTGCGGGTCGTCGAGGGCGAGCGTGACCTGACGCCCGGCCCCGCAAAGCACCGCGCGCTCCTGGCCGCCCTGCTGCTGAGGCCCGGACGGACGCTGACCGTCGGGCGGCTGATCGCCGAGGTGTGGGGACAGGAGCCGCCCGCCTCGGCGGAACCGGTGCTGCGGGTGTACGTGAGCGCGCTGCGCAAGCTGATCGACGGGATCCGCACCGTGCCCGGCGGCTACCTCCTCGACGTCGATCCCGATCGGGTGGACGCGCACAGGTTCGAGCGCCTGGTGGTCGCGGGCCGGCGGGCCAGGGACGCGGGCAGGACCGCGGAGGCGGCCGGCGAGCTGCGTGCCGCGCTGGCCCTGTGGCGGGGACCCGCGCTGGCCGACATCGACTCCGCCGAACTGCGGCGGGCGTACGCCGTACCGCTGGAGGAACTGCGGCTCACCGCGCTCGAAGAGCGCGTCGAGCTGGACGTGGCGCTCGGCCGTGGCGCGGAGGTGACGGGGGAGCTGCGCGCGCTCGTGACCTCGTACCCCCTGCGGGAGCGGGCGTGGGCACAGCTCGTACTCGCGCTCGGCCAGGCGGGGCGCAGGTCGGAGGCGCTGAGCGCCTACCGGGAGGCGCGGCGGCTGCTCGTCGGCGAGCTCGGCCTTGAGCCGGGTCCCGAGCTGAACCGGGCGCACGAGCGCGTGCTGAGGGGGGACGCCCTCGCGCGGATCGTGCCTGGCGAGTCGGCGGGAGATGCCTCCGTGTGGATTGTGCCGAACGAGTCGGCGGGTGTCCCCGTGCGGGTCGTGCCGAACGAGACGCCGCCGGACATCGCCGACTTCACCGGGCGCCAGCGCGTCCTGGACTGGATCCGCCGGTCCGTGCCCGCCGAGGGAGGCGCGCCCGTCCATCTGGTGCTGCACGGTCCCGCGGGGGCGGGCAAGTCCGCGGTGGCGGTCCACGTGGCCGGCGGGCTCGACTTTCCCGGCGGACGGTTGTACGCCTCGCTCGGGGCCAGGACGCCGGGCGCGGTGCTGGAGGACCTGCTGCGCTCACTCGGCTGCCCGGAGGGTGCGGTGCCCGCTCACCTGGCCGAGCGGACGCGCCTGTACCGCAGCCTGGTGAGCGGGCGGCGGCTGCTGGTGGTGCTGGACGACGCGGCCGACGCCGCTCAGGTGCGCCCGCTGCTGCCCGCGGGGCCCGGTTGCCTCACGCTGGTGACCAGCCGCTCGCCGCTGTCCGGCCTGGAGGCGGCGCGAGCCTTCGAACTCGGCGTGTTCGACACCGGCGAGTCCGTGGAGATGCTCGCGAGGGTGGTGGGGGAAGGACGGGTGCGGGCCGAGCCGCGGGCGGCCGCGCGGATCGCGGTGTTGTGCGGCGGATTGCCGCTGGCGCTCAGGATCGCCGGGGCCAGGCTCGCGCGGCGGCCGGGCTGGACGCTGGAGCACCTGGCGGGACGCCTTGAGGACGAGCGTGGCCGCCTCGACGAACTCAGCGCGGGAGATCTGGCCGTACGCGGCAGCCTGGCGTTCGGCTACCGTGCGCTCTCGGATCGCGAACGCCTGCTGCTGCGCCGTCTCGGCGCGCTGTCCGCGCCCCACGTCGCCCCGTGGGCGGCGACCGCCGTCCTCGGGGCGCCCGCCGAGCGGCTGCTGGAGGCACTGGCCGAGGCGGGTCTGCTGCGCTCGCGCGGGCTCGACGCGAGCGGTCAGGAGAGGTACGACTGCCACGACCTGACCAGGCTCTATGCCGCCGAGCGCCTGGAGGCCGAGGAGGGGCCGCCCGCCCGGGTCCTCGCCGCGGCCGCGGGGGAGATCCTTGACCGCGCCCGGCGGGCCAGGGCGCTGCTGCTGCCCGCGGAGCCGGGGTCCGGCCAGACCGTCGCCCGTACGGCGGAGCAGGCCGCGGACCTGGACACCGCGCGGTTGCGGGAGTCGGCCCGCTGGCTGGCCGCCGAGCGTGGGTTCCTGGTCGCGGCCGTCGCCGACCTCCAGCGGGCCGGCCTGGACGAGGCGACCTGGCGGCTCGCCTTCTACCTGACCCCGTTCTTCGAGCTGGGCGCGTACCGCGAGGACTGGAACACGGTCGTGGCACTCGGCCTGTGGGCCGCCCGGCGCACGGGCCACCGCCACGGTGAGGCGCTGCTGCTGCGATCCCTGGCCGACCTTCGCCGTACGGAGGGCCGTCTGGAGGAGGCGGCCGACGCCCTCGGGCGGGCGCTTCCGCTCGCCGAGGCGCACGAGGTGGCCCGTACCCGCCACCGGCTCGGTCTGGTACGTCTCGCCCAGGGGCGACGTCCGGAGGCGGAGGCCTGCTTCGTCGCCTGCCTGGCCGCGTTCTCGGCGGCGGGGGATCGGCGCGGCAGGGCCGATGCGCTGCGTGCCCTCGGCGGGGCGCGGCAGGCAGAGGACCTGCTGCGCGAGAGTCTCGCCGTCTACCGGGAGCTGGGTGATCCGCGCGGCGAGGCGGCCGTCTCGCTCGACCTCGCGGGGCTTCATCTGGAACGGCGGCGCGTGGCCGAGGCGCGCGAGCGGGCCGAACGCGGCCTCGGTCTGGTCAGGCGTCTGGGGGACCGGCTCCCCGAGGCCGCAGGACTGGTGCTCCTGGCGAGGGTGGCCCTGGCGGAGGGGCGGCCCGACATCGCCCGCGGGGGCGCGGAGGAGGCGCTGGGGACGTTCCGCGAGTACGGGGACCGCCGGGGTGCCGGGCGGGCGCTGCTCACTCTGGCGGCGGCGCTTTTAGATCTTGATGAGGTGGATGGGGCAGTTGGTGCTGTATCAGATGCTGTGGGAGAGTTTGACGCTCTCGGCGACAGGGACGGCCTCGCCGAGGCCGAAGAGCTCGCCCGTGAGGTGTCGCGGCGCCGTGGCCTGCGCGTATAGCGCGCTATGCGGTTTCTGAAGGCGGATCTCCTACGGTCGGGCTCGATGTGATCCACAACGGGCGGAGGCGGTACGGGATGCGAAGAGGGACCACGCCGGTGGCGGTCGTGGCGGTGGTGGCCGCGATGCTGAGCGGCTGCGGGATGCTTCCTGGGCAGCAGGGGGGCGGTGGCGAGGAGAGGCAGCCGGTCTCGCAGGAGTCGCGGGTCTCGCAGGACTCGCAGGAGGGGCGGGCGACGAGTACGGCGGACGCCACGGATGTCACGGAGGCCACGGCGACCGGTGATCCCGGTGAGCCCGCGCCCGCGGAGCAGGAGAGGGTGATCGCCCGCAGGGAGGTCAAGACGGGCGGCGCGGACCTGACCGTGGAGATCACCGGTCTCAAGCGTCAGGGCCGGCTGTCCACGCTGACCTGGAGGGTCACCAACAACAGCGACGACCGGTGGCAGATGACCAGCGGCATGGGCGACACCCCGGGCGGCCTCGGCCTGACCGTGGCCGGGATCAGCCTGATCGACCCGGTCAACGGCAAGCGGTACGTCGTCGCGCGCACCGGGAAGTATCCCCGGGCCAAGTGCCTGTGCTCCGATTACGACGTGTTCACCGAGGCCGGCGAGGTGCTGCCCCTGCACGCCACGTTCGCCGCCCCGCCGCCGGATGTCACGAAGATCAATGTGGACCTCAAGGTGCTGGGTGTGTTCACCGATGTCCCGATCTCCTGAGCGCCTCACGATCCTGGTACTCGGGCTGGCCCTGGTCACGGGCCTCGTACCGGCCGCGTGGGCGGATCCGGGCGACGACGCCGTGGCCGAGGTGGAGGACGTCGTCGCGGTCGTCGAGGACGTCGTCGCCGAGGTGGAGTCCCTCGACGGCGCCGAGAGCGAGTCGCGACAGGGCGAGAAGGTCACCGTGGCGCTCACCAGCGACGTGCTGTTCGCGCTCGACAAGGCCGTGCTGACTTCGAGGGCGCGGCAGCGGCTGGGGCAGGTCGCCGCGAAGGTCCGGGCCGACTCCGCGGGCGGGACGGTCGGGATCGAGGGACACACCGACGACCAGGGCGACGACGCCTACAACGCCGCGCTCTCGCTCAGGCGGGCGCAGGCTGTGCGGCAGGCACTCCAGGGGACACTGACGGGCGCGACCTTCCGGGTCGAGGGCTTCGGCGAGAGGCGGCCCCGGGTGCCCAACGTCGTCCGGGGGCGGGCGTTGGAGGAGAACCGGGCGAAGAACCGGAGAGTGGAGATCGTCTTCACCGCGAAGGGGTGATCCTTGGGGGGCGGGTCCTGCGGTGCTTCGCGGTTGGGCGTGTGTTGCCTGTTTCGCGGTTGAGTGTGCTTCCTGGTTGAGCGTGTCCTACGGTGTGGTTTCCGCACGTCGGGGCTTCCTGTGTTCGCCGCTGTGCTGGAGTTCGACTCCGTGATCGCCAGCGCCGGTGCGGCTGGGGAAGGACCGTTTACGTCCGACCTGTGTCGGTGTTCCGGAGCGGGGTTCGCGCTGCGGCGGGCCGGTGCTCCGGGCGGCCGTCGTGGTGAGGGTCTGGTTCTTCAGGCCTCCGGCCTGCTCGGGCGCGCGGGGTTGCGCTTTTTTATAAGCCGCCCGGAACACCGGCCCGCCTCCGCGCACGGCGGCTCCGTCGTACGGGGTGCGGGCCGTAGTCGCTCCGTTTCCGGCCGCCCAGGGTGCTTTCCCGCGCTGAAGCCTTCGTACGAGGAGGTTTCCTGGGGGATCGCCGTAGCTGAAGCGCCGCTGCGGAAAGGAGCGCAGGGCCGTGCTCCTTGGCGTACGGGAGGTCGGTGCGCACGGGTCTGGCGGTACGTGATCCCGGTGAGGGTGATCGGTGGCTATGTGCTCAAGTTTGAGCCGGGCCGGGGTGGCATGGGTGCGAGGGTTCCGGGGGCGATCGTCAGGGGGACGGGGCCGGGCAGGGTGGCGGCGGTACCGGGGGCCAGGGCGGCCACCTGCCTGTAGAGGTCGCCGTCGAGCTGGTAGACGTCGATGACCAGGGTGTTCTGGTCGATGATCCAGTACCACTCGCACTTGGTCCGGGCGTACCGGTTCATCTTGGTGAGGCGGTCGCGGTTGGAGTTGGTGGACGTGACCTCCGCGAGGATCTCGATCTCGTGGGGTTCCACGTAGAGGTCGCTGTCGGTGCCGCGTTGGAAGACGGCGATGTCGGGGGCGAACACGGTGTCGGAGTTGAGGCGGTAGTTGACCGGTCCCTCCACGTCCAGGTCCAGATCAAGATCCAGAAGGCACGCCTCGATGGCGTTGATGAGGCGGCGGGCGATGCGCTGGTGCCGTATGGAGGGCGCGGGGGTCATCACGATGCAGCCGTCCTCAAGTTCGAAGCGGCGGCCGACGTCGCCGAAGTCATGGTTCATGAACTCGTCCGCGTTCCAGTAACGCGGAGTCCACGGCAGTGTTCCGTGGGGTTCGTGGCCATGCGGGACGGTCATACCTGCCACGGTATCGAGGTTCCTGTGCCTCCCATAGCGTGGCTGATGTGTGGTTCTGGTCGGGCTGCTCATATGGGTTCGGCGGTCTTTCTGCTGGGGATTCTTGTTCCCGGCCCGTCACGTGGGAGAGATTCCAGGTGCGTAGCGGTACGGGCGCAGGGGGTTGACGTCGTGATCGAGGGCCAGGATGTAGGCGATCTGGTCGAAGGTGAACGAGCAGGCGCGCAGCGCCCTGCTGCGGCGACGGCAGTCGAGCAGGCTGCGGTATCCCTCGTCTGGCATGGGCTCTCCTTGAATCGAACGTGAGCGAATGGTATTCGACTGATTACGTAGAGCGATAGTCGTGTGATGAAAGGGGATGCCGGAGGTGTGAGGTTGGCATTTCCGTAGTTCAGTGGGGTGGTGCGGTGTTTTGAGCGCGGGGGTTACCAGGTGGGGCGAAGTACGCCATCCAGCTGGAGGTGAATTTCCCGACGTCCGCAGGAGATGACATGGTCGTTAAGCCGTTCACGTTGCCGGAGCCGGTGTTGCTGACGATCGGCACGGAAGGTTGCCCGGCCGCCCCGTAGTGGGGATGGGGTTCAAGGGGTTGCCGGGCGGGATGTGCGGCGATCCTGGGGGTCAGAAGACGCGGAAGTGGTGGAACAGTTCGTAGGTGGCGTCGTGGGCGGCGAAGGTTCTGGCCTCTGAGCGCTTGACGGCCAGGTAGGCGGAGGCGCGCAGGGGGCCGAGGGCGTTCATGAGGAGGTCGTCGGCCTCCAGGGCGTCCAGGGCCTCGTCCAGGGAGGCGGGGAGGCGGGGGACGCGTCCGGGGGGGAGGGTCGCGGGGTCGACGTTGACGGGGTCGCCGGGGTCGAGGCCGCGGCGGATGCCGTCCAGGCCGGCGTGGATGACGGCGCCCAGCGACAGGTAGGGGTTGGCCGAGGAGTCGGAGGGCTTGAGCTCCAGGTTGGCGGACGCCGAGGTGTCGCGGCCCGTGGGGGAGCAGATCCGCACCGCCGCCTCGCGGTTGTCCATGCCGTAGCAGGCGTACGCGCTCGACCACGATCTCGGTGTCAGGCGCCGGAAGCTGTTCACCGAGCCGCAGGTGAGGGCGGTGAGCGCCGGGAGGTGGGTGATCAGGCCGCCGATGAAGTGATAGGCCGTGGCCGACATGCCGTAGCGGTCGGAGGGGTCGGCGAAGGTGTTGGCACGGAGCGCGGTGTCCCAGAGGGAGAGGTGGAGGTGGGCGCCGTTGCCCGGCTGGTCGGCGAGGGGTTTGGGGGCGAGGGAGGCCCACATCGACATGCGGGTGGCGACGCCCCTCACCGTCTCGCGGTAGATCACGTGGTTGTCGGCGGTATGGAGGGCGGGGGTGTGATGGATCGACAGTTCGTGCTGGCCGTGGCCGAGTTCGGGATGGTAGTGCTCGGGACGCAGCCCCTGCCTTTCCAGGGCGCGGACCAGGGCCATCGTGTAGTCGTGGAGCTGGTTGAAGCCGACGGTGGAGTAGCACAGGCTGTCGTCGGCGGGGATGAGGCGGTCCAGGCCGCCCTCGGGGTCGGGTTCGCGATGGCCGAGGGTGAACTCGGGTTCGTAGGCGGCGACGAGGGTGTGGCCCTCGGCGGCCAGGGCTACGACCGCCTCACGCAGGAAGGTGCGCGGGCAGACGGGCCAGGGGGAGCCGTCGACCTCGCGCAGGTCGGTCAGCATGGCCGCGGCGCCGGGAGCGTAGGGCAGGTGGACGAACGTGGCCGGGTCGGGGACGAGGCGGACCTCCCCGACGGGGCCGAGACCCGCGACGTCCTGGAGTTCGTCGAGCATGTTCATCGCCATCATCCCCACGGTGTGGCCGATGCCGGTGTGGAGCCGCTCGGCGAGCCGGAGGTGGGAGGTGGCCTTGCCCCTGATCACGCCGCCGTGGTCGGCGTACAGGAAGCGGATGAGTTCGACGCCCTCGGTGTCGGCGCGTTCGATGGCGCGAAGGGCTGCGGCGCCGAGCGTGTGAGGGCCGGTCATCGCCTGGTGATCTCCTATGCCTCCTGCGGGACACGCCCTTGGGGGAGGTGCGGGCTGCGGTTACGTGGTGAGTACGTCGGCCGTGCCGTTGTCGGAGCAGGGGGAGCTCGACGGGGAGAGGGGCGAGTCGGCGCATCGGCAGGTGATGGCGATCGTCACGGTGCCGGTGGTGCACCCGCCGGAGGGGACGCAGGCCTCGACCGGGACCGTCCAGGTGCCCGGTATCCGGGAGGTGCCGCCGAGCAGGCCGTCGGCGTCGAGCGTGATTCCGGCGGGAAGCAGGGTGGGGCTGGTCACCTTGAAGGAGAGCGTCTCGCCGGTCGGGTTGGCCAGCGTGATCCTTCCCGTCAGCGGCCGGTCGACGGCGGCGCCGAAGTGGCCGAGGAGGGGGTGGGCCGAGAGGGAGGAGGGACCTTTCGTGCCCCCTGAGCTCTCCGACGCCTCTATGCCTCCCGGGCTTTCCGGGGCTTTTGCGCCGATTGGAGCTTCCGCGGCGGGGTGGCCGGATCCGTCGATGGCAGGGGCCCGGACGGTGATCTGGGGGGAGGGGGGCGCCGGTGTCGGCATGGGGTCCGGTGTCGGGGTCGCGAAGGCGACTCCCGGGGTCGCCAGCACGCCGCACGTGACGGCTCCCGCGATGATCGCCCCGAGCCCGGGGAACCTCTGCCTGCCGTGCATGAAACGATCCCCCGTACGAGAAACGGACTTCCCACCAGGGTGCAGGAAAGGTCATCAAGGAAGTGCCGTGATGTCTTCCGTGATCACCCATGATCGGGTCAGGACGTTCGCCGTACGGGTACCACCCTGGTTCCGTACCACTCTGTACGGTGGGGCCGCGCGGCTTCGGGCGGCGGGGTGCGAGGGGGACCTCGTGGCCGTTCGTGGGGGCGGGCGGTTTCCGGCGACCGTCGCGATACGTTTCCGTGATCGGCGGGGCCGACGGCATGACTCGCGAGGCGGGGGGTGTGCGCTCCCCTGTGGATCAGACGGGAACGCGGGTGACGCGGTTAGGGGCGGGAGGGGACCCGCCGGGTGGTTAGGTGAGCACGCGGGTGAAGAACAGAGCCAATTGGTCTGCTCCCCTGATGATCCCGTCGAAGACTCCGTTGACCGCGCTCGCCGCCTCGGCGGGCTTGGTGAACAGATAGAAGACCACGAAAGCTACCGCGAGGTAGGTGAGGATCTTCTTTACCTGCATGGGGGCCTCCTGGCAGTTCCAATCCCAGCCGTATATACCCGAATTTTATCGATCATTGGCATCTGCGGCCCGGGTGGCTCCCGGATTTTCGATGATCATACCCGTCCCGCGGAAACAAACCGTGGTCTGGTCGGGAGTTTGGCATAGGTCACACTCGCCATCGTGGGGTCGCGAGGCGCTCCTGTCCAATCTTCACTGCCAGGTATACCGGTAGGGCTAGATCGGCGCCGCTCGTACGCCGATCCCGGCGGGCGTCTTTGCCGTCGCCGCCCCGGTGATCGGCTCCACGTTTCCCTCAGACGCCCAGGGAGGCGTCCATCAGCCTGGCCACGGCCTCGTCGTCACCGTTCACGGTCACCTTGGCGTGGGACTGGCGCCCGAAGCAGAACAGCAGCAGCTCCCCGGCCGTGCCCGTCACCTCTACCTGAGGACCCTCCTTGGCGCCGCCGACGGCCGTGCCGCCGCCGACGCGGTGCAGGACGACTTGGACGGGGGCGCGCCGCAGGAACAGCCGGGCTCCGCGGTGGATCTGCTTCCAGAACCGCTCCTCCAGCTCGGCGGGCAGCTCCCGAGGCTCCCAGACCCGCTGTGCCCGCCGTACGTCCTCGTGGTGGACGAAGAACTCCGCCGTGTTGGCCGCCTCGTCCAGACCGGGCAGACGGTAGGCCCCCGAGGGGCCGGAGCGTACGAGGTCGACGAGGCCCGCGTACCCCTTCCTGGTCTTCATGGACTCCTGCACCCTGGCGGTGTGCCCGGCCAGCGGTTTGAGGAGGATGCCTCCGGCGGCGTCGGGGCGGCGTTCTCGGACGACGAGGTGGGCGGCGAGGTCGAAGGTGGTCCAGCCCTCACAGAGGGTGGGAGCGTCCGGGCCGAGCCGGGTGAACAGGTCGCTGAGCGCGGCTCGTTCGGTGCGGGCGTAGTGCATATGTGGTCCTGACAACGTCGTTGGGCGGGCGATCGGAGGGGTGGGCGTGACATTGCCGAAGGTGGTTCGGGAATAACCGCTTGATCCACAGTGATAGGGACTTAGGTAGCAACGTTCCCCCGTCGAAAGGACATCCCCCGCGTGGCGAGCAAGATGACCACCGCAGTCATGCGTAAGGGACTCGGGGTCCTGGGGGTGGCCGTTCGGGCGGAGAAGCCGATATTCTCCGCCGCGGTGCTGTCCAGTGCCCTGTACGGCGTGATGACCGTCGCCTCGGCCTGGGCGCTGGGCTGGGCCACCGACCACGTCGTGCTCCCCGCCTTCAGGAACGGGCAGATCACGACGGGCACCCTCGCCATCGGCGCGCTCCTCATCATGGGGGCGTCCCTGATCAAGGCGCTGGGCGTGGCGGGACGGCGGTATTTCGCCGGGGTCATGCAGTATCGGATGCAGGCCCGCTCCCGCCGGGACGTCACCCGCCAGTATCTGAGGCTCCCTCTGGCCTGGCACCACAGGCACCCGACCGGGCAGCTGCTGTCCAACGCCGGGTCCGATGTGGAGGCCGCCTGGGCGCCGCTCGCCCCGCTGCCGATGGCGGTCGGCGTGGTCGTGATGCTGGTCACCGCCGCCGTCGCCATGGTGATCACCGATCCGATCCTCGCCCTCGTCGGTTTCCTGGTCTTTCCCGCGATCGCCGTACTCAACCTGATCTACCAGCGCAGACTGAACCCGCTCGCCACCCGCGCACAGCAGCTGCGCGCCGAGGTCAGCGAGATCGCCCACGAGAGCTTCGACGGCGCCCTGGTCGTCAAGACCCTCGGCCGCGAGGACGAGGAGACCGCGAGGTTCCTGGCCAAGGCCGAGGAGCTGCGCGACGCCAACATCGCCGTGGGCCGGGTTCGCGGCCTGTTCGACCCGCTGCTTGAGGCGCTGCCCACCCTCGGCGTGCTCGCCGTGCTGCTGATCGGCGCGATGAGGCTGGAGAGCGGCGCGATCGGCTCCGGGGTGCTTGTCCAGGTCGCCTACCTGTTCACCCTGCTGGCCTTTCCGATCCGCGCGCTGGGGTGGGTGCTCGCCGAGCTGCCCCGGGCCGTCGTCGGCTACGAGCGGATCCAGGCCGTGCTTGAGGCCACCGGTTCCATGGAGCACGGCGCCGTCGAGCTGCCCGGTACGGAACCCGCCAGGCTGGAGGTCCGCGGCCTCGGCTACGCCTACGGCGACGGGGAGTTCCCCGTCCTGCGCGACGTGAGCCTGGAGGTCGCCTCCGGCCGCACCGTCGCCCTGGTCGGCCCCACCGGCTCCGGCAAGTCGACGCTCGCCCAGACCCTCGTCCGCCTGGTCGACCCGGGGGAGGGCGTCGTGCTCGTGGACGGCACGGATCTGCGCGACGTCGCCAGGAACGGGGTGAGCGACGCGGTGGCGCTGGTGCCGCAGCAGACGTTCCTGTTCGACGACACCGTGCGCGGCAACGTCACCCTCGGCCTGGAGGTCGGCGACGAGGACGTCTGGGCGGCGCTGCGCCTGGCGCAGGCCGAGGGGTTCGTCAGCGCGCTGCCCTCGGGGCTGGACACCCGGGTCGGCGAGCGCGGCACCAGCCTGTCGGGCGGCCAGCGCCAGCGGATAGCCCTGGCCCGCGCGCTGGTGCGCCGCCCGCGGCTGCTCGTGCTCGACGACGCCACCTCCAGCGTCGACCCGCAGGTCGAGGCGAGGATCCTGTACGGGCTGCGGGACGCGTCCCAGGTCTCCACCGTGGTCGTCATCGCCTACCGGATGGCCACCATCGCCCTGGCCGACGAGGTCGTCTACCTCGACCACGGCAGGGTCGTCGACCGGGGCGGCCACGTGGAGCTGCTCGCCCGCTGCGAGGGCTACCGCAATCTGGTCACCGCCTACGAACGTCAGGGCGCCGAGCGGGAGGCGCTCGACGCCGAGCGAGAGGAAGAGGTCAGCGCGTGAGGAAGCACTACCGGCTCAGGGAGCGTCCCGCCGGGCCGACGCGGGGCGAGCGGGGCCGGGGCCCGCTGGGAGGACGGTGCCGGTGAGCTCGTTCCAGGGGGTCGAGCGCTCGGGGCTGGCCACCGTCAGGCATGGCCTGTCGCTCACGCCGGAGTTCCGCAAGGGGATGGCCGGGACGCTCGCGCTCGCCGTGGTCGCCACGGCCGGCAAGATCATCGTGCCGATCGCCGTCCAGCAGACCATCGACAGAGGGCTCGGGGGAGGGGGTCCGGATGTGGCCTACATCCGCACCGCCGTCCTGCTGTGTGCCGCCGCCGTGGCGTTCACCGCGCTGTGCGCGTACCTGATGAACGTCCGCCTCTACAAGGCGACCGAGTCCTCTCTCGCCACGCTCAGGGTGCGCGGCTTCCGGCACGTGCACGATCTGTCGGTGCTCACCCAGAACACCGAGCGCCGCGGCGCCCTCGTCTCGCGGGTCACCGGCGACGTCGACCAGATCAGCGTGTTCATGCAGTGGGGCGGCTTGATGATCATCATCGCCCTGGGGCAGCTCCTGGTCGCCACCGGGCTGATGTTCGTCTACTCCTGGCAGCTCGCCCTGGTGGTGTGGCTGTGCTTCCTGCCGCTCATGGTCGTCCTGCCGCGCTTCCAGCGCTGGCTCTCGGGCGCCTACACGCGGGTTCGCGAGCGCACCGGCGACATGCTCTCGGCCGTGAGCGAGTCGGTCGTGGGCGCGGCCGTGATCAGGGCCCACGGCTCGGAGGCCCGTACGGCGGAGCGGCTCGACATCGCGATCGACGCCAACAAGGCGGCGCAGGCCCGCACCCAGCGGATCGTCGCGACCGTGTTCCCGCTGACCGAGATCGTCGCCGCCATCGCGCTGGCCGCGGTGGTGCTGGTCGGCGTGCGGCTCGGGCTGGCGGGCGACATCACCGAGGGGCGCCTGGTCGCCTTCCTGTTCCTCATCACGCTGTTCGTCTCGCCGATGCAGGTCGCCACCGAGGTGCTCAACGAGGCGCAGAACGCCGTGGCCGGATGGCGGCGCATCCTCGGCGTGCTCGACACCCCCGCCGACGTCGCGGACCCGGGCCAGGACGGTGTCGAGCTGCCGCGCGGTCCCATCTCGGTCTCCTTCGAGGACGTGGGATTCTCCTATCCCGGAGGGGCGCCGGTGCTGCACGAGGTCTCGGCGCGGATCCCGCCGCGCTCGCGGATCGCGGTGGTGGGGGAGACCGGCTCCGGCAAGACGACCTTCGCCAAGCTGCTCACCCGCCTGATGGACCCGGTCTCCGGGCGGATCACGATCGACGGCCACGACCTGCGCGACGTCCGCTTCTCCTCGCTGCGCAGCCGCATCGTGATGGTGCCGCAGGACGGGTTCCTGTTCGACGGCACCCTGGGGGAGAACATCGGTTTCGGCCGCCCCTCGGCGACCGAGGAGGAGATCCGGCTCGCCATGACCGAGCTGGGGCTCGCCGACTGGCTGGAGGGGCTGCCCGCGGGCCTGTCGACCAGGGTCGGCCAGCGCGGCGAGTCGCTGTCGGCGGGCGAACGCCAGCTCGTCGCGCTCGCCCGCGCCTACCTGGCCGACCCCGACCTGCTGCTGCTCGACGAGGCCACCTCCGCGGTGGACCCGGCGACGGAGGTGCGGCTGGCCCGCGCCCTGGAGGGCGCCACGCGGGGCCGCACCGCCGTCTCCATCGCCCACCGGCTCTCCACCGCCGAGGCGGCGGACGAGGTGTTCGTCTTCGACAGGGGCCGGATCGTGCAGCGTGGCCCGCACGCCGAGCTGGTACGCGAGCCCGGTGTCTACGCCGACCTGCACGCCTCCTGGGTCTCCTCGGCCCGCTCCTAGCCCTGCTTCCGCACGCGACCCGATCGCGGCGGGTGATCACCGGCCGCGCCGGACCAGGGATGGTCCCGCCCCACCCCGCGCCGGCGCGGCACGTGCGGCAGGAAGAAGGGAGAAGGGGGTGGTTCGGGAAGGAGTATCCCGCCCGTGCCGAGGTAGGGACAGGGCGGAGGCGGGCCCCACGTCCGCCCGAGGGAAGGGACCGATGGCAGAGTTGGTTGGCGGGGAGCTGCCGGACGGCCAGTTTCCCGTGGTGAACATTCACGCGGCCCTGGAGCGCAGCGACCTGCTCGACGAGCTGGCGGACCTGCGGGTCGACGACGATGACGACGACGACCCCGTCCTGGTCCGCCAGGACGGCAGCCCGGTCGACACCTGGCGGGAGAAGTATCCCTACGACAGGCGGATGGAGCGGGCGGAGTACGACCGGATCAAGCGGCTGCTCCAGATCGAGCTGCTCAAGCTCCAGTACTGGATCAAGGACACCGGGGGGCGTCTGGTCGTCCTCTTCGAGGGGCGTGACGCCGCGGGCAAGGGCGGCACGATCAAGCGGTTCATGGAGCACCTCAACCCCCGGGGCGCGAACGTGGTGGCGCTGGAGAAGCCGAGCGAGCGCGAGAGCACCCAGTGGTACTTCCAGCGCTACATCTCCCACCTGCCCGCCGCCGGGGAGATGATCTTCTTCGACCGTTCCTGGTACAACCGCGCCGGGGTCGAGCGGGTGATGCGCTTCTGCACCCCCGAGGAGTATCTGGAGTTCCTGGAACAGGCTCCGGAGTTCGAGAGGATGCTCGTCCGCGACGGCATCCACCTGGTGAAGTTCTGGTTCTCGGTCTCGCGCTCCGAGCAGCGCACCCGGTTCGTGATCCGCCAGGTCGACCCGGTGCGGCAGTGGAAGCTGTCGCCGATGGACCTGGAGTCGCTCGACAAGTGGGAGGACTACACCGCCGCCAAGGAGGACATGTTCGTCAACACCGACACGGAGGAGGCTCCGTGGACGGTAATCAAGAGCAATGACAAGAAGCGGGCCAGGATCGAGGCGATGCGCCACCTGCTGAGCCTGTTCGAGTACGAGAACAAGGACCACGAGGTCGTCGGCGTCCCCGACCCCAAGATCGTCGTCCAGGCCGCCGACGTCCTCGACGACGACCGCGGCCACTGAGACGACGACCGCCTCCGCTTCCACGTCGGTGCCGGCCAAACCGCCCGGACGTCCTCGCCCGCGGCTCGGCCCTCCTTCGCCCCCGGTGCCGGGAGTGCCGTGCTCGTCCTGCTCGCTCACGTGGCCATGCCGGAGGCCACCCCTCTCCCCTGTTGCGGCACAATTGCCGCATGTCCCTTGACCCCGCCATCGCGGCCCGGCTGAAGCGCACCGCCGACGGGCTGGTTCCCGCCGTCGTCCAGCAGTACGACACCGGCGAGGTGCTCATGCTCGCCTGGATGGACGACGAGGCGCTGCACCGCACGCTCACCACGGGCAGGGCCACCTACTGGTCGCGCAGCCGCAGAGCCTACTGGGTGAAGGGCGACACCTCGGGCCACGTCCAGCACGTCAAGTCCGCCGCGCTCGACTGCGACGGCGACACCGTCCTGCTCAAGGTCGACCAGGTGGGCGCCGCCTGCCACACCGGCGATCGGACCTGCTTCGACGCCGACGAGCTGGCGGTGACCCGGGCGTGACGGCGAGGCGGGAGCTGTGGACCTGGCTCGCGGTGTGCGTGGCCGGTGCCGCGCTCGTGCTCCTCGCCGCGGGACGCGACTGGTTCACCGTGACGTACGGCACCCGCGAGGTCGCGGTCTCCGCCTCCGAACTGGTCCCCGCCCTCGGCCCCGGCGCCTGGGCGGCGCTCGCCGCGGTGGTCGCCGTCCTCGCGACGAAAGGCGTGTGGCGCGGGCTCGTCGGAGCGGTGATGGCGCTCGGCGGGGCCGGGATGATCGCCGGTTCCTGGTGGGGAGGCGGCGCGAGCGCCGCGCTGCGGATCTCCGCCGAGCAGGCGCCGCTCTCCGTCGGTTCCACCCCGCAGGTCACCTCGGCCGTCGTCTGGCCGATTCTTGCCTCCGTGGGAGGGCTTCTGCTGGTCGCCGGGGGAGTGGTGGCGATCCTGCGCGGCGGGCGCTGGCCGGGTATGTCCGGCCGGTACGACCGGCAGGGGGCCGGCCCCGCGGGCGGTACCCCTGCCGCACGAAGTGGCGCCCCCAGCGAGCGGGAGTTGTGGGACGCCCTCGACGAGGGCGTCGACCCGACGGCCGGTCCCGACCCCCGCGAGCGCTGACCTTCGTGAGCCCGTGGACGGACGGAGGGTCCCGCGCGCTCGCGCGGTTCCCGTCGCGCCCTCGTTCCTGGCTGTTTTCCCAGCGCGGGGGCCCTCTCACGTCGTTTCGGCGCCGTCTCGCCGTCCGGAGTGCCGAGGCCGTGTGCCATCGGCCACGACTTGCTCACAACGCGCTCGCAGGCGTGAACGGATCGTCTCCTCATGGGAGTGTTTTCGCTAGGATTTCGCCCGTAACTCGGATAATGGGGAGTCATTCATGAGCTATGGCGATCAGTCGGGTGGCTATGGCCCGCCCCCGAAGAGCGGCGGCTATGGCTCCTCAGGCGGTTACGGTTCCGGAGGGTACGGTCCGCCCGGTGGCGGTTACGGGGGGTACGGCGGGCCGCCGCCGCGGGGTAACAACGGCATGGCCATCGCCGCGCTGATCATGGGAATCGCCGGGCTGTTCATCTGTGGGCTCCCCTCGATCGTGGGTGCGGTGCTGGGGCACATCTCGCTGGGGCAGATCAGGCGGACGGGCGAGGAGGGGCGGGGCATGGCCGTCGCGGGCCTGGTCCTGTCCTACTTCGGCATCCTGTCCTGGCTGGCGGCGCTGGTGTTCATCTGGGCGATCGGAGCCGGCGCCCTGCTCCTCGGTGGCGCCACGGGCTACTGACGCCAATGCTCGCGCCGCCGGTAGGGGGCGCGTGAGTGGGTAAGTAGGGTGGCCGGTGAGGGGGACCACCGGTGGAGGGTGCTGAAGGACCGTGGTGACGGGGAGAATCGCGGGGTCGCGTGCCGCGGCCGTGCTGGCGCCGCTCGGCACCGCGCTGGCCGCGGGCGCGGCGGTCGCGTTCGTGGGCGCGGTGGACCCCAACGAGCCAGGCCACTATCCGCCCTGCCCGTTCCTGCTGCTCACCGGCCTCTACTGCCCCGGTTGCGGAGGCCTGCGGACGGTGTACGCGCTCGCCCACGGGGACCCCGTGACGGCCCTGGGGCTCAACCCGCTCGTCGTGCTCATGATCCCGGTGCTGGTCCTGACCTGGGGCCGGTGGGCGCTGCGTGCCTGGTCGATGGGCGGATCGGCCGGAAAGTCCGGTGGCGGGCCCGTACGGAAATCCATACGCCCGGTCTACGTGTGGTTATTGCTCGCTTTGATGGTCGTGTTTTGGATAGTGCGAAATCTTCCTTTTGGGGAATTCCTGGCCCCATAGTCACCGATAGGTCTCACCCCGTGGCGGGGCGACCCCGGCCGGGCCGATAGCATCGGCGGAACAAGGGCAGTCGACCGGGAGGGGCCTTACTCGTGAGCGAGCGGAGCGAACGAACCACGGATACGGCGGCGTTCGCGAACCCGGCCCCGGAGCTTCGCGAGGAGGGCAAGTGAGCGTGCTTGAGGAAATCCTCGAAGGAGTCCGCGCCGATCTGGCCGAGCGCCAGGAAAGGGTGACGCTGGCCGAGCTCAAGGAGCGGGCCGGGCGGGCACCCGCCCCCCGTGACGCGTACGCGGCACTGGGCGGCGACCAGGTGGCGGTGATCGCCGAGGTCAAGCGTTCCAGCCCGTCCAAGGGCGCGCTGGCCGCGATCGCCGACCCCGCCGCGCTGGCCGGTGACTACGAGTCGGGTGGCGCCCACGTCATCAGCGTGCTCACCGAGCGGCACCGCTTCGGCGGCAGCCTCGACGACCTGGCCGCCGTGCGCGCCGTCGTCGACATCCCGGTGCTGCGCAAGGACTTCATCGTCACCTCGTACCAGCTCTGGGAGGCCCGCGCCTACGGCGCCGACCTGGCGCTGCTGATCGTCGCGGCGCTCGACCAGAACGCGCTGGTCTCGCTCATCGAGCGGGCCGAGTCGATCGGGCTCGCCCCTCTGGTCGAGGTGCACACCGAGGAGGAGCTCGACCGGGCACTCGTCGCCGGAGCCAAGATCATCGGTATCAACGCGCGGAACCTCAAGACCCTTGAGGTCGACCGAGATGTGTTCACCAAGCTGGCTCCCAAGATCCCCGAGGGCGTCATCAAGATCGCCGAGTCGGGTGTGCGCGGCCCCCACGACCTGCTCGCCTACGCCCGGGCGGGCGCCGACGCCGTCCTGGTCGGCGAGAGTCTGGTGACCGGCAAGGACCCGCGCGCCGCCGTGGTCGACCTGGTCACCGCCGGTGCCCATCCCGCATCCCGACCCGAGGGGCAGTAAGCCAGTGACAACGCACGAGGGAACCGTCATCACCACCGCCGACCTCGCCGGTAACGCCGCCCACGGGAACGACCCGGACGTCCACGGCAAGTTCGGGATCTTCGGCGGGCGCTACGTGCCCGAGGCGCTCATCCCCGCGCTGGACGAGGTCGCGGCGGAGTACGACAAGGCGAAGAACGACGTCGCGTTCCTGCGGGAGTTCGACCACCTGCTGCGCACCTACGCCGGGCGGCCGACCACGCTGACCGAGGTCCCCCGCTTCGCGGAGCAGGCGGGCGGCGCCCGGATCATCCTCAAGCGCGAGGACCTGACCCACACCGGCGCCCACAAGATCAACAACGTGCTCGGTCAGGCCCTGCTGACCAAGCGCCTGGGCAAGACGCGGGTGATCGCCGAGACCGGTGCCGGACAGCACGGCGTCGCCACCGCGACCGCCGCCGCCCTGATGGGCCTGGAGTGCGTGATCTACATGGGGGCCGTCGACTGCGAGCGCCAGGCGCTCAACGTCGCCCGCATGAAGCTGCTCGGCGCCACCGTCGTCCCGGTCACCAACGGCAGCCAGACCCTCAAGGACGCCATCAACGAGGCGTTCCGCGACTGGGTCGCCAACGTCGACCGCACCCACTACCTCTTCGGCACCATCGCGGGCCCGCACCCGTTCCCGGAGATCGTCCGCGACTTCGCGCGCATCATCGGCGTCGAGGCCCGCCGCCAGATGCTGGAGCTCACCGGCAGGCTGCCCGACGCGGTCGCCGCGGCCGTCGGCGGGGGATCGAACGCCATCGGCATCTTCCACGCCTTCCTCGACGACCAGGACGTCCAGCTGCACGGCTACGAGGCGGGCGGCCGGGGCCTGGAGAGCGGCGAGCACGCCCTCACCCTCACCGCGGGCTCCGTCGGCGTGCTGCACGGCTCGCGCACCTACGTGCTGCAGGACGACGAGGGCCAGACGGTCGAGTCGCACTCGATCTCGGCAGGGCTCGACTATCCGGGCGTCGGCCCCGAGCACGCCTGGCTCAAGGACAGCGGCCGCGCCACCTACCACGGCGTCACCGACGCCGAGGCGATGGACGCCTTCTCACTGCTCGCCCGCACCGAGGGCATCATCCCCGCCATCGAGTCCTCGCACGCGCTCGCCGGAGCGCTCAAGCTGGGGCGCGAGATGGGACCCGGGGCGACGATCCTGGTCAACCTCTCCGGCAGGGGCGACAAGGACATGAGCACCGCGATGAAGTACTTCAACCTCTGACACCCCTCTCACGGCCGACTTGCCTCCCCTCTGGCGGGCCGAAGGGGACGAACCGCAACGGAAGCAACGATGACGACTCTTCAGACGGTGTTCGCCAAGGCTAAGGCGGACGACCGCGCCGCCCTCATCGGATACCTGCCCGCCGGGTTCCCCAGCAAGGACGGTGCGATCGCCGTCGCCACCGCCATGGTGGAGGCGGGTTGCGACGTGATCGAGATCGGCCTGCCCTACTCGGATCCCCTGATGGACGGTCCGACGATCCAGGACGCCGTCCACCGGGCGCTGACCAACGGCACCCGTATCGCCGACGTGCTCCGCACGGTCGAGGGCGTGGCCGCCACCGGTGCCGCCACCCTGGTCATGACGTACTGGAACCCGATCGACCGCTACGGTGCCGACCGCTTCGCCAGGGACCTGGCGAACGCGGGCGGGGTGGGCACCATCACGCCCGACCTCACCCCCGAGGAGGCCGGCCCCTGGCGCGAGGCGAGCGCAGGGGCCGGGATCGACACGGTCTTCCTGGTCGCGCCCAGCTCCACCGAGGCCCGCATCAAGGCCGTCGTCGACAGCTGCACCGGTTTCGTCTACGCGGCGTCGCTGATGGGCGTCACCGGCGCCCGCGACTCGGTCGGTGAGGCCGCGCAGGGCCTGGTCGAGCGCACCCGCCCGCACACCTCCCTGCCGGTCTGCGTCGGCCTGGGCGTCGGCACCGGACGGCAGGCCGCGGAGGTCGCGGGCTACGCCGACGGTGTCATCGTGGGTTCGGCGTTCATCCGCCGCGTCCTGGACGCCCCCGACGAGAACTCGGCTCTCGCGTCCGTCCGCGAGCTGGGCGCCGAGCTGGCGGCGGGCGTCCGAGGCTGAGGTCTCTCCCCGCAGGGTGCGGTCCCCCTTCCGCCGGGACCGCGCCCTGATCCATGTCTTTCGAACACGCTTATTCGATGCTTATCCAGCTCGTGGTGAGGTTTCCTTCGGATACCTTGCGTTCGCCGGAGACATCCGTGCCCGGGGCCTGGGATAGGAGAATGATGCTCGTGGTCTCTGAGAACCCCGCGCCCAATAGGTCGCGTATCGTGATTTCGGCGCTACCCTGGGTAACGACCGTCTCGCGGCTGGTGCTCGCGGGTGTGCTGATCGTCGCGGGTTGGGGCAAGATCGGCACCCCGGTGCTCTCGGTTCAGGCGGTCGAGGCATACGAACTGCTCCCAAAATCGCTCGCCACGGTGGTCGGCTACGGCCTGCCGATCCTGGAGATCGTCGTGGGGGTGTTGCTGGTCGTCGGGCTGCTCACCCGGGCGGCGGGTGTCATCTCGGCACTGCTCATGCTGGCGTTTGTCATCGGGATCGCCTCGGCGTGGGCGCGCGGGCTGCGCATCGACTGCGGCTGCTTCGGCGGCGGCGGTCAGCTGGCGGCCGGGGTGGAGCCCGACTACCTCATCGACATCCTGCGTGACTTCGGTCTCTTCGGACTCGGTGTGCTCGTCGCCTGGTTCCCTCCGGGTCGCTTCGCGCTGGACTCCGCCCTGGGGCTCACCCCCGGGCGGGAGCCGTACGACGACCTTGAGGGCGACGACGAGGAGGAGCACCAGGAAAAGGAGACTGACTGATGGGCAAGGCCGCGCGGGACCAGTCGGCGCGTGATCGGATCAAGGCGCAGCGCCAGGAGCAGATGCTGAAGGAGAGGCGCAAGCGCATAGCGACCATCACGACGGCCGCCGTGCTCGCGGTCGCCGCCGTCGGGGCGGGCTGGTGGTTCGCCGCGCAGAGCAGCAGGTCCGAGCAGGTCGGCGCCGAGCTCGCGCCGATCACCGTCGCCTCCGACGGCTCGGTGGTCATGGCCAAGGCGGGGGTGGAGTCGCCGGTCCTCGACGTCTTCGAGGACTTCCAGTGCCCCGCCTGCAGGGCGCTCGAGGAGACCAGCGGTCCCACGATCAAGAACCTGGCGGCCGAGGGCAAGGCGAAGGTGGTCTACCACCCGATCACGATCTTCCAGGAGCAGACCAACAAGGGCATCACCCGGGGTAACTCCGTACGGGCCGGGGCGGCCTCCCGCTGCATTCCCGGAGGCGTCGCCTGGAGCAGGTTCCACGACAAGTTGTTCGACGCACAGCCCTCGGAGACCGTGGAAGGCTTCAAGATCCCTGACCTGATCGACTGGGGCAAGGACGCCGGGGTGACCGATCCCGGCTTCGACAAGTGCGTGACCAGCCAGGAGAAGGCTCCCGAGCACCTCGCCTACAGCACCAAGGTCCTGGAGACCCAGAAGCTCACGGGCACCCCGACGCTGAAACTCAACGGCACCGAGGTGGACACCGGCGTGGCTTTCAAACCGGCCGAGCTACGTCAGGCCGTTCTTGATGCCGCCAAGTAGCCCGGGACACGGTAACGTCACCTGACATGCCCCTCGCCTCGATTCCCAGCCCCTCCCAGGGGGTCTGGCATCTCTTCGGCGTGGTCCCCATCCGGGCCTACGCACTGTGCATCGTGCTCGGCGTCATCGTCGCGGTCGTCATCGGCGAGCGCCGCTGGCGCGCCCGCGGCGGTGTCCCTGGAACCATCGTGGATCTCGCCGTCTGGGCCGTGCCGTTCGGCCTGGTCGGTGGACGCCTCTACCACGTCATCACTGACTGGCAGCTCTATTTCGGGCCGGACGCGCCCAATGAGCCGATCGAGGCGCTGTACATCTGGAACGGCGGCCTGGGCATCTGGGGCGCCGTCGCGCTCGGTGGCGTGGGCGTCTGGCTGGGCTGCCGCAACCGGGGCATCTCCCTGACCGCGGTGGCCGACACCGTCGCCCCCGGCATCGCGGTGGCCCAGGCCATCGGCCGCTGGGGCAACTACTTCAACCAGGAGTTGTTCGGCGGCCCCACCGACCTGCCGTGGGGTCTGGAGATCGACCCCGACCGGCCGGGCACGGTGCCGGGCGTGGACACCTACCACCCCGCGTTCCTGTACGAGTCGATCTGGGACCTGGGTCTCGCGCTGGTCCTCATCTGGATCGGCCGCAAGTACGTGATCCGCCACGGTCGCCTGTTCGCTCTCTACGTCGCCGGCTACACCGTGGGCCGCTTCTGGATCGAGGGCCTGCGGGTCGACGCCGCCCACCACATCTTCGGCCTGCGGCTCAACCAGTGGACCTCGATCATCCTGTTCATCGGGGCGATGGCCTACTTCTGGTACACCAGGAACAAGACCGACGAGGAGCCGGTGAGGTCGGCGACCGACCCCGACGCCGACCTTGAGGGCGGCGTCGCCACGCCGGGTGAGGACGAGAGCACCGACGGCATCGATGGCACGGACTCGGCGAAGGCCGAGGCCGTCACCCTGGTCGCGTCGGACGCGGGGGGCGGTGCGGCGGATCCCGTCGATCCGGCCCATCCCTCCGACCAGGCCGACGAGGCCGAGAACGACCGTGCGGCCCGGCGGGACGACGAGACGCGGCCGGCCTCGGCGACGTTGGTGGCCGAGGGCTTGAGCGAGGACGGGGGGGCGGTCGATCCGGCTCACCCGTCGGACCAGGCCGATCCCGAGGAGAGCGGCCGGGGCGGAAACGCCGAGGCCGAAGGGAAGCCGGGTACGGCGGTTTCGTCGGAGGCCTCGGACGCCGCCGGGGGCGTGGCCGCCTCTGACGGCACCGCTTCGGAGAGCGCGGATTCGGAGAGCGCCGTCAGCACGGCCTCGGGCGAGAGCGTTCCCGAGAAGGCCGTTTCCGGTGCGAAGAAAGGCGAGCTCCAGGAGGAGGCCGTGACGAAGGCCGCTCCCGAGGGCGAGAAAGAACGACGTTGACGCCTCTCCCACGGTCGAGGTCCCGGGATCTCGGACGCGCCGCCGGATCGTCCGGCACACCGGCGCGTTCTGGTTCCGGGGCCGAGACCGGTGGACCGCGGTGTCCCTTCGGTGCTGAGCCCTGGGGACCGCCGCACGAAGGATCGCGATGAGTCCGGACGCCTCAGGGAGGCGTGCCGAGATGCACCACCGGCATCGCGACGTCAACGGCGGCTGGCTGAGGCCGTCGGTGTTCGGCGCGATGGACGGCCTCGTCTCCAACTTCGCGCTGATCGCCGGTGTCGCCGGTGGCGCCGCGGGCACCAAGGTCATCCTGCTGGCGGGCATCGCGGGGCTGGCCGCCGGCGCGTTCTCCATGGCCGGTGGCGAGTACGTCTCGGTGGCGAGCCAGCGGGAGCTCGCCCTGGCCGAGATCGCCGTCGAGCGGCGAGAGCTCGAACGCCACCCCGAGGCCGAGCTGGAGGAGCTCGCCAAGCTCTACGAGGAGCGGGGCGTCGATCCCGCCGTGGCGGCCGAAGTGGCGCGGCAGATCTCGGCGGACCCCGAGAGGGCGCTCGAGGTGCACACCGAGGCCGAACTGGGCGTCACCATCCATGACCTTCCCTCGCCCAGGATCGCCGCGCTCTCCTCGTTCCTGTCGTTCGCCGCGGGGGCGCTCCTGCCCCTTCTGCCCTACCTGCTCGGCGTCACCAGCCTGGTGACGTCGGCGGTGGTCTCCTGCCTGGCGCTGTTCGGCGCGGGCGCGCTGGTCTCCCGGGTCACCGCGCGCAGCTGGTGGTACAGCGGGCTGCGCCAGCTCTTCGTCGGCGCGGTCGCCGCCGGCCTGACCTTCGCCCTGGGCACCCTCCTGGGAGGAACCGGACTGTGACCGCACCGACCTCGACCCCGCCCCCCGCACCAGGAGGGCGCAAGCGCCGCCGTACCCCCAGCAAGGCGCAGACCTGGAGCATCCCCCAGCTGGAGGAGTGGGGGCTGACCCCGACCCAGCAGCGGTTGCTGGTGGTGTTCGGATCTCTCGCGGGTGTGCTGGTCGCCGCGGTCGTCCTCACCTTCGCGATCTCCGCGATCGGCAACGACTTCGAGCCCGAACGGGCCACCGCCTCGGTCATCGGGACCGAACCCCGCCCCGACGTCTACAAGGGATGGCCCTCCTCCAAGGTGTTCGCGCCGATCGGGGAGAGCAAGGCGGACCCCAAGCCGTTCACGGCCAAGGAGCTCTTCCCCAAGACCCTGAGTGAGGGCAGGACCACGCTGAGGCTGGCGGGCAGCCCTCGGCTGGAGAGCGCCTGCGCGGCGGCGGTCTGGGGTCAGGAGCTCACCGACCTGCTCGCCCAGGGGGGATGCACCCAGGTGGCCAGGGGCCTGTACACCAGCGCCGACAACCGCTACGTCGCCCAGTACACCCTGTTCAACCTCCGCGACACCGCCTCCTCCGACACATTGGTGAACACGCTGACCACCCTGCACCGGGGCGGCTGGGTCCGGCCGATCCAGGCGCCCAGGGCAGCCTTTCCCGCCGACGGCCACACCGAGGCGAGCGGCCACGCGATGGGGCACTACGCGGGCCTGGTCTGGATCGGCAGGGCCGACGGAGCCGAGCCGGGCGCGAGGGACGACTTCGTCTCGCTGTCCCTCGCGGTCCGCGCCACGGAAAAGGCGATCTTCCGCCGCATCGTCGCCGTCTCCCCGGCGCCCGCCCCGAGCAAGTAGTTCCCGGGTTCGTTTTTCGGTCGGGAATCCGGGTTCTTCGAGGGCGGGGGGGATGTCGAAGTAAGCTTTTTCCTCATGCGCAAGTGGATCATCATCGTCGTGCTGGCCGGGGTCGCCGGGGTGGGGGCCTTCCTGTGGCTGGGCGACGAGCCCGCCCCGCGTGCCGCCGTCCTGCGCGCGGAGCCGGGAACGGCCCACTACGCGCCCATCGCGACCCGCGACCTCGATCCCCAGCCGCTCACCGTCGCCGAGATGTTCCCCGCCCCCTCGGTGTCGGCGGGCACGACCAAGCTCGCGCTCAAGGCCACCGAGACCCTCGCCGACTGCGCGGAGGCGGTCTGGGGGAGCGCGCAGGACGCGCTCGGCGGGTGCACGCAGGTGCTGCGCGCCCGCTACGAGACCGAGGACGGCACGGTCTCCGGCCAGTTCCTGATTTTCAACCTCGCCGACTCCGCCGCCGCCGACAGGCTCGTGGCCGCCCTCAAGGGCGACGGCTTCGTCAGGCCCGCTCCCGACACGCCCGACGGCTTCGACGGCTCGCGCAGCTGGGCCCAGGTCCGCGGCCTCGGGCACTACGTCACGGTGAGCTGGGTCGCCCCCGTCGTCCGAGGGAGCGCCGCCCGGGCGAGCGTGGGGGAGAGCGGCGGGGGCGGCGGGGGCGGCGGGGGCGGCGGGGGCAGGGTGGATCTCACCTATCCGCAGGTCGCGATGGACGGCCTCGGCCTGGTCATCCAGCGTCGGCTGGTGCGCTGAGGGAGCTCTCCACCGCGGCCCTGAGCTCCAGCAGCCGGTGGGCGGGCAGTTCGAGGACGGTGACGTCGCCCGCCCACGGGGCCACGGCGGCGACGATCGCCCTCGCCTGCCTCTTCGTCAGGTCGCCCCTGACCTTGATCAGGGCCTCGCGCCAGGTGTTGGCGAGCCTGCCGTGCGCGTTGTCCAGGACGCGGCGCAGGATCCGGGCCGCGTCGTTCACGTCGTCCGCGTTCGTGGCGCCTCCGCTGTCTCCGGCGGGCGGCGCCACCCGTACGGCGCGCACGTAAGCTCCCTCGGCGGTGAGGTCGTAGACGGGGGCGAGAAGGTCACGGGGGAGGTCCTTCGGAGCCGCCGCCAGCGTGACCTGGACCTCCCTGGCGCGGGTGGCCAGCAGCAGCCGGGGCAGCGCTGCCTCCAGACCGGCGGGTATGGAGATCGCCACCCTGGCCGGGTCACTGGCGTAGGGCTTGGCCAGCCAGGTCGTCAGGCGCGCCCTGGGAGCCTTGGGCAGCACGTCGCGGGGCCACTCGCCCACCAGCACCTCCGGGACGAACCCCTCGCCGAAACCGGCGGCCGGGACGGCGGGGGAACTCGCCGACTCCACGGACTGGGGCCCCTGCGTGTAGATGGCGGTGCCGGACGTCTCGGTGCGGGCGGCCGCGGCGGGCCAGGTCTTCGTGGTGGGGCGCAGGACGTACAGGTCGGCGGCCGAGCCGATGGCCTCGGCGCCGAAGTAGCGGTTGAAGTCGGGGTAGATCGCCTCGTTGACGAGGTTGAGCTGCGACAGGGCCTGCTGAACCTTGAGGGCGAGCGCGGGGGTGCGCTCGCTGGCGCCGTACGCCAGCATGATCCGGCCCTGCTCGCGGTCGCGCAGCCCCTCCGCGCAACGGGCGACGAACAGCCCGACGCCCTCGGGGGTGTAGGGAGGGTCGGTGATCGCCAGGTCGGCCCAGGACCGCGCGGAGGCGGGCAGGCCCAGACGCAGGTCGGCCCAGCGGGTCCGTACGGCCAGACCGAGCCGGTCGGCCTCACCGGCGATGTAGGCGAGGATGCGCTCGTCGACGTCGACGACGGTCACCTCGACGCCCGGATGCAGTATCGCGGTGGCCAGCGAGGTCAGATCGTGGTCGCCCACGCACAGCAGCCGGGCGCCGTCCAGCCAGAACCGGGCGTCCAGCAGCAGCGCCCGCCTGACCACGGTCTCGCCGGTCGCGGCGACGTGGTCCAGCGTGTGGCGGCCCCGGGGAGCCTTGGCGATCAACTCGTCCATGCGCGCGACCAGGTCGGCGCGGTCGGGGAGCAGGTGGGCCACCGGGTCCGCCGGCGCGAGGGTGCTCGCTCGCGGCCCGGTCGGTGCGGGACCGCCCGCTCGTGGTGCGGCCGGCGTGACGTTGCTTACTCGCGGCCCGGCCGCTGAGAGGCCGTCCGCTCCCGATTCGGCCGATGCGGGGGCGTCCGCTCCCGATCCGGCCGAGGTGGGGCCGCTCGCCCGCGGTCCGTCCTGTGCGGGGGCGCCCTCCTCCCGTGCCGGGGCCGACCAGGCGGGAGGGGCCGGGAGCCTGAAGCGGTCGCCCGATCGCTCCAGTTCGCCGTCCACCTCGCGCAGCAGCGCCTCGATGGTCCGCCGCGACGTCGCGGTCTCCCTGACCAGATCGGCGAGTGTCCACCAGCGACCGCCGCCCAGGGCGGTCAGCGCGTTCCGCAGCCGCCTGCCGTCGACACCCGCCCGTGCGACGAAAGCCTCGACTCCACCGCCGTTCTCGTCCTCGGCCTCTTCTTCGGTGCCGGCTCCACGCCCGGCCCCGGCCCCGGTTCCGGCCCCGGCTCCCGTCCGGGATCCACGCCCGGCCCCGCTCTCGGTTCCGGCTCCCGTCCCGGCCACCGTTCGGTCGCCGGTCCCGGCGGAGGCGCCGGGGGTGCCGGAAACGCCGGAGACATCTGAAGTGCCGCTGCCTGTCAGACCGGTGGAGGCGCCCAGGCCGGTGGGATCGGTCGGTTCCATTGGGCCACCCTAGGGCCAGGACCTGGAATGTTGTGCCATCGCGGCGTGTTTAATGAACCGGGCGAACCTGCACTAATTCGGCAGGATCTCACCGGGTAGGCAGGTATCCGGCAGGGTACGGTAATCTCTACCCACCACGCAGCAGGGCCAACGTCGTCCCTTGCTTGTTCGAGAGAAGCAAGACGACGGGAGGGATTCAATGCCTGCTGCCCACCTCGGCTTTCCCGAGCCTCAGGGCCTGTACCACCCCTCGCACGAGCACGACGCCTGTGGTGTCGCCATGGTCGCGGACGTTGCCGGTCGCCGTAGCCACGGCATCGTCGCGAAGGCCTTGACCGCGCTGTGCAACCTTGATCACCGGGGGGCCCAGGGTAGCGAACCGGACACCGGCGACGGGGCCGGGATCCTGACGCAGATCCCCGACGTCTTCTTCCGCGTGGTGGCGGACTTCCCCCTGCCCACGGCCGGCTCCTACGCCGCCGGTATGGCCTTCCTGCCCGCCGAGGAGCGGGCCCGTGAGGCCGCCGTGCGGCTGATCGAGGAGATCGCCGCGGAGGAGGGCCTCACGGTCCTCGGCTGGCGCGACGTTCCCACCACCCCCGACCTTCCCGGGCCGAGCGCCCGCGCGGTGATGCCGTTCTTCGGCCAGCTGTTCGTGGCGTCCCCCGACGGTGAGAGCGGTCTTGAGCTGGACCGGCTCGCCTTCTGCCTGCGCAAGCGGGCCGAGCACGAGGCGAAGGTCTACTTCCCCTCGCTGAGCTCCCGGACGATCGTCTACAAGGGCATGCTCACCCCGCTGCAGGTCGAGCAGTTCTTCCCCGACCTGAGCGACGAGCGCTACGAGACCGCGATCGCGCTGGTCCACTCGCGCTTCTCCACCAACACCTTCCCCTCCTGGCCGCTCGCGCACCCGTACCGCTACGTCGCCCACAACGGCGAGATCAACACGGTCAAGGGCAACCGCAACTGGATGCGCGCCCGCGAGGCCATGCTGGAGACGGCGAACCTGCCGGGCGACCTGTCGCGGCTCTTCCCGATCTGTGACCCGGCCGGTTCCGACACCGCCTCCTTCGACGAGACGCTGGAGCTCATCCACCTCGCCGGACGCAGCCTGCCGCACGCGGTGCTGATGATGATCCCCGAGGCGTGGGAGAGCCACACCGAGATGGACCCCGCGCGGCGGGCGTTCTACGAGTTCCACTCCACGATGATGGAGGCCTGGGACGGCCCGGCCTCGATCACCTTCTCCGACGGAACCCTGGTCGGCGCGGTGCTCGACCGCAACGGCCTGCGCCCCGGACGGTTCTGGGTCACCGCGGACGGCCTGGTCGTGCTCGCCTCCGAGGCGGGCGTGCTGGACATCGCCCCCGAGGACGTGGTCCGCAAGGGCCGTCTGCAGCCCGGCAAGATGTTCCTGGTCGACACCGCGCTCGGCAAGATCATCGAAGACGACGAGATCAAGGCCGAGCTGGCGGCGGAGCTGCCGTACGCCGACTGGCTGCACGCCGGTCTGGTCCGCTTCGAGGAGCTGCCCGCCCGCTCGCCCGAGGGCCTGTCGCACGAGACGCTGATCAAGCGGCAGCAGACCTTCGGCTACACCGAGGAGGAGCTGCGGATCATCCTGGGGCCGATGGCGAGGACGGGCATCGAGCCGATCGGCTCGATGGGCACCGACACCCCGGTCGCCGTTCTCAGCGAGAAGCCCCGGCTGCTGTTCGACTACTTCAGCCAGCTGTTCGCGCAGGTCACCAACCCGCCGCTGGACGCGATCCGCGAGGAGCTCGTCACCTCCCTGGCCAGCACCATCGGCCCCGAGGGCAACCTGCTCGACCCGGGTCCCGCCTCCTGCCGCCAGCTCGTGCTGCCCTACCCGGTGCTCGACAACGACGAGCTCGCGAAGATCATCCACATCAACGACGAGGGCGCGCTGCCGGGCTTCCACCCGCACGTGGTCTCCGGCCTGTACGAGGTCGCGGGTGGCGGCGAGGCACTGCTGCGCCGCATCGAGGAGATCCGCGCCGAGGTCTCCTCGGCGATCGAGGGCGGGGCGCGGATCATCGTGCTGTCCGACCGCGGCTCCTCCGACGTCCTGGCGCCGATCCCCTCGCTGCTGCTCACCGGTGCCGTCCACCACCACCTGATCGCCGAGAAGACCCGTACCAAGATCGGTCTGGTCATCGAGACCGGCGAGGCGCGCGAGGCGCACCACATGGCGCTGCTCGTCGGCTACGGGGCGGGCGCGGTCAACCCGTACCTCGCCATCGAGACCGTCGAGGACATGGTCGACTCCGGCGTCCTGAAGATCGACAGGCACAAGGCCGTACGCAACCTCATCAAGGCGTACGGCAAGGGCGTGCTGAAGGTCATGTCCAAGATGGGGGTCTCCACGGTCGCCTCCTACACCGGGGCGCAGATCTTCGAGGCGCTCGGGCTGAGCCAGGAGGTCGTGGACGTCTGCTTCACCGGGACCACGTCCCGCCTGGGCGGCGTCGGCTTCGACGTCCTGGCCGAGGAGGCCGCGCAGCGTCACCTGCGCGCCTACCCCCGGGCCGAGAACGCCCACCGCCGCCTCGAGGTCGGAGGCGAGTACCAGTGGCGCCGCGAGGGCGAGCCGCACCTGTTCAACCCCGAGACCGTCTTCAAGCTGCAGCACGCCACCCGCTCGCGCCGCTACGAGATCTTCAAGGAGTACACCGGTCTGGTGGACTCCCAGGCGGAGAGGCTGATGACGCTGCGCGGCATGTTCAAGCTGCGGGAGGGCGTCCGCGAGCCGGTGCCGATCGACGAGGTCGAGCCGGTCAGCGAGATCGTCAAGCGGTTCTCCACCGGCGCGATGTCGTACGGCTCCATCTCGATGGAGGCGCACGAGACGCTCGCCATCGCGATGAACCGGCTGGGCGGCAAGTCCAACACCGGTGAGGGCGGCGAGGACCCCGAGCGGCTGCACGACCCGGTGCGCCGTTCGGCCATCAAGCAGGTGGCCTCCGGCCGGTTCGGTGTGACCTCCGAGTATCTGGTCAACGCCGACGACGTGCAGATCAAGATGGCCCAGGGCGCCAAGCCCGGTGAGGGCGGTCAGCTGCCCGGCCACAAGGTCTACCCGTGGGTCGCCAAGACCCGGCACTCCACCCCGGGCGTCGGCCTCATCTCGCCGCCTCCGCACCACGACATCTACTCGATCGAGGACCTCGCCCAGCTCATCCACGACCTGAAGAACGCGAACCCGGCCGCCCGCGTGCACGTCAAGCTCGTGGCCGAGGTCGGGGTCGGAACGGTCGCGGCGGGTGTGTCCAAGGCCCACGCGGACGTCGTGCTCATCTCCGGCCACGACGGCGGCACCGGCGCCTCCCCGCTCACCTCGCTCAAGCACGCGGGCTCCCCCTGGGAGCTGGGCCTGGCCGAGACCCAGCAGACGCTGCTGCTCAACGGTCTGCGCGACCGCATCGTCGTGCAGGTGGACGGCCAGCTCAAGACCGGCCGCGACGTGATCATCGCCATGTTGCTCGGCGCCGAGGAGTTCGGCTTCGCCACCGCGCCGCTGGTCGTCTCCGGCTGCGTGATGATGCGCGTCTGCCACCTGGACACCTGTCCGGTCGGCGTGGCCACCCAGAACCCCGAGCTGCGCAAGCGGTTCACCGGCAAGCCCGAGTTCGTGGTCAACTTCTTCGAGTTCGTCGCCGAGGAGATCCGCGAGTATCTCGCCGCGCTGGGTTTCCGCAGCATCGACGAGGCCGTCGGCCACGCCGAGCTGCTGGACACCACCCCGGCCGAGAACCACTGGAAGGCCTCGGGACTGGACCTGGCGCCGATCCTGCACCAGCCGGAGCTGCCCGAGGGCGCCTCGCTGCGCCGTACCGTGGAGCAGGACCACGGGCTCGCCAGGGCGCTGGACAACACGTTGATCCAGCTCGCCGAGGGCGCGCTCAAGGGTGGTTCCAGGGTCACGCTCGACCTGCCCATCCGCAACGTCAACCGTACGGTCGGCACCATGCTCGGCCATGAGGTGACCAAGCGGTACGGCGGAGCGGGCCTGCCCGACAACACCATCGACGTGCGCTTCACCGGCTCCGCGGGCAACTCCTTCGGTGCCTTCCTGCCCAGGGGCATCACCCTGCGGCTGACCGGCGACGCCAACGACTACGTGGGCAAGGGTCTGTCCGGCGGCAGGGTCTCGGTCCAGCCGCACGACGCGGCCCCGCTCGACGGGCACATCATCGCCGGAAACGTCGGCCTGTACGGCGCGACCTCCGGCGAGGCCTTCATCCGCGGCGTCGTGGGGGAGCGGTTCTGCGTCCGCAACTCCGGCGCCACCGCGGTGGTCGAGGGTGTCGGCGACCACGGCTGCGAGTACATGACCGGCGGCAAGGTGGTCGTCCTCGGCCCGACCGGCCGCAACTTCGCGGCGGGCATGTCGGGCGGCGTCGCCTACCTGCTCGACCTCGACGCCGAACGGGTCAACCGGGAGATGGTCGAGATCGAGGAGCTGGAGGAGGCCGAGTCCGAGGCGCTGCGCGAGATCGTCGAGGCCCACCTCACCGAGACGGGCTCCACGGTGGCGAAGGCGATCCTCACCGACTGGGACCCGTCCCGCTTCAGCAAGATCATGCCGACGGACTACAAGCGGGTCCTGCTGGCCGCCGAGTCCGCCCGGCTGGAGGGCCGCGACATCGACGAGGCCGTCATGACCGCTGCGGTCCAGGGGTGACGCCGATGTTCGAGATCACTCATCCCGTTCGGTTTTTCCAGTCATTTCAGGCTTTTCAGG
The DNA here is from genome assembly GCF_044459525.1 of Streptosporangium sp. NPDC050284. Taxonomy (NCBI): domain Bacteria; kingdom Bacillati; phylum Actinomycetota; class Actinomycetes; order Streptosporangiales; family Streptosporangiaceae; genus Streptosporangium; species Streptosporangium sp. NPDC050284. Next base: position 220,917 of record NZ_JBITIZ010000006.1, read on the forward strand.
GATAAGGGAGGTACGACCGATGGCTGACCCCAAGGGTTTCCTCGCTCACGGACGCGAGCTGCCGGCGCGCCGCCCGGTGGACGTGCGCATCCGCGACTGGCGCGAGGTCTACGAGGACTTCCCCAAGCCCGCGCTGACCAGGCAGGCCGCGCGGTGCATGGACTGCGGCATCCCGTTCTGCCACAACGGCTGCCCGCTGGGCAACCTGATCCCCGAGTGGAACGACCTGGTCTACCGGGACGACTGGCAAGAGGCGATCGAGCGCCTGCACGCCACGAACAACTTCCCCGAGTTCACCGGACGCCTGTGCCCGGCTCCGTGTGAGGCGGCGTGTGTGCTCGGCATCAACTCCGACCCGGTCGCGATCAAGCGGGTCGAGGTCGAGATCATCGACCGCGCCTTCGACGAGGGCTGGGTCACCCCCCAGCCCGCCGCCTCGAAGACCGGCAAGCGGGTCGCGGTCGTCGGCTCGGGCCCCGCGGGCCTGGCCGCCGCCCAGCAGCTCACCAGGGCCGGGCACGACGTGGTCGTGTTCGAGCGGGCCGACCGGATCGGTGGCCTGCTCCGCTACGGCATCCCCGAGTTCAAGATGGAGAAGCGGCACATCGACCGCCGTCTCGACCAGATGCGGGCCGAGGGGACCGAGTTCCGTACCGGCGTCAACGTCGGCGTGGACATCACGGCGGAGCGGCTGCGCGAGGAGTTCGACGCGATCGTCCTGGCCGGTGGCGCGACCCAGTGGCGGGACCTGCCCGTCGCCGGGCGCGACCTGAAGGGCGTCTACCAGGCGATGGAGTACCTGCCGCCCTCCAACAAGGTCCAGGAGGGCGACTTCCCGGTCTCGCCGATCAGCGCCGAGGGCAAGCACGTCGTCGTGATCGGCGGCGGCGACACCGGTGCCGACTGCATCGGCACCGCGATCCGCCAGGGGGCCGCCTCGGTCACCCAGCTGGAGATCATGCCCCAGCCTCCGGCGGACCGTCCCGGCAGCCAGCCCTGGCCCACGTTCCCCATCCTGTTCAAGATGGAGAGCGCCCACGAGGAGCTGGCCGACGGTGACGGCGCCCGGGTCTACGCGGTCTCCACCACCGAGTTCGTCGGCGACGCCGAGGGCAACGTCAGGGCGCTGCGCCTGGTCGAGGTGGAGGGGCCCGCGGCCGGGTTCAAGCCGGTCCCCGGCTCCGAGAGGGAGATCCCGGCCGAGCTGGTCACGCTGTCGATGGGCTTCGTGGGCCCGGAGAAGAAGGGCCTGCTCGAAGAGCTCGCCGAGGTCGCCGGTGGCGAGTTCTACGACGCCAGGGGCAACGTCGCGAGGGACAAGGGCTACATGTCCTCGGTCGACGGCGTCTTCGTCGCCGGGGACATGGGCCGCGGACAGTCGCTGATCGTGTGGGCGATCGCCGAGGGCCGCTCCGCGGCCTCGGCCGCCGACCGCTACCTCACGGGCCAGACGGCCCTTCCGGTGGCGATCCCGCCGACGGCGCGGCCGCTGGTCTGAGTGGAAGCTGGCCTGACATGTCATGACCGGTCTGGGTATGTCATGGTTGATCCATGCGTACCCGGGCCGGTTCATGCATGTCAGGGCCGGTTCATGTGCTCCATCGCTGGTTTGGTCAGGCCACGGTTGGTCTTCGGCACCCCCCGACAGTTCGGCATTCCGGATGTCTTACCGACTGCTTCAGGGAAAAATGCGCAGAGCGGGGTTTCGAATTGCTTTGGCGTACATATGCCTGAAAGATAAATTTTCTTGATCGGGTCAGGTGCGGAGGATCGTTGACTACTCCCCGCCCTGAAGGACGGGGATTCCAGCCCTCGCGGGCCGGGGTTCCTGTTTCGTCGGCGACCGCACCCGGGAGGACCCGGAATGTCTGACGTCACCTCCGCAGGCAGACACGGCAAGACCTGCCGCCAGGATGTTCTTCGCGGCGTTGACGTCCCGGTCGTGCCGGGTGCCGCAGGACGGGCACTGCCACGTCCGGGTGCCGAGGGAAAGTCGGGCGAGCAGGTGCCCGCACGCCGAACAGGTCTTCGAGCTGGGATACCAGCGGTCGATCACGATCAGGTGGCGGCCGTGTTCGGCCGTCTTGTACTCCAGCATGCGGCGGAAGGTGCCCCACCCGCAGTCGGAGATCGCTTTGGCCAGGGACCGGTTGCGGACCATGTTCTTCACGGCGAGGTCTTCGATCACGATCACGTCGTGGTCGCGGACGAGGCGCGCCGAGGTGCGGTGCAGGAAGTCGGTGCGGGAGGCGCGGACCTTGCGGTGCGCGCGGGCGACCTTCGCCTTGGCCTTGGCCCGGTTGGCGCTGCCGCGCTGTTTGCGGGCCATGCGCCGCTGGTAGCGGGCCAGGTTGCGTTCCCGTTTGGCCAGGTGACGCGGATTGGCGATCTTCTCGCCGTCGGAGGTGACGGCGAAGTCTTTTACGCCGACGTCCACTCCCACCGCCGTGCCGGTCGCCGGAGCCTGCTTCGGATCGTTGACCTCGACGGCGAAGGAGGCGTACCAGCGCCCGCACGCCTCGCGCGACACGGTGACCGTGGTCGGGTCGATGCTCGCCGGGTCGATGTCCGGCCAGGACCACACGACGTCGAGCGGGGTGTCCAGCTTCGCCAGGAACAATCGCCCATCGCGGTAGCGGAAGGCAGAGCGGGTGTACTCGGCGCTCTGGCGTGCGGTGCGGGACTTGTAGCGCGGGTATCGGGCGCGTCCGGCGAAGAAGCTGGTGAAGGCGACCTGCTGGTGGCGGATGGCCTGCTGCAGCGGAACCGACGACACCTCGTTCAGCCACGCCAGCTCGTCGGTCGCCTTCATCGCCGTCAGGTAGGCGTTGGCCTGGATGAAGTTCGTCGTGGCCCGCTCGCTGCGGTAGCGGGCGTGCCGCCAGGACAGGGTCCGGTTCCACACCACGCGTACGCAGCCGAACGTGCGGTTCAACATGGCCGCCTGTTCGGGGGTGGGGTAGGCCCGCACCTTGTACGCCGTACGCACGTCCGGACCTTATCGGAAGGCGCGGCGGGCGATGAGCGTTACGGCGCCATGTCCCGTTTCCTCCCGGCCTTGAAGGACCAAGTCTCCACACTCAAGGAGTTCAGATGAATCGCGGGACCAAAAGCCTGACGGGCGCGGCGACGGCGCTCGCCCTGGCGGCGACCCTCACGGCGGGAGCCCTGGGCGGCGAGGCCACGACGGGCGCGGGCCAGACCCGCGAGTATCTGGTCTTCTACGCGGACGGCGCCCGCGACCGGGCGATCGACGCGATCGACGCGAGCGGTGGCACCGTCCTGTCGACCGACACCAGGATCGGCTACGTCCTCGCGGACGGTCCCGGCGCGGGTTTCGTGGAAGGCCTGGCCGACAGCGACGCCGTCGAGGGAGTCTCCTCCGACCGCAGGATCGGCATCGCCGGTGCGATCCCCGCCGCACCCGCGGCCGGGGCCTCCGCGGGCGGATCCGCCTCCGAAGCCGGGACCTCCGGCACCGGGGCCACCCCCGGGACCTACAGCGCCGGGACCGCTCCCCGGACCGCCTCCAGCGTGGGGGCCCCGCTCGCCTTCCCTTCCGCCGAAGCCCTCGGGCAGGCGGGCACCCACCGCTCCGCCGACACGCCGGAGCCGCTCGCCGGGCGGCAGTGGGACATGAAGATGATCGGCGCCACCGTGGAGGGCTCCTACGCCACCGAACCCGGTGACAAGCGGGTACTGGTCGGCGTCATCGACACCGGCATCGACGGCAAGCACCCCGACATCGCCCCCAACTTCAACCACGCCCTGAGCCGCAACTTCGTGACCGACCGGCCCAAGGACCCCAACGGCAACGCCCTCGACGGCCCCTGTGAGTTCAAGAGCTGCAAGGACCCGGTGGACTGGGACGACGACGGCCACGGCACCCACGTGGCCAGCACCATCGCCTCACCGATCAACGGCCTGGGCATCGCCGGGGTGGCCCCCCAGGTATCCCTGGTGAACCTGCGCGCCGGTCAGGACTCGGGCCTGTTCTTCCTCAAGCCCAGCGTCGAGGCGCTCACCTACGCCGCCGACGCCGGGATCGACGTGGTCAACATGAGCTTCTACGTCGACCCGTGGCTGTTCAACTGCAAGGCCAACCCGGCCGACTCCAAGGCGGAGCAACTGGAGCAGCGCGGCATCATCACCGGCATGCAGCGCGCCCTCGACTACGCGCGCAAGCGCGGGGTCACCCTCATCAGCGCCATCGGCAACGGCGCCACCGACCTCGGTAAGCCGGGCAAGGACGAGAGCAGCCCCAACTACCCCAAGGACAGCGAGCGCACCCGCAAGGTCGACAACTCCTGCCTCAACGTCCCGGCCGAGTCCAAGGGCGTGATCTCGGTCACCTCGGTGGGCCCGACCGGGCGCAAGGCGTACTACTCCGACTACGGCGTCGAGCAGGCCGACCTGGCGGCCCCCGGCGGGGACGAGTTCGACGGCAGCAGCACGTACGACCCCACCAAGGGCATTCTGGCCGCCGCACCGGAGAACGCGCTCAAGGCCAAGGGACAGATCACCGCCGACGGCACGCCGAAGTCCGACTCGATCATCCGGGAGTGCGAGGGCGGCACCTGCGCCTACTACCAGTACCTCGTCGGCACCTCCATGGCCGCACCGCACGCCACCGGTGTCGCCGCCATCCTGATCAGCCGGTTCGGCAAACCCGGCAAGGGCGGCCTCACGATGCCCCCCGCGGACGTCCAGCGCCAGCTGTACTCCACGGCCACCAGGAAGGCCTGCCCCTCACCGCGCGGATACGCCTACAAGATCGGCCTCGCGTTCGTGGACGAGGTCCACAAGTGCGAGGGTCCCAAGAAGCGCAACGGCTTCTACGGCCGCGGCCTCATCAGCGCCGAGAACGCCGCCAAGGCCGAGCCGCTCGCTCCCTGACGGCTCCCGGACGGCGCGGCGCCCAAGGCGCCCTCACCCCGTCCCGGCCCCTCACCCAGGGGCCGGGACGCGGACGGCGGTCGTCTCGCGGTTCGGCGTCGGCGGAAGTGTCATCCCGGGCACAGTCCGGGGCTCGCAAAGAGACGATCAACAGACGGGTGAAGGGGACGGAAGGGGGAAGGAGAACGACTCCGGTTCCGTCCCGTCGCTCTCGTCACTGTGAGGATCATCGGCTTCCTCCTCGCGCCTGAGGGCGGGTTCTCCACGCAGAAAGGACTCACATGAGATTCCTGTCGCGTCCGCACCAGCTCCCGCCCCGGATCGCCGCCGGTTTGATCATTCTGAATTCGGGACTGACCAAGAGATCCGCGGGGGAGGAGAGCGCGAAGGGATTACACGGGATGGCCTCCGGGACCTACCCGTTCCTCAAGGACATGGACTCGGTGAAGTTCACGAGACTGCTCTCCACGGCGGAGATCACCCTCGGTACGGCCCTGCTGGTCCCCGTGGTGCCGCCACTGCTGGCGGGCGCCGCGCTGACCGCCTTCGCCGGAGGGTTGCTCGGCCTCTACCTCAAGACGCCGGGACTGCGGGAGGAAGGCAGCCTGCGCCCCTCGCAGCAGGGCATCGCCGTCGCCAAGGACGTCTGGCTGCTGGGCATCGGCGCCGGGCTGGTCGTGGAGGAGATCGTCCGCGACTGACCAGGGATTCCGCCGGCCGGCCCGGAGTTTCGGTGCTGGGCCCGAAGCCTCCGTTGCCGAGGCGCGAGCGCGGTGCCCCCTCGAAACTCCCGTGACCGACGCGGAAGCGCGGTGACCGCTCAGAAGCCCATGACCGGCCCGGTGTCCCGATGGCCGGCCAGGCTCGGGGTGCGCTCGCGGGTGCCCCTCACTCCTGTGACGGCTGACCTCAAGAGTGAGCGCGAGGGGCGATTCGTAACCTCTCGTTCATGCGAGGTGGCTTTGTGTCACCGAATTTTTCACCGGCGCTACGGCTAACGTCGCGACCAAGTGGTCTGTACCAATTAGGGTGGGATCCGTGACTCGTCGCGCGAAAATCGTCTGCACTCTCGGCCCCGCCACCTCATCTCCCGAACGCCTCCGCGAACTCATCGCGGCCGGGATGGACGTGGCCCGTTTCAACCTCAGCCACGGCAGCCACGAGCTGCACAAGGAGGTTTACGACAGGTTGAGGGAGGCGGCCGCCGAGCTTGGGCGTGGCGTAGGTCTGCTGGCCGACCTCCAAGGCCCCAAGATCCGGGTCGGTAAGTTCGAGGAAGGTCCCGTCCGCCTCGGCTTCGGTGACGTCTTCACGATCACCACCGAGGAGGTCCCCGGCGACCGTAACCAGGTTTCCACGTCCTATCTGGGGCTTCCCAAGGACGTCAGCCCCGGCGACAGCATCCTGGTCGACGACGGCCGCGTCCGGCTGGAGGTGACCCGGGTCGACGACCAGCGCGTCACGACCCGCGTGATCATCGGCGGCATGATCTCCGACAACAAGGGCCTCAACCTCCCGGGCGTCAACGTCAGCGCCCCCGTCCTGACCGACAAGGACGAGACCGACCTGCGCTGGGCCCTGCGCACCGGCTTCGACCTGGTCGCCCTCTCCTTCGTCAGGCGTCCCTCCGACGCCGACGTGGTGCGCAACATCATGGAGCAGGAGGGCATCCGCCTCCCGCTGCTCGCCAAGATCGAGAAGCCGCAGGCCGTGGAGCGGCTCCCGGAGATCATCGAGGCCTTCGACGGCATCATGGTCGCCCGTGGCGACCTCGGTGTCGAGCTGCCGCTGGAGGAGGTGCCCATCGTCCAGAAGCGCGCCATCGAGCTCTGCCGCGAGAAGGCCCGCCCGGTCATCGTCGCCACCCAGATGCTGGAATCGATGATCACCTCTCCGCGTCCCACCCGCGCCGAGGCCTCCGACGTCGCCTACGCCGTCATGGACGGCGCCGACGCGGTCATGCTCTCCGGGGAGACCTCGGTCGGCAACTACCCCATCGAGGTCGTCGAGACGATGAGCCGCATCGCCACGACCGCGGAGAAGAGCTCCCTGCAGGCCACGCACAGCCTCGACCGGCTGCCCGAGACCACCGGTGGCGCGATCGCCCGTGCCGCGGCGGAGGTCGGGGCGATCGTCGGCGCCAAGGCGCTGGTGGCGTTCACCATGTCCGGTGAGACGGCCCGCCGTCTGGCCCGCTACCGCTCGCCGATCCCGCTGCTCGCGTTCACCTCCGCCCGCCACGTCCGCAACCAGCTCGCGCTGACCTGGGGCGTGGAGACCTTCGAGGTGCCGTTCGTCCACCACACCGACGACATGGTCCGTCAGGTGGAGGCCTCGCTGCTCGCCAACTCCCGCCTGGAGAAGGGCGACAAGGTCGTCATCGTCGCCGGTTCGCCTCCCGGCACCGCCGGCTCCACCAACGCCCTGCGCGTGCACACCATCGGGGCGGCGGTCTCCAACCCCACCTGATCCCCACCCGATCCTCCCTGATCCGCGGAAACGCGTACGGCCACCGCTCCGGCGGTGGCCGTACGCGTTTCCGGGGTCTTCCACGCGTCCGGCGATCCAAAAAGCCGAAAAATACGCTCTTGTCGTGTCCGAATAGGTGTCAGAAGATCGGTGCATGGCATGCCCGAAAAGGGTTCGCCTGGTGAACCAGACAAATTTAACGAAAGGCGCCGGATGATCCAGGGCAGTCGGCCGGTGGGAGCGGAGCGGCAACGCGAGGAGGACGAGGGGCGGCCTCCAGGCCAACCGGGTCGCCCGGGGCAGCGGGTGTCGGCCGCCGACACGGTCGCGGGGATGATCGAGGCCCGCCTGGGCCGGACGGTCGACCCCGACGAGAACTTCTTCGAAGCCGGGCTCAACTCGATGGCGCTGGTCGAGCTGCACGCGGACATCACCGGGGCGCTCGGTATCGAGATCCCGGTCACCGCGATGTTCGCCCGGCCGAACGTGCGGGCTCTGAGTCGCCTCGTCGCGGGCGCGCAGGAACCCGTCAGGAGCGAACCCGCGCGCCCGCGCCCCACGGGGGGCAGCCGCAGGGACGTGCGCGCCCGTATCCGCAGGGACGGCGGGGCGTCTCGGTGACGAGGACCGCGCCGATCGCGGTGATCGGTATGGGCCCGCGTGCCCCGCTCTCTTCCGGTCCCGTCCCGATCGAGGTCGTCGAGGCCACGATGGAGAACGCCGGACACGACCCCGCGCGCCCACCGGGCGCGCTCGCCGTCCACGACACGGCCGAGGCCGCCTGCCTCGCCCTCGCCCTGGGAATCTGCGACCTCGCGATCACCGTCTCGGGGCCGAGTCTCGGCGCCGTCGCGGAGCGGGGAACCGCGATCGCGCTCAGGCGCCTGGACGACGCCCTCCTCGACGGCGACCTCGTACGCGTCGTGATCGAGACGACGACCGGCTCGGCTGCCGACACGGTCACCGACGCGGCGACCGTGTCGGTGACCGCCCTGGTCGCCGGCACAGCGACCGGCCCGATGACCGCTTCCCGGTCCGGCACCGGTCCCGCCCGCAGCGGGCCCGGTGGCCGGTCGCCGACAGGCGGCCCGCCCGCGCGTCCGTGTGATTCGCTGACGGTGAAGGACGGCTTCCCGCCGGTCCACCTCCCCGCGGACGGTCGGCCCCGCGTCGTCGCCTGGTCGGGACGGCACCGACAGGAGGCCGACGCCGTACGGGAAGGCCTGGCGGGATTCTTCGCCACCCTCGCCCCCGACCGGTTCGCCGACGCCGTGGCCGTCCTCCAGCGGGGTCGCACCCCGCATCCCGTACGGGGCGCGATCGTCGCCACCACCCCCGCCGAGGCGTCCGCCGCTCTCGCCGCCGCGCGGAGGGCCTCGGCCGAGGAAACGGCCGGGCATGAGCCGCCTTCCCGCGATGCGGCCTGGGCGGGGGTGAGGTTCGTCTTCCCCGCCGGCGGCGCCGGTCGGCTGGGGGCCTCGCTGTACGGAATCGAGCGGTTGTTCAGCGAGACGATGGACGTCTGCCTGGAGGCTTTCGAACGGCACGGCGTCGACCTCTGCGACGCCTGGCTCGCCGGGGAGCGCGACGACGACCCGGTGACGTTCGCGGTGACCTACTCCCTGGCGGCCACCCTGACCGGCTGGGGTGTCACCCCCGGAGGGTGTACGGGGGAGGGGGTGGGAGAACTCACCGCCGCCGCCTTCTCGGGAACGCTCGAACTGGACGAGGCGATCGCCCGGGTGGCCGCCTCCGGCGCGGCGCCCGAGCAGGAGTCGGGACGTGCCTTCCACGAAGTGGAGGCCCGTCCTGAGCCGGTCGCGGGGCCGGAGCCCTCGTCCGAGCCGGCAGCAGGGCCGAAGGCCGGCGGTGCGCGAGGCGCGCCGTCCCTCCTGGTCGGTACGGCGGGGACGGCAGGGAGGCCGCCGGGCGAGGGGACGATCCACTGTGGGGACGACCGCCGGGGTCTGCTCACGGCGCTCGCCCGGCTGTGGACCCTCGGCTGTCCGGTGGACTGGGTCGCGCTCGACCCCGACCACCCCCTGCAGCGACTGCCCGTCCCCGGAGGGCACCGCCCCGCCGAGGTGACACCCGTTCCCGTACCGGCTCCCGAGGCGCGGGAACGCGAGAGCGCGTCGCGGGTCCCCGAGGGCCTGCCGGAGCCAGCGGAGCCACTGCGCAGGCCCGAGGCGGTCCCGTACTCGTTCTGGGTGCTGGAGCAACTCGCCGGGTCGAGCGGGGTGTCCAACCTGGCGGTGGCGTTCAGGACCCGGCAGCCGCTGCGCAGGCTCCCGCTGCAGATCGCGGTGAACCGGCTGCTCAAGCGGCACCCGGCGCTGCGCCTGCGGTTTCCCGAGGTGGACGGCGCACCCGTGCGGCATCTCACCGCCCCGAAGGACGCGCAGATCAAGCTGGTGAACGGCGAGACCACGCGGGAGACGCTCGTCGCCGACCTCCAGGGTTTCCTGGACGAACCCTTCGACCTGGGCCGCGACCTGCTCTTTCGGGCCGGGCACTTCACGCTGCCCGACGGCGGCGGGAGCGTGGTCTGCCTGGTCGCGCACCACATCGTCATCGACGCGACCTCGATGCAGTTCCTCGTCGAGGAACTGGGCGGTTTCTACGACGCGCAGACGAGCCAGGAACCGCTCCCCGCCGCGCTCGCGGGCACCGCGCCCATGCTGGAGCCGAAAGCGGCGTCCCGGGAGTCGCTGGACTACTGGCTCGACAAGCTCAGGGACGTCGACCCGGCCGCGATGGTGCTCCCCGGCAGCAGGCCGTCGCCCGCCCGGCCCACCTTCGCCGGGCACACCTGCTCCTGGGAGGTGGACGCGGACACGCGCCGGGCGCTCGACACGCTGCGGACCGGCCTGCGCACCACCGACAACATCGTGCTCGCCGCCGCTTTCATGCTCACCCTGCGCGCGCACGGCGCCGGTCCGGAACTGGTGGCCGCGATGCCGGTCACCACCAGGACGGCCACGATGCGCGGCCATGTCGGCTACGGCGTCAGCACCCTGCCGATCCGGGTGCGCGCCGATCCGGAGGAGGGTTTCGCGGCCCTGGTCAGACGGGTCGAGGACGTCTTCTTCGAGGGCGTCGAACACGCGGACGCCTCGGTGGAGGCGGTGCTGGTCGAGCGCGGGCACGGCACCGGAGACTGGAGGGTGCCGCTGTTCCGGCACATGTTCAACTACCGGCCGTGGACCGACGACCAGGTGAGCATCCTGGGCTCCGTCCCCGAGTACGTCGAGGACCTGTTCGACCGCAGCCGCCTGGACCTGCAGTGCATCGCGGTGCAGGAGCCCGGCAGGCTCACGCTCAGGGTCTGGCACAGCACGGAGGTCCACGACGAGGCCGAGATCGCCGCGTTCGTCGCGCGGATGACCGCGCTGCTGCGGCGGGCCGCCGAGGACGCGCACCGGCCCCAGAGAGAGCTGGACTCCCTCTCGGCGGACGACCGGCGACTGCTCGACCGGCTCAACGACACCGCGCGGACCTGGGAAGGACCGGCCACCCTGCTGGAGCGGATCATCACCCGCACCGGGACGGCGATCCGTGACGGCGACCGGGAGGTCACCTACGGCGAGCTGCTCGGCTGGGCGGCCTCCGTGCGGGACACCCTCGTCGCGTACGGCGCGGGCCCCGGCGACATCGTGGCGCTCGGCCTGAGCCGTTCGGCGGAGATGGTCGCCGCCGTGCTCGGCGTCTGGGCGGCCGGAGCCGCCTACCTGCCGCTGGACCCGCGCCAGCCCGAGCTGCGCCTCGCCTACCAGGTGGAGGACTGCGGTGCCCGCCTGGTCGTCGCCGACTCCGAGGCTCCCTGGGCGGGGGAGACGCCCGTGCTCCCCATGCCGCAGGCCCCCGCCTCCGGCGCCGAGGCGGATCAGGGGCCGCGAAGACCGCTGGACGCGGCCGAGGTCTCCGCGACGATCTCCGGGGAGTCGATCGCCTACGTGATCTACACCTCGGGGTCCACCGGCAGGCCCAAGGGAGTGGCCGTCACCCACGGCAACCTGGCCAACCTCGTCCTGGACTTCGCCGACCGGCTGGGGGCGGGCGCGGCCGACGCGGTGCTGTGGTCCACCACGACCTCCTTCGACATCTCGGCCCTGGAGCTGATGCTCCCGCTCACCGTCGGCGGCACCCTGGTCGTCGCCTCCGACGACGACCAGCTGCAGCCGCGCAGGTTCCTGGAACTCATCGCGGCGCGGGACGTACGCGTCGTGCAGGCCACCCCGACGGCGTGGCGGCTCATCGCCCCCGAGGCGCGCGACGAACTGGCCGGGCGCGTCGTGCTCTGCGGCGGAGAGCCCATGCCTGCCGCGCTCGCCACGGACCTGCTGGGCCTGGGCTGCCGGTTGTTCAACGTCTACGGGCCGACCGAGACGACCATCTGGTCCACCGCCGCCGAGATCCTCGGCCCCCCGGCCGACCCGGTGCCGATCGGGGTGCCGCTCGCCAACACCCGGATCTTCGTCAGGGACGCCGACGGACGCGAGGCCCCGCCAGGCGTACCCGGCGAGCTGTGCGTGGCGGGCGACGGGGTGAGCGCAGGGTACGTCAACCGTCCTGAGCTGACCGCGGAGCGGTTCGGAGAACATCCCCGCCACGGGCGCTTCTACCGGACAGGGGACATGGCCAGGCTCAGGCACGACGCGACCCTGGAACTGCTTGGCCGTGACGACCGCCAGATCAAGCTGCGCGGACACCGCATCGAGCTGGGCGAGATCGAGGCGGTGCTGCACCACCACGACGCCGTCAAGGTCGCGGCCGTCATCGTCCACGACGACCGGCTGGTGGCGTTCGTGCAGCCCACGGACCCTCCCGACGGGGAGACCGAGGCCGCGCTGCGGGAGGAGCTGTGGAGGTACGCGGGGACGCGGCTGCCGGACTACGCGGTCCCCTCGGGGATCGTCCTGGCCGGGGAGTTCCCGACGACCGCCAACGGCAAGATCGACTATCGGGGGCTCACCGTCCCCGAGGACGCCTCCCCGTCCGTCCCCCGTGCCCCGGCGAGCTCGGAACTCGCCGAGGGGGTGCTGCGGCTCTGGCGGGAGGCACTGCGCCGCCCGGGACTCGGTGAGCACGACAACTTCTTCCTCAACGGGGGGCACTCGGTGCTCGCCGTACGGCTGATCGCCCCGCTGGAGGAGCTCGCGGGCCGGGCGGTCAACGTTCGCGCGGTATTCGACCATCCCACCCCGGCCGAGCTGGCCGCGTTCATCCAGGAAGGGGCGGGCTCGTGACCTCCGTTCCCGTCGTACGACTCCCGGCCTCTTCCGCGGGGCCGGGCTCCCCGGAACCCGCGCCCGACGTCTCCACGCCGGAAGGAACGCGATGACCGCGCCGTGGTTCGTGCCGGTGGGGGAGCGGCAGGGAGGGCGGATCCGCCTGTACACCTTCCCCAACGCGGGCAGCGGTCCCGCCTCGCTCACCGACCTGGCCGGGCGGTTCCCCGACGAGGTCGACGTGTGGTCGGTGAACCTCCCCGGCCGCCAGGCCAGGCTGGCGGAGCCGCCCGTCGAGGACCTGGACGCGCTGGTCGACGTCCTGGCCCGAGACCTGCTGGCGAACGCCCGCGAGCCGTACGCGCTGTTCGGCTACTGCAGCGGCGCGCTGCTGGCCTACCTGGTCTGCCGCCGCCTGACCGAACTCGCCCCGGCCTCCGGACCGGCCGGGACCGGACTCCCGGCGTCTTTCGAGTCGGCTCCCTCGCCGGAGTCGTCCGGGCCCATCGGAGGCCCGTCACCGGAGCGCGCCGGAGCCGGTCGTTCACCCGAGTCCGGAGGGTGGTGGCCGGAACGGCTGCTCGTGGGGTCCTTCGCCGCGCCGGACGTCACGCTCCTGCTGCGCAGGCTGCCCTCCCTGCCGTCGTGGCTGTTCTGGGACCAGCTGATCGAGCTGGGCGGGGTTCCGGCGGAGGTGGCCGAGCGCGAGGTGCTCAGGCCGATCCTCGAACCCGCACTCCGCGCCGACTTCGGGATGCTCGCCCGATACCGGCACCGGCAGGGGCCGCCGCTGCCGGTACCCGTCACCGTCCTGTACGGCAGCCGAGACGGCTCCATGTCGCGCGGCGGGCTGCTCGGCTGGCGCAGGCAGAGCGTCTTTCGGCCGTCGATGCGCGAGCTCGACGCCTCACACTGGCTGGCCGAGGAGACCCCCGACCTGCTCGCCACCGTCATCGCAGAGGAGATCGGATGCGTCTCGGTTACAGCATGAGCTACTGGGGTGGTGCCGGGCTCGGCCCCGCCGACCACCTCACCCTGGTCCGCGAGGCCGAGAGGCTGGGCTACGAGTCGGTGTGGGCCGCCGAGACCTACGGCACCGATCCGGCGAGCCTGATGGCGTGGATCGCGGGCCGGACCGAACGGATCGCGCTGGGCACCGGCGTGCTGCAGATGTCGGGCCGCAAGCCCACGGTGGCGGCGATGACGGCCGCCACCGTCGACCAGATCTCCGGCGGCCGGGCCCGGCTGGGCGTGGGCGTGTCGGGGCCGCAGGTCGTGGAGGGCTGGCACGGGGAGCGTTTCGACCGGCCGGTGGCCCGCGCCCGCGACTACCTGTCGGTGCTGCGTCTCGCCCTGGCCGGACGCCCGGTGAGCTACTCGGGCGAGACCGTGACGCTGCCGCTCCCCGGTGGGCAGGGCAAGGAGCTCTCCCTGGGCGTCTCCCCGGTCCAGAAGCACCTTCCCGTCTATCTCGGCGCGATGGGCCCGCAGACGACCGCGCTCGCCGGGGAGCTGGCCGACGGCTGGCTCGCGATCCACTTCCCGCCCGAGCACCTGGCCGAGCGCACGGCCCAGCTGCGCGCGGGCGCGGCGCGGGCGGGCCGCACTCTGGACGGCTTCGACGTCGCCCCGATGATCCTCACCCTCGTCGACGAGGACGAGGAACTCGCCTTCGACATGATGCGGCCCATGCTCGCCCTCTATCTGGGCGGCATGGGCTCGCGCCGTACCAACTTCTACAACCGTCTGGCCCGCTCCCTCGGCTTCGAGAAGGAGGCCGAGGCGGTCCAGGAGGCGTTCCTGGGCGGGCGTCAGGGCGAGGCGATGTCGCTGCTCCCCGACGGCCTGGTCGACGCGATGACGATGTGCGGGCCGCCCGGCAAGCTCCGCGAACGGGTCGCCGCCTACCGCGAGGCGGGCGCCACCTCCCTCGTCGTCGGCCTGGTCACCCCGACCCTCCGCCTCCGCCTGGAACAACTGGAACTCGTCGCCGACCTGGTCACCTGACGGTCTCTGTTGGGATCGTGCGGCCCATGGCCCGTACGATCCCAACACTGGGTGCCCGAAACTCACCGGCAGCCGAGGCGAGCGGCCGTCTCCGGTCCGGCTCCGGTTTCGGGGAGTTACGCGTCGTTCTTCAGCCGCTTGACGAAGGCCGACCAGGTGTCACGGGTGAAGACGAGCTTGGGGCCGCCGGGGTTCTTGGAGTCGCGGACGGCCACGACGTCGCCCAGGTCCGCGACCTCCACGCAGTCGCCGTTGGCTCCGCTGAGCGAACTCTTGCGCCACGCTGCGGTGGTCAGGTCTACCGGATTGGACATCGCGCGCCCCTTCGGTTGGACACTCACGCCGGGTTGTTCGGCGCATTTGTCAGCATAGTCATGGTGTCGGCAGGGCTGAGGGCCGCTGCCCTGAGGTAGTCGAACACCGAGACGTACCGGCGGACGTCCGCGGCGTCCTCCAGGTACAGGCCGCTGGACATGTTCTCCAGGTAGATGACGTCCAGGTCGCTCGAAGCGGGAAAGCCCACGACGGTGAACGATCCGGTCATCGCCGGATGCGCCCCGGCCCGGTAGGGGAGGATCTGGAGCATCACGTTGGGGCGCCGGCCGAGCTCGTTTGACGTCGCGCAGGGTGCGTGTCCCCTGCGACAGCCACGGGCGCTGTAGATGACCTGTTGGGTCAGACGGGTGACGATCGAACAAGGACGCGATGAGCCGGTCGGCTTCGTCAACGACTGGATCGCTTCTCGCAGGACCCCAGGCAGGCCTTCACATCCTCTCCCCTCAAGGGGGAGAGGATGTGAAGAGAACCCGCTGCGGAGACCTTGGTCGGATGGACTCGGATGGACCTGCTGATGCCCGATCGCCGCGAAGTCCTCAACCTCATCGTCGGTACCCCGCTGGTCGCCGGCACCGCGCACCTGCTTGAGACGGTCGGCCGCCCGCTCAGCCGCCGCCAGGCTGGTTTCAGCACCGACACCGTCGCCGCTCTGGAGGAAGTCACCGCTGCCTTCGCGCGGCTGGAATCGGCGCACGGCGGCGCCCTGTGTCGCTCTGCGATCGTCGGCCAGCTCGCGGAGGTCATGCGCCGTATCCAAGACGGCGTCCCGGACAGTCTTCGCATCCGTGTCTTCGCCACCACAGCCGACCTGGCCGCGCTTGCCGGGTGGACCAGCCACGACGCCGGCCGCTATGGCGCCGCGCAGCGGTACTGGTCATATGCCCTCTACGCCGCCGGCGAGGCCGGGGTACCCGGTCGCGGAGCGGAGATCGTCACCCGCATGTCACACCAGATGATCTACCTGGGGCGGTTGCATGACGCGCTCGCGCTGCTTGACCTCGCAGCGGTCCGCGCGCGACGCGACGGCCAGGTGGCGGTGCAGGCGCTCGTGCAATCCCAGACCGGTCGCGTCCACGCGGGCCTCGGCCGGCCCGGCGAAGCCGCCCGTCATCTCGGTCACGCTGACGAACTTCTCGTTCAGATCACGGACAGTCCCGAATGGATCGCCTACTTCGATGACGCCGAGCACGCAGGCGCCCGAGCCGTCAGCGCCCGCGATCTCACTCATCTCGGCCATCGTGGGCACCCCGCCAGCCCTCACTTCGAAGCCGCGCTGCGGCTCCGCAAACCAGGGTTCGACCGGGTACAGACGATGGACCTGATTGGCTTGGCAGCCGCACTCCTCGACGAGGGTGACCTTGACCGGGCCGCAGCCGCCGGCCGCCAGGCACTGGAGAGCGCCGGCCTGCAGTCGGCCCTTGTAGCGGCCAGACTCAACACCCTGTTGTCCGCTGCGGACAGGCACCACACGGCCGAGATCGTTGAACTCCGCGCTCAGGCTGCGGACTTCGCGGCCCGCGCGTCGGTCACTTCGCAGGTCGCTGCTTGACCGGAGGCTTCCTGCTCGTCGAATCGGCGCGGTCACCGAGGTCTGGATGACGGCGGGGATCCCGGTGGAACGAGTGACATTCAAAACATGGGCCCGTCCCTGATGGTGATCGGCTGGCGTCGGCTCCGTGCCGACGCTTACCGGATCTCTCGGTCCGGCCCGTATTCGCGAAGAGGCGATGCCGAATCGTGGATGCTCCGCCCGGTTTCCGCGCCGGTTTCCTTGTCGGTCGACGGGCTCCCTGACGCCCGAATGCACGTCGAGGAGGGCCGCGCGTGGCCGGGGGAGATCGGCGGTGATGTGGATGTAACAGACGGACGCGGACAGATGTGACATCTACGTAACGCCTGTTTCTTATGTTTCCGTCGTTGGATCCGCCCGATGCGGCTTTGGTGTCCCCGCTGTTCGGCGGAGGGTGTCACGGGCCCCTGCTCAGGGAGAAGGGACCTAATGGCGGCGTCAGAGAAAGTGAAGACGGTCTGCTCGTACTGCGGTGTCGGCTGCGGGATCGTCCTGGAGGTGGACGGGCGGCGCCGGGTCGTCAAGGCCTCCGGCGACAAGAGCCACCCGGCCAACGCCGGTCGGCTGTGCACCAAGGGGGCGACCACCGCGGACATGCTCGCCGCCCCCGGTCGCCTCGAAAACGGGCTGGTCAGGCCGGACCGGGGCGCCGAGCCCGCGCCGACGAGCGTGGACGCGGCGATCGGCGAGACCGCCCGCGGGCTGCGGCGGATCCTGGACGAGCACGGGCCGGACGCCCTGTCGTTCTACGTGTCCGGCCAGATGACGCTGGAGGCGCAGTATCTGGTCAACAAGCTCGCCAAGGGCTTCGTCGGCACCAACCAGATCGAGTCGAACTCCCGGCTGTGCATGGCCAGCGCGGGCAGCGGCTACAAGCTGTCGCTGGGGTCGGACGGCCCGCCGGGCTCCTATGAGGACTTCGACCGCGCCGACCTGTTCTTCGTGATCGGCGCGAACATGGCCGACTGCCATCCGATCCTGTTCCTGCGCATGATGGAGCGGGTCAAGGCCGGTGCCAAACTCATCGTGGTCGATCCCCGCCGTACCGCCACCGCCGACAAGGCCGACCTGTTCCTGCGGATCAGGCCGGGCACCGACCTGGCCCTGCTCAACGGGCTGCTCCACCTGCTGGTCGAGGGCGGCCATGTCGACCACGAGTTCGTCGAGCGGCACACCGACGGATGGGAGGCGATGCCGGACTTCCTGCGGGACTATCCCCCCGAGACGGTCGCCGACCTCACCGGCATCCCCGAGGACGACCTGCGCCGGGCGGCCGAGTGGATCGGCGCGGCGGGGGAGTGGATGAGCTGTTGGACGATGGGGCTCAACCAGAGCACGCACGGCACCTGGAACACCAACGCGCTGTGCAACCTGCACCTCGCCACCGGCGCGATCTGCCGCCCCGGCAGCGGCCCGTTCTCCTTGACCGGTCAGCCCAACGCGATGGGCGGACGCGAGATGGGCTACATGGGGCCGGGTCTGCCGGGCCAGCGCTCGGTGCTGGTGGAGGAGGACCGCCGCTTCACCGAGGAGCTGTGGAACCTGCCGTCCGGCACCCTGCGCACCGAGGTCGGTCAGGGGACCATCGAGATGTTCTCCCGGATGGCCGAGGGCGAGATCAAGGCGTGCTGGATCATCTGCACCAACCCGGTCGCCAGCGTCGCCAACCGCAGGACCGTGATCGCGGGCCTGGAGGCCGCCGAGTTCGTCGTCACCCAGGACGTCTTCGCCGCCACCGAGACCAACGCCTACGCCGACGTGGTCCTGCCCGCGGCCATGTGGGCCGAGACCGAAGGCGTGATGGTCAACTCCGAACGGAACCTCACCCTGCTGCGGCAGGCCGTGGAACCGCCGGGACAGGCGCTGCCCGACTGGCAGATCATCGCCCGCGTCGCCTGCGAGATGGGCTTCGAGGACGCCTTCTCCTACAGCTGCGCGGAGGAGGTGTTCGAGGAGATCAAGCGGGCGTGGAATCCCAAGACCGGCTACGACCTGCGGGGCGTCACCTACGAGCGGCTGCGCGAGACCCCCGTCCAGTGGCCGAGTGCGCCGGAGGGCGGTGCGCGCAACCCCGTCCGCTACCTCAACGACGGCACCAGCCAGGCGACGCTGACCCGGCCCGACGGCAGCCGCCCGCGCCTCGCCTTCGCCACTCCGAGCGGCAGGGCCGCCTTCCTGCCCCGCCCGTACCTGCCCGCCGCCGAGCTGCCCGACGACGCCTACCCGTTCGTTCTCAACACCGGCAGGCTGCAGCACCAGTGGCACACCCTGACCAAGACGGGAAGGGTCGCCAAGCTCAACAAGCTCAACCCCGGGCCGTTCGTCGAGATCAACCCGCGCGACGCCGCCGAGCAGGGGATCGGCGAGGGCGACCTGGTGGAGATCGCCTCCCGGCGCGGCAGGGCCGTGCTGCCCGCCCGCCTGACCGACCGGGTCATGCCGGGCGACTGCTTCGCGCCGTTCCACTGGAACGACCTGTTCGGCGAATATCTCAGCGTCAACGCGGTCACCAGCGACGCCGTCGATCCCATCTCGTTCCAGCCCGAGCTCAAGGTGTGCGCGGTCTCCCTCACCAGGGTCGCCTCCGAGGCGTCCCCCGCGGCTCCCGAGCACGGGGCCTCCTCGGTTTCCGGGCACGCGGGGACGGTGGGACCCCCCGCCGTCCCCGCGCACGCCGGGACGACCGCGTTCCCTACGGTTCCGGGGTACGCGGGGGCGTCGGCGTTCTCGGCGTTCTCGGCGTCCTCGGAGGCCCCGGGGTACGCGGGAACCGCCCCGGAGAGTTCCCGGCCCGCCCGGATCGCCGCGCTGGCCGGCCTGCTCGGGGTGGCCGACCTGACGCCGCCGGTGCTCGCCGACCACGAGCGCCGCTACATGGCCGGTTTCCTGTCGGCGCTCGACGGCGCGGCGTTCGCCCTGGAAGGGCCGGGGTCCGCTCACGACGGTCCGGCGTCCGCGGGTACGGTCGTGCCGGTCCTGCCGGACCACGCCCCCGTCGATCCCGCCCACGCCCTGTGGATCAACGGGGTGCTGGCCGGGATGTTCTCCCGGACCCTTGCGCCGCCACCCGGGCGAGCGAGCGGCGATCCGGCGTCGCCGACACGCGACATCGTCGTCCTGTGGGCCTCCCAGACCGGGAACGCCGAGGAGTTCGCCGTCGCCAGCGCCGACAGGCTGACCGGCGCGGGGCGCACCCCCCGGCTGATCAGCATGGCCGACTGCGCCCCGGACAGCATCCCCCGTGGCGCGGACCTGCTCGTCATCTCCAGCACCTTCGGCGACGGCGAGGCCCCCGACAACGGTGTCGGTTTCTGGGAAGCCCTCATCGGGTCCGGCGCGCCCCGGCTCGACGGCGTACGCTACGCCGTACTCGCCTTCGGCGACTCCAGCTACGACGACTTCTGCGGCCACGGCCGGCGGCTCGACCAGCGCCTTGAGGAGTTGGGCGCTCAGCGCCTGGCACCTCGGGTGGACTGCGAGCCCGACGACCATTCGCGGGCCCTCGGCTGGCTTGAGCGGCTGCTCACCGCCCTCACCGAACCTTCCGTCCCGTCCTCGACGACACCTTCCGCTTCGTCCCCGGCGAGTTCGGAGCCCGAGCCCACGCGCGCGGGGCCGGGAACGACGCTCTCACCTTCCGATCCGGCCCTCTCGGGCCACGGATCGACACCTCCGGGACTTGATCCGTCTCCCTCAGCCTCCGGCCCGATGCCGGATTCCGGTCCGATGTCGGGCTCTGGTCCGATGTCAGGTCCCGGACGCACGTCAGGTCCTGGTCCGGTGTCAGCCCCCGGCTCGACGTCGTCCGGGCCTGAGCCGACGCCCCCGCGCCTCGGGATGACGCCCGCGAAGCCGGGGGCGGTGCCCTTGGGCACCGAGTCGCCGACGGGGTCCGGGAGGGCCGCGCCGTTCGGCGCGCCCCTGGCCGGTAACCGGCTGCTCAGCCTGCCGGGGTCGGCCAAGGAGGTGCGGCAGTTCACCTTCGACACCGGTGGCGAGCTGACCTACCAGGCCGGTGACGCGCTCGGGGTGCTGCCGGTCAACGGCGCCGACCTGGTCGCGGAATGGCTCGCCGTGACCGGTCTCGACCCCACCGACACCGTCGACATTCCCGACGTCGGCCCCCTCCCGTTCGGTGAGGCCCTGCGGAGCCGGCTGGAGATCACCAGGATCACCCCCGGCCTGCTCAGGTTCGTCGCCGACCGTACCCGCGACCGCGACCTCACCAGGTTTCTGCGCTCGGGCAACGGGGGCGAGCTGGCGAAGTGGACGTGGGGCCGCCAGGCCGTCGACGTGGTCGGCGAGCTTTCCGTCCGGGCCACCGCCCAGGAGTGGGCGGATGTACTCAAACGCCTGAAGCCGCGCCTGTACTCCATCTCCTCCAGCCCGCTCGTCGACCCCCACCGGGTGCGCCTGACGGTCTCGGTCGTCCGGTTCGAGAACCCGCGGGGTACGGAGCGCAGAGGGGTGTGCTCGTCCTTCCTCGCGGACGGTCCGGAGCACACTTCGGTGCCCGTCTTCGTCCAGCGCACCAGGCACTTCCGCCCTCCCGCGGATCCGGCCGCGTCGATGATAATGATCGGCCCGGGTACGGGCGTCGCGCCCTTTCTCGGTTTCCTGGACGAGCGCCGGGCGCTGGGGCACTCCGGCCGCAACTGGCTCTTCTTCGGCGAGCAGCGCCGCTCCACCGACTTCTACTACCGCGACGAACTCGACGCGTCGTACCGCGACGGGCTGCTCACCCGGCTGGATCTCGCCTTCTCCCGCGACCAGCGCGCCAAGCTCTACGTCCAGGACCGCATGCGCGAGCACGGCGGCCGACTCTGGTCCTGGCTTCAGGACGGCGCTCACCTGTACGTCTGCGGCGACGCCAGCCGGATGGCCAAGGACGTCGACCGGACCCTGCGCGAGATCGCCGTCACCCACGGCGGCCTCGGCGACGACGAGGCCGCCCTCTACGTCAAACAGCTCGCCGCGAGCAGACGCTACGTACGCGACGTGTACTGACCCCTCGCCGCCCTCGTGTTCGCGAGGGCCGATACCCGGACCAGTGGGGCGCGAGGGCCGATGCCCGGACCACCGGGGGAAGCGCGACATCCGAGATGCGCGCCGACCGGTGCGGATCGACCGGTCGGCGCCTCGTCGGTATGAGCACGCCGATGTCGTGGACGGCGGGCTCGGGTTCGAAGCGGGCGAGAAACCACGTTCGTTCCCGCCCGGAACCCGGAGGAGGACGGGAAGACGTCCCCCTATTCGGTCATTCCGCCTCTCCCGCGCTCATCGCCTCGCGCAGGCTGCGCGGACGCATGTCGGTCCAGACCTGCTCGATGTGGGCCAGGCACTCGTCCTTGGTGCCGGTGAAGCCCGCGTCGTGCCAGCCGTCCGGATTGTCGCGGCCCGAGGGCCAGATGGAGTACTGCTCCTCGTCGTTGAGGACGACCTTGGTGTCGGGAAGGGTTTCGGTCACTGCTGCTCACTCCTGCGGGGGAGGCGGGGGATCGTGGACTGGGTGGACTGGTTCGCGGCCGGGGTGGTCTCCGCCGCCGGCGTGGTGGCACGGGCCTGCTCGATCAGCGAGGTGACCCCGGCCACCGTGGGCTCCTCGAAGAGGCTGCGCATCGGCAGCCGCACCCCCAGCTCCTTGCGGATGAGGGCGATGAGCTGCACGGCGATCAGCGAGTTGCCGCCGAGCTCGAAGAAGTCGTCGTCGACGCCGATGCGCTCGCCGCCGAGCACCTCGCTCCACAGCCGGGCGATGGCGGCCTCGACGTCACCGCGCGGCGCCACGTAGTCGTCGGTCGCCGCGCCGGTACGGGGACGGTCCGACACGGCGGCCGGGTCCAGCTCCGTCTCGACCGTCTCCTGGGTGACCGACCCGACACCGGCCAGGTAGGCGGCCACCGGGGTCGCGGCGATCACCACCTGCGCGCCGAGCGGGGTGGTGAGCAGCCGGTGGAACGCCTCGGCGCCCTCGGCGGGACGGATGCCGACCGCGTCGGGGCCTCCGGCGGCCGTCGTGACCTGGCCGCCGGAGTCGGGGGCGGTGACAGCGCCGGCGACGGTGCCGGAGACGGTACCGGCCCGCTGGGCTCCGGCGTCGGCCGTCACCCCGGCCACCACGGCGTCGGTGTTGATGCGGCGCAGCACGTAGTCGGAGATCTCGGTGACGATCGTGCCTTCGGAGTCGATGAGCGTCACGTCGACCGCGAGCACCTCGTCGGTGCCGCTGTCGCGGAAGCGCATGTGGCTCCAGAACCTGCCGGGCAGCCGGTCCCTGACGGTGATGCGGCCGTAGCCGAGCGGCAGGTAGTGGCCGACGACGTCGACCCAGGTGAAGGAGGTGGCGCTGTCGAGCAGTGCCGGGTGCAGGCCCCAGCCCTCCAGGTCCTCGGACAGCTCCTCGGGCAGATCGAACAGTCCCAGGGCCTCGTTCTGGCCGATGTACCACTTCTGCATGTGACCCCAGTGGGGGCCGAGCGTGAGCAGCCCGGACAGCGGCACCCCGCCCTGCTCGTCGGACGCGAGGGTGCAGCGGTCGACGATCGCCGCCACGTCGGCGTGCCCGGTGGACCCGGCGTCGACCTTGGCCGCGGTGCCGCGCGCGTGGGTGCGCTGTTCGCCGCCGATGACGCTGCGCACCTGGAAGTCCGCGCCGTCCGTCTCGGTGCTGAACGTCACGCGTATCTCGGCGGAGGCACCGTCGGCCACCGAGAGCGGTTCGACGAACACCACGTCGCGCAACTCGATGGCGCCGGTGCCGGGCAGCACCACCTCTCCGGCGCAGCGGGCCAGCTCCAGGTGACCGGTGCCGGGCAGCACCGGCACCCCGGAGATGCGGTGCCCGTCGAGCGCCCAGTGGGTGTCGGGGGAGAGGCTGCCCCCGGCCCAGCCGAGACCTTCGCCGTCGGCCTCGTGCCAGGCGGACAGCACCGGGTGGTCCACGGCCCTGATCCGGTCGCCGCGCTGCAGCGCCACGAACCCGGCGGGTGCGGCGACCTCGGCCGCCATGCCGACCTCAAGCCACTTGCCCCAGTTGGCGGAGACGACCGTGGCCGCGCCCCAGCCGTGCTCGCCCCTGGCGTGCGCGTCGAGGAAGTTGTTGGCCGCGCAGTAGTCGACCTGGCCGAATCCGCCCGCGACCGCGGTGATCGACGAGCAGAGCACGACGGCCTCCAGGTCGAGGCCACCGAAGGCCTCGCGCAGCGCGAGCGTGCCGACCACCTTGGGCGCGAGCACCTCCTCCGCGGCGGCCCGCTCCTTGATCTCGGCCATGCCGCCGCCGGGCAGTCCCGCGGCGTGCACGATCACGTCCACCCGGCCGAACCCGGCGATCGTCTCCTCCCTCACCCTGCGCATGTCGGCGGGGGAGGTGACGTCGGCGGCGAGCACCAGGACCTCGGCCCCCGCCTCCTCCATCCTGCGGATCGCGGCGATCGCCCGGCCCGCGCGGCCGGTCTCGTGCGCGTCCCACTCAGCCCTGTCGGGCAGACCGGTCCTGGACAGCAGGACCAGCCGTACCCGGGCCCGCGCGGCGAGGTCCTCGGCGAGCGAGACGCCGATGCCGCCCAGGCCGCCGGTGATCAGGTAGACCTGTCCGTCCCGAGGGCTCGACTGCCCGCCGACCGCCTCGGCCGTCTCCGGTGAGGACGTCCCGGCCGCGGGCACCTCCAGCTGCTCGTAGTGCTGCAGCCAGCGGCGGCCGCCCCTGATGCTCACGGTGGGCAGCAGTCCCGCCTCGTCCGGTTCCGGCCTCCTGCCCAGTTCCGCGGCGGCGTGCCTGATCCAGTCGCGTCCCTCGACGTCGACGTGGCGCACCCGCAGCCACGGCGTCTCCAGCGGCACCACCCGGGGGAACCCGGCGAGGGTCGCGTGCTCGGGGCGGAGCAGGTCGCCGCCGGTGACGTCCTGCGCCCCCGAGGTGAGCAGGGTCAGCTCCACCCCGCCGGTGGAGTCGGCCGGCTGGGCCGAGGTCAGCGCCTGCACCAGCGCGAGCACACTGAAGAAGCCGCGGTCCTGAGCCCGCCAGGTCCCCTCGGTGCCGGCGGCCGGCTCGTCGCCGACGGTCCACGCGTGGACCACCCGCCCCGGCACCTCGCCCACGGCCGCCAGCAGCGCGTCGTAGTCGGCGCGCTCGGAGGGACGGACGGTGTAGACGCCGTCGGGGCGCTCCGCGGAGAACCCGTCGCCCGGCCGCACCTCGACCACCTCGGCCCCCGTCGCGCGCAGCGCGTCCACCAGCCCGGCCGAGCCGTCGTCGGCGAAGACCAGGGTGCGGGTGACCGGCGACAAAGGCGCCGGCCTCGGCGGGACCTGCCGCCACACCGGCACGCTGAACCAGCGGTCCAGCGGCAGGTCCTCCTCGACCTGCGCGTGGTTGGCCACGCCGCCGACGAACGCCCCGTGCGGGTCGGGGTCGATCCAGGCGCGCCGGCGCTCCCAGGGGTAGGTCGGCAGCGAGACCCGGTGCCCCTCCTCGCCGAAAGCCTCCAGCGCGACACCGTTCACCCACAGGGTGCCGTACGCGGCCGACAGCACGCCCACGTCGCCACCGGCGTCCTTGGGGCCGGGCAGGGAGGGCAGCGGCGCGACCGCGCCCGGCGGGGTCTGCGCCCTGGCGAGCCCCGCCAGCTGCTTGCCGGGGCCGCACTCGATCATGATCCAGTCGCCCTCGGCGAGCAGAGCCGTCACGCAGTCGCCGAACAGCACCGGCTCGCGCATGTGCCGGGCCCAGTACGACGGGTCCGTCGCCTCGGCCGCGGTGATCCAGGTGCCGGTCACGTTCGACAGGAACGGCAGGCTCGGCGCCGACCGCTCGACACCGGCGACCAGCGCGCGGAACTCACCCAGGATCGGGTCCATCATCGAGGAGTGGAAGGCGTGCGAGGTACGCAGCTCCATCCGGCCGATGCCCTCCTCCTCCAGCATGTCCGCCAGCTCGGCGATCGAGGCACCGGGACCGGCGACCACACACGTCCCGGGGCCGTTGACGGTCGCCACCGACACGTCGTCGGGCAGCAGCGGCCCGATCTCATCCGGCGCGAGCTGCACGGCGAGCATCGCTCCGGCGGGCAAGCTCTGCACCAGGCGTCCCCTCGCGGCCACCAGCCGCAACGCGTCCGGCAGGCTGAAGACCCCGGCCACGGTCGCCGCGACGTACTCGCCGATGCTGTGGCCGATCATCCCGGCGGGCTCGACACCCAGCGAGCGCCAGAGCGCTGCCAGGGCGTACTCCACGGTGAACAGCGCGGGCTGGGTCAGCGCCGTCTGCCGCAGCCGCTCGCCCGCCTCCTCGCCGGTGGCGAAGATCAGCTCGCGCAGGTCCTCGCCCAGCACGGGCCGCAGGATCTCGGCGCACTCGTCGACCGCGTCCCTGAAGACCTCCTCGGTGCGGTACAGCTCGGCGCCCATGCCCGCGTACTGCGATCCCTGCCCCGAGAACAGGAACGCCATGCTCGGGGTGCGCCGGGAGGCGGCACCGGAGATCGTCCGCTTGGGGTCGCGGAGCGCGGCGATCGCGTCGGCGACGTCGGAGGCGACCACCGCGCTCCTGCGCGACAGTTCCCTGCGCCCCACCCGCAGGGTGTGGGCGACGTCGGCCAGGTCGATGCCGGGGTGGGCCTCCAGGTGCGCGGCGAGGCGCTCGGCGGCGGCGGCGAGCGCGGTGTCGGTCCTGCCCGACAGCCGCAGCAGGTGCGCCGGGCGGGGGTCGCGCTCCTCGCGTGCCGGTGCCGGAGCCTCCTCCAGCACGATGTGCGCGTTGGTGCCGCCGATGCCGAACGAGCTGACGCCCGCGCGCCGGGGGAAGCCGTTGCGCTCCCACTTGGTGGGCGTCCCCGTCACGTAGAACGGGCTCCGGGGGAAGTCGATCTTCGGATTGGGGCTCTCGTAGTGCAGCGTGGGCGGGATCAGACCGTTCTCCAGGGCGAGCACCGCCTTGATGATGCTCGCGATGCCCGCCGACTGGCCCAGGTGTCCGATGTTGCTCTTGACCGAGCCGATGCCGCACCACTGGGTGTCGTCGGTGTCCTGGCCGAACACGCTGCTCAGCGCCGCGACCTCGATCGGGTCGCCCAGCGCGGTGCCCGTGCCGTGCGCCTCGACGTAGGTGACCGTGCGCGGGTCGACCCCGCCCACCCCGAGCGCCTGGGCGATCACCGCGGCCTGGCCGTCCATGCTGGGCGCGGAGAACCCGACCTTGCCCGCGCCGTCGTTGTTGATCGCGTTGCCCAGGATGACGGCCCGGACGTTGTCGCCGTCCTCGATCGCCTCGGACAGCCGCTTCAGCACGATCACACCGCCGCCGCTGCCCCAGATCGTGCCGGCCGCCTTGGCGTCGAAGGCCCGGCAGTGGCCGTCGGGGGAGACGATGCCGTCCTCGTCGTACACATATCCCTGGCCCTGCGGCAGGTCGAGCATCGCGCTGCCCGCCAGGGCCATGTCGCACTCGCCGTTGCGCAGGGCCTCGGCGGCGACGTGGATCGCGACCAGCGAGGTCGAGCACGCGGTGTGCAGGGTGTAGCTCGGGCCGCGCAGGTCCAGTTTGTACGACGACAGCGTGGCGCAGTAGTCGACGTGGTTGCCGACCATGACGGCGAGCCAGCCCGCGTTCGCGTGGGCCTGCGCGTTGCTCCTGATATTGATCCACTGGTAGAAGTCCGAGCCGGAACCGGCGTAGACGCCGATCTCGCCCGGATACCTGAACGGGTCGTAGCCCGCGTCCTCCAAGGCCGTGTGCGACAGTTCGAGGAAGAGCCGGTGCTGCGGGTCCCGGATCTCCGCCTCCCTGATCGACATGCCGAAGAACGCGGCGTCGAACCCCTGGTGGTCGTCGAGCATCATCGCGGCCGGTACGAAGTCGGGGTCGTCGAGAACGTGGTCGGGCACGCCGAGCGCGCGCTGTTCCTCGCGGGTGAAGTGCGTCAGCGACTCGACGCCGTCGGCGAGGTTGCGCCAGAACTGCCTGGCGTCCCCGGCTCCGGGCACCCGGCACGAAAGGCCGATGATCGCGATCGGTTCGACGGTGGGCTCCTCGGCCATGCGGGGGTCCCTTTCTTCCTTGCCGGCCGCGGTCGGCTCCGGCGCGGGGGGTTGGACGGGCATCAACTCGGTCTCCGGCGGGGTGGCCGGTTCGGTCACCGGCTCGACGGTCTGCCGGGGCGCCGGTCGGGTCAGCGGGTGGGTTCGTGGATCGGTTCGCGGTGCGGGACGTCGTGCGGCCGTCGGTCGGGGCGCCGCCCCGGTCGCGGGAGGGGGTGGGGGATGGGGGCCGGTCCGGCCGCGAAGGGCCGGAGGGGGCGGACGTCGGTTCGGGGTCGGATGCGGGGGAATCGTGCGGTTGTCAGCTCGGCTTCCTTGAGCGGTCCTTGAGGCGGTCTCGCCGCACGGCGAGCCGCCGTGCGGCGCGGTCGAGGCCGGCGGTGGGGCCTCCACCGTCGAGGTGCGCCGCGAGGGCGCGGATGGTCGGGTGGCGGAACAGGTCCACGATCGGGATCTCCCTGCCGAGGGCCCTGCCCAGGCGGGCCTGGACGGCGGCGATCGCGAGCGAGTGGCCGCCGATCTCGAAGAAGTTGTCGGCCGCCCCCACCCGAGGCACGCCGAGCACGGCCCGCCACACCTCGGCCACGGCCCGCTCGGTCGGGCCGGACACCTCCCCGCCGGCCTCGCCTCCCGGCCGGGACACGGGGCGGCGCAGCGCGGCGCGGTCGACCTTGCCGTTGGGGGTGAGCGGGAGCGCGGGAACCACGAACACCTCGGCGGGCACCGCGTGCTCGGGCAGCACCGCGCGCAGGTGGTCGAGCAATCTCGGCGGGGCCGGACCCGGCCTGCGCGGCACCGCGTAGGCGTGCAGCACCGTCTCGCGCCGCTCGTCCCGGTCGGCCACCGCGACGGCGGCGCGGACCTCGGGGTGGGCCGACAGCGCCGCCTCCACCTCGCCCAGCTCCACCCGGAAGCCGCGGATCTTCACCTGGTCGTCGCGCCGTCCGGCGATCGTCACCGTCCCGTCGGGGTTGAGGCGGCCGAGGTCGCCGGTGGCGAAGGCGTCACCGGTGAAGCGGAGCCGGGTGAGTTCGGCGTCGAGATAGCCGTTCGCCAGGTTGGTGCTGCGCACGACCACCTCGCCCAGCTCACCCACCCCGGCCCGGCCGCCGTGCTCGGCGGTCACGACCAGCTCGCTGCCCTCGATGCCGCGTCCGGCGGGGACGGGTTCGGCGCTCTCGCGCACCCCGGAGGGGATCTCGTACCAGGCGTGGGCCTGCGGGGTCTCGGTGGTGCCGTAGAAGGCCACCAGCCGGGCGGCGGGGACGAGACGGCGCAGCCGCGCGGCGTCGGCGTGGGTGAGCCGGTCGCCGCCGGTCGCCACCAGCCGCACCCCGGGCAGCATCGCGCCGGTCCCGCAGAGCATCCTGGCCAGCTGCGGGGTCAGGTGCACCACGGTGACGCGGTGTTCGCGCAGCCACGCGACCAGCCGGACGGGGTCACGGAGCAGTTCCCCCTCCGGCACGCACAGCCGGGCGCCGGTGGCGAGCGGCACGAACACGTCGCGCAGCGCGGGGTCGTGCGCCAGGCCCGACAGCAGGGCGAAGCGATCGGCGGGGGTCACCGCGAAGGTCGCCGCGTACCAGGCGACGAAGTGGGCGAGCGGTCCCTCACCGGTCACCACCGGCTTGGGATCGCCGGTGGTCCCCGAGGTGAGCGAGAGGTAGCCCCGCTCGGGGTGCGGCGCGGTTTCCGGCGGCGAGGTCTGCGGGAGCGCGATCTCCGGCAGACCCGCCAGAGGGGGCGCGCCCGGACAGCGCACTGTCGCCACGGCGCCGGCGGCGGCGGCCTGGCGGGCCAGCACCGGAGCCGGGTGCGCCGGGTCGAGGATCACCCAGCGGGCCCCGGTGGCCAGCACCCCCAGCAGCAGCCCGGGAAGCTCGGGGACCCGCGCGGCGAGCACCGCGACCGCCTGGCCGGGTTCCACCCCGGCCGCGCGCAGCGCCGCGGTCGTACGGTGGCGCAGCGCGGTGAGCTCCGCGTGTCCCAGGATCCGCCCCGCTCCCTCCACCACGACGTCGCCGTGCAGGGTGTCCAGCGGCCCGGGACCGTCCCAGACCGGCAGCGCGGCGGCCGGTTTCCCCGGGGTGAGCCGGGCCTCGCGTGTCGCCTGTCCCGGGTCGGCGAGCAGGTCGCCCAGCAGGTGCGCGTAACCGGCCAGCAGGGCGTCCATCCTGGCGGCGGAGAACAGGTCGGGGTTGTAGACGAGCTGCAGGGCGTATCCGTCGCCGCGCTCGCTGACGTACATCGTCAGGTCGAACAGCGCGCCCGGCAGCCCGGCGGGCAGCGGCTCGGTCACGCACCCGGGCAGGTCCAGCTTGGCCTCGGCGAAGTTGTACATGTTGAACAGCACCTGCGTCACCGGGTTGCGTCCCAGGTCGCGCGGGACGCGCAGCGCCTCCACGACGCGCTCCAGCGGTACGTCGCCGTGGGAGACGACCTCGGCGAGCTCGTCGCGGCAGCGTCTCACGTGCTCCTCGAACGAGACCTCGGGGTCCTGACGCAGCCGTAGCGGCAGCATCCGCACGCACATGCCGATCAGCGACTCGAACGCGACGTGCCCCCGGTCGGCGTACGGGGTGCCGACGAGCAGGTCCCGCTGCCCGGACAGCCTGGAGAGCAGCTGCGCGAAAGCGGCGAGCAGCACCGGGTACGGGGTGACCCCCAGCCGGACCGCGAGCCTCCTGACGCGGTCTCCGGTCTCGTTGTCAATCTCCGCTGTCCGGAGCGCTCCAAAAAAAGTCTGGACGGGAGGGCGCGGGGTGTCCCTGGGCAGGTCGAGCACCATCGGGGCGTCCTTCAGGTGCTCACGCCACCAGTCGACCCCGTCGCCGTCCGACCGCTCCCTCGCCCAGCGCGCGTAGTCGGCGAAGGACGCGCCCGCCGGCCCTCGGAGGTCACCGCGGTAGGCGGCGCTCAGGTCCCGGTAGAAGACGTCCTGGGACCAGCCGTCGAAGACGATGTGATGCGCGGTCACCGCGAGCACGTGGTCGTCCTCGGCCAGCCGGATCAGCCTGGCCCGCAGCAGCGGGTCGCGCGCCAGGTCGAACCGCGTCCGCGCCTCCGTTTCCAGAACCGTCTCCAGGGCTTTTTCCAGAGCCGTCTTCGGCGCGGCCCCCGGAGCCGTCTTCGGCGTGGTCTCCGGAACCGCCTCCGGCGCGGTCTCCGAAGCCGGTTTCGAGGTGTTTTTCTGAGTCGTCTCGGGATGGGCGAGCGCCGAGAGGTCGTCGAGCGGGAGCGGCACCCCGCCTGGCGGGACGACCGACACGTGGGGCACGCCGTCACGGGAGGTGATCCGCCAGCGCAGCGTCTCGTGCCTCGCCACCACCGACTCCAGGGCGCTGCGCAGCGCGCCGTGGTCCAGCGGGCCGCGTACGCGCTCGGCCATCGCGATGTTGTGGGCGGGGGTGTCGGGGGCGAGCCGCTCCACGAACCACATGCGTCGTTGCGCGGGCGACAGCGTGGGGGGCGCGGGGATCGCCGAGCTCGCCGAAGTCTTCGCCGGCGGGGTCTCTCCCGCCGGCTCCCGCGAGGGGGCGTTCTCGACGCCGGACAAGAGGGTGTTCTCGACGTCGGAGAAGGGGGCGTTCTCGACGCCGGACGAGAGGGCGCCGTAGGTGCGGGCCGTGTAGACGTCCTCGACCGAGACGTCCCTGCCGAGTTCCGCCCTGATGGCCGACACCAGGCGCATCGCCCGCAACGAGTGCCCGCCGCGCTCGAAGAAGTCGTCGTCGGGGCCGGGGGGAGGCGCGTCGAGCACCCGCGCCCAGATCCCCGCCAGCCCCGAGAGCCCGGCCGCGCCGCCGGTCGTACCCCCGGCAGTGTCCCCAGCAGTGTCCCCAGCCGCGTCCCCAGTCGTGTCCCCGTCCCCGTCCCCGCCCCGGTCGCCGGTCGTGTTCCGGGAGGCGCCCGGGGATTCCCCGGCGAGGTCGCGCAGGGCGGCGAGGTCGACCTTGCCCGAGGAGTTCAGCGGCAGGACGGGTACGTGCACCACGCGGGTGGGCAGCATGTAGATCGGCAGCCGTCCCGCGCAGTGCACCCGCAGGGCCGCGAGCCCGGGAGCGTCCAGTGGCGCGACGTAGGCGACCAGCTCGCCGGGGGCGTCGACCACCGCCTGCGTCACCTCGGGGTGCGCCCGCACCACCGACTCGACCTCGCCGATCTCGACCCGCTGTCCCTGGATCTTCACCTGCCGGTCCAGCCGTCCCATGAAGGCGATCCGGCCGTCCTCCTGCCAGGCGACGTGGTCGCCGGTGCGGTAGAGCCGCGCGCCGGGCGCGGACTCGAAGGGGTCGGGTACGAACCTCTCGGCCGTCATGCCGGGCAGGCCCAGGTAGCCGCGGCTCACCTGAGGCCCGCCGATGTACAGCTCGCCGGGGACGCCGACGGGACACTCGCGCATGTCCTCGTCCAGGACGTGCGCCCGGCAGCCGCGCAGGGGGTACCCGATCGGCAGCGAACGCTCCCAGGTCCCCGACAGCTCGGTGCCGACCACGCAGACGGTCGTCTCCGTGGGGCCGTACCAGTTGTGGAAACGGGTGTGCGCCGACCAGCGGGCCACCTGCTCGGGGCCCGGCGGCTCTCCGGCCGTGATCAGGTCGCGCAGGTGCGGCAGCCGGGCCGGGTCGACCAGCGGCAGCAGCGCGGGCGGGATGAACCCCCAGGTGACGTCGTGCGCCTCCAGGAACCGTTGCAGCCGGGCCGGGTCGGTCCTGTCCTCGTCCGGCACCAGCTGCACGCAGCCGCCCACGGTGAGCGGCGCGAGCATGTCGAGCACCGAGACGTCGAAGCCGAGCGCGGAGAACGCGATCGACCGGCATGTGTCGTCCAGGCCGAAGTGGGCCGTCGCGGCGGAGGCGAACGCGACCGCGGAGGCGTGGCTCACCACCACGCCCTTGGGCCGTCCGGTCGATCCGGACGTGTACAGGACGTAGGCGGCGTTCCCCGGCAGCGCCGGGCCGCCGACGCTCTCGCCGCCACCTCCCGGACCCGTTACGGCCGGGGGCCCTGAGGTGATTGCGGAAGTAATTTCGGACACGGCCGCGGCGCCCGTCTCCGGCTCGACCAGGGGGCGCCCGCATCCGTCCAGCATCGCGCGGCCGTGGTCGTCGGCCACGACGACCGCGATGCCCGCGTCGTCGAGGACCTCGTCGAGTCGCCGGCGTGGATGCGCGGGGTCGAGGGGGACGTACGCGCCGCCCGCCATCATGATGCCGAGGGCGGCGACGGTCATCAGCGGTGTGCGCCTGGCGCAGAGCCCGACCCGATCCTCAGGGCCCACCCCGAGGGCACGTAACCGCAGCGCGAGCGTGGTGGCGGCGTCGACCAGGTCGCGGTAGGTGAGGTCGGCGTCCCACTGGCGGATCGCCGGCGCGGAGGGCGTCCGCGCCGCCTGGGCGGCGATCAGGTCGCACAGCAGCGCGTCCGGGGCGAGGTGGGGTGGCCCGGTCGTCCAGGCGACGGGGGCGGGAGCCGGTGAGGTGAATGACGGACCGTGCAAAGAGGCGGACGACGAGTCCCCCCGCATCGCTTCGAGCATCCACCCCCCATAGCCCCAAACAGGGTTTTTGCCCTGCCAAGTATTCACGAGCAATAAGCCAGGTCATTCCTATTATTGGTGTCATCGGACAGTCAAGGATTGAAAGTTAAACGTGTGGCGTAATGCCGGTTTCGGCCGTACGGGAAGATCTTCGATCGTCGTGACGCTCCGGGATCGCCGCAGTTCGTGGCGATCCGGTGAACGGAAGGTGACTTACCGCTTCCGTGCGTCGTGAAGCGTCTCACTCCGTGGACACCGGCCGTGGCCGGAGGCTACCAAGAGCAAGTGTCCTAAATACCTATTTCGGTCCTAGTTCACCGCACCGTCATTTTGGTCGTACCCCTCGGCGATCCGCTCGGCCTCCTCGTCCGTGAGCCGGTCGATCTCGGTGGCCAGGCACTCCTCGACCACCAGCGCGAGCCCGCGGACCGAGCGCGTGGTGAACAGGGCGTTGAGCGGCAGGTCGACGCCCACCGTCGAGCAGATCCTGGCGACGACCTTGGTACCGAGCAGCGAGTGCCCGCCGACGTCGAAGAAGTCGTCGTCGATCCCGATGCCGCTCCTGCCCAGCACCTCGCACCAGATCTCGTGCACCAGCTCCTCGCTCGCCGTGACCGGTCTCGTGGGTGCCGCCGGGACCTCCTCGGAGACGGGGGAGGGCAGCGAGGCGCGGTCGAGCTTGCCGTTGGGCAGCTTCGGGAAATCCCGTACCGGCACGAAGAGGCTCGGCACCATCGTGGCGGGCAGCCGCGTCGCCAGGAACGCCCTGAGCTCCCCGGCCGTCGCCTCCGCACTCCCCCCGGCGTCCGCGGGCGTGCCCGCGCTCGTCTCGGCGTCCGCGCCCATGTCCAGGTACGCGACCAGCGCCCGGCCGCCGGGGGCGTCGTCCCTGACCGCGGCGACCGCCCGGCGCACCCCCGGGTAGGCCGTCAGCGCCGCCTCCACCTCGCCCAGCTCGATCCGCACCCCCCGCACCTTCACCTGGTCGTCCGCGCGTCCAAGGAACTCCAGGGTGCCGTCGGGCAGCCGCCGTACGAGGTCACCCGTCCGGTAGAGACGCCCGCCCCGGCCGAACGGGTCGGGGACGAACCGCTCGGCGGTCAGCCCCGGCCGCCCCCGGTAGCCGCGGGCGACCCCGTCGCCGCCCAGGAACAGCTCCCCCACGACACCGGAGGGCACCGGCTCCATCGCCTCGTCCAGCACGTACGCGGTGGTGCCCGCGACCGGCATGCCGATCGACATCGACTCCGCGCCCTTGGGCACCCGGTGCGCGAACGACCAGATCGTCGTCTCCGTCGGCCCGTAGAGGTTCCACAGCTCGTCGGCGACCCGGTGGATCCGCCCGGCGAGCGACACCGGGAGCGGCTCCCCGCCGCTGAACACGCGAGGCAGCCCCGTGGGCAGCCGTTCCAGGATCTCCTCCAGCACCGACGGCGGCGCCTGCACCGTCGTCACCCCCGCCTCCGTCACCAGCTCGCCCAGCCGGCCCGTGCCGTACGGGGGAGCGAGGACCACCGCACCGCCCGCCGTGAGCGGACCGAAGATCTCCAGCGCCGCGATGTCGAACGACAGCGAGGTGAGCAGCAGCATCCGCTCCCGCTCGGTGAACCCCAGGGCGGTGACCAGGTTCACCACCCCGCGATGCGGCACCACCACCCCCTTGGGCACCCCCGTCGACCCCGAGGTGTAGATCACGTAGGCGGGCGAGTCCGGGGAGACGGGGTCGGGGACGAACTCGGACGTTCCGCCTGAGGGCATCGCGTCGAGCAGGATCGCCGGGGGATGGTTGGACGGCAGCCGCTCCACCAGCGTCGCGCGGGTCAGCAGCAGACGGGTCCCCGAGTCGGCCAGCATGAGCCCCAGCCGCTCCTTCGGATACTCCGGGTCCAGCGGCACGTAGCAGCCGCCGGTCTTCAGCACCGCGAGCAGCGCCACGATCAGCTCGGCGCTCCTCGGCAGGCACACCGCGACCGGGCTCTCCGCCCCCACCCCGCGCTCGCGCAGCCGCCGGGCCAGCGCGTTCGCCCGCTCCTCAAGCCGCCCGTAGGTGAGCGTCCCCTCCGAGGAGACGACCGCGGGGGCGTCCGGCGTCAGCCGCGCCCGCTCGGTGATCAGCTCGTGCAGGCAGCGCTGCGGGTAGGAGGCCTCGGGGCCGTGCCAGGAGGACAGCAGCCGGGCGCGCTCCGCCCCGTCCAGCAGCGGCAGCCGGGAGATCGGCAGCCCCGGGTCCTCGACGGCCGCGCCGAGCAACGTCAGGTACGCCGACACCAGGCGGCGGATCGTGTCCTCGTCGAACAGGTCCGTGCTGTACTCGACCCAGCCCTCCAGCCTGCCGTCCGGATTGTGGAGCTCCATGGTGAGATCGGCCTTGGAGGTGCCGTTGCCGTACCGGCCGCGCCCGTCCACCGCGATCTGGTTGAACCCCACCTGGAACAGCGGCGTCCTGCCGGGGTCGCGGGGCGGGCTCACCGCCTCCACGAGCTTCGCGAACGGCACGTTCTGGTGGTCGAACGCCTCGAGCACGGTCGTGCGGACCCGGTCCAGCGCCTCGTCGAACGCGGGGTCGCCGCCCAGGTCGGTACGGAGCGGCAGCGTGTTGACGAACATGCCGATCAGCGCGTCCAGCTCAGGCAGCTCCCGCCCGGCGACGGGGGAGCCCACCACGACGTCACCGCGCCCGCTCCAGCGCGCCAGCAGCACCGAGAACGCGGTGAGCAGCACCGTGAACGGCGTGGTGTTCCGCCCTCTCGCCAGCGCGCCCACCCGCTCGGTGAGCTCCTCCGGCACCGCGAAGTCCAGCACCGAGCCGGTGTATCTCATCTCCGCGGGGCGCGGCCGGTCGGACGGCAACTCCAGCGGTACGCTGCCGCGCAGCCGCTCCCGCCAGTAGGCCAGGTCGTCGTCCAGCTCGCCGCCGCCCAGCCGGTCGCGCTGCCAGACCGCGTAGTCGGCGTACTGGATCGCCAGCTCGGGCAGCTTGGGGTCGCGGTCCTCGCGCAGCGCCTGGTAGACCTCCACCAGCTCCCGCCACAGGATGGTCGACGACCAGGCGTCGAAGATCGTGTGGTGCAGGACGAGCAGCAGCCGACACTCCTCGCCGCCCATCGTCACCAGCCGCACCCGCCAGAGCGGGGCCTCGTCCAGCCGGAACGGCGCGCGCGCCTCCGCCGCCGCGACCCGCTCGAACTCCTCGGCCGCCTCCCGTGGGGGCAATCCGGAAAGGTCGGTCCTGGCCACCGAGACCGGCACCCGGTCCGCGATCGTCTGCACGACCTGCTCGTCGCGCAGCTCGAACGACGTCCGCATCGACTCGTGCCTGTTCGCGAGCACCGTCAGAGCCCGCTCCAGGAGATCGGGGTCCACCGGCCGCAGGTCGGTCGCCTCCAGGCGGACGGGGATGTTGTACACGGCCAGGTCCGGCAGGAGCTCGTGCAGGAACCAGATCCGCTCCTGGGCGAACGAGGCGGGAAAGACGTCTGTCACACCTTCTCCTTGAGACACTCACGAAGCTGTTCCGCGATCACGGGCAGGGCGGCGGTCTCGCCCAGGGTGGCCAGCCAGTGCCACTGTTCCAGGGCGTGGCAGAGCCGGTAGAACGCGAGGCGCTCCGGCCAGTCGTCGGGTAGGTCGCCGTACCCCTCAAGCAGGTACCGCCGCCGCTCCGCGTCACCCCTGACCGCGAAGTAGTCGGTCCGCGCCAGGTCCATCAGCGGATCGCCGCCCAGCGCGTTCTCCATGTCGATGACCCCCGTCATCCGTAGCGGGCTACCGGGGCCTTCGGTCTCGGCGACCATGACGTTGCGCTCGTGGAAGTCGTTGTGGCACAGCACGGGCGCGTCGCAGCGCGCCAGCAGGTGGCGGTCGCGCCGGACGTGGGCGCTCAGCTCCGCGTGCAGCTCGGGATCCCCGCCGAACTCGACGAACTGCGCGAGCCTCAGGTCCAGCTGCCCGCCCACGTACGCCTCGTTGGAGCTCTCCTGCGGCCCGTCGATCGGCCCGAACCTCTGCACCCGCACCCCGTGCACCGCCCGCAGCGTCCGGCCCATCTCCCGGTACAGGCCCGCGACCTCCTCGGCGGAGAGCCCGCCGGAGACCTCCGACAGCGGGCGGCCCGGCACTTTCGTCATCACCGCGTACGCGTGCGGCAGGTCGCGTCGCGAGACGTCCCAGTGGACCATCTCGGGACAGGAGGCGCCGCTGCCGCGCAGCAGCTCGTAGACGTGCACCTCCTTGTGCAGCCGGGCCGTCAGCACATTCGGGTAGATCTTCACGATGAGGTCGCGGTCGGCGCACCTGACCTCGTACACCGCGCTGATCTCCCCGCCGGTCCGCAGCACGACCTCCCTCACCTCCGCGTCCGGGTACGGGGTGCGCAGCAGCACCTGTGCGCGTTCCGGCGACAGCGGCATCGTGATCGCCTTGGCGAACGCGGGGGCGGTCCAGGCCACGCTCACCCGGTTGCCCGCCCGCTCCCGCAGGATCTGGGCGCCGACCAGGTCGTCCGCCGGGGCGTCCGGCATCTCGTCGTCGAACGTCGACAGCACCCGCGTACGCATCGAGATCAGCACGTGCACCGCGATGCCCAGACCCAGCACGATGTACATGAGCGCCACGCCACGGCCGGGCCCGACGCCGATCACCGAGCCGACCGTCGGAGCGAGCGCGCCGCCGGGCACCAGCAGCGGGTTGAGCAGCCGCTCGCCCAGCGGTGCGACCACCGCCATGCCGATCGGCAGCGTCGACCACGACACCATCTGGTTGAGCGACTGCACGCGGCCGTGGAAACGCTGGGGCACCTTCGTGTGGATGATCGTCAGGAAGGTGCCGTTCACGATGGACAGACAGCCCCACAGGCCGAACGCCCCGATGCCCACCACCCACGCCGAGGGCCGCAACCCGGTGATCACCGCGAAGACCGAGAGCCCCAGCGTCGCCAGCATCACCCCGCGCATCCGCCGACGCTTCGGCCCGCCCCACAGCGCGATCACCATGCCGCCCAGCGCCCCGCCCAGGCCGCCGACGAAGGAGATCTGCCCGGCGACGGTCAGCGTCGAGAACGACAGCACCAGCGGGGTTATCGAGAGCAGCAGCGCCGCGAGCATCACGTTGAGCGAGGCGAAGTAGATCATCGCCGCCCGCAGGTGGCGGTTGCCGATCGACATCCGCAACCCCTGCGCGATCTCCTTCGAGAGCGGTTCCCTGGGCGAGTGCGCCATCGTGTCGGGGAAGCGGATCAGCAGCAGGGCGCCCAGCACGAGGAAGAAGCTCGCCACGTCGACGACGAGGATGCCGCCCAGGCCGATGCTGGAGAGCAGCGCGACGGCCAGCAGCGGCGCCGCGAACTGCGCGGTGCCGATCACCATCTGCACCACCCCGGCCGCGTGCCCCATGTACTCCTTGGGGACGAGCTGGGGGAGCGCGGTGGTGAAGCCGAGCCGCTGGAAGATCAGCGCGATCGAGAGGCACGCGGTGAGCGGGTAGATGTGCCAGATCTCCAGCGTGCCCGTCCAGAACAGGGCGCCCAGGACGAGCTGGGTGCCCCCGGCCATGCAGTTGCCGAGGATCATCATCGAGCGACGGCTCGACCGGTCCACGATCGCCCCCGCGAGCGGCGCGATCACCACCCCCGGCATGATCGACAACGCCACGAACAGGGCGAAGTCCACCAGTGACCCGGTGGTCAGGTAGATCCACACCGGGATCGCGAAGTCGGTGACCGCGGTGCCCACCATCGACACCAGCTGGAACCCCGCGACCACCATGAACCGCCGCAGACTCGGCGGCGGCGCCTTCATCCGCGTTCCGGCCCGCGCCGTGGTCCCGTCCGTTCTCTCCCGCGCGGCCGGTTTCTCTCGAGCGGCCGGTCTCTTCCGCGCGGCCGCTCTCTCCCGTGCGGCGGGTCGCTCGGGAGCGGATGCCTCCTTGGGAGCGGTGGTCTCCTCCTCCGCAGCGGACGCTTTCTCGGGCGCGGTGGCCTCCTCCTCCGGGGCGGGGGAGAGGACGGAGACCTCCTCGACCCACCAGCCGGCCCCGGGACCCCGCGAGGGCCGGTCGAGCGTGCCGGCCGCGCCGTACCCCATCGCGATGTGGGTGTTGGTGAGGATCTCCGACAGCTCCGCAGCACGATATTTCAGGAAATAGTGGCCTGCCTCGTCCAGGATCACGAGCGCCGTGGTGTCACTCAGGAAGTGCCACTCCCGATAACGCTCCTGGTAGTAGTCGGTCGTCGGGTCCTGCTCGCCCACCACCGAGATCACCGGTGCCCGCAGCCGCTCCACCCGCTCGGCCAGCACCCGCGTGAAGATCTCCTCCGCGATGAGGGTGTCACGCCGCTGGTTGCGCACCATGAAGCGGATCTGCTCGTCGTCGAGCCCCGAGATGTCGGTGCCCATCGACCTCATCCGGTTCTCGTACACCCGGTCGCCGCGCAACCGGTCGTAGCGCGTCAACCGCGCCAGCGGCCCCGCGATCCTGCCCCTGGGCCTGGCGAACGGGAAGATCGCCCCGATGTACACCGCCTCCAGCGCGCGGCCCCGCTCCTCCAGCCGCCGCGCCACCTCCACCACGAGCGCGCCGCCGATGCCGCAGTGCCCGTACAGGGCGAGGGGACCCTCGATGTTCTCCAGGATCTCGGTCACGCACAGGTCCGCGACCTCGTCGATCGGCCGGGTCTCCTCGTCGGGCAACCCGGGGTCGTGACCGGGGAAGGCGAGCGCGTGCAGCGAGCACCCGTCGGGAAGCGCGTCGGCGAGCGGCTGGAAGATCAGCGGACTGCCTCCGCCGTACGGTATGCACACGTACGTCATCAGCGCGGGTCCCGGCCTGGTCAGCTCGTACAGCAGGCTGCGCGGCCCCGCGGGGCCCGCGGGCCGCTCCACCAGGGCCGCCAGCTCGCGCACCGTCGGATGCTTGAACAGGTCCATCACCCCGACCGCGCGCCCACCGACCACCGGCAGCGCCTTGCGCATCCGCGCCACCGCCTGGATCGCGACGAGCGAGTGACCGCCCAGTTCGAAGAAGTCACCGTCGGCGCCGACCGACTCCACTTCGAGCAGTTCACGCCAGATGTCGGCGATCGCCCGCTCCACCGGCGTCCGCGGCTCGGCACCCGGTCCCGCCGCCTCGGCACCCCGGCGCTCCGGCGCGGGCAGCGCTCCGCGATCCAGCTTGCCGTTCGGGCTCAGCGGCAGCGCGTCCAGCACCACGAACGCCGAAGGCACCATGTGCTCGGGCAGCGTCACCTTCAACGCCCGCCGCAGCTCCGCCCCGTCCAGCCCGGTCCCATCCGGGGCCGTCCCGCCCCGCGCCGTCCCGCTCGTCGCTGTCCCGTTCGGCGCTGTTCCGCTCGTCGCCGTCCCGTCTGCCGCCGCCCCGTTCGGCCCCGTCCCCGCCGGACCGTCCCCGGCCGTGCCCGCCGTCACGACGGCGGGCACCACGTACGCGACCAGCCGCCTGTCGCCCGGCGCGCCGTCCTCCCGCACCGTCACCACCGCCTCGCGCACCCCGGCGAGCCCGCGCAGCACCGTCTCGATCTCGCCCAGCTCGATCCGCTGCCCGCGGATCTTCACCTGGTGGTCGATCCGCCCCAGGAACTCGATCGCGCCGTCGCGGCGGAGCCGCACGAGGTCACCCGTCCGGTACAGGCGTGCCCCCGCCGTCCCGAACGGGTCGGGCACGAACCGCTCAGCCGTCAGGCCGGGCCGGGCGTGATAGCCCATCGCCACCTGCGTCCCGCCGATGTGCAGCTCACCGGGAACCCCGAAGGGCACCGGCCGCAGGTGGCGGTCCAGCACGTACAGCGAGGTGTTCTGCACCGGGTGCCCGATCGGCACCGTCGCGTCACCCGGGCGGCACCGCCACAGGCTCACGTCGATCGCCGCCTCCGTCGGCCCGTACAGGTTGTACAGCCCCGTCCCCGGCAGCCGCGCGAAGAAGCGTTCGGCCACGTGCGCCGTCAGCTCCTCGCCGCTGCACACCACCCTGCGTAGCGACCCGCACGCCTCGACGCCCTCCTCCTCCAGGAACGCCGCCAGCATCGAGGGGACGAAATGCGCCGTCGTCACCCCACGGTCCACGATCAGGTCCCGCAGGTACGCCGCGTCCCTGTGCCCGCCGGGACGGGCCAGCACCAGCCGCGCGCCCGTCACCAGCGGCCAGAAGAACTCCCACACCGACACGTCGAAACCCGCCGGGGTCTTCTGCACCACCGCGTCGTCGCCGGTCAGCCCGTAGACGCTCTGCATCCAGCCCAGCCGGTTGCGGATGCCCCCGTGCGTGTTGGGCACCCCCTTGGGTCGTCCCGTCGACCCCGAGGTGTAGATCATGTACGCCGCGTCGGCCGACGTCGCCGACGGCTCCACGGGCGTGTCCGGCTCGTCCAGCGGATCGTCCAGGACGACCGTCGTCATCCCGCCGTCCCGGGGCATCCTCGCGGCCTCCGCATCCGCGAGGGTGTCCACCGAGCCGACGGGAAGCGCGCCTCCCGGATCCTCGGGGAGCACGTCGAGCACCGCCCGTTGCGCGAGCAGCACCGGCACCGCCGCGTCGGCCAGCATGAACGCCAGCCGCTCCGGCGGATACTCCGGATCCAGCGGCACGTACGCCCCCCCGGCCTTCACCACCCCCAGCAGCGCCACCACCAGCTCGACCGACCGCTCCGCGCACACCGCCACCAGCGAGCCGGGCCCCACCCCCAGCCCGCGCAGCCGGTGCGCGAGCCGGTTGGCCCGCCCCTCCAGCTGCGCGTACGTCAGGCGTTCGTCCTCGAACTCCAGCGCCACCGTCCCCGGCGTCCTGGCCACCTGCGCCTCGAACATCCCGCCCAGCGTCGCCCCGTCCGGGTACGGCTCCCCGGGACCCGCCGCGCACGCCAGCACCCGGTCCCGCTCCTCGGCGGGAAGGACGTTCAGCTCCGAGATCCGCGCCGCCGGAGTGGCCACCACCGCTCCCAGCAGTGCCTCCAGCTGCGCGGCCATCCCCTCGATCGTGGCCGCGTCGAACAGGTCGCGGTTGTAGACGAAGAGCCCGCCCATCCCGTCCGGCTGCTCGCTCAGGAACAGCTCCAGGTCGAAACGCGTCGCTCTCGCCTCGAAGTCGAACGGCTCCACCGACAACCCCGGCCAGCGCGTCCCCTCCCTGCGCCCGTAACTCTGCAGCGCGAACACCGCCTGGAACACCGGCGACCTGCTCACGTCCCGCTCGATGCCCAGCTCCCCGACCAACTGCTCGAACGGCAGCTCCTGGTGCTCGTACGCCTCCGTCGTGGTCCGCCTGACCCTCTCGAGCAGCTCCAGGAACCCCGGGTCGCCCGACAGGTCCGCGCGCATCGCGAGCACGTTCACGAACATGCCGATCACGCTCTCCAGCTCCCGCCGGGGGCGCCCGCCCACCGGGGAACCGATCGCGAAGTCGTCCTGGCGCGCGTACCGGCCGAGCAGCACCTGGTAGGCCGCGAGCAGAACCATGTACAGGGTCGCGCCGGACTCCCGTGCCAGCCGCGTCAGCCCCTCCATCAGTTCCGGTCGCAGCGTGAAACCGTGCGAGGCCCCCGCGAACGTCTGCTCGCCCCGCCGCCGCCCGTCCAGGGGAAGCTCCAGCGGCACCACCCCGGCGAGCCGCGAGCGCCAGTAGGTCAGGGCGGCCTCGGAGACCGGCCGTTCCCGCTGCCACAGCGCGTAGTCGCCGTACTGCAACGGCGGCTCGGGAAGCTCCGTCCCCGCGTAGCTGGCCCTCAGCTCCTCGGCGAGGATGTCGGTGGACCAGCCGTCACCGCAGATGTGGTGCAGCGCCACCAGCAGCACGTGATTCTCGGCGCCCGCGGTGTCCTCCGCGGTCCCGCCTTCTCTCGTCTCCCCGGCTTTCGCCGCGTCCGGGGGGTCGGCGTTCCCGCCGCCCACCCGTACCAGCAGCGTCCGCAGCAGCGGCCCCCGCGCCAGGTCGAACGGCAGCGCGGCCGCGTCGCTCACCAGCCGTATCGCGGACCGTTCGCCGTCGGCCTCGGCCCTCTCCAGCGGGACCTCGACCCGCTCCTCCACCACCGCGGTCGGGCGCCCGTCCTCGTCGGGGGGAAAACGCGTCCGCAGGCTCTCGTGCCTGGCGACCACCGCCGCGATCGCCCGCTCCAGCGCCGCGACGTCCAGCGGCCCCGTCAACCGCAACGTCATCGGGATCGTGTACGCGGCGGTGCCGGGGGCGAACTGGTCCATGAACCACAGCCGCTCCTGCCCGAAGGACAGCGGCGCCCCTCGCCCCGGGGGGCGGCGGGGGATCGTGAACACCGGATCCGGTGCGCGACGGCGCAGCCGTTTCTCCAGTAGTGCTCGCTTGGCGTCGGAAAGCTGGGTGCTGCTCAGGGATTGGCCAGGCGAGGGCGTCAACGTGGCTCACTTTCGGGGGGTGGGGCTGAGACGGGCTCCGCGGCCGGGGAGCGCGTCGGATCTCTCCAGACCGCTTACCTTTCCTCATGATTAATGACATTCATACATATCTGTCTGACCGAGTCGAGATCAACAACACACACGACTCATCTGCGAGTCTCGGTCTCCTCGTACTCCCATGTCCGCAACATGGTCGATCGTCCCTTTTCCTCTGTGGGGACCGGCGGCGCGTCGGTGAGGCGGTACCCAGCCGCACGGGCCACCGCCACGCTCGCCGCGTTGGCGTCCTCGATCTCCAGCAGCAGCCGTGAGACACGCACCGTCTTCCTGGCGAACTCCGTCATCACCCGTACCGCCTCCGAGGCGAGCCCTCGCCCCCGGTAGGCGGCCCCCAGGCTGTAACCGATCTCCGCGACGTCGAGGCCGAGCCCGCTCATCATCAGCAGCACCTCGCCCGCCGGCTCGCCCCCGTCCACGGTGATCGCCAGCTGCATCCGCTCCCCGGAGGCCCGCCGCCGCCTGGCCCGTTCCAGATAGGCGCGTGCCGCCTCGAGGTCGAACGGAGAGGCGAGCGGCGTCCAGTACGCCACCTGCGGTTCGTCGAACAGCTTCACCATCGCTGCCAGGTCGCCGTCCTCCCACTCCCGCAGCACCACCCCGTGCCCGCTGAGCCTCACCCGCTCCGGAAGGCGCACCCCCCCGGCACCGAGCCCGGCACCGAGTTCACCCCGCTCCGCCCGGCCGTTCCCCGCAG
Organism: Streptosporangium sp. NPDC050284; assembly: GCF_044459525.1. Taxonomy (NCBI): domain Bacteria; kingdom Bacillati; phylum Actinomycetota; class Actinomycetes; order Streptosporangiales; family Streptosporangiaceae; genus Streptosporangium; species Streptosporangium sp. NPDC050284. Next base: position 265,132 of record NZ_JBITIZ010000006.1, read on the forward strand.
CTTCCACGTCGCCACCTCCCGTTACGCCGTCTCACGCGACTTGCGAGCAACCTACTCCGCTCGTGGAGCTCCCATTCGTGGGTGGGGAGCGGAAGTCACCGGTACGCCGTCTCCTGCCGGTCCGGTGAGGACGCCTCGGGCCTCGGGTCGCCGGTCCATGAGGTGGGGCCAACGGTTTTCGCGGGGGCGGGAGCACCGGCTCGCCCAGAGGAGGCTCAGGGGTTTTCGCGGGAGGTGGGCGGGGTCGCCGCCCCAGGCGCCATCGGCGGCTTTCGAGCGACTCGACGCCCACCGGAGAACTCCTCCGCGAGCTGACCATCGACCCCACCCGCGACTACCAGCCCCAGAACAGGCGGAAACCCCTGAACCCGTAGGTTCAGGGGTTTCCGATGTCCTGAGACATCACATGGTGCCCCGAGTGGGATTCGAACCCACACTGAATGGATTTTGAGTCCATCGACTCTGCCGATTGGTCTATCGGGGCATTTTTCCGTTTTGTCTGGATCTCGCGTACCAGTGAAGAGCTTACCTAGAAGTAGATCACTCTCGGGCACCGGCGTGGTCTCAATCTAGCGGACGTCGGTACTCTCTTGCTCGTGAGTACGCAGCGGCGAGTGGTGATCGCGGAAGACGAGGCGTTGATCCGCCTCGACCTCAAGGAGATGCTGGAGGAGGAGGGGTATGCGGTCGTCGCGGAGGCCGGAGACGGGGAGTCCGCGGTCAAGCTGGCGATGGAGCAGCGGCCCGATCTGGTGATCCTGGATGTGAAGATGCCCATCCTGGACGGGATCTCGGCGGCCGAGCAGATCGTGTCGCAGCGGATCGCGCCGTGTCTCATCCTCACGGCCTTCTCCCAGCGTGACCTGGTCGAGCGGGCCAGGGACGCCGGGGCGATGGCGTACCTGGTGAAGCCGTTCACCAAGTCGGACCTGGTTCCGGCGATCGAGATGGCGGTGAGCAGGCATCAGGAGATCACCGCGCTGGAGCGGGAGGTCGGGACGCTCTCGGAGCGGCTGGAGACGCGCAAGCTGGTGGAGCGGGCCAAGGGGCTGCTGATGGAGCGCCACGGGTGGAGTGAGCCGCAGGCGTTCCGGTGGATCCAGAAGGCGTCGATGGATCGCAGGCTGAGCATGCGACAGGTGGCGCAGATCGTGGTGACCGACGGGACGGAGCCCGAGGCGCGGGCCCCTGAGGCCTGATCGGGCGTTTTGACCCTTTTTGGGGCAGTGGTCCACCGGGTGGCCGCAGGACGCGCCTCAGGGGCGGCGGGGGGCTTCCGGGCGGTCGGGACGACACCCTGCGGAAGCCGCGAGGTCGCCAGTGACCACGGCTTTTGTGTCTGATAGCCGAAAAGGATCGGTGTAATAACGAAGCGGTAACGGTGGGCCGTCCTGTATCGACCCGTGACATCCGCTAGTTGTACTAACCGACACAACCCCTGGCCACCCGCCAGGGAAGGGTATCTGTGAACTCGGTCCTGACGAGGGACCGGGCGAAAGGAAGGCAACCTTGCGGCTTAAGACTGCACGCCTCGGTGGAGTGCTTGCCGCCGGTGTGGCGCTCACCCTCGGTCTCGCTGCCTGTGGCAGCGGTGGTACGGAGGCCACGCCGGCTGAGGGTGGCTCCAGTGCTGCCGCCCCCAGTACCGTCAAGATTGGCTTCATGGGAGACCTGACCGGCGCCAACGCCGGCATCGTCATTCCCCCCAGGAACGGTGCGAAGCTCGCCATTGACGAGTACAACAAGACCAACCCGGCTGTGAAGATCGAGCTGGTTGAATATGACAGCCAGGCGGACCCGTCGAAGGCGGTCGCCCTGGCCCAGCAGGCCATCAAGACCGACAAGATCGTCGCGATGATCGGCCCCGCGTTCTCCGGTGAGTCCGCCCAGGTGGCTCCGGTGCTGGAGGAGGCGCAGCTGCCGAGCGTCTCGGCCTCCGCCACCAACGCCGCGCTGTCGACGAACGGCTGGAAGTTCTGGCACCGCGTGCTGCCGAGCGACAGCGTCCAGGGCCCCGGCATCGGCGCCTTCATCGCGACCGGCATCGGCGCGAAGAAGGTCTTCGTGATCGACGACAAGTCCGAGTACGGCAAGCCGCTCGCCGACGCCGTCAAGGCCGAGCTCGAGGCCAAGGGCGTGAAGCCCGAGACCGACTCGCTCGACCCGGCCGAGAGCGACTTCTCCTCCGTGGTGAACAAGGTCGCGGCGTCCAAGCCGGAAGCGATCTTCTTCGGCGGTTACTACGCCGCGGGCGGCAACCTGCTCAAGCAGCTCCGTGACAAGGGCGTGACCGCGAAGTTCCTCTCCGGTGACGGTTCGCTGGACAAGGGCCTGATCGACGGCGCCGGTGCCGACAACGCCGAGGGCGCCCTGGTGGGCTGCCCCTGCTACATCGCCACCCCGGACGTCACCGACGAGAAGGTGAAGGGCTTCGCCGACGCCTACAAGGCCGCCTACAGCGCCGACCCGGCCATCTACGCGGCCGAGGGCTACGACGCCGCGACGGTCTTCGTCGAGGCGATCAAGGCAGGCAGCGTCACTCCTGACAAGATCAACGAGTTCATCGCCACGGTGGACTTCGCGGGTGTCTCGAAGCAGGTCAAGTTCGAGGCCAACGGTGAGGTCTCGGCGAAGGACATCTACATCTACCAGGTCAAGGACGGTGCCATCGGCCTGCTGGGCAAGGCCAACGAGGCCAAGCTGGGCTAGTCGAGCGCTGAAGGATATTTAGGTAGCCGACGCGCGGGGAGCGGGAACGCCGCGAATGCGTTCCCGCTCCTCTCGCGCCTCCAGAGAATCCGCGGGATTCCGCTGAATCCACGAGATTCCGCAGAGTCCACGGGATTCCGCCGAATCCACGAGATTCCGCTGGAGGCGGTGTGCTACCCGGACGTGCAGGCGACCCCCGCTAGAAGTGGTAAACCCTAGTGCTCAATGACTTCATCAATCTGTTCTGGCCGGCGACGATCGACGGCCTGTCCTTCGGATCGATCTATGCCCTGATCGCGCTCGGCTACACGATGGTGTACGGCGTGCTGCGGCTGATCAACTTTGCGCATTCCGAAGTCTTCATGATCGGGACCTTCGGTGCGATGCTCGTACCGTTCGTGTTCGGCATCAACTCCCCCCTCACGGGCATCGCGCTGGTCGGCCTCGTCGTCGCGATGATCCTGGCCGGCATGATCGCCTCGGCGACCGTCGCGGTGGGGCTGGAGCGCATCGCCTACCGGCCGCTGCGCAAGCGCGGCGCCTCCCGGCTGGCGGCGCTGATCTCGGCGATCGGCGCCTCGATCTTCCTGCAGGAGCTGTTCGCGCTCCTGGTGATCCCGAACGTCTTCAACCGTCCCGAGCAGGGCAGGATCCAGATGGCCCTGCCCCGCATCATGGAGCGGACCGAGCTTTTCTCGATCTTCGGCCACACGGTCCGGGTCGACCAGGTCTTCGTCATCGTCGCCGCCATCGGCATGATGATCGCGCTGGACGCCCTGGTGAACCGGACGAAGATCGGCCGGGGTATCCGCGCCACCGCGCAGAACCCCGAGGCGGCCGTCCTGATGGGTGTCGACATCAACAGGATCGTGCGGATGACCTTCCTCGTCGGTGGCAGCATGGCCGGTGTGGCGGGAGCGCTCTACCTGATCTCATACGAGAACACGCACTACTACGTCGGATTCCTCTTCGGTATCAAGGCGTTCACCGCGGCGGTCCTGGGCGGTATCGGTAACCTGCGGGGCGCTCTGGTCGGCGGAATCACGCTCGGGCTGGTGGAGAACTACGGAGCCATCTTCTTCGGCTCCGACTGGAAACACGTGATCTCCTTCACCATCCTCATCTTGGTCCTGATGTTCCGCCCCACCGGCATCCTCGGTGAATCACTCCAGCAGGCGCGCGCATGAACCAGAAGAATCCCCTGGCAGGCTTCCGTTCGGGTCTCGGCCGCTTCGGCGACGTCATGCACGATCGCTGGCAGACCACTCCTGGCTGGCAGCGTTGGATCCTCTATGTGCTCCTGATCGTCGCGGCGCTGCTGCTGCCCTCGGAGAGCCTCGCCCCCTTCATGTCGCCCTACACCGACTGGGCGAGCATCCTGTTCTTCCCGATCGGGACGTACGTGGTCCTGGCGATCGGCCTGAACGTGGTGGTCGGCCAGGCGGGCCTGCTCGACCTGGGCTTCGTCGCGTTCTACGCGGTCGGCGGCTACGCGATGGCGCTGCTCGGCACCAGACTGGGCTGGAACTTCTGGCTCATCATGCTGGTCGGCATCGGGATCTGCGCCCTGTCGGGCCTCACCCTGGGCGCTCCGACGCTGCGGTTGCGCGGTGACTATCTGGCGATCGTCACGCTGGGCTTCGGTGAGATCATTCGCATCACCGCCCGCAACACCGACGAGATCGGCGGTCCGAACGGCATCCGCGGCATCCCGCACCCGCCGAGCGTCGAGGACTTCCACTTCCTCGGCTTCAACTTCTCCGAGGTGTTCGGGGTCGATCCATTCAAGTACGGCGTGCTGGACCCGCGGCCCTATTACTACCTGCTGGTCGCGCTCGCCGTCGTTGTGATCATCCTGGTGAAGCGCTGGGAGAAGAGCCGGGTCGGGCGCGCCTGGGCGGCGATCCGCGAGGACGAGGACGCGGCCGAGGTCATGGGCGTGCCGACGTTCCGCTTCAAGATGCTCGCCTTCGCCATCGGTGCCTCCATCGGTGGCCTGATGGGCGTGCTGTGGGCGGCGAAGGCCATCTCGATCAACCCGAACGACTTCCAGTTCCTGCTGTCGGCGACGATCCTGGCCGCGGTGGTCATGGGCGGCGCGGGCAACCTGCCGGGTGTCATGCTGGGAGCCTTCGTGGTGGCGTGGCTGCCCGAGCGGTTCCGCGGCCTGCAGGAATACCGCATGCTGATCTTCGGTGCGGTGCTCGTGGCGCTGATGATCTTCCGTCCGGAGGGTCTGCTGCCATCGCGCCAACGCAAGGCGGAGCTGAAAGAGGGGTCAGGCGGGATGGGTACGCTCGGAGCCGAGGTTCCCGGGCCCGAGTCGCACGGCGAGGAGGTGGCTTCCAAGTGAGCGCCGAAGTGGATCCGGCCGAGGTGAATCCGGAAGGTAAGAACCTCGAGGCGGTCCAGGTGGAACGCGCTGGTCGCGCCATGCTGGAGTTGAGGGGCCTCGTCATGCGGTTCGGCGGTGTCACGGCACTGCGCGAGGTGAACCTCACCGTCAACGAGGGAGAGATCTTCGCTCTCATCGGCCCGAACGGCGCGGGAAAGACCACGGTGTTCAACGTGGTGACCGGCGTCTACCAGCCGACCGAGGGCGAGGTCCGCTTTCTGGACGAGAAGATCAGCGGCATCAAGCGGTTCAAGATCACCAAGCGGGGCATCGCCCGCACGTTCCAGAACATCCGGCTGTTCCACAACATGACGGCGATCGAGAACGTGATGGTGGGCGCGGACGCGCACCACAAGTCGGGCATGGTCAGCGTGGCGCTGGGGCTTCCCTGGCACCGCAGGGCCGAGAAGGACGGGCGCAAGCTCGCGATGGAGCTGCTCGACTTCGTCGGCATCTCGCACCGCGCCAACGAGCACGCCAAGAACCTGCCCTACGGTGACCAGCGCCGTCTGGAGATCGCCCGCGCGCTCGCGACCAACCCGAAGCTGCTGCTGCTCGACGAGCCCGCCGCCGGTATGAACCCGGCGGAGAAGGTGGCGCTGCAGCAGCTGATCCGGGACATCCGCGACGCGGGCCGGACGATCCTGATCATCGAGCACGACATGAGCCTCATCATGGGCATCAGTGACCGCATCGCGGTGCTGGACTTCGGCCAGAAGATCGCCGATGGTCTGCCGGACGAGGTGCGGACCGACCCCCGGGTCGTCGAGGCGTATTTGGGAGCTCCCGCCGATGCTTCTTGAGGTCAAGGACATCCGTGTCCACTACGGCAAGATCGAGGCGCTCAAGGGCATCTCGGTCGAGGTGAACGAGGGCGAGATCGTCACGCTCATCGGGGCGAACGGGGCGGGCAAGACCACGACCCTGAAGACGATCTCGGGCCTGCGCGGCCTGACGTCGGGGAGCATCCTCTTCGACGGCCAGGACATCAGCAAGATGCCCGGCCACAAGCGGGTCATCGCGGGACTGGGGCAGTCGCCCGAAGGCCGGGGAGTGTTCCCCGGCATGACGGTGCACGACAACCTGCTCATGGGCGCCTACACCCGCTCCGGCGACTTCAGCGCCGACCTGGCCGAGGTCTACGAGCTGTTCCCCCGCCTGGCCGAGCGCAGAAACCAGATGGGCGGCACAATGTCCGGTGGCGAGCAGCAGATGCTCGCCATCGGCCGCGCGCTGATGGCCAAGCCCAAGGTGCTGCTGCTCGACGAGCCGTCGATGGGCCTGGCACCGCTGCTGGTGCAGCAGATCTTCGAGATCATCGAGGAGATCAACCGCCGGGGCACCACGGTGCTGCTGGTGGAGCAGAACGCACAGCAGGCGCTGAAGCTGGCCCACCGCGCCTACGTCCTGGAGACCGGGAAGGTGGTCAAGAGCGCGCCCGCGGACGAGCTGCTCAACGACCCCGCCGTGCAGGCCGCCTATCTGGGCGGCGGCGCGGAGATCGACCTGGAGGCGGAGGCAAAGGCACAGGCCGCTCCGGCGGCCTCGGCTCCGGCTCCCGCTCCGAAGGAGAGCCCCGCTCCGAAGGAGAGCAGGGAAGAGTCGCCCTGAGGCCGTGATTCCACGGCCCGCACGGGTCTGAGGGCACCTGACGGGTCCGTCGCGCGCTCCGCGCGGCGGGCCCGTCCGTGCGAGTACGGCGAGGAGCACCCGGTACGGGAGGCTCCCCTGCCCAAGAGGAGCCCGCAGGAAGAGCGTCAGGGCACCTCGGACGTCGAAGACCCCTCACGGGCCCCGGGACCGCTCCGCGCGGCGCCGGGGTGGTGGGGGAGACCGGGGCCGGCTTCAGGGCAGCGGCACCTGCACGCCGTCGGTGCTGCCGGTCACGCCGAGAGGCGGGTCGCCGAACAGCCGGATCGCGGAGACCTTCGCCTCCTTGGGGATGTCGTACCAGAGGTCCAGCTCGATCCTGACCTGGGCGCCGAGCGGGAGCTCGTCGGGCTGCCGCTTGATGGCCTGCGCGAACTTGTCGACCGTGTAGGTGGCGCCGTCGGCGGCGACGAGCTTCTGCCGCTTGGCGTCGAAGCGGGCGTTGGTGCGGCCGGGGTTCTCCACGAGGATCCGCACGACCACGTACTGCCCCTTCGCCTGCCACTCGGCGTGGCTGCCGAAGAAGCCGCTCAGGCCCTTCTGCAGGCCGATCACCTGGAAGCGGGTGTCACCGTCGTTGACCGGCGCGGCTTTGACGGGACTCTCACCCGGCCGCACCGGGCGCGGCGGGAGCTCGTAGGTCGGGGTGGGCGTGGCCCGGGGGGAGGCGGGGCTCGCCTGGGGCGCTCCCGAGCAGCCGGACAGGAGGAAGGCGGCGAGGGCGGCACCGGCAAGCGGCTTCAGGGGATCACGCACATCCGGCAAGGTAGTCGAGGTAGATCCTCTGGTTCAACGGCTCCCCGGATGACGGTTGACGATCAGGCAAGTGCCGACGTCTCGATCCGCGTGGGGGCAGGGTATTGAACAGAGCCCCCTGACCGCGGTTGTTGTCCGAATTGTGTCGTAGTGGTGATCTGCATGGTTATGCAGGTGATGAAGCATGACCTGCACTGAGGTATCCATACAAGAAGCGACATTGACCGTAAGGAGGCCTTCGTGGGCCTGAGTTTTGTTTCCCGTCGTGCGATGGCGGTGGGCGCCATGGTCGTCGCCGGTGCGCTCGGCCTTTCGGCCTGCGGGGGTGGCGCGTCCACCACCGCCAGCCCAAGCGATGGTGCCTCGGCAAGTGCTCCCGCGGCCGCGGAGGGTCCCAAGCTCGTCACTCCCGGCAAGCTGACCACCTGCACCAACCTTCCGTACGAGCCCTTCCAGTTCAAGGAGGGCGACAAGGTCGTCGGCTTCGACGTCGACATCGTCGACCTCGCCGCCAAGAAGCTCGGCCTGACGCAGGAGATCGTCGACATCGACTTCGCCGTCATCAAGAGCGGTGCGGCGATGGCCACCAACAAGTGTGACGTCGCCGCCGCCGGTATGACGATCACCGATGAGCGCAAGGCCAACATCGACTTCTCCGTGCCCTACTTCGACGCCACGCAGGCTCTGCTGGCCAAGAAGGGGACCGGCGTCACGACCCTCGACGACGTGAAGGCGAAGAGCCTCAAGCTCGGCGCCCAGGCCTCGACCACGGGCCTCGACTACGTCAAGGGGAAGGGCTTCGACCCCAAGGAGTTCGCCGACTCTCCCAAGGAACTGCTCGGCCTGCAGTCCGGCCAGGTCGACGTGATCGTCCAGGACCTCCCGGTCGTCCTGACCTGGCTGAAGAAGCCCGAGATCGCCGACAAGTTCGAGCTGGTCGCCAGCCTCGACACCGGCGAGCAGTACGGCGTCGGCCTGAAGAAGGGCGCCGACCCGATCGTGCTCAAGGCGATCAACGACTCGATCACCGAGGCCAAGGCCGACGGCACCTACGAGCAGATCTTCGTCAAGTGGTTCGGTAAGAAGCCCGGCGAGCTCGGCTAATCGATGACCGACCAGCCAAAGACGACTGAGCCCGCTCCTGCCGGGGGCGCCCCCGGCAGGAGCGGGCTCAGTCCCCGCAAGAGGCAGCAGATCAGCAGGGCCGTCCAGTACGTCGTACTGGTGGCCGTGGCGGTCTTCCTCGCCCTGCGCATCGAGTGGGGCAAGCTCGGTGAGAACTTCACCAAGCTCGACGTCGCCGAGAAGACGCTTCCCGACCTGTTCACGGTCGCGCTGAAGAACACGATCATCTACTCGGTCGGCGGTTTCGTCTTCGCCTTCCTGCTCGGCCTGGTGCTCGCGCTGATGCGGCTGTCGTCGGTGCGTCCCTACCGGTGGATCGCGGTCGCCTACATCGAGATCTTCCGCGGCCTGCCCGCGCTGCTGATCTTCCTGCTCATCCTGTTCCTGCCGCTCGCCATCACCGGCCTGGAGATCCCCGGCGGCACGTACGGCCAGGGCATCCTGGGCCTGACGATCGTCGGCTCGGCCTACATGGCCGAGACGCTCCGCGCCGGACTCCAGGCGGTGCCCAAGGGGCAGATGGAGGCGGCGCGCTCGCTGGGCATGTCGCACACGCGGGCCATGGTCTCCATCGTCATCCCGCAGGCCGTTCGCATCGTCATCCCGCCGACGACCAACCAGTTCGTGTCCCTGCTCAAGGACTCCTCGCTGGTGTTGTTCCTCGGCGTCTCCGGCGACTACGTCGAGCTCACCAAGTTCGGCAACGACACGGCCTCGACCTATGCCAACGCCACGCCCATCCTGGTCGTAGGCGTGACGTATCTACTGGTCACCATCCCGCTGGGCTACCTCGCGTCCCGGCTGGAGAGGCGACAGGCGAGGGGACGGTGACAGTGAGCTCAGCGAATCCGGAAACCCCGGAGGCCCCGGCGAACCACGCGGTCGAGATCCGTGACCTGCACAAGTACTTCGGCAAGAACGAAGTCCTGCGGGGCATCGACTTCGCCGTCGACCCCGGCCAGGTGGTCTGCGTGATCGGCCCCTCCGGCTCCGGCAAGTCCACGCTGCTGCGCTGCGTGAACCTCCTGGAGCAGCCCACGTCGGGCAAGGTCTTCGTCCACGGCGTGGAGCTGACCGACCGCGACGTCGACATCGACGCCGCCCGCCGGGGCGTCGGCATGGTCTTCCAGCAGTTCAACCTGTTCCCGCACATGACCGTCCTGCAGAACGTGATGATCTCGCAGCGCCGGGTGCTGAAGCGGGGCAAGGCGGAGGCCGAGCGGATCGCGAGGGAGAACCTGGAGAAGGTCGGCATCGGCGAGAAGTGCGACGCCTTCCCCGCCCAGCTCTCCGGCGGGCAGCAGCAGCGCGTGGCCATCGCGAGGGCACTCGCGATGAGCCCGGCGCTGATGCTCTTCGACGAGCCCACCTCGGCGCTCGACCCCGAGCTCGTCGGAGACGTGCTCACGGTCATGCGCAAGCTCGCCGAGGAGGGGATGACCATGCTCGTGGTCACCCACGAGATGGCGTTCGCGCGCGACGTGGCCGACCGGGTCGTGTTCATGGACGGCGGCGTGATCGTGGAGGACGGCAGTCCCGAGCGGGTGATCGGCGCGCCCCAGCACGAGCGTACGAAGACCTTCCTGCGCCGCGTGCTCGACCCGACGCACACCGACATCTGACGCGCGTCGGCGGCCAAGCCCGCCCCCGTACGGCCCGCGCCCGCCCGGCGCGGGCCGCACGGCAGGCCCGCGAACCCCAGGGCGTGTGGACCCGGCGAGCCCGGGGGAGGCCTTTGGCGCCATACGGAGCTTCCCCGACCCCGTACGTTTTCTACTCGGCCTCCCCACGGGCATCACCGTCACCCACCGTAGCGGACCGGTTGCGCGAGGAAGGCAAAAAGGCGGTCGGAATATGATCGAGGACGAGATGTGATCAGGCGATCGGCGGACGTGATCGGGCGCGATTCGGACGCCTCAGGCGTCGCGGAGCATGCACGTGAGGCGTGAGGTGCACACCCTGCGGCCCTGCTCGTCGAGGATCTCGACGTCGTAGGTGGCGAGCGTACGGCCGCCGTGGATCCGGGTGGCGACCCCGGTGACCAGCCCTGACGTGGCCGCGCGGTGGTGGGTGGCGTTGATCTCGATACCCATCGCGACCCGCCCGGGACCCGCGTGGAGGGTCGCTCCCGTCGACCCCAGGGTCTCCGCCAGCACGCACGAGGCGCCGCCGTGCAGCAGGCCGAAGGGTTGGATGTTGCCCTCGACCGGCATCGTGCCCACCACCCGCTCGGCATCGGCCTCGGTGATGACGATGCCCATCAGCTCCACCAGCGTGTTCTTGTACGAGGCGCCGAGCGCCTCCTCGATCCGCCGAGCGGCTTCCTCGGGGTCTGTCACGGTCAAAGGGAAGTCTCCTGTCGTGCGAGGCCAGGTTTTCTGTCGCACCAGGAGACTAGGCTTTCTTTGTGCCGAAGAGCGAAGCGACCCCCACTCGACCGTGTCTCCTGCTGCTGGATGGGCATTCACTGGCCTATCGGGCGTTCTATGCCCTGCCGGAGGAGAATTTCTCCACCAGCACGGGCCAGACGACCAACGCGGTCTACGGTTTCACCTCGATGCTGGTCAACGTGCTCCGCGACGAGCGGCCGACCCACATGGCGGTCTGCTTCGATCGCTCGGAGCCGACGTTCCGGCACGAGGAGTACGCCGACTACAAGGCGAACCGCAGCGCGAGCCCCGACAGTTTCCGCAGCCAGATGAGCCTGATCCACGAGGTGCTCGACGCGATGGGCGTGCCGCACCTGTCGCTCGCCGGCTACGAGGCCGACGACCTGATCGCCACCCTCGCCACCCGCGCCGCCGAGCAGGGCATGAACGTGCTCGTCGTCACCGGCGACCGCGACGCGCTGCAGCTCGTCGACGAGCGGATCACCGTGCTGATGACCCGCGTCGGCATCAGCAACATGACCCGCTTCACCCCCGAGGCGGTGCTGGAGAAGTACGAGCTCACCCCGGCTCAATATCCCGACTTCGCGGCCATCCGCGGCGACTCCAGCGACAACCTGAAGAACATCCCCGGTGTGGGCGAGAAGACCGCGGCGAAGTGGATCCGCGAGTTCGGCTCGCTGGAGGAGCTGGTCAACCGCGTCGACGAGGTCAAGGGCAAGGTCGGCGACAAGCTCCGCGACCACCTCGACCAGGTGCTGATGAACCGGCGCCTCACCCAGCTGATCCGCGATGTGCCGCTGGAGCACGAGGTCACGAGCCTGCAGATCGGCACGACCGACCGCGACGAGATCAACAAGATCCTCGACACGCTGGAGTTCCGCGGCGAGATCCGCGACCGGCTGTTCAAGACGATCGGCTCGCCCGAGGCCGAGGCGGAGGAGGGCTTCGAGGTCGAGGTCGTCACCCTGGGCCCCGACGAGGTGGCCCCGTGGCTGCGCGCGCTGCCCGAGGGCCGCGCCGGCCTCGCCTTCAAGGGCACCTACGGCAGCGGCACCGGCCGTGTCGACAGCATCGCCGTCGCGGCGGCCGGAGCGGGAGCCGGCGCGGGGGAGGGGAAGGCGGCCCCGGGCGGCCCCGGCGCCGCGTTCATCGACCCGACCACACTGACCGAGGCCGACGAGGCGGCTCTGCGCGAGTGGCTCGCCGACGCCTCGAAGCCCAAGGCCGTGCACGACGCCAAGGGCCCGATGCTCGCGCTGTGGGCGCAGGGCATGGAGCTGCGCGGCCTCACCTGCGACACCGCGCTCGCGGCCTACCTGGCGATGCCGGGGCAGCGCTCGTTCCCGCTGGAAGACCTCGTGCGGGTCTACCTGCGACGCGAGCTGCGCGGTGAGACCGACAACGGCGGCCAGGCGAGCCTCTTCGACGACCAGGACGACGACGGCGCCCACGACCTCGCCCTGCGGGCGCTCGCGGTCGGCGAGCTCGCCGACGCGCTGGAGACGTTCCTGGAGCCGTTGGGCGGCACCCACCTCATGCGCGACGTGGAGCTGCCGCTCGTCACCGTGCTCGCCGAGCTGGAGCGGGTCGGCATCGCCGCCGACAGGGAGCAGCTCAGCGGCCTGGAGGCCGAGTTCGGCGCCGCGGTCAAGCAGGCGGTCGAGGCGGCGCACGCGTCCGTGGGCGGCGAGCAGTTCAACCTGGGCTCGCCCAAGCAGCTCCAGGAGATCCTGTTCGTCAAGCTCAACCTGCCCAAGACGAAGAAGACCAAGACGGGTTACACCACCGACGCCTCCGCGCTGGCCTGGCTCGCCGCCCAGACCGAGCACGAGCTGCCGACGATCATGCTGCGCCACCGCGACCAGGCCAAGCTGAAGGTCACCGTCGAGGGCCTGATCAAGGAGATCGCCGACGACGGCCGCATCCACACCACGTTCAACCAGATCGTGGCCGTCACCGGCCGGCTCAGCTCGGAGAAGCCCAACCTGCAGAACATCCCGATCCGCACCGCCGAGGGCCGCCGCATCCGGCAGGGCTTCGTGGTCGGCAAGGGCTTCGAGACTTTGCTCACCGCCGACTACAGCCAGATCGAGCTGCGCGTGATGGCCCACCTGTCCGGTGACGAGGCGCTCATCGCCTCCTTCGAGTCCGGGCACGACTTCCACATGGCCACCGCGGCGAGGGTCTTCGACGTCGAGCCGGAGAAGGTCACCGGGGAGATGCGGGCCAAGATCAAGGCGATGAACTACGGCCTCGCCTACGGCCTGTCCGACTTCGGGCTCTCGGAGCAGCTCAACATCCCGGTCTCCGAGGCGCGGGCGCTCAAGGAGGAATACTTCGAGGAGTTCGGCGGCGTCCGCGACTTCCTCAACGCGATCGTCGCGCAGGCCAGGAACGACGGCTACACCGAGACCATCCTCGGCCGCCGCCGCTATCTGCCCGACCTCAACAGCGACAACCGCCAGCGCCGCGAGATCGCCGAGCGGATGGCGCTCAACGCGCCCATTCAGGGGTCGGCCGCCGACATCATCAAGGTCGCGATGCTCAACGTGCAGGGCGCGCTGAAGGAGGCGGCCCTCGGCTCCCGGATGCTGCTGCAGGTCCACGACGAGCTCGTGTTCGAAGTGGCCCCGGGCGAGCTGGAGACCCTGCGGGAGCTGGTCACCGACCGGATGAACGCCGCATACTCCCTGCGCGTCCCGCTCGCCGTCTCGGTGGGCGTCGGCCGCACCTGGGAGGACGCCGGCCACTGACGGGTCCCCGGGGCGGCTCCGGAGGACGGCCGGCGGGCACTGACGGCCTCTGGGGGGCGCCCGACTCCTGAGGACGGTCGGCGCCGTCCCAACCGGCTCTCGGCCGCATCTGGGAGGCGCCGGGCGCCGACGGTGCCCGGGGCCCGTCCGCCGGACACCGCCCAACCGGCTCTCGGCCGCGCCTGTGGAGACTTCGGGCGCCGACGGCCCATTCGGCGGGCACCATCCCACAGGCTCTCTCACAAACTTGTGAGGACGTCGACCACCGGGAGCCTCACCGGTCCCACCTGGGAGGACGCCTGGTCCTGGCGATCATCTCCCGGATGGGGAGAGACCGTTTCCGCCCCGTCGGGCCCCACCGATCGGCCGGGCCTGTCCGAAGCCTGTTCTAAGGTGGTGATCCAAGCCGGAAAGCTCGACGGGCACGGGAGTTCAGTGCGGAGTACGACCCCCCTGACGAAGATCATCATGCTGGCCAACGTGCTGGTCATCGCGGTGGCGCTGACAGGGCTCCTGGTCCTCCCGTCCGCCTCGGCGCCGCCCGGCGCCCCCCGGCAGGGGACGGCGAGCGGTCCGCCCCCGACCTCCTCCGCGTCCCCCTCGCCGACACCCGACCTGCCCTCGGCCGAACTGCCGCCGCCGATCACCGCCTCGGCGGAGTTCGCGCGGCAGGTGAAGGCGAACGAGGCCGGTGTGGTCCCGATCCTGATGTACCACCGGATCACCCGCAAGCGGCTGGCGTCGATCGACCGCACCCCCGCCCAGGTGCGCAAGGAGCTGGAGAGGCTCGCCAGGGACGGCTACGTGCCGGTCACCGCACGCGAGTTCGCCACCGGCAGGATGGACATCCCGGCGGGCAGGTATCCGGTCGTGCTCACCTTCGACGACGGCCATCCCAGCCACTTCGCCCTTGAGGCGGACGGCACCCCGGTCAAGGACACCGCGGTCGGCATCATCTACCAGGTCGCCGTGAAGTATCCCGGCTTCCGGCCCGTCGCCACCTTCTGGGTCAACCAACAGCCGTTCGGCCTGCGCGAGCAGAAAGATCAGGAACGGGCCGTGCGATGGCTGGTCTCGCGGGGCTTCGAGGTGGCGAACCACACCTGGGGCCACCCCCACCTGCCGAGCCTGCCCAAGAAGAAGATCGCCGAGCAGCTCGCCAGGGTCGAGCGGCTGCTGAAGAGACTCGGCGTGCCCCCCTCGGAGACGCTGGCGCTGCCGTTCGGCGCGATGCCCCGCAAAAGATCTACCGTGCAGTCGGGAAAATGGCACGGCGTTTCCTATCGGTTCAAGGGCGTCTTCCTGGCCGGCGCCGAGCCGTCGGTCTCGCCGTTCGTCAAGGGCTACGACTGGCGCGCGATCCAGCGGATCCAGAGCAACGGCAAAAAGGGGGAGTGCCGCAAGTGGTGTTCGGACCACTGGCTCGGGTGGTTGAACAAGCATCCCGGCGAGCGTTACACGGCCGACGGCGACCCCGAACGCATCTCCATCCCGGACAGGCTTCGAGGTAGTATCAGGGCGGACCAGAGGAAGAAGATCAACGCTTATTAAGCGAGATCGTTATCCTTCCGGCACGTGGGCGCATAGAGTCGTTGGATTGACCATACCCGTCTGGTCTCATATGCTGATCGCTGCGTTGTGGGCTCGCGCGTGTCTCGGACGGAGTGGGCTCGCGCTCGATCACGCCGATACTTTTCTTCGGCTGACGGTAAGAAGCCTGCCGCGCGTTCGCCACATCGACATCTGTCCGCGTTCGGAGCAACTCCACACATGACGAGCAGCACTGAGGCCACCTCGAGCACCCCGCAGGTAGCGGTCAACGACATCGGCTCCGAGGAAGAGTTCCTCGCAGCGATCGACCTGACCATCAAGTACTTCAACGACGGCGACATCGTCGAGGGCACCGTCGTCAAGGTCGATCGAGACGAAGTTTTGCTCGACATCGGCTACAAGACCGAGGGTGTCATCCCCTCGCGAGAGCTCTCGATCAAGCACGATGTCGACCCGGCGGATGTCGTCGAGGTTGGCGAGCACGTCGAGGCCCTTGTTCTCCAGAAGGAAGACAAGGAAGGCCGCCTGATCCTGTCCAAGAAGCGCGCTCAGTACGAGCGGGCCTGGGGCACGATCGAGAAGATCAAGGACGAGGACGGCATCGTCACCGGCACGGTCATCGAGGTCGTCAAGGGTGGTCTCATCCTCGACATCGGCCTGCGTGGCTTCCTGCCGGCGTCCCTGGTCGAGATGCGGCGCGTCCGCGACCTCCAGCCGTACGTGGGCCGCGAGCTCGAAGCGAAGATCATAGAGCTCGACAAGAACCGCAACAACGTGGTTCTCTCCCGCCGTGCCTGGCTTGAGCAGACCCAGTCCGAGGTTCGCCAGACGTTCCTCAACACCCTGCAGAAGGGTCAGGTCCGCAAGGGCGTCGTCTCCTCGATCGTCAACTTCGGTGCGTTCGTCGACCTCGGCGGCGTCGACGGTCTGGTCCACGTCTCCGAGCTCTCCTGGAAGCACATCGACCACCCCTCCGAGGTCGTCGAGGTCGGCCAGGAGGTCACCGTCGAGGTGCTCGACGTCGACATGGAGCGCGAGCGCGTCTCCCTGTCGCTCAAGGCGACGCAGGAAGACCCCTGGCAGCAGTTCGCCCGCACCCACCAGATCGGTCAGGTCGTTCCGGGTCGCGTCACCAAGCTGGTGCCGTTCGGTGCGTTCGTCCGCGTCGAGGAGGGCATCGAGGGCCTGGTCCACATCTCCGAGCTGGCCGAGCGCCACGTCGAGATTCCCGAGCAGGTCGTTCAGGTCGGCGACGAGATCTTCGTGAAGATCATCGACATCGACCTTGAGCGCCGCCGGATCTCGCTCTCGCTCAAGCAGGCGAACGAGGGTGCGATCGGCGCCGACGTCGAGTTCGACCCCACGCTGTACGGCATGGCGGCGACCTACGACGACTCGGGCAACTACATCTACCCCGAGGGCTTCGACTCCGAGACCGGCGAGTGGCTCGAAGGCTTCGACAAGCAGCGCGAGGAGTGGGAGCGGCAGTACGCCGAGGCTCAGACCCGCTTCGAGGCTCACAAGAAGCAGGTCGAGGAGGCCCGCAAGGCCGAGGCCGAGGCGGGCGAGGCGGCCCCCACGTCCTACTCCGGCGAGACCCCGGCTCCGGGTTCCACCGGCTCCTCCTCCAGCGGCAGCAGCGGCTCCTCCGCTCCGGCGGCAGGTGCCCTCGCCTCCGACGAGGCTCTCGCGGCCCTGCGCGAGAAGCTCGCGGGCGGCCAGAGCTGACCCGGTGCCGACGGCGCTGACAACGCGGTAGAAGATCGAAGAAAGGGCCCCGCTCCGGCGGGGCCCTTTCCACGTTCCCGGAGCGCTTCCCCTGCCGGGATCTCTCGCCCGGCCGCTAGGGTGGCGCCGTGACCGTGATCGAGTGGGCGGAACCCGAGGACGCGGGCGAGATCCTGACCGTGCAGCGCGCCGCCTACGTGAGCGAGGCCCAGCTCTACGGCGACCCGTTCATCGCGCCGCTCGTGGAGTCGATCGCCCAGGTCCGCAAGGCGGTCGAGACGGCGACCGTGCTCGTCGCCCGCGACGGAGCGCGAATCGTGGGCGCGGTCCGCGGCCGGATGTCCGGCACGACCTGCCTGGTCGGCCGTCTGGTGGTCGCCCCCGACCGGCAGGGCGAGGGCATCGGCGGAGCCCTGCTGGCAGCCCTGCACGAGGAGGCCGCCACGGCGCTCGCCTTCGACCTGTTCACCGGCCATCTGTCGGAGGGCAACCTGCGTCTCTACCGTCGCCACGGCTACCGCGAGACGCGCAGGGAACGGATGACCGACCACCTCACCCTGGTGCACATGCGCAGGGAGCTCTGAGGGCACCCAGGGGCGCCCCGGTACGCCGCTCGGTCTCCCGGAGCGTCCTGTGCTTGAAGGGGCGGCAGGCGTGACCTCCGACGCCAAGAGGGGCGATTCCGGTCTCCTACCCGGGGACCGCCTCGCAGAAGGGATGCGCGGCGGTGGGACTCAGCGATGACGACCGCTTTGCAGGAAGGGCGCGGTGGCGGGGCCGACCGCCCCGTAGGAAGTGGGGAAGGAGAAACGGCGACCCTCGCCCGGCGACCCGATGTGAAGACCTCGTCGCCGACCGCACCGGAGCACGGCCGGTACGGCGTATGCTGCGGATCATGTTGATGGTGGGGCTTACCGGTGGCATCGGATCTGGCAAGAGCGAGGTCTCCCGGAGGCTGGGCGCCCGTGGTGCCGTGATCATCGACGCCGACAAGATCGCCAGAGAGGTGGTCGAGCCGGGAACCCCCGGGCTGGCGCGCGTGACCGGAGTCTTCGGCACGGGCATCCTGCGCGAGGACGGCTCACTCGATCGGGAGAAGCTCGGCTCGATCGTCTTCTCCGACTCCGAGAAACTCGCCTCGCTCAACGCCATCGTCCACCCCCTCGTCGGCGCGCGGGTCGCCGAGCTGCAGGAGCAGACTGCCCCCGGCAGCATCGTGATCTACGACGTGCCGCTGCTGGCGGAGAACAAGCTCGCCCCCATGTACGAGGTGGTGATCGTCGTCGACGCCTCCGACGAGGTGCGCGTGGCCCGGCTGGTCGAGCTGCGCGGCATGAGCGAGCAGGACGCGAGGGCGAGGCTCGCGGCCCAGGCGACCCGCGAGGAGCGGCTGGAGATCGCCGACATCGTGGTGCCGAACGAGGGGACCCTGGAGGAGTTGGAGGCCCGGATGGACGGCCTCTGGTCCGACCTGACGGCCCGCGCCGCCGACTGAGCCCGGTCCTCCTCCTGGAGCGATCCGCCCAGGTGAGGCGTGCGATCATTTCCGATGTGCTGCGACAACTGCACCTCCTGGACTGGATCCGGCTCGCGCTGCTGGGCCTCGGACTCCTGTTCGTCGCGACCGGCCTGCTTCCCCTGCTGGAGGCCGAGAGCCAGATGGAGCGGATCGCGCCCATCCTGCTCTTCCTCGCCGCGGTGGTCGTTCTCGCCGACCTCGTCAAGGAGGCCGGGCTCTTCGACGTGATCGCGACCCGGCTGGCGATGCTGGGCGGCGGTGGGTACGCCGTCCTCTTCCTGCTCTGCACGACCTTCGCGTCGCTGGTCACCATTTTCCTGAACCTGGACACCACCGCGGTACTGCTGACGCCCGTGATGCTCGCCCTCGCGGCCAGGACCGGGATCGCCGCGCTGCCGCTGGCCATGACGACCCTGTGGCTGGCCAACACCGCCAGCCTGCTGCTGCCGGTCTCGAACCTGACGAACCTCCTGGTCCTGGGACGGGTGGAGATGTCCACCCGCGAGTTCGCGGGAAGGCTCTGGATCCCCCAGCTCGTCGCGATCGCGATCACCATGATCTTCCTGTGGGCCTTCTTCTGGCGCCGAGGCCGGCGCGGCGCCGATCGCTACACCCCGCCGATCCCCGAGCCCGTCGCGGATCGGGTGCTGTTCGGAATCGCGGCCGGGGTCTGCGTACTGTTCGTCGCCGCGATCCTCCTGGAACTGCCGATCCAGTTCGCCGCCCTGGCTGGGGCGGCCCTGATGGTCGCCGCCTTCGCCTGGCGGGACCGTGCCAAGCTCACCTTCGCCCTGTTCCCCTGGCAGCTGCTCGTCTTCGTATTGGGCCTGTTCCTGGTGGTGCCCACGCTGAGTCGGCACGGCCTGGCCTCGGTGATGGGCACCCTGATCGGGACCCACGCGGGTGATGGAGCCTATGGAGTGGCGGCCGTCGGCGCGGTGCTGTCCAACCTGATCAACAACCTGCCCGCCTACACCGCCGTGGAGCAGGTCATCCCCGTCGGCGACCGGGAAACGCTGTTCGCCCTGCTCATCGGCACCAACGTCGGCGCGGTGATCACCCCGTGGGCCTCCCTCGCCACCCTGCTCTGGTTCGAGTGGTGCCGCCGCAGGGGAGTGCGGGTGCCGATACGCACCTTCGTGCTGGCGGGGACCGCACTGGTCGTGGTGGCCGTCCCGGCCACCGTGGCGGCCCTGCTGCTCACCGCCTGAAAGGCGTACGGCTTGCCGACGCCGCCTGAGGAGGAAAAAGGTTCCTTGAACGTATTTCATCCCGATTCGCGGGCTTGGAGAACGCAGATGGCTTTGATGAGCTGACCTGCGCGAAGGGGACAACAGCGTAGTTTCCGTAGGATGCGCCAGGTCTTCAGCACCGCATTGGTCCGCTCGCCGGGGCCGCAGAACTTGGCGTGGGCGAAGTTGGCCGCCTTCTGCGAGGCGGGCTTCTTCCTCCCTTCGTACGGCACCAGCACCCGCCGACCAGCGCCGATGTAGGCCTTATCGGCAAGGGTGATCAGTCCGGCGCTCTCCAGACGCCGGATGATGCCCCAGATCCGCGCCCCCGTCAGGTCGTGCACGAACCCTGGAAGGGAGCCCGACGTCCACAACGGCGTACCGTCCGGAGCGGCGACGATTTGGACGTTCATGCCGTGATGGTGGTGTTTTCCGGAGTAGTACGGTCGGTCGGCGGCGACCCGCTCGATCGGGATGAGCGTGCCGTCCAAAACGACGAAGGCGTATCCGGTGCGCTTGGCCGTGCGCAGCGCCTGGTCCAAAGTGGGCGAACGTCGCGCGAGCAACGTCTCCCCCTTGCGCAGGTGGACTCCGACCAGCAGTGCCTGCTGTCCGGGGTTGAGCCGGCGCCAGGTCGAACCGTTGTTACCAGCGACAGTAGCCGTCAACCTGGAGATGCTCCTGCGATCGAGGAGAGCGTCGTGACGATTTGGGCTGACCGACTCGACGCTGTCGATCTCATCAAATGTCGTCGGGCAGGAGCCGGAAGCATTCGTGGCCGGTGAGCGGGCGGATCGCGCGGAAGTGTTCACGATCAAGAGTGAAGAGGGCGTCGGTCCGGAACTCGGCTGCCAGAGCCACGTTCATCGCGTCGGTCAGGCCGATGTTCATCGTCCGGTAGCGAGTCATGAGCGCGCCGGCGGTGCGCAGATGCGGTGACACCTCGGGTACTTCGTATCGTTTCACGTCGATTCTGCCCATGATGTGGTCGAGGACTGCGAAAGCGGCATGCTGGCCGATCCTGCTCGTGATCAGATAGTCGAGCTCGGCCAGGACAAGTGGAGAGATGACCAGATGGCCCACCTGTGCGCGGGCTTTGACGCAGGCGACGTGCTCGGCGTCCTGGCGGTTGAAGGTCGCCAGCAGAGCGGAGGTGTCAGCGATGGCCACAGGCACGTTCACCGGCCGAAACCCTCGGCAAGGAAAGCGTCGGTGCGTGCTGACAGATCGGCAGGCCCGTCGAACAGGGGAAGATCGTCCTCGCCCATGGGGTCGGTGGGGAACGGGAATGGTGGCTCGGCCTGGTGGGCGGGTACCAGGGTGGCGATGTGGCGGCCGTTCTTGGTGACGGCGACCGTCTCTCCGTGCTCGGCGGCGGCGAGGATCCGGGCGGACTGCTGGTTGAACTCGCGGGCTGTGGCTTCCATGTTCCCATGGTACTACTTATGTACTACATTGGAGTGAGTCTGCGGATGCATTGATTTCCGCTGCCTGGAGGGCGTACGCACGTCTGATCGCTGAAAATGATCGAGGGTGCGATTCTCGGCCAAGAGCGTTGCTCCGGATCGAACTGTCGAGAGCGGTCTCGCCGGTCAGTCGAACCGGCCCGCCCTCACCGCATTGAGGAAGTTTTGCCACTCGCCTGAGGTCCTGAGGTGAAGGAGAGGGTTGGGTCTGCGGGATTTTTGCTGTCGTGGACGGCGACGACCTCGGGGAGGTTTCCGGCGATTTCGACGCAGCTTTCACCGCTCTCGCCGCTGAGGGAACTCTTCTCCCAGGCAGCCTCGGAGAAATGGGGCTCGATCGGCTCTGTGCGACCCCTTGCCCACCTCGATGTATGCCACGTGGAGCTTGAGTTTCTCGACATGGAAGCTGGGTGAATGCGAGCTTTGCCGTGAACAATCATGGTTTCTGATTAGTCGGTCAATCCGCCCATGCGGCCATCCCCATGAAAGGCAGTTTCGCGGGGTTTATTCAACGATGTTAGGCCTCTCAGCATAAGCGTATTCATTGAGATAGCGATTTGTGGTTCTTCAACGCCATGACCTGCATTCTCGTTGTTGGACGGGGTCGCCCGTCGGCGCCTCGAGATGAAAGTTTCACCCCGCCGGCCGTATCCACGCATGAACCCCACGCCCTTGCTTGACAGCCCGGCTTTCCCGCGCCTACCGTAACGCGCAATCCGACGCGCTGAAATGCTAGCGTTAACAATCACCGACCTTACTTTGGAGATATAGCCAGGACCGTGATCGGCCGGTGTGCCGATTTGCCGATGGTGCATGCCGAATCATGATGTCGGTGCTGCTTTCTCCGACGATTGCCGCCGTGTGCGAGAAACGTGCGGCAAAGGTTCGACGGCCGATTCGGTCCGCCGGGCTGAACCCCCCCACCACAGGCCGGCAACGGCCTGCGCGCAGACCCTGGTGTGCCGTCATCGGCACCTCGGTGCCTGGTCCGAGAGGAAGGAGTGAGGGTTTCCAGCCATGTCGTCGAGACCAAATCCAGAGAAGGCAACGTGATCTCACGAACTCAGTCCATTTTCGCCGCTGCCGGTATCGCGGTGCTCCTCGTCCTGGTCCAGGTTCACGCGGCGCTGAGCCACAGCGCCGGCACCACCTCGTCCGGCGGCCTGGCCGCGATGGCCCCGACCGCCGGGTGCGGCAAGGCGCCGACCCTGCGCAGCGGCACCTACTCGATCCAGAACAACGGCAAGAACCGCTCCTACATCCTGCGGATTCCCGACGGCTACGACAACAACCGCCCCTACCGGCTGATCTTCGGGTTCCACTGGCTGAACGGCACCGCCACCGACGTGGCGACCGGGCAGACCGTACAGCGCGACGTATGGGCCTACTACGGGTTGCAGAGGCTGGCCGACAACAGCGCCATCTTCGTCGCACCCCAGGGGCTCAACAACGGATGGGCCAACTCCGGTGGCGAGGATGTCACCTTGGTCGACAACATCCTTCGGCAAATCGAAGCCGATCTGTGCGTCGACACCTCCCAGCGTTTTGCGCTGGGATTCAGCTACGGCGGGGCGATGTCCTACTCGCTGGCGTGTTCCCGGCCCACCGTCTTCCGCGCCGTCGCGGTGCAGTCCGGCGGGCTGCTCAGCGGCTGTAGCGGCGGCACCCAGCCCATCGCCTACCTCGGAATCCACGGGATCAGGGACTCGGTCCTCGGCGTCGGCAGCGGCCGGTCTCTGCGGGACACGTTCGTCCGCAACAACGGATGCACCGCGCAGAACCCTCCCGAGCCCAGCCAGGGCAGTCTGACGCACCGCGTCACCACCTACTCCGGGTGCCGGGCGGGTTATCCGGTCGCCTGGGCCGCCTTCGACGAAGGCCACATCGCCGCCCCGCAGGACGGCGCCCCCGGTGACAGCGGCTCCAGGACATGGGTGCCGGCAGAGGTGTGGAAGTTCTTCACGCAGTTCTCCTCCACCGCCACTCCCTCACCAAGTCCGTCGCCGAGCGCCACCCCAAGCCCGTCACCAAGCCCCACACCTGGGACAGGGGCCTGCCGGGTGGCGTACACGATGAACAGCTGGAACAACGGTTTCACCACCGCCATCAGCATCACCAACACCGGCTCGACGGCGTTGAACGGCTGGTCCCTGAGCTTCACCCTGCCCTCGGGCCAGGCCATCACCAGCGGCTGGAACGCCACCTACAGTCCCACCACCGGCACCGTGAACGCGGCCAACGTCGGCTACAACGCCGCCCTGGCCCCCGGGGCCAGCCTTGAGATCGGCTTCCAGGCCACCCACAGCGGCAACACTTCCAAACCCAGCTCCTTCACCCTCAACGGCAATACCTGCACCACCGCCTGACCCGGTCACCAGCGGCGAGGGGATGGGAGCCAACGCCCCATCCCCTCGCCAGGGCACCGTGGCAGGCCGGGGTGACCGTTCGTCGCGACGACGCATGGCCTCGCCTTCTGACTGGGCGAGGGAACCCCGTACCACGTGGAACAGCCCGCCCTCCCGGTCGCCGGGCGGCCCGCGGGCGAGCAGCGGAACCTCGGCCACCGCCGTAGCGAGTCCTCGGCCGGGGTTCCGCGATGACGCTTTCTTCCTGCGGAACGCCATGTCTCGAGATTGGAATGATCGATGCGACACCTCACTTCCCTCCGCCTGCGGTTAAAGCCGTCGGCAGCCGTCGCAGCCGCGCTGTTGATGGTCGGTGCCGGTGTGGCCGGTACGCACATCGCGTCGGCGTCGGCGTCGGCGTCGGCGTCGGCGGCCGGATGCCGGGTCAGTTACACGGTCACCAGCCAGTGGCAGGGCGGCTTCGGCGCGAGTGTGAACGTCGACAACCTCGGGGACCCGATCAGCGGCTGGAGGTTGACCTGGTCGTTCCCCGCAGGGCAGACCATCACCCAGCTGTGGAACGGCACCGTCGTCCAGTCCGGGGCGCAGGTCACGGTGACGAACGCCCCCTACAACGGCAGCATCCCCAGTGGAGGCAGCACGAGCTTCGGTTTCAACGGAAGCTGGAACGGCTCCAACCCGGTGCCGTCCAGTTTCGCCTTGAACGGCGTGACCTGCACCGGCGTCATCGCCTCGCCCACCCCGACGCCCACTCCCTCTCCGACACCGACCCCCACTCCAACCCCCACGCCGACGCCGACTCCCACTCCGACCCCGACTCCCGACCCTTCCAACCGGCCGCTCATCGAGAACAACTTCCCGGTCACGCGGGAGGGGGCGTACGGCACCAACCGCTACACCGTGTACAGACCGACGAATCCGGCGGCCCTCGGGCGCGCCATGCCCGTGCTGCTCTTCGGTAACGGGGCGTGCGCCCACACCAACGGGAGCGAGGTCGTCCGAGCGCTGACGTTCATCGCGGCCCGCGGAATCGTCGTGGTGAACACCGCGTCGGTCGACAACTCGCCGAACGGGGTGGCGAGCGGTTCTCCGATACCGTCGCTGCTGACCGACGGTATCGGCTGGGCCGAACGGGAGAACGCCCGCACCGGCTCACCGCTCTACCAGCGCCTCGACCTGTCCAGGGTCGCCACGGCCGGCCACTCCTGTGGAGGACTGGAAGCGCTGATCGCCGCTCAGGACCAGCGGGTCAAGAGTGTCGTCTCACTGGACAGCGGACTCTTCGCGGACGGCTCGTTCGGATATCCGCGTTCGGAACTGTCCAAGCTGCACACCCCGGCGATGTTCATGCACGGCGGCCCCTCCGACATCGCCTACGACAACAGCCGGGCCAACTACGACCTCGCGCGCGTACCGTCCGTGCTGGCCGAGCATCCGCAAGCCGGTCACGTCGGGTTCATCACCGGCGCGCAGATGAACGAGGGCATGACCGCGGTGGTCCAGTTCCTGGACATGACCCTCAACGACAACGCCACGGCACGCGCCTACATCCTCAGCCCGTCGGGACTGGCGGCGAGGGCCCCCTGGACGGTTCGCAACAAGAACTTCTGACCGCTTACCCGCACCGCCGACCGCTGATCCCAAGGGAGCGAGAGCGAGAATTCGGCCCCGGCCGCCGATGGACACGGCGACCGGGGCCGAGACGCCGTACACATGGACGCTCCGGGACCTTCCGCATCGTCAGTCCAGTCATGGAGGCAGGCATGAGCTCGCACGCGTTACCCCCCTCCCGAACCCGCGGACGTTTCCGTGGCCTGCGACGCGCGTTGCTGGCCACAGCGGTCGGAATCCTCGGCATGGTCTCCGCGCAGACGATGCCGCTCCCGGCCGACGCGGCCGCGTCCACGCTGGCCGCTGCGGCCCAGCAGAGCGGTCGCTACTTCGGCACCGCGATCAGTGCGGGCAAGCTCGGTGACTCGGCGTACACCACGATCGCGAACCGTGAGTTCGACATGATCACCGCCGAGAACGAGATGAAGATCGACGCCACCGAGCCGTGGCGGGGCCAGTTCACCTTCACCAGTGGCGACCGCATCTACGACTGGGCGGTGCAGAACGGCAAGCGGGTGCGCGGGCACACCCTGCTCTGG
Organism: Streptosporangium sp. NPDC050284; assembly: GCF_044459525.1. NCBI lineage: Bacteria > Bacillati > Actinomycetota > Actinomycetes > Streptosporangiales > Streptosporangiaceae > Streptosporangium > Streptosporangium sp. NPDC050284. Next base: position 290,922 of record NZ_JBITIZ010000006.1, read on the forward strand.
CACCCCGGCCAGCCGACCTGGATGCAGTCGCTCTCGGGCAGCAGCCTTCGTCAGGCGATGATCGACCACATCAACGGTGTGATGAACCACTACAGGGGCAAGATCTACGCCTGGGATGTGGTGAACGAGGCCTTCGCCGACGGTAACTCCGGCGGGCGGCGCGACTCCAACTTCCAGCGCACCGGCAACGACTGGATCGAGGTCGCCTTCCGCACCGCGCGGGCCGCGGACCCGGCCGCCAAGCTCTGCTACAACGACTACAACATCGACAACTGGAGCTGGGCCAAGACCCAGGCCGTCTACAACATGGTCCGCGACTTCAAGGCGCGCGGCGTGCCGGTCGACTGCGTGGGCCTGCAGTCGCACTTCAACAGCGGCAGCCCGTACAACAGCAACTACCGCACCACCATCTCCAGCTTCGCCGCCCTCGGCGTGGACGTACAGATCACCGAGCTGGACATCCAAGGTGCCCCCGCTCAGACCTACGCCAACGTGGTCAACGACTGCCTGGCCGTGGCGCGCTGCACTGGCATCACCGTGTGGGGCGTCCGCGACCAGGACTCCTGGCGTTCGAGCGACACTCCGCTGCTCTTCAGCGGCAGCGACAAGAAACCCGCCTACAACGCCGTCCTGGACGCACTCAACGCCGCCGATCCGAACCCCACCCCCACAGCGACTCCCACACTGACTCCAAAATCCACACCGACTCCCCGGACCGGCCAGTGCTCGGCGACGATGCGGACGAACGACACCTGGCCGGGTGGCTTCCAGTCGACGGTGACGGTCAGCGCGGGCAGCGCGCCGATCAACGGGTGGACCGTGCGGTGGACCTGGCCAGGCGGGCAGACCGTCAGCAGCCTGTGGAACGGCCGGCACACCGCGTCCGGCTCCAGCGTGACCGTCCGCAACGCCGCCTACAACGGCTCCGTCGCGGCGGGTGCCTCGACCACCTTCGGCTTCATCGCCCACGGCACGGCGGCCACCCCGCCGATCACCTGCGAGGGCCTGACAGGATGAACCCCGGCTCGGCGGCGAGAGCACCCCTCCGCCGGAGACGAAGCCGTTTCAACGGTCACGGGCCGTACCCGGTGAACAATGAAACGGTTCAATCGAATCGCGAAGGATGACATTCTTTGGGAGCTTGATGTAGTTATGGGTTATATACGCCGAGGGTAGGTTCATCGGGCCGTCCCCGCCCATTGGTCATGAGCATCGATGTCGGCCGTCAGCCGATACGCATAAGCGGCGAACCGGTTGGTAACGGGCTACAGTGTGCGAGTCGCGTTCTGTATCGACGGCCGCGTCGATACAGGCATATCTTCGAGGAGCATCAATGGCCGATTCCATCAACCGAGTAAGTGCTCAGGCGGCCGATGCCAATGCGCCCGGCGCGCGAATCGACCCGACGATCCCTCACCCGGCACGCGTATATGACTATCTCCTGGGCGGCAAAGACCACTTCGCCGCCGACCGCGAGGTGGGGGAGCAGCTCGCCAAGCTTTCACCTGGCACGCGAGAGGGGGTACGCGCCCATCGGGCGTTTCTCGGCCGAGCCGTACGTTATCTCGCCGAAAACGCTAAAATGGCCCAATTTCTAGACATCGGCACCGGCATCCCCACGCAGGGGAACACCCACGAGATCGCTCAGCAGGTCAATCCAGCAGCTCGCGTGGCGTACGTGGACAACGATCCCATCGTCCTGGCGCATGGACGTGCCCTGCTGGCGAGCAGCGAAGAAGGCATGACCACGGTGATCGAGGCGGACCTGCGGGATCCGGATCGGATCCTGTCGCATCCGGAGATCACCGAAGTCATCGACTTCACCCGGCCGGTGGCGCTCATCATGGCCGGTGTCCTGCACTTCATCACCGAGGAAGAAAAACCCTGCGAGCTGGTCGAGCAATACAAAGCGGCCATCCCCTCGGGTAGCCGGATGCTGGTGTCGCACATCACGCTCGACTTCGCACCGAAGGTGCCCAAAGAGGAATTCACCAAGCCCTATGACAAGAGTACGGCGCCCATGGTTCCCCGAACTCACGCGCAGGTGACGGAATTCTTCCAGGGCTGGACGATGGTGCCTCCCGGGCTCGTCGAAGTGGTCACCTGGCGGCCGGACGAGGACGAATACCAGGAACCGATTCCCGGCGGCGGCCACGCGTGGGCCTACGGTGGCCTGGCCGTAAAGCCGTAGGACTTCGCGAGCGGTCACGTCGAATGACCGCCCGCACATCGACCCACGCCGCCATCTGTCAGCCGTCGTCCCGAGGGGATGCCGTCGTGATGGCGGAAACCTCGAAAACCCAGAGAGTCCAGGAAGTCGGTTACGAGACCTTGGCGGAAGGAGCCGTCCAGGTCTTGCAGGACCCGGGGTTGGCGGTGGAGTAGCCCCGCTTGGTCCAGTGGACGAGATTGGCGCCCTTGCCGAAGTAACCGGGCTTGCCCTTGGGGTCGGCCTCGGCCTTGGCGAGGTCCAGCAGGCGGCGGGCGTCCTTGGCGGGGTAACCGAGGGCGGACCACACACTCCTCGCGGTCACTCCGCCCAGGCACTGCGCCTGGAGGCTGTAACGGCGGAGCTGCTCCTGGATCTCGTCGTCGCCGTCGGCGTGCAGGGCGTTGTAGCCCTCCCTGATATCGACCAGGCTCTGCACGTACTCACCGTAGACAGAGCTCAGCTCCGCGAGGATCGGGAGATCGTCGGATGCCTTGATCCAGTCAGGGCGAATATGCACGGAGAAGCCGACCCCGAAGCAGGTGACGGCCTCCGACTTGGCCGGGTCCATCTTGGCCCCGAAACAGTAGCGCTCGGACTTCGCCGACAAAGGGGCTCCGGTCATGTCCAGCATGGGCGGCACGAACGAGAAGTGGGCCTCCTTCAGGTAGGGGCTCCAGGTGTCGTTCATGCAGGTGACGAGCGCTTTGACGTGCCTCTTCACCGAGGCGAGGCTCTTGCCCTTGGCAGGTTTCCTCGCGCAGCTCGCGGCGGGGAGCTTACCGGCGGAGTAAAGGGGGTTGCCGGTCAGGAGCGGGGCGTCCTCGACCGGATATGCGAAGGCGGTGGCCGTGCCGGGGAAAAGCAGAATGAAGGCGACGGCCATCGCCATGATCACGCGAATTTTCATAGTCACTGACATTAGGGCATATGACAGCACTTGATTAGCTAATTTACGGCTTATCGAGGTGGGCCGGACAATGCCTTACACCTGGCTTCCCTGTGACGGTCGGACCCGGCGCGACACTCCCGGACGTCACTCGCTACGGCGTGAAACAAGCCTTCTCGCTGTACGACGACTGGCTCGACGACCCCGAGCGCCAAGCTCTCATGCTCGGCGCCCAGCGTCGCCCGGAGGCGGTTCCCTTGTCGGTGGCCACCTGCTCACCCTCGCCCGCAAGGCCGCTTGATCAGGGGCGATGGCGCGGACCTCACCGAGGATGGCTCAGCCGACGACGCGGAACCGGATGCTCGTCGCGTGCGGCACGTGGGTCAGCTCGATACGCTCCAGCCTGACGTTGGTCCCGCCCGGGCGGTCGAACAGCCGGACACCGTCGCCCAGCAGGACGGGCGCGACGAACACGAGGATCTCGTCGAGCATCCCCGCCTCAAGGCACTGCCGGGCGATGTCGGCACCGAGGATGTTGACGTACTTCTCACCCGCGGCGGCCTTGGCCGCGGTGACGCCACCGCCGAGGTCGCCGACGAAGGTGATGCCCGGTACCGGCGTGTCCGGGATGTGGTGGGTGAGCACGAACTGCGGTCCGCTCCACCCTCCGCCGAACGCCTTGCCCTCGCTGTCCGTACCCCGGTGGGGGTCGTCGCCGCCGAAGGTGCGGTTCCCGATGAGAAGCGCGCCGATCTCACCCATGAGCCTGTCGGCCGTCGGGTTGGGGCCGAGGTGCTCGGTCAGCCAGGACATGTCACCGCCAGGACCGGCGATGAAGCCGTCCAGCGACATGGTGACCGAATACAGCGTCTTGCCCATGAGGTGCCTCCGTCAGGATCGGTTTTGGGTGACCTGTCCTGAGACGGGGGATCGCGCGAAAACTCATCGGTGTTCTGGAGAGAGCGTCGTGGGCAGGGCGAACGTCGCGAACAGGCCGGGGTCGTGGAAGGCGACGATCTCCGCGATCCGGTCGTCCTCGATCCGCAGCACGGAGATCCCGAAGGCGCGGTGGGCGGGCTCGCCGAGCCCTCGTACGTAGGCCGCCACGGCCGGTTGCCGGTTGGCCCGGACGGGGAGCATCCGGAACCGGCCCACGTATTCGGGCGAGCCTGCGTCCCAGCTCGCCGCCAGTGCCGCCACGACCGCGTCACGACCCCTGAACCACGTGGGCCACGGCGGCATCTCCGTCCTTACGTCCTCGGCGAGCAGGTCGGCGATCGCGGTGAGGTCGGCGCGCTCCATCGCGTCCATGTAGCGGCGCAGCACCGCCCGCTCCCGCTCGGTGGGTTCGGCCGACGGCGCCCAGTCCAGGCGGCGTTCCGGCAGGTGCTCCTTGAGCGTCGCCCTGGCCCGCTGCAAGGCGCTGTTCACCGAGGCCACGCTGCCCTCCAGCAGCGCCGCGACCCGCTTGGCGGGCCAGCCGAGCACGTCGCGCAGGATCAGCGCCGCCCGCTGCCGGGGCGGCAGGTGCTGGAGCGCGGCGAGGAACGCCAGCTCGATCGTCTCCCTGGTGACGGCCACGGAGTCCGGCTCGGCCTCGCCGGGCGCGACCGGCTCCCAGAGCCGGTCGGGGTAGGGCTGCAGCCACGCGATGTCGGCCGGGGGCGAGAGCGCGGCGCTCGGATCCGACGGCCCGGCCAGGTGACGGGGGAGCACCCGGTGCGCCCGGCCGTCGAGGGCGTCGAGGCATGCGTTCGTCGCGATCCGGTACAGCCAGGTCCTGAGTGTCGAGCGCCCTTCGAAACCGCCGAGGCCCTTCCAGGCGCGCAGGAACGTCTCCTGCACCAGGTCCTCCGCCTCGTCGAACGAGCCCAGCATCCGGTAGCAGTGCACGCGCAGCTCACCCCGGTGACGCTCGACGAGCGCGGTGAACGCGGACTCGTCGCCCGCCCGTGCGGCGGCCACCGTCTCGTCGCCGTCACCCGCGCCCACCCGGCCACCCTTCGTCCCCGCCCCGGCCGACGGCCGGTCTTTGGCGGGAACCCTACGCCAGGTGGGACGACGTCGCGGCTCGGCGCTTCCCGCGCTTCGTGCGAAGCGCCCCCACGCGTTCCGTACGAACACACGAAACGGGTGTGCCCCGGCGGACCGGGGCACACCCGCACGTGCGCGAGGGAGGCTAGAACCAGCCGCGCCGCTGGGCCATGGCCTGCAGGCCGGCGCGCAGCGACTGCTCGACCTGGCCGGGGTGGTCGTTGTAGTGGACGGTGAAGCGGCTGTAGGTGTCGTGGCTGGAGGACAGGAAGCCGCCGCGCTTGTCGGCCTCCAGGATGACGTCCATCGACTGGGGGCCGGAGATGAAGGTGAGCTCAAGCTCGTTGAAGTGACGGTGGTACTCGCCGCCGGCGTAGTACTCGATCTCCTGGAAGAACGGCATCCGCGAGCCGTGCAGGGTGCCCCGCTCCAGGTCGGCCTTCTTGAAGCGGAAGCCCATCCGGTCCAGCGCGCCGAGCAGGTGGTCCTGGGCGGGCAGCGGGTTGACGAACAGCGGGTCGAGGTCGCCCTTGTCGAGCGCGCCGGCGAGGGCGAGCTCGGTGGAGACGCCGAGCTTCATACCGTGCAGCGGGTGGCCGCCGACGGCGCTGATCGGGGTCTCCCAGGGGACCTGGATCTGGAAGGGGGCCGACTGCGGGGCGCCCGCGGCGAGGTGGAACGGCCCGGTGATCTGCTGGCGCAGGAAGCTGTACGTCGACTTGTACTCGTTGTCGCCGCTCTCGACCTCGACCACGGCGGTGAAGTCGATGAAGATGCCCTCCACCTTGTAGTCGGAGCCGCCTCCGCGGAAGTTGACCTGCCCGCGCAGGACCTCGCCGGGCCGCACGTGCGAGTTCTGCAGCACGGTGTCGACCTCGACACCGGCGCCGAACGCGGCCATCAGCTTACGGAACACCATCTGTACTCCTGGGGTCTGGAGAATTTCTCATCAGGGGATTTGACTCTGTGGCTTGGTCTGGCCGTTGCCGTTGCTCAGCTCGGGCAGGATCTGGGCCAGAAGCATGGTGGACAGCACGGAGGGGTCGCCGGAGGCGCCGGAGGTGCGGACGACGACGGGACGCGGGGCGCTGTCGGCGAGCTTGGCGCCCACGTCGAGCCTGCGGCGGGCCAGCTCGTACTGGAGCACCGCGCGGTTGTCGCGGTAGGAGTCGGCGAGCCTGCGCAGCCCCTTCGCCTCGTTCTCGGCGGAGGTGAGCTCGGCCCGGCCCTTCGCCTCGATCTCCCAGCGCACCCGCTGCGCCTCGGTCTCGTGCTCCTCCAGCATGCGGGCGACGTCCTTACGCGCGGTGTTGGCGGCTGCTCTGACCTCGACGATACGCGCGTCCCGCGTCTTTTTGGAACGTTCGATCTCCATCAGGAGGGTGTCGATCCTGCGCTTGCGGGTGAGCTCCCACTCGCGCTCGAAGGCCGACAGCTCCTTGGCGACCTTCTCGCGGGTGGCGAGGTGCTGCTGGTACTGGTCGGGCAGCTGCACGTCGGGGATGTTGGCGCCGGTGATGCGCACGCCGTACCGGCCGAGCTGGCGGGTGAGGAGCTCCTGCATGTCGCCGACGTCGGAGCCGCGCAGGTCGTAGGCGCGCTCGGTGTTCACCCGGCGGCTGCGCTGGCGGATGGCGTCCTGTACGGCGCTGCTGAGCACCAGGTCGAAGTTGCCGGCGCCGATCGTACGGACGAAGGCCACCGGGTCGACGATGCGGAACTTCAGGAAGAACTCGATCGACTTGAGCGGGACGTTCTCCGCCGTCGGGCAGGCCACGATCGGCGCGGAGTAGGGGATCTCGGTGGAGGTGTCGACCACCGCGTCCACCCGGTCCCACGGCAGCCACAGGTAGTGGCGCCCGGGGGGCAGCGTGCCGACGATGGCGCCCCACCGGCTGCGCACGCCGGTGGTGCCCTCCTCGATCTCGATGATCGCCCGGCGCCACAGCCACACCAGCGCCGCGATCAGCGAGAACACCGCTCCGATCGCGGCCAGGAAGGAGAGCGCCCCTCCGGCGAACGCCGCCGTACCGGCCAGGTACAGGGAGAAGAAGAGGAGTGTCACCCAGGCGAAGCCGCGGCGGTCCTTGGGGATGACCACGGGGACCAGCTGGCCGGACTCTCCGCCGCGCAGCAGTTGGCGGATCTCCGACCAGGAGGCGAGGGATTCCTTGATCTTGGAGAACTCTCTGCCGCTCATCAGACCTCTTCTTCCTGCGCGACGCGTCCCGCGACGGGGACGGGGATGGGGACGGTGGTGTCGGCGGGCGGGTTGAGAAGGGAGCTGATCTCCGCCCCGCGCCTCTCGACGCGGTCGCCGATCTCGGTCATCCGTGCCCTGATCGCGGCCATGTCCGCTTGGGAGAACAGCTGGGCCTCGGGGTTGCCGACCAGCTGCCTGGCGAGGGTGAGCAGGTCGATGTCGACGGTGTCGCCGACCTGCACCAGGCGGGGCAGGTGCGAGGCGACGGACTCCAGCTTGTCGAGCAGGTCCTGCTGGAAGCGGTAGTCGAGGATCTCCGGCGCCTCGGCGGCGCTCAGCGAGCGGATGTCCAGCGCCTGGGCCTCCAGCAGTGCCGCGTTCGCCTTCGCGGTGGACTCCGCCTCCACCAGCCGCTGGCCGCCCTGGGCCTTGGCCTGGTGGGAGGCGCGCTCCAGCGCGGTGTCGATCCTGGCCTGGTGCCCGGCGATCTCGGCGTGGATGGCCGACAGCTGCTCCTGCAGCCCGGCGAGCTCCCTGATCAGGTCGCCCTCGTTCTGCTCCTTGCGCAGCTGCAGCTCGTACTCGTAGGTGTACGCCTCCTTCGCGACCCTGATCATCTCGGGAGCGGCGAGGTCCATCCGGTACTCCTGGCTGGAGGGCTCGGCGTGCGTGATGTTGACGTCGGTGAGCCGCACGGCGGGCAGGAACTGATGGTTGAGGCTGTCCAGCATGCCCATGGTGCTCTCGCCCACCAGGTCGTAGATCTCCTCGGCGCGCTGGGCGTAGATGAGGGAGCGGGTGACCTCGCTGATGGCGTTCTGCAGCTTGGCCTGAAAACCGCTCACCGAGCCGAGCACGAAGATGAACTCGGCGGGGTTCTCGATCCGGAACTGCAGGAACAGGTCGACGCTCGCCTTGACGCCCTGCTGGGTGGGAGCCTCGCGGATGGGGGCGTTGAAGGGATACTCGCGGGTGGTGTTGACGATGTAGCTGACCCGCTTCCACGGGTTGAACAGCGTCACCCGGCCGGGCTCGGCGATGGTCACGAGCTTGCCGAACTTCGTGATCAGAGCCTTGCACCCCTCGGGCACCATGACCACGCTCCTGCGCCACCACAGGAACGCCGCGGCCAGCACCAGCACGGCCCAGTAGTGCGGGCCGAACAGCACGCGGAAACCGTCGGGCAGCCCGGTGGCGACGAGCCCGACCAGGCCGAGCCCGGCCAGTACGACGAGCGGGACGACCACCCTGGCGGTGGTGCTCTTGGGGATGACCACGGGGGAGATGACGTGGACCGGCTCCCCGGCGGGTCCCTTGCCGCTGAAGCTCTGGTTGACGATCTCCCCGGCCTCGTTGAGGGCGGCGCTGCGGGCCTCGATGATCGTGCCCATGGAGGAACCCTGATCACGGGCGGCCATGAAGTCGGAGGGGTTGAGCGCGAAGCCCTTGTCGCCTGCGGACTCGGTGCCTCTGGCCTGCCTCTGTCCTGTGACCTGCTCGGCCACCTGCCCGGCGTACTGCCCCGCGGACTGGCCGGCGTACTGCCCCACGGCCTGTCCGACCACCTGGCGCACGTCGCCTCCCTGTCCTATGGCTTGCGCCGCGGCTCTCGCGTACTGCATGGCTTCTCTTGGGCGGGACATCACACCTCCAGGTTTGGGATACGTCGAGAGCTCGATATATCACGCTTCGTGAGCGTTGGCACGCGGGACAGTAAAGGGGACCCCACTTGCGGATCACTTGCCACGCGGTTGACACCTGCCCACTCGTACGTGGACCTGTGAAGAAGAATTGTCGGTCACGCCACCTACAGTGGGACAGGTGAGGCCGGTAACAGATTTGCAGCGCAAGGTGGCACCCTTCGAGGTCGTCACCGACATGACCCCTTCGGGCGACCAGCCCGCCGCGATCGCCGAGCTTGAACGGCGCGTCACGGCCGGCGACAGGGACAACGTCCTGCTGGGCGCCACGGGCACGGGCAAGACCGCCACGGTCGCCTGGCTGATCGAGCGCCTCCAGCGGCCCACCCTGGTCATCCAGCCCAACAAGACGCTCGCCGCCCAGTTCGCCAACGAGCTGCGCGAGATGATGCCCAACAACGCGGTCGAATACTTCGTCTCCTACTACGACTACTACCAGCCCGAGGCATACGTCCCGCAGAGCGACACCTACATCGAGAAGGACTCCTCGATCAACGAGGAGGTCGAGCGGCTGCGCCACTCGGCGACCAACTCGCTGCTGACCCGCCGCGACACGATCGTGGTGGCCTCCGTCTCCTGCATCTACGGCCTCGGCACCCCGCAGGAGTACGTCGACCGCATGGTGAGGCTCAAGGTCGGCCAGGAGATCGACCGCGACACCCTGCTGCGCCGCCTGGTCGACATGCAGTACACCCGCAACGACGTGGCCTTCACCCGGGGCACCTTCCGGGTGCGCGGCGACACCGTCGAGATCATTCCCAAGTACGAGGAGCTCGCCGTCCGGATCGAGATGTTCGGCGACGAGATCGAGAAGCTCGCGACCATGCACCCGCTCACCGGCGAGGTGATCACCGAGGACACCGAGCTCTACATCTTCCCCGCCTCCCACTACGTCGCGGGCGCCGAGCGGATGGAGAGCGCGATCCGGGGCATCGAGGCCGAGCTCGCCGAGACCCTGGAGACGATGGAGCGCCAGGGCAAGCTCCTGGAGGCCCAGCGGCTGCGCATGCGCACCACCTACGACCTGGAGATGATGCGCCAGATCGGCACCTGCTCCGGCATCGAGAACTACTCGCGCCACATGGACGGGCGCACCCCGGGCAGCGCGCCCAACACCCTGCTCGACTACTTCCCCGAAGACTTCATGCTGGTCCTGGACGAGTCCCACCAGACCGTCCCGCAGATCGGCGCGATGTACGAGGGAGACGCCTCCCGTAAGCGCACGCTCGTCGACCACGGCTTCCGCCTGCCCTCCGCGATGGACAACCGCCCGCTGAAGTGGGAGGAGTTCCTGGAGCGGATCGGCCAGACGGTCTACCTGTCGGCCACCCCAGGCTCCTATGAGCTGGGCCGTTCCAAGGGTGACGTGGTCGAGCAGGTCATCCGGCCGACCGGGCTGATCGACCCCGAGGTGATCGTGAAGCCGACCAAGTCGCAGATCGACGACCTGGTCCACGAGATCCGCACCCGTACGGAGAAGGACGAGCGGGTCCTGGTCACCACGCTGACCAAGAAGATGTCGGAAGACCTCACCGACTACCTGCTGGAGCTCGGCATCCGGGTCCGCTACCTGCACAGCGAGGTCGACACCCTGCGCCGCATCGAGCTGCTGCGCGAGCTGCGGATGGGCGAGTTCGACGTGCTGGTCGGCATCAACCTGCTCCGCGAGGGCCTCGACCTGCCCGAGGTCTCGCTGGTGGCCATCCTCGACGCCGACAAGGAGGGCTTCCTGCGTTCGGAGACCTCCCTGATCCAGACCATCGGCCGCGCGGCCAGAAACGTCTCCGGCCAGGTGCACATGTACGCCGACCGGGTCACCCCCTCCATGGAGCGGGCGATCGACGAGACCAACCGCCGCAGGGCCAAGCAGATCGCCTACAACGAGGCCAACGGCATCGACCCGCAGCCGCTCCGCAAGAAGATCGCCGACATCCTCGACTCGCTCAACCGCGAGGACGCCGACACCGCCCAGCTCCTCGGCGGTAGCGGCCGTCAGCAGTCGCGTGGCAAGGCCCCCGTCCCGGGGTTCGCGATCAAGCAGGCGGGCCAGCACGCCAGGGCGATCGCCGGAGAGATGCCCAGGGCTCAGCTGGAGGCGCTGATGGAGTCGCTCACCGAGCAGATGCACCAGGCCGCCACCGACCTGCAGTTCGAGGTCGCCGCCCGGCTCCGCGACGAGATCAAGGAGCTCAAACGCGAGGTGCGGGACATGCGCGAGGCGGGGGTCTCCTGATTCACGAGCCTCCCGAGCCGATGAACCTTCCGAGGTCGAGATCGATATCGACGTCGAAGCCGATGTCCGTCTTCAACCGCCCCCGGTGAATGCCCGTGGGGACGTAGGCCTTGACGGAGGGTTCCAGCTCGAAGGTGTAGACGACGGGTTTGTCGTCCTCCTGCTCCACGCGCCAGAGGTGCCTGATCCCGGCGCCGGAGTATTTGATCGGCTTGGTGGTGCGGTCTCGCTCCAGCGACTCGGGGGAGACCACCTCGACCACCAGGTGCACGTCCTCAGGCTTGAACGAGGTCGTTCTCAGGCTGGTCAGGGCGGAGCTCGCCACCACCATGATGTCGGGCTCGGGTCGCTGTCTCATCCCCAGAGTCACGGTCATCTCACGGACGACGGCGAGATCGTTAGGTGGTGTGAGCTCTCTTTCGAGAAGTCTGAGCATGAGCATGTGAAAAGTGGTCTGCGGAGACATCATGATGAGCGACCCGTCGATCAGTTCGACATGCCGGGGCGCACCGGGGGGGAGATGATCGAGCATGTCGGCGGTCCACCCGCCTGCCGGCCCCGGGTAGAACCACTCGGGGAAAACGGCTGTCATCAGAGAACCTCCTTCGGCGACACCCGGAAACATTACCTGACGGAGTCATCCTGACACTCACCGTGTATGGCGTGTGGGTGTTCGAGATGCGGTGACCATAAGGGGACGCCGACGGTTTTCGCCGATGGCCTGCCCGGCTGTGGTCCCTTCACGAAGGGACCACAGCGAGGGGATCAGCGGGAGTCGTCGGGGCGGGCGCGGTTGACCATCGTGCGGTTGTAGAGCTCGTCGATCTGTTCCAGGGGGTCGGGGGCGCGGCGGCGCGCCTCGATCTCCAGGTCGGTGCGGCCCTGGATCGCGTCGATGCTCCCGGCCGAGTGCGCCATCTGGTCGTTGCGCAGGTCGGCCCTGATCCTGGCGCAGGAGGTGGTCAGCTTGGCGTGGTGCTCGCGCAGGCGGCCCAGCGCCGTGTGGTCGATGTAGGGCGAGACCCGGCGCTCCTGGGCGTAGTGGGCGAGCTGGGCGTCGAGCTGCTCGGCGTGCACCTCGATCTCGGCCACGAGGTGGGGCAGGTCGCCCAGGCCCCAGCCGTCGCGCAGCGCGTGGTCGACGGCCTGGCGGGTGAGGGAGACCTCGCGCCGCAGGTCGAGGCGCATCCGCTCGGTCTCCGCGGCGTCGCCGGTGCCCATCGCCGCCACGTGGTCGGCGACCCTGGTGGAGACGCTCCTGGCCTTCTTTGTGGCCTTCTTGCCGATCTTGACCAGCAGGTAGATCCCGGCCGCTCCCAGGAGAAGGAAGAACAGCAGGATCACCATCAGGACGATGAGGAAATCGCCGATCGGAGCCACCTCCCTGCGGGGACTGGACGGGATGTTTCGAGCATAGCCCGCGCCGCGATCCTCGCGCGGGCGTAGAGCCGCGTGGAGCCGGTCGGCGCGGTAAGGGGGGCCACGCACCCGGCGGAGGGCGTGGAACCGACCGTGAGGGGTGCCACGGCATCGCGTGTGGTGAGGGACACGGCGCCGACCGTGACGGGTGCCACGGCACCGTCTGTGCCGAGGGGGGCGGCGTGATGTCCGGTGTGGCCCGTGACGCGGACGCGCGGACGCGCTCTCATCGTGGGCTCGGGACGGCCGTTCGCCGCCGTCGTCGTATCCTGCGGGTCGCCCACCAGGCGAACAGCGCCAGTCCCGCCACCATCACGATGACCAGGACCGGCAGGAAGATCGCAACCAGGGCGATGCCCAGTGATCCGGCGTCCTCGACCGTGCTGGCCACGGGTGCGCCCACCCCGGCCGTGGTGGTGTTCACCACGGGCCTGGTGACCGCCTTCATGGTGTGTACGGTCAGGGCGATCGCGATCCCCAGGACCCAGCTGAGCCAGGGGTTGTGGCTCATCCAGGTGGAGCCGTCCAGCCGGGCCGCGGCCTCGGTGGCGCTGAAGACCACGCCGCCCGAGGCGGGGCGGACGACGGTCTGGATCATGTCGTTGACGCTGTCGACCACCGGGACCTTGTCGAGCACGAACTCCGCCAGGAGCAGCACGCCGATGATCCCGAGCACCCAGCCGTTGGACAGCCAGGCGAACTCCTGCGGCAGCCGTACCTGGTCGGTGAAGTTGGCGAGCAGGCCGACCACCAGCAGCGGGATGTAGGCGTTGAGCCCGGCCGCTGTGGAGAGTCCAAGGCCCGTCAGTGCCGCGAGCATCGCACCTCCGTAGTGTCTCTCTCCCCCTTCAACGGTTACCGGCCGTCGATCGATCCCGATCCGTCCCCTCCCGGGGTATCACTCCGGTCTCGGTGTCGATGCCCTCCGCTGGCCCCGAGACCCCGAGGGCCATGCCCTCCATGCCCTCCGTGACCCTCGTGACCTCCACAGTCCTCGCCGTTTCCATGGCGTCCACTGTTTCCGCGTTCTCCACGGCGTCCAGGTGGGGCGGTAGCCACCCCTGGCCGGGTACGTAGTGGCGCACCACCTTGGCGGGGATGCCCGCGATCACGCTGTGGTCGGGGAACTCCCCGCGCACCACCGCCCCGCCCGCCACCACGCACTGCCTGCCGATCCGGGTGCCGGGCAGGATGATCGCGCCGGTGCCCAGCCACGATCCCGACCCGATGGAAACCGGGTTGTTGCGCGGCCACTGGCGGCCGATCGGTGCCTCCGGATCGTCGTAGACGTGGTTCTGGTCGGTGATGTAGACGTACGGGCCGGTGAAGACGTCGTCGCCGATGTCGATCGACTGGTGGCCCACGATGTGCGTGCCCCTGCCGATGGAGCAGCTTCCGCCGATCCGTACGATCGAGTCCGGACCCAGGTCCACCCCGGGGCCCATCCCCGCAGAGATGGAGACCCGCTCGCCGATCAGGGTGTGGTCGCCGATCTCGATCCAGGCCTCGCCGAAGATGGCTCCGGGCGGGAACGACAGGCAGGCGCCCTCGCCGAGGCGCCTGAAGCGGTATCCGGCGGGGCTGACGGGAGTGATGGTGCCGGCCGCGCGAACCGCCGCCCAGAGCCGGTGCACGAGGCTGCCCATGGCCCGCCTTACCACACCATGAAGTGACATAACGGATCAAATTACCGCTTGGTTGGGTTTGAGAAAAATGCGGGTGGGGGGTTGTTAGGGCAGTTCGCCTGCACCGTTTGATATTCTGAGAGCCCGTGGACCTGTAGGCCATTCACAAGGGTGAGCCGACGATCTGTAACGACCACGGGAGCCTTCTTGCGCAGCGCCGCACACACCAAGCATCTGTTCGTCACCGGCGGCGTCGCCTCCAGTCTCGGGAAGGGACTGACGGCCTCCAGCCTCGGGCGCCTTCTCAAGCTGCGCGGCCTGCGGGTCACCATGCAGAAACTCGACCCCTACCTCAACGTCGACCCCGGCACCATGAACCCGTTCCAGCACGGTGAGGTGTTCGTCACCGACGACGGCGCGGAGACCGACCTCGACGTCGGTCACTACGAGCGCTTCCTCGACACCGAGCTGCACGGCTCGGCCAACGTGACCACCGGCCAGGTCTACTCCAACGTCATCGCCAAGGAGCGCCGCGGCGAGTATCTCGGTGACACCGTGCAGGTCATCCCGCACATCACCAACGAGATCAAAGACCGCATCCGGTCGATGGCCGGGCCTGAGGTGGACGTGGTCATCACCGAGGTCGGCGGCACCGTGGGCGACATCGAGTCGCTGCCCTTCCTGGAGGCCGTCCGCCAGGTCCGCCACGAGGTCGGCCGTGACAACGTGTTCTTCCTCCACGTCTCGCTGCTGCCGTACATCGGGCCGAGCGGCGAGCTGAAGACCAAGCCGACCCAGCACTCGGTCGCCGCGCTGCGCAGCATCGGTATCCAGCCCGACGCGATCGTGTGTCGTTCCGACCGGCCGATCACCAACTCGCTCAAGCGCAAGATCAGCCTGATGTGCGACGTGGACGAGGACGCGGTCGTCTCCGCCATCGACGCCGCCAGCATCTACGACATCCCCAAGGTCCTGCACTCCGAAGGCCTGGACGCCTACGTGGTGCGCCGTCTGGGCCTGCCCTTCAGGGACGTCGACTGGAAGGAGTGGGAGCAGCTCCTGCGCCGGGTGCACCGCCCGGCCAACGAGGTCACGATCGCGCTCGTCGGCAAGTACATCGACCTGCCCGACGCCTACCTGTCGGTCACCGAGGCGCTGCGCGCGGGCGGCTTCGCCAACGACGCACGCGTCAACATCCGCTGGGTGAAGAGCGACGACTGCGAGACCCCCGAGGGTGCGGCCCGCGAGCTCGACGGCGTCGACGGAGTCCTGGTCCCCGGCGGCTTCGGCGTACGCGGGATCGAGGGCAAGGTCGGCGCGATCCGGCACGTCAGGGAGAACAAGATCCCGCTGCTCGGCATCTGCCTCGGCATGCAGTGCATGGTCATCGAGGCCGCCCGCAACCTCGCGGGCATCGAGGACGCGGGAAGCACCGAGTTCGACACGGAGACCACCCACCCGGTCATCTCCACCATGGCCGACCAGGAGGACGTCGTCTCCGGCGAGCGCGACATGGGCGGCACCATGAGGCTGGGTCTCTACCCGGCCAGGCTGGGGGAGGACACGCTCGCCCGCCGGCTGTACGGCATGGCGAAGGTGGACGAGCGCCACCGCCACCGCTACGAGGTCAACAACTCCTATCGCGAGCAGTTGGAGAAGGCCGGCATGGTCTTCTCCGGCCTCTCGCCCGACGGCCGCCTGGTGGAGTACGCCGAGCTGCCCGCCGGCACCCATCCCTTCTTCATCGGCACCCAGGCGCACCCGGAGTTCCGTTCCCGGCCGACCCGGGCGCACCCGCTGTTCAAGGGCCTGATCGGTGCCGCCCTCACGTACGCCGACGTCCGCGGCACCGTCGCCAAGGCGGGGCGGGGAAAGTGAGCGGCTCGCGAGCGGGTGCGGGGAAGGACCGCAAGGCCCAGGAGGCTCACGAGGTCGACAGGAGACAGGACATCTCGACGGCTCAGGAAGTTGGGGAGGGGCGGGACGATCTGGAGATCGTGGACGCCTCCGAGGAATGGAAGGTCGTCTCCTCCACCGAGCACTTCCGTGCCCGCGTCATCACCGGGGTCACCGACGCGGTCGTGATGCCGGACGGCGAGGTCGTCAATCGCGACTACGTCCTCCACCCGGGCTCCGTGGCCGTCGTGGCCCTCGACGACAGGGATCGGGTCCTGCTGATCCGCCAGTACCGCCACCCCGCACGGCGGCTGCTGTGGGAGCTGCCCGCGGGGCTGCGCGACGTCGAGGGCGAGCCCCTGCGGGTCGGGGCGGCCCGTGAACTCGCCGAGGAGGCGGGCTACCGGGCGGACACCTGGCACACGCTGGTCGACACCTTCGTCTCGCCCGGAATGAGCGACGAGCGCACCCGGATCTTCCTCGCCAGGGACGTCAGCCCTATTCCCGAGGGGGAGCTCGACTTCGTCCACCGGCATGAGGAGGCCGACATGCCGGTGGTGTGGATTCCCCTGTCCGACGCGGTTCGGCGTGCCATGGCGGGAATGATCCACAATTCCCAAGCCGTGACCGGTATTCTCGCCGCATACGCCGCTTCGGCGGATGGATTCGCCTCACTGCGGCCCGCCGACGCACCGGAGGCATGACAGGAGGACACCCTGAGCGAGACGGAGGCCGTCCTCTCCAGTTACCTCGCCCACCTGGCCGTGGAGCGGGGCCTGGCCGCCAACACCCTGGCCTCCTACCGCCGTGACCTCCTGCGATATGTGGAACATCTCAAGCGGCGCGGCCACGTCACCTTCGGCCAGATCGCCGAGGGTGACGTCGCCGCCTTCGTGGCGGCGCTCAGGGAAGGCGACGGCGAGCACCAGGCCCTCGTCGCCGCCTCGGCGGCGCGGGCCGTCTCCGCGGTGCGCGGCCTGCACCGCTTCGCGCTGAGCCAGGGCGTCTGCCGGCACGACCCGGCCCACGAGGTGCGCTCGCCACGCCAGCTCAGGCGGCTTCCCAAGGCGATCAGCGTCCGCGACGTCGAGCGCCTGATCGCCGCCTCGGGACCGGACGGAGCCCCGCTCACACTGCGTAACCGGGCACTGCTCGAACTGCTGTACGGCACCGGCGCGCGCATCTCCGAGGCCGTGGGGCTCGCCGTCGACGACGTCGAGCTGGGTGCCGAGGCCCGGCGGGTGTGCCTGCGCGGCAAGGGCGGACGCACCCGCCTGGTGCCGCTGGGAGGCTTCGCGGAGGAGGCGCTGCGCGCCTACCTCACCCGCGCGCGGCCCCGTATCGCCTCACACGGCCGGGGTACCTCGGGGCTCTTCCTCAACGCCAGAGGCGGACGGCTCACCCGCCAGGGCGCCTGGGAGGTCCTTCAGGGCGCCGCCGAGCGTGGCGGGCTCGAAGGAGTGTCGCCACATATGTTGCGACATTCGTTCGCAACTCACCTCCTTGACGGGGGTGTGGACGTTAGGGTGGTTCAGGAACTACTCGGCCACGCCTCGGTGACCACCACCCAGGTGTACACACAGGTCACGGTCGACAAGCTCCGCGAGGTCTATGCCGGGGCGCATTCGCGCACGCGGGATTGACCTTGCTTATGTCCGGGCGTGCCGCCTTGCCGCATACGTGTTGACGCCATAGTGTCCGTCCGGACGGTCCGGTTAGAGGCCGTCAGGGAGGTTCGACTGGTGACTGTGACCGCCGACGGTTCTATCCGGGGAGCGACCCCGGCAAACCCCGAGAATCCCTGGGGCGACACCAAGACCGCCGGGACCCCTCGCAGCGGGGGAGTCCTCGGCCCGACCGGACGTCCCCGCCCGGTCTTCCCCGATCCGCCCCCGCGCACGGTGCACGGGCCGGCGAGGGTCGTCGCCATGGTCAACCAGAAGGGCGGCGTCGGCAAGACGACCACCACCATCAACCTGGGCGCCGCGCTGGCGGAGGCCGGGCTCAAGGTCCTGCTGGTCGACTTCGACCCGCAGGGCGCCCTCTCTGTCGGCCTCGGGATCAACCCCCTTCAGCTCGACCTGACGGTCTACAACCTCCTCATGGAGCGGCAGATCACCGCCAGGGACGTGCTGCTGGAGACCGGCGTCGAGGGCATGGACCTGCTGCCCAGCAACATCGACCTGTCGGCCGCCGAGGTCCAGCTCGTCACGGAGGTCGCCCGTGAGCAGGTGCTCGGCCGGGTGATCAAACCCCTCCTGCCCGAGTACGACGTGTGCCTGATCGACTGCCAGCCCTCGCTGGGACTGCTCACGATCAACGCGCTCGCCTGCGCGCACGGCGTCATGGTGCCGCTGGAGTGCGAGTTCTTCGCGTTGCGCGGTGTCGCGCTGCTCATGGACACCATCATCAAGGTCCAGGAGCGCATCAACGACGAGCTGGTCATCGAGGGCCTGCTCGCCACCATGTACGACGCGCGCACCCTGCACGGCCGCGAGGTGCTGGCCCGGGTCGTCGAGGCGTTCGACGACAAGGTCTACCACACGGTGATCAACCGGACGGTTCGCTTCCCCGACGCCACCGTGGCCGGTGAGCCCATCACCAGTTTCGACTCCTCCTCGCTCGGCGCCAGCGCGTACCGCGAGCTCGCGAGGGAAGTCCTGGCCAGGTGGGCCGCGCTGGAGCAGTGATCTCGCCTCCGGGTGCGGGACAATGCAGGGATGACCGAGCCGCCGAAGACCGACGATGGCACCTTCAAGGTGCATCTGGAGGTCTTCGAGGGCCCCTTCGACCTCCTGCTCGGCCTGATCTCCAAGCACAAGCTGGACATCACCGAGGTCTCGCTCAGCCAGGTCACCGACGAGTTCATCTCCTACATCCGGGCGAGGGGTCCGGAGTGGGATCTGGACCAGACGAGTCACTTCCTGCTCGTCGCGGCGACCCTGCTCGATCTCAAGGCCGCGAGGCTGCTGCCCTCGGGTGAGGTCGACGACGAGGAGGACCTCGCCCTCCTGGAGGCCCGTGACCTGCTGTTCGCCCGCCTTCTGCAGTACCGGGCCTACAAGGAGGTCGTGAAGGTCTTCTCGGGCCGGATGGCCGAGGAGGCGCTGCGCTTCCCCCGTACGGTGCCGATGGAGGCCGAGTTCGCGAGCCTGCTGCCGGAGTTGATCCTCGGCATCGGCCCCGACCGCCTCGCGGAGATCGCCCAGCGGGCCTTCACCCCCAAGGCGCCCCCGTCGGTCTCGGTGGCCCACATCTACCAACCGCTCGCCAATGTCCGCGAGCAGGCGGTTATCCTTGTCGAGCGGCTGCGGCGGTTGCGCCGGGCGACTTTCCGGGCCCTCACCTCCGACTGCGCCGGCACCTTCGAGGTCGTCGCGCGTTTCCTGGCCGTCCTGGAGCTCTACCGGGAGGCCGCCGTCTCCTTCGAGCAGGTGGAGCCTCTCGGGGAGTTGCACGTGACCTGGACCGGCAGTGACGACGGCGACGTCGCCGTGGCCGACGACTACGACGAGACCCTGAACAGCCCGAAGGAAGAGCCCGCCGATGACTGACCTGGCACCCGAGGCCGGTCCGCGTGCCGAGGCCGGACCGTACGCCGACCCCGAAGCGCGAGCCGAGCCCGGTTCACGCACTGAGGCCGGACCGTTCGGCGAGCCCGGTTCGCGTGCCGAGGTCGGCCCGAGTGCCGAGCCGGACCTGCGCGCCGGGCTGGAGGCCATCCTGCTGGTGGTCGACGAGCCCGTCGCGGAGGTGACTCTCGCCCAGGTTCTGGAGCGGCCCGTCCACGAGATCAGCCGGGCGATTCGTGAGCTTTCGGCGGAATATACCGCTTCCGGGCGGGGTTTTGACCTGAGAGAGGTCGCGGGCGGCTGGCGGTTCTACACGCGGGCCGAGTGCGCACCGCTCGTGGAGCGGTTCGTCCGCGACGGCCAGCAGACGCGCCTCACCCAGGCCGCTCTGGAGACCCTGGCCGTGGTCGCCTACCGGCAGCCGGTGAGCCGGGCCCGGGTGGCGGCCATCCGCGGTGTCAACAGCGACGGCGTCATACGCACGCTGATGACGAGAGGGCTGGTCGAGGAGGCCGGCACCGAACCGGAGAGCCAAGCCATGCTCTACCGGACAAGTTCGTATTTTCTCGAGCGGATGGGCCTGCGGGAGCTCGGCGAGCTTCCCGAGCTGGCGCCCTTCCTGCCCGACGACATGGAATCCCTAGAGGAGCAGAAGTGAACAGCAGGCGCAGTACCCCGTCCGGTGATGGACGCGGTCAAGGCCGTGGCGGAGCCCCGCGCGGTGGCAATCCCCGTGGAGGCTCACAGTCCGGTGGATTCCGGGGCGGGTCCTCCCGAGGCGGATCCTCCTCCGGCTCCTCCCGAGGCGGCCCCTCCTCCTCCCGTGGAGGCTCCCAGGGCGGTTACCGTTCCGACGGTCCGCGCCGCGATGATCGCGGTGGTTTCCGCGCCGACCGTGACGGTTCGCGGAGCCGGTATGACAAGCCCTCTGGCGGCTCCCAGGGCGGTTACCGCTCCGACGGCCCGCGCCGTGACGATCGCGGTGGCTCGCCCTCGGGTGGTTACCGTTCCGATGGTCCGCGTCGTGACGATCGTGGTGGTTCGTCCTCCGGTGGTTCGCAGGGCGGTTACCGTTCCGACGCTCCGCGTCGCGATGACCGTGGTGGCTCGTCCTCCGGTGGTTACCGTTCGGACGGTCCGCGTCGTGACGACCGCGGTGGTTTCCGCGCGGAGCGTGACGGTTCGCGGAGCCGGTACGAGCGGCCCTCGGGCGGCTCCCAGGGTGGTTACCGCTCTGACGGTCCCCGCCGCGACGACCGCGGCGGTTCGCAGGGTGGTTACCGCTCCGATGGTCCGCGTCGTGACGATCGCGGTGGTTTCCGCGCGGAGCGTGACGGTTCGCGGAGCCGGTACGAGCGGCCCTCGGGCGGCTCCCAGGGTGGTTACCGTTCCGACGCTCCGCGCCGTGACGACCGTGACGGCTACCGTTCCGACGCTCCGCGCCGCGATGAGCGTGGGGGTTCGTCCTCCGGTGGTTCGCAGGGCGGTTACCGTTCGGACGGTCCGCGTCGTGACGACCGCGGTGGTTTCCGCGCGGAGCGCGACGGCTCGCGTGGCAGGCCGGGCTCCGACCGTGGTCGCGGTGACGCGCCCGCCGGTGGTTCCCGTGGCCGCTTCGGCAGAACCGGACGCCGGGACGACGTCCAGACCATCGGCGGCAACCGCGCTGAGGCGTACGGCGAGCGCCGCGCACCCTCGGATCGGGCCGCCAACCGTGCCCCCCAGGCGAAGGCGCCGCTCAGGCCCGGGACGATCGCGAACGACCGGTTCAAGACCGCCCGCCAGCCCAAGCGCGACTCCGACTTCTACGACCGCGACTACACCGACGAGCGCGACACCACCGAGGTCCCCGACGGCATCCGGCTGCAGAAGGTCCTCGCCCAGGCGGGTGTCGCCAGCCGCCGGGCCTGCGAGGACATGATCGGCGAGGGCCGGGTGACGGTCGACGGTCAGGTGGTCCGCCGCTTCGGCGCCCGGGTCGACCCCACCAAGCAGGTCATCCACGTCGACGGCAAGCGCCTGCCGACCATGCCCGACCTGGTCTACCTCGCGATCAACAAGCCGATCGGCGTCGTCAGCACCATGTCCGACCCGGACGGCCGTCCCTCGCTGGCCGACTTCGTGGCCGACCGCACCGAGCGGTTGTTCCACGTGGGCCGCCTCGACACCGAGACCGAGGGCCTCATCCTGCTCACCAACGACGGAGAGCTGGCCAACAGGCTCACCCATCCGAGCTACGGGGTCCAGAAGAAGTACTGGGCGAAGGTTCCCGGCCGGATCGAGCGCGACCTCGGCCGCCGCCTGAAGAAGGGCATTGAGCTGGAGGACGGCCTGGCCAAGGCCGACTCCTTCGCCCTGGTCCAGGAGCACGGCCAGCAGGCCCTGGTCGAGATCGTGCTGCACGAGGGTCGCAAGCACATCGTCCGCCGCATGCTGGAGGAGGTTGGGCACCCGGTCATCGACCTGGCGCGCATCGAGTTCGGCCCGGTCAAGCTCGGCCGCCTCAAGCCGGGTACCGTCCGGGCACTCACCCTCACGGAAGTCGGGGAGCTCTACGCCGCCGTCGGGTTGTAGCCTTCCTGAAACGTGTGTTGAGACGCGCCGGATCACCCTGAGGGTGATCCGGCGCGGTGAAGTGGAGGTGCGGCGATGATGCGGGCGATCCGAGGAGCGATCCAGGTCGGTGCCAACGACCGGGATGAGATCCTCTCCGGCGTCACCGAGTTGGTGACGGAGGTGATGGGGCGCAACAGGCTCACCACCGATGACGTGATCAGCGTGATCTTCACGGCCACGCCCGATCTCACCGCGGAGTTTCCCGCTCTGGCCGCCCGCAAGCTCGGCTTTCACGACGTTCCGCTGATCTGCGCCTCCGAGATCGACGTTCCCGGCGCGCTGCCCCGCGTGGTGCGGCTGATGGCACACGTCGACGTCGATCGGCCCCGCCAGGACATCCAGCACGTCTACCTTCGTGGCGCGGTCGCCCTTCGCGTGGACATCGCCCAGTGAGTTCCACGTGCGTCACCATTTCGGAGGAACGCGCGTGAGCGGCCTTGAAAGCGTCCTGGTCGTCGGTACGGGCCTGATCGGCACCTCGATCGCCCTCGCCCTGCGCGAGCAGGGCGTGGCCGTCCACCTGGCCGATCGCGACGCGGGATCCCTGCGGCTGGCGCGGGAGCTGGGCGCCGGTGTCGAGTGGGCCGAGGGTGTGACCGTGGACATCGCGATCATCGCGATCCCGCCGCAGGCGGTCGCGGGGCAGCTCGCCGCCCTGCAGGGCGCCGGAGCGGCCCGTTTCTACACCGACGTGGCGAGCGTCAAGGCGCTCCCGATCAGGGAGGCCGCGAGCCTCGGCTGCGACCTGACGACCTATGTCGCCGGGCACCCGCTCGCCGGACGTGAGCGCTCGGGCCCCGCCGCGGCGCGGGCGGACCTGTTCCTCGGGCGCCCGTGGGCGCTGTGCCCGACCGAGGAGACCTCACCGGACGCCGTGGAGGCCCTGCACGGGCTCGTCAAACTCTGCGGGGGCGAGGCGGTCAGGATCGCCGCCGAGGAGCACGACAGGGCCGTCGCGGTCGTCTCGCACGCCCCCCACGTGGCCGCCTCTGCGGTGGCCGCCCGCCTCGCGGAGGCGCCGGTCACCGCGCTCGGCCTGGCCGGCCCCGGGGTGCGCGACGTCACCCGCGTCGCGGCGAGCGACCCGAGGCTCTGGACCGGGATCCTGTCGGGTAACGCGCTGCCGGTGGCCGAGGTGCTGGAGGCGGTGGCGGCCGACCTGGCCGCCGCGGCGGCCTCTCTGCGCGCCGCAGCGGCCTCCGTCGATTCCGGCGCCATGACCCGGGTCACCGATCTGCTGCACCGGGGCGTCGCGGGTACGGGCAGGATTCCCGGCAAGCACGGCGGTCCCGCGCGCACCTACGCGGTCGTCCAGGTCATCATCGGCGACCGTCCCGGCGAGCTCGCCAGGCTGTTCCAGGTGGCCAAGGAGGCGGGCGTCAACATCGAGGACGTCAGGCTTGAGCACGCCCCCGGCCTGCCGCTGGGCGCCGCCGATCTGTGGGTGCAACCGGAGGCGGTGACGGCGCTGGCCGAGGCCCTGCGCGCGAACGGCTGGCACCTGCCGTGATCCTCGCCCCTGTGTGATCACGCGGTGTTCGCACGATGATCCGTCAAGGGTTCGGCGGAGCCCGCCGCCGAACCCCGGGGTGATCTCTCGCGAGGCCCGCTCATGTCCGGGTGAGCCTCGCGCATGCCGCGTCATGAGCGAGCCTGTCCTGTAAGGCCCGCTCATCTCCGGAGCGGGCGCCCCTGTTCGATGCGTGGTTCCTTCCCGCATCCCGGTAGCCTCGTACGGACAATTGAAGCGGGCTGTAAGGGAGAGGCGCGTCGTGACCGGACTGGTCGTCGCCATGGATGGTCCTTCGGGATCGGGCAAGTCGAGCGCGTCGCGAGGAGTGGCGCGAGCCCTGGGGCTGCGTTATCTCGATACCGGCGCGATGTACAGGGCGATCACCTGGTGGATGCTTCAGCGGGGCGTCGACCTCGCCGATCCCGAGGCGATCGCCGCCAGGGCGCTCGACCCGGTTCTCACGCTGGGCACCGACCCGGACGCGCCGGTGATCGCGGTCGACGGTGTCGACGCCCTCGCGCCGATCCGCACCGCGGAGGTGACCGCGGCCGTCTCGGCGGTGAGCGCGGTGCCCGAGGTGCGGCGCCGTCTGGTGGCCGAGCAGCGTGAGATCATCGGTGCGGGCGGCATTGTCGTCGAGGGCCGTGACATCGGCACGGTGGTGGTGCCCGACGCCGCGGTCAAGATCTACCTGACCGCGAGCGCGGAGGCCAGGGCCCTGCGCCGTACGGCGGAGCTGAGCGGCACCACGGTGGACGCCCAGCGGGCCGCGATGGCCCGCCGCGACACCCTCGACTCGACCAGGAAGGCAGACCCGCTGGCGAAGGCGGCCGACGCCGTCGAGCTCGACACCACGGCGCTGAACCTCGAAGAGGTCATCGCCGAAATACTGCGTGTAATTAAGGAAAAAGAGTGACCGGGGAATACGACGACGACAACGGCTGGATCGACGCGGAGCTCGCCGATTCAGGGACCGATGACAGCTCGCAGCGGGAGGCGGGGCCCGACACCTCCCCGCAGCCGGTCGTGGCCGTGGTGGGCCGCCCCAACGTGGGCAAGTCCACCCTGGTCAACCGGATCATCGGCCGCCGGGAGGCGGTCGTGGAGGACGTGCCGGGGGTGACCCGCGACCGGGTCACCTACGACGCCACCTGGCGGGGGCGCCGGTTCACGGTGGTCGACACCGGAGGCTGGGACCCCGACGCGACCGGCATGGCGCTGAAGATCGCGGAGCAGGCCCAGATCGCGGCCGAGCTGGCCGACGTGATCCTGTTCGTGGTCGACGCCGTCGTGGGCGTGACCGACGCGGACGAGATCGTCGGCCACGTACTGCGCGGATCTGGCAAGCCGGTCATCCTCGCCGCCAACAAGGTCGACAACCAGCAGATGGAGCTGGAGGCCGCAGGGCTGTGGTCCCTCGGCCTGGGCGAGCCGCAGCCGGTCTCCGCCCTGCACGGCCGCTCCAGCGGCGACCTGCTGGACGTGATCCTCGAAAAGCTGCCCGAGACGCCCGAGCAGCGCTTCGGCCCCGAGCGCGGTCCGCGCAGGGTCGCCCTGGTCGGCAAGCCCAACGTGGGCAAGTCTTCGCTGCTGAACAAGCTGGCGGGCGCCGAGCGGGTGCTCGTCGACCCGATGGCGGGCACCACCCGCGACCCGGTGGACGAGCTGATCGAGCTCGGCGGCAAGACCTGGCGCTTCGTCGACACCGCCGGAATCAGGCGGCGCGACCGTGAGCTCAAGGGCGCCGACTTCTACGCGAGCATGCGCACCCGGGGGGCCCTGGAGCGCTCGGAGATCGCGGTCGTGCTCATCGACGCGAGCGAGGTGCTGACCGAGCAGGACCTGCGGATCATCTCCCTGGTGATCGAGTCCGGCCGGTGCATGGTCGTGGCGTTCAACAAGTGGGACCTGCTGGACGAGGACCGCCGCTACTACCTGGAGAAGGAGATCGACCGCCAGCTCGTCCGCGTGCCGTGGGCGCTGCGGATCAACATCTCCGCGAAGAACGGCTGGCACGTCGACCGGATCGTCCCCGCGATCGAGAAGGCGCTCGACTCCTGGTCGACCCGGGTGCCCACCGCCAGGCTCAACGCCTTCCTGACCGACCTGGTCGCGGCGACCCCGCCCCCGGTCCGCAGCGGCAAGCAGCCCAAGATCCTCTTCGCCACGCAGGCGTCGACGGAGCCGCCGAAGTTCGTGCTGTTCACCTCGGGCTTCCTGGAGGAGACCTACCGCCGCTTCATCGAGCGCCGGATCCGCGAGGAGTTCGGCTTCGCCGGGTCGCCCATCGAGGTCACCATGAAGATCCGCGAGAAGCGCCAGGGGCAGAAGAAGTAAGCACCTCACCGCGAACGGCCCGGCCCGCGCCGGGCCGTTCGTCGTTTCCCGAAGGTCAGGCGCCGATCGGGGTGCCGAGGAGCCAGGGGAGGGTGAACTCGTCGTCGTGGGTCACCCCGTCGAGGAACGTGTGCCATTCGCCGAGTGTGTAGGTGACGGTGATTGTGGGCGGGGTGTCGCTGTCCTGGATGGTGACGCGGTCGCCGTCGAGGCCGATGAGGAGGTGACCCGCGACGAGGGTGGGGGAGGCCGGTTTTCTGAGGGTGAGGTTGCCCGCTCGGACCTGGTCGAGGAGGGTAAGCCAGGTTTTCGGTGTGACGGCGAGGACGGGACCGTGGGGGGAGGGGTTGTTGGAGTTGTGCAGCCAGACGACGGTGCCGTCGAAGCGTGCTTCGACGCAGTTGCTCTGAGCGCCGCTGCGAGCGCTTTTACGCCAAACTCCGCAGGAATGCTGATCGCCAACCATCGTTGAACGTCCTCCCTGGATAAATCGCGACAATTAGAGCGTAACGGCTATCTCCTGCAGGAAAGAGACTGATTTATCAGGGCTCAGGGCAAGATCGCAGAGGTGATCGAAAGCTCGGAGATACTGTTCGACGCTGTGTTCGTCTTCGATGTAGGCGTCGGTGTTCATCGTCTCGACATGCGCGACGTCCAGGCTGGGAAGACGCAGGATGGTGAAGGCTCCTGACATTCCAGGATGAGGTTGGCTGGTGAACGGCAGAATCTGCAGGGTGACGTTGGGCCATGCCGCGCACTCGCGTAGATACTCGATCTGATCACGAAAGATCTCCGGGCCGCCAATGGGATGACGGAGGGCGGCCTCGCTGATCACGGCGCGTAGGATGACCGGTTCCTGCCGCCTGAGGATGGTCTTGCGTGCCGCCCGGACGGCGACGAACTCCCCAAGCTCGGTGGCGCTGCTCAGGCCTTGCATGGCGGACACGAACGTTCGGGCATACGCCTCTGTCTGCAGCAGCCCCGGCATCAGGTATGCCTCGTAGGTTTGGATCTCGGTCGCCGTCGATTCGAGCCGTATCAGGTCTACGTACGAAGGCGCCAACGCGTCGCCGTGCTCGACCCACCAGCCGCGTCGTTCCTGTTGTATCTCAGCCGCGACGACCATGAGCTTGTCCCGGACGGCTGGGTCGGTGACTCCGTAGGCATCCAGGATCGGAGGCACGTCGCGCGGAGGGATGCCGACCATGCCGTTCTCGATGCGGCTGAGCGAGGCCGTGGAACGTTTGCATTTGTCCGCTGCTATGGCAAGTGAAGGGATTCCCGCCGCCGCGCGAAGTTCTGCCAGTTTCGCGCCGAGCCAGCGCTGTCGAAGCGACGGTATGTCGGTGTTCATTTTCCCTCCCGCAGTAATGATCTCGATCAGGATGGGCCGAGAAAGAAACTCGGCGTAACTATTTCGCTCAACCAGCTTGCGCTCCGGAACCGCGAAGCTCACTGTAGACCCCAGCGATAGGTCACCGAAGGCGATCGATCAAAAGCGTTCAGTAATCGCGGTTGGGTGAGGTCGAAGCGTCGAGGACGCCGCTCTCGCCGCGAAAGGTGGCGCCCGTGTGAGCTGCCGGATGGCGGCGTATCGCTATGTGGACAAGCCATGTCAGGCGAGATGGAACGTTCCTGGAGCGATCGGTTCTGTGAACGAAGGAAGGGACAGGGATGATGGGGAAGCGTTCGCGTGCTCTGATCGTCGGCGGGATCTCCGGATGGTTCCGGAGCGCCCGGTTCAACGGCGCGGATCGGAGGTTCTCCGGCCTGGACTGGCAGCTGTTCGCGCTGGACGTGCTGTCCGCCTCGCCGAGCTTCTCCCGCCGGTTCGCGGCCACGGCCTCGCAGGTCAGGTCGGCCCGTACCTTCGTCGCCGACCTGCTGGGGGAGGACCATCCGCGCAGGGACGACGCGGTCCTGCTCACCAGCGAGCTCGCCGGGAACGTGATCCGGCACGCGGTCCAGCGGGAGTTCCTCGTCTCGCTGGCGTTCGCGACCGGCGGCGTGCTGGTCGCGGTCCGGGACTGCGGGTCCTCCAGGATCCCGTACCCGAGGGTGGCCGAGGAGGAATCCCCGAGCGGCCGAGGTCTCGCCCTGGTCGACACCCTGGCGGCCCGCTGGGGTTTCCATCGATCACCCGGAAGCACGAGCGTCTGGTTCCAGCTCGCCCCACCCTCGCCTGGCCGAGGCGGAGAGGATTGATCGAAGGCGCGGGGGCACCCTCCCCGCCGCCGAGGTTCGTGCTGTTCGTGTCGATCAGGCCCGCGTGGGTGGCGGGTCAGGGTTCGATCAGGCCGGCGCGGATGGCGTAGCGGGTGAGGTCGAGCCGGTCGCGCATGCCGAGCTTCTGCAGGATGTTGGCGCGATGCCGGTCGACGGTCTTCACGCTGATGAAGAGGGTCTCGGCGACCTGCTTGGCGGAGTTGCCCTCGGCGATCAGCTTGACGATCTCCTCCTCGCGCGGGGTGAGGATGCTGTCGGGCATGCTCTGCCCCATCCTGTCGCGCTGCAGGTAGTGCCTGATCAGGGCGGTGACGGCACCCGGATACAGGAACGGCTCACCGCGCATCGCCGCCCTGCACGCCTCCAGCAGGTCGCGGTCGGCCACCGACTTCAGCACGTAGCCCGAGGCTCCCGCCTTGAGCGCCTCGAAGAAGTACTGCTCGTTGTCGTACATCGACAGGATCAGCAGCCGGATGCCGGGCGCGCGCCGTGAGATCTCGCGGGCCGCCTGCAGGCCGGTCATGCGAGGCATCGCGATGTCGAGGATGGCGAGGTCGACCCCCTCGGGAGTGGCCGCCTCCACCGCTTCGGCGCCGTTGGCGGCCTCGGCCACCACCCTGAGATCGGGCTCGGCGTCCAGGATCAGCCGCAGTCCGCGGCGGACCAGGGCGTGGTCGTCGGCGAGCAGGATCCTGGTGGGGCTCCCGACGCTCACGGGGGTCCCGGGGGTCCCGGGGGTCCCAGGGGTCACAGTGCTCATGAGGCTCTCCGTTCGGTGTCGGCGACCGGTACGGTGAGGCGGACGTCGGTGCCGCCGTCCTGCGGAGAGGTCACGGTCAGTTGGGCGCCGATGAGCAGGGCGCGCTCCCGCATTCCGCGGATACCCGCCCCATCCTGGCGTACGCCGCCGCGGCCGTCGTCGGTGATGCGCAGTTCCAGGACGCCGGGCCGGACGGTCAGCGACACCTCGACGTTGGATGCCCGGGCGTGCCTGGCCGCGTTGGTCAGGCCCTCCTGGGCGATGCGGTAGAGGACCAGCTCGACGTCCTCGCTCAGCGAGGGTAGGTCGGCTTCGACCCTGCGTGTCACGGGAACGCCGGTGCTCTGGGAGAAATCGCTGCTCAGCGCGCTGAGGGCGCTCTGCAGGCCGAGGTCTTCCAGGACGCCGGGACGCAGGCGGCGGGCGACCTGCCCCACCTCGTCCAGGCTCGCGCGGACGCTCTCCTGCACCGCGTGCAGGTCCTCGCGCAGCTCTTGCGGCGCGCGGTTGGCGGCGTGTTTGAGGCTCAGCAGGACCACGGTCAGGCTCTGGCCGATCTCGTCGTGCAGCTCGCGGGCGATGCGGCGTCGCTCGCCCTCCTGAGCCGCGAGGGCGTGGGCGCTGCTGGCGCTGCGTTCGGCCTCCAGCCGGTCCAGCATCGCGTTGAAGGTGTCGATCAGGTGGGCGAGGTCACGATTGCCGCCGCTGGGCAGCCGATTATGGGGGTGCAGCAGGTCCACACGCTGCATGAGGGCGGTGAGCGCGTCGAGCGGTGCCAGACTGGTGCGCAGGAGCAGGGCGTTCGCCGTCAGGATCACCGCCAGGCCGACCGTCAGCACCGGGATCTCGGTCAGGAGCACCGGGGAGGAGACGGTGGCCGGTGAGAGGGCGAGCACCAGCGTACCGACGGTGAAGACCAGCCCGTTGATCGCGAACAGCCGCCTGAACAGGATGCGCCCCGGACTGCGCGCCCCTGCTTGACGGTGGGTGCGTTCGCTCATCTGACCAGCTTCCTCGTTGTGGCACAGGCTGTCCATCCGGGGTGCCTCCCATACCCGTGTGCCGCCCCTACATGTTTCACCCCTGCTCAGATGGGTGCCGACCCCAATGGCGGCGAAGAGGTGGGACCGATGGGATGAAAGGGCGGCGACCACCAGCAGACGGGAGAGGGCGATGGGTACGAGCGATGTCGGCATTCTCTGGCTGGACGCCGTCACCCGCGACGGTGCCACGATCACGGTGAACGCGGCCGCCCGAGCCTTCATCGCTGACCCCGTGGCGTGCGCCTCCTACCCGGGCTCACCGGACGCCGCCAAACTCGCCGCCGTCGAGGCGGAGGTCCGCGACTACGTCGGGAGACGCGACCTGTCCCGGCTGTCCAAGCGGGTCGACCTCGCCTGCGCGGCCGGCGACGAGGCCCGCCACTGGGGCGTCGAGGTGGCACTGGTGGCGATCACCCGCGTCGAGGTGCGGCGCCGCGAGGACCTGATCCGCTGGGCGGAACGACTCGCGTCGTGACGGCGACCACGAGTGGAAGGAAGTGATCGCCGATATGGACATCACCCGCACGACCGTCCCCGGTACGGGAACCCTGTTCCACTTCGCTACCCGAGACGGTCAGCGACTCGCGGTCATCGTGGAGAGCGACGGACCGCGGCGGCTTCTGGTGTACGGCGCGGGCGACGAGCCGGCGCAGGCCATCGCGCTGGAGCAGGACGAGGCCGACCAGATCGCGCAGGTCCTGCACAGCCGCTCGGTGGACGACAGGCTCGCCGCCCTCGAACGACGGATGGCCGACATCGCCAGGGCCACGCAGGCCACAGGGGTCACAGGGAGTACAGGAGGGGCCTCGTGAGCACACCGCCCGCGGTACGCCACCTCCCCCGACGGGAAGGTGCCATGCAAGCGCGCGACATCGCGGTGACCATTCCGACGGTCACCAAGGGTGACTCCGTCGCGAAGGCGGTCAGGATCATGGTGATCGGCCGCCTGCCGGGGCTCATCATCGTGGACGACCTCTCGCGGCCCAAGGTGGTGCTCCCCGGCACCCAGGTGCTGCGGCTCGCCGTGCCCGGTTCCTACCAGGAGGATCCCGCCCTCGCCAGGACCATCGACGAGGACTACGCGGACCAGTTCTGGCAGGAGCTGGGCAATCGCACGGTCGGCGACTGCCTGCCGCGCGATGCCGCCAGGCCGGTCACCGTCTCCACGACGGCGAACCTGCTCGAGGTGGCCGCGCTGATGGCCAGGACTCGCAGCCCGATCGTGGCCGTGGTCGATCGAGACGCCTCACTGATCGGGGCGATCACGCTGGAGCGGCTCCTCACCAGCCTGGCGGTCTTCGGTCTGGGTGAGTCTTGAGCGCGCTGCTCGCCCTATCGATCTTTCTAGTCGCGTTCTTCTTCATCGCCACCGAGAAGGCCAACAAGGTCAAGGTGGTCCTCATCGCCGCCGGTGTGATGGCGGTCCTAGGGTTGATACCGGGATCGGAGGTTTTCTTCTCCGAGCACGAGGGCATCGACTGGAACGTCATCTTCCTGCTGCTGGGGATGATGATCATCGTAGGGATCATCAAGCAGACGGGAATCTTCGACTACCTGGCGATCTGGGCGGCCAAGCGGTCCAAAGGCGATCCGTACCGGCTCATGGTCATGCTGATGGTGATCACAGCGATCGCCTCGCCCTTCCTCGACAACGTCACCACGATCATGCTGGTGGCGCCGGTCACGGTGGTGGTGTGCGACCGGCTGCGGATCCCGGCGCAGCCCTACCTGATCGCGGAGGTGCTCGCCTCCAACATCGGTGGTGCGGCCACCCTCATCGGGGACCCGCCCAACATCATCATCGGCAGTCGGGCGGGGCTGACGTTCAATGACTTCCTGGTGCACATGGCACCCGTCGTGGTCATCATCTTCGTTGTGTTCGTCCTGCTGACCAAAGTGTTGTTCAGGAGCTCCTTCCAGTACAACCCCGAGCACGTCTCCGCGGTGATGGCCCTGCAGGAGAGGCGGGCGATCACCGACCCACGCCTGCTCGTGCGGTGCCTGGCGGTGCTCGCCGTGGTGGTGGTGGGGTTCGGGATGCACGCGGTGGTGCACATCGAGCCGTCCATCGTCGCCCTCGTCGGAGCGGGGGTGATGCTCCTGCTGTCGCGGCTGTCGGTCTCGGAGGTGCTGGCGGAGGTCGAGTGGCCGACGCTGGTGTTCTTCATGGGACTGTTCGTGATGGTCGCGGGCCTGGTCCAGACCGGTGTGATCGCGACGATCGGGACGTGGGCGATCGACGTGGTCGGCGACGACTACTTCCTCGCGGCGACGTCGCTGCTGTTCGGCTCCAGCGTGCTGGGGGCTTTCTTCGACAACATCCCCTACGTCGCGACGATGGCACCGGTCGTCGAGGGGATGGTGGCGCAGGCCCCCGACCCGGCGACCGGGCAGGCGCTGTGGTGGGCGTTCGCGCTGGGTGCCGACTTC
This sequence comes from Streptosporangium sp. NPDC050284, assembly GCF_044459525.1. NCBI lineage: Bacteria > Bacillati > Actinomycetota > Actinomycetes > Streptosporangiales > Streptosporangiaceae > Streptosporangium > Streptosporangium sp. NPDC050284. The sequence goes on from NZ_JBITIZ010000006.1 coordinate 323,627, forward strand.
GGCGGCAACGGTACGGCGGTCGCGGCCAGCGCGAACGTGGTCGCGATCGGCATCGCGGCGCGGACGGGACACCCGATCAGCTTCTGGCAGTTCACCAAGTACGGGATCGTGGTGACGGTGCTGAGCACGCTCATGGCGTGGGTGTACGTCTGGCTGCGCTACTTCACCTGACCGCCTCTCGGGGGTTGGTTCCGGTCCGCGTCGAGGGCCGGAACCGGGCCGGTCCGCGTCGAGGTCGTGCCCGGTTCCGGCTCGTGCCGGCCGGGTCCGTGCCCGGTTCCGGTTCCGGTTCGTGCCCGGTCGGCGCGGGTGTCGGGGTCAGGATCGGTCGGCTCGCCGGGATCCGCGGGGCAGGAGTAGCGCGACCAGCGCGCCCACCCCGCACAGGACGGCCGTGATCAGGAAGATCTCGCTGTACTCGGTGTGCAGCGCCTCCTTCACCTTTTCCTGGTACTCGGTGAGCCGCCCGGCGTACACGACGGGGTCCACCCCGAAGGGCAGTGGCGTGTCCAGGTCGGCGGTGAGTGACTGGAAGCGGTGGAAGCCCCACGCGGACAGCGCGGCGACGCCGAGTAGCATGCCCATCATCCGGGCCACGACCACCGCCGCCGAGGCCACCCCGTGCTGGACGGCGGGCACGGCCCGCAGCACCGCGGAGGAGACCGGGGCGATCACCAGGCCGAGACCCAGGCCGGCGACGACGAGGTCGACGTCCATGCGATATCCGGCCGAGGCCAGGTCCAGGGGCCACTGGCCGATGCGCGCGTACCCGGCCGTGGCCACCGCGAGCCCGAGCACCGTCACCGCGCGTTCGCCGTAGCGGCGGGCCATCACGCCGCCCACCAGCGCGGCGACCGAGAGCGCGACGAGGAAGCGCGACAGCACCAGGGCGCCGTCCAGGCTGTCGAGCCCCAGCAGCGTCTGCGCCGACAGCTGCACGTCGACCAGGGTGACCAGCAGCGCGGCGCCGGTCAGGAAGCTCACCCCGAGCGTGGCGAAGAACGGGCCGCGCCGCACCCCCGTCATGTCGATCAGCCGGGTCCTGGAGCGCCACTCCCAGGCGACGAACGCCGCGCCGGACACGACCCCGGCGACGATCATGGGCATGCCCCACGGGGGGAGGACCGACCGGCCGGGGTCGGGGTTGTAGAGACCGGCCACGAGCAGGCCGAGCGAGAGCGCGAGCAGCAGCCCGCCCACCACGTCGACGCGCTTTCCCGCCCCGGGTTCCCTGTCGCGGGAGGGCGGCGGCACCGACCGCTGCACGGCCACCGCGGCCAGGGCCACCAGTGGGACGTTCAACCAGAAGATCGACCGCCAGCCGCCGAGTTGCACGCCGCCGATCTGGAGCCCGGCAGGGACGAGGGCGGCGAGGGCGGCACCGTACAGAGGGCCCAGCACGCTGCCGAGTTCCTGGGCCGACCCCACCGCGCCGAGCGCCACCGGGCGCTCGTCCTCCTCCCACAAATCCCCGATCAGGGCCATGGTGATGGGCAGCAGCGCGCCGCCCGCCACTCCCTGCAGGGTCCGCCCCGCGACGAGCCAGGGCACGGTCTCACCCAGCGCGGTGATCACCGAGCCCGCTGCGAAGCCCGCCAGGCACAGGTGGATGAGCGGGCGCCTGCCGTACCGGTCGGAGAGCTGGCCGAGCAGCGGCATGGCCGCGATGTAGCCGAGCAGGAAACCGGTGACGATCGGGGTGGCCCGCTCCAGGTGGTTGAGGGGAACGTCGACGTCCCTCGCGATGTCGACGAGGACGGTCACCACGACGTAGGCGTCCAGGGCCGCGAGCAGCACCGCGGTGCCGCCGACGCCGAGGGCGGTTCGCCGCCGGGTGGGAAGGGCGTCGCCCGAGGCGGTGTAGGTCATCTGCGGGTCACCGTGCGGGTCACCGTGCGGGTCACTGTGCGGGTCACCGTCACTCCGCCGGAGCGGTGACCTGGACCGGCACGTCGTAGTCGCCGAAGGCCACGATCACCTTGCCGTCGGTCAGTGGCAGGTCCGCCTTGAGCAGCCGGTTGGTGGCCTTGTCGATCCAGAGCACCGCGTCGACATTCTGGGTGAGACCGGGCACCATCGTGGCGAGCACCTGCTGGGAGAGCGTCGCCGAGACCCGGTAGGTGTCGACGCCGTCCAGCTTCTCCGCCGCCTGGGTCTTCGCGTCGAGCGCGTTGGTCAGTAGCTGTACGACGCCCTTCTCCGGGTTGAGGATGGCGGACGGGTCGTAGATCGCCGCCAGCTGGCTCCGCGACATCTGCTGGAAGCCGCCGGTCACGCCCTTGAAGTGGACGGTCTCCCCGATCAGCACGAAGTTGATCTCCTGGAGACTGCCCAGTACGTCGATCTGGAGGGTGCCGTCCGCGTCGCCGGTCCCGCTGAGACGACCGGAGGCCTTCTTGACCGGTACGGGTGGGGTGCCCTCGGTCTCCAGGGAGAAGGTGGCGGACTTCACGGAGCGCATCGCCTCCGCGGACTTCTTGACCAGCTCGGCTCCGCTGGGAAGGGCTGTCGTGCCGTCGGAGGCACCGCCGCCACTGCATGCGGTGACCAGGGATAACGCGGCGATCACCGCGGTGATGAGGATCCGGCGAGCAGACATGGGCGGATCGTAACGACCTTCCGGTCTACTAACGAGGAACGACCGGTATCGGTTTCGCGTCAGCGGATGCTTTTGAGGTGCTTGACCACCGGCGCGTACGCCGCTTCCAGTTCGATCAGCTGATCGTCGGTGAGCAGGTCGATGAAGTGACGGCGCACGCCGGTCACGTGGTGGGGTGCGACCTTCTGGATGGTGGCCCAGCCGTGCTCGGTGAGGACGGCGAAGGTGCCGCGCCTGTCGTCGGCGCAGGTCTCCCTGGCGACCAGACCGGCGGCCTCCATCCGGGAGATCTGATGTGACAGGCGGCTGCGGGACTGGATCGTGGCCTCCGCCAGATCGCTCATCCGCATGCGCTGACCGGAGGTCTCCGACAGGTTCACCAGGATCTCGTAGTCGTTGAACGAGAGTCCGAGGGGTTGGAGCTCACGATCGAGGCGATGCTCGAGGAGCTTGTGCGCGGCGAGGTGGGCACGCCATGCCCGTTGCTCGACGGAGGACAGCCAGCGAGGCTCCTGATCTTTCACCGGCCGCTCACCACTTTCGTTCACCGCGCGTGTGACCACGACTCCAACGGGTCCACCCCCCAGTCGACCACTTCGCTCGCCGGGCGGGGCTTGCTTCGGGGTCATAGATCAGAATCTACCTCAGAAGGCGTCGTTCGCTCGTGGTGGCGAGGCGGCGAGGTGAGGGAACTCCTGTGGTTCCCGCTGTCGCTCCCAACCCCGATGACCAGCCGGGATCGGCCACGCCGCCGATGGGGCAGGTGAAGGAACGCACGTGAGGGTGTGGCGGAGGCGGCGGATCCGCGAAAAGATCGCCGCCCTGCCCGAGGTCGAGAGCGCGGCGACCTTTTCCCAGTCGTCGTCTGCCGTCGTCTGCCGTCGTCTGCCGTCCTCGCCCGCTCAACTCGTGACGCCTGAATCCTCCATCCATCTCTCCACCTTGTCGGGGTGGCGGGGCAGCCCGGCCGACATGAGGCGGGCGCCGTCGGAGGTGATGATCAGGTCGTCCTCGATGCGCACGCCGATACCGCGCAGTTCCGGCGGAAGCGTGAGGTCATCCGGTTGCAGGTAGAGGCCGGGCTCGACCGTCAGCACCTGTCCCTCCTCCAGCACACCGTCCAGGTAGACCTCCGAGCGGGCCCTGGCGCAGTCGTGCACGTCCATGCCGAGCATGTGGCCGCTGCTGCACAGCGTGTAGCGGCGGTACAGGCCGCTGCCGGGCTCCATCGCCTCGTCCGCGCCGATCTTCAGCACACCCCAGTCGTGCAGCCCTTCCGCGATGACCCTCATGGCCGCGCGGTGGAAGTCACGAAAGCTCACACCGGGGCGCAGGGTGGCGATCGCCGCCTCCTGGGCCTCGTACACCAGCTCGTAGACCTGGCGCTGGACCGGGCTGAAGCGCCCGGAGAGCGGGAGGGTCCTGGTGATGTCGGCGGTGTAGAGGTGGTCGGTCTCCACGCCCGCGTCGAGGAGCAGCAGTTCGTTCGCGTCCAGCCGCCCGTCGTTGCGGATCCAGTGCAGCACGCACGCGTTGGCGCCGGAGGCCACGATGCTGTCGTAGCCGACCGCGTTGCCCTCCAGGCGGGCGCGGAGGCCGAAGACCCCCTCCAGATAGCGTTCGCCGCGCCGGTGTCCCAGCGCGGCCGGCAGGGCCCGCGCCACGTCCTCGAACCCGCGCACGGTGGCGTCGATCGAGAACTGCAGCTCGGCGACCTCCCACTCGTCCTTGATCAGCCGCATCTCGGACAGGAACGTCTCCAGCTCCTCGTCGCCGTCGCCGGGGGAGACCCGCGCGTCGACCGACGCGTCCACCCCGCGCAGCACCCGCGCCGGTCCGCCGAGCACGTCGTCCAGTCTGTCGATCGGCGCGCAGGCGATCTGGTGCAGGGCCTCGGCCTCGGCCAGGTCGGGGCGGCGGCCCACCCAGAACTCGCCGTAGCGGCGGTCGCGGTAGAACTCCTGCCCGGCCTCGCCCGGCGCCGATCTCGGTGAGCGGGGGCGCAGGAACAGCGTGGCCTCCCCTGAGGGTTCGACGACCAGCACGTCGTCGGGCTCCTGGTCGCCGGTGAGGTAGGCGAAGGCGCTGTGCGCCCGGAACCGGTAGTCGCTGTCGTTGCTGCGGACCTTGAGCGTGCCGGACGGGACGACCAGCCGCTCGCCGGGAAAGCGGGCGGCGAGCGCGGCGCGCCGCTTGGCGGTGTAGGCCGCCTGCGGCAGCGGGGCCAGGTCGTCGCGGTGCGTGTCGGCCCAGCCGGTGTTCATGAACGCGGCGAGGGCCTCGGAGACCGGCAGGTCGTGGCTGCCGGTGTTGAGCTTCTGGGTCATCGTGTTCCCGGGAGCGGAGGTCTCTGGTCGCCCCCACGCTAGCCCGGAGCGGTGCGGCCCCGCACACCCGGCGCGTACCGGGCCGCACAGAGGAGCACAGGGGACCGTGGGTCAGCCCACCGGGACCCGGTACTCCTTGGCCAGGTCGGACGTCGCGGCCTCCTCGAAGACGACCGCGCCGCCCAGGGCCGCCTTGTCCGGCTTGGCCACGTACGACAGCAGCGAGGCGGGCCTGTCGAAGGCGGTGAAGTCCATGATCGTGCCGAACTCCTCGCCCCAGGCCGACTGGCCGCGGTGCGCGGCGACCACCGCCGCCCGGGTCAGGTCCTTGCCCTCGCAGGCCTTCTTGAGCGCGTCGACGACGATCGCCGCCGCCGAGTAGCCCGCGGGGACGCCGCTGTCGATGGCCGTGTCCGGATATTTCGCCGTATAGTCGGCGGCCAGCTTCTTCAGGGCGGGCAGTTCTGAGCTGATCGGCGTGCCGGCGGTCATGTAGTAGAAGTCCTTCAGCAGGGCGGGCCCGGCCGGAGTGGGCAGCAGTTGCGGGGAGTAGGCCGAGTTGCTGCCGACGAACGGCACGTCCATGCCCTTGGCGAGCGAGACGCCGACGAGCGAGGCGGTCTGCCTCGGACCGACGGAGACGAGGACGGCCTTGACGCCCTCCGCCTTGAACGCGGCGACCTGGGCGCTCATGTCCTGGTCGGTGGCCTTGATCTTCTGTTCCACGAGCGTGAGGCCGAGCTTCTCCGACGCGTACTTGGAGCCGTTGAGGGCGCTCTCACCGTAGTCGCCCTCGAAGTACAGGTGCCCGATCCTGTCCCCGGACTTGAGGCCCTTCTCCCTGGTCAGGAAGTCAACCCCGTTGATCATGTCGATGTCGTAGGTCGTCCCGGTGACCTGGATGGCCCTGCTGCCGAGCAGTCCGGTCGCCCAGGCCTGCGGGAGGGTGAGCATCTGGTCGGTCTCGATGCGCTGCTTGAGCGCGTTGACCATGGGCGAGCCGACGACGTGGGCGAGCGCCACCACTTTCGGGGCGATCTCGGTGTAGGCCGCGACCGCCTTCTGCGCGTCGTAGCCGTGGTCGCGCACCAGGGCCTCCAGCTGCCGTCCGCACACGCCCCCGGCCGCGTTCGCCTGCTCGAAGTACAGCTGCTGTGCCTGGGTCAGGCTCTTGCCGAACGAGGCGTACGGGCCGGTGAGGTCGGTCATCAGACCGATCGTGATCTTGTCGGCGGTGACGCCGGGGCCCGTCTTCACGCCGTCCCCCCCGACGGCGGAGGGGGCGGAGGCCTCCCCGCCGCCCCCGGTGGCCTTCTCGCTGGCGCACGCGGTGACGGCCAGGGCCAGGGCGGCGAGCGCCGCGACGCCTCGGACCGGGGTTCTTGGGATTCCCATGTCATCAGTTCCTTGTGTCGGGGGAGTCGGGGGAGTCGGGGGAGTCGGGGGGTGGGGGCGGAGACGGCGGGGCCTTCGTCGCCGCGGGAGCCGGGGAAGCGCGAGCGGAGGAAGCGGGGACGGGGGCGAGCCGCCGACCGGCGGCCGGGCGCAGGCGGCCGGCGAGGCCGAGCAGCCCGCCGGGCAGGAAGAGGACGATGACGACGACGGCGGCGCCGTACAGGACGCGGGCCGCCTCTGCGGGCGAGACTCCGCCAGAGCCCGGCTCGGCCACCAGCGGCAGGGCGTCGCTGTAGCGGCTGAGCAACTGGGGGAGCATCGAGACGAAGAACGCGCCGATCACCGCGCCCGCGACGGAGCCGAGTCCACCGATGACGATCATCGCAAGGTAGTCGAGGGAGAGCAGCAGGCCGAAGTAGTCGGGCACGGTGCGCTGGAAGATCAGCGCGAGCAGGACCCCGGCCAGCCCTCCGTACATCGACGAGAGCACGAACACCCCGGCGCGGTAGCGGGCCACCGGCACGCCCATCACCCCCGCCGCGATCTCATGGTCGCGGATGGTGTTCATGGCCCTCCCCGGACGGCCGCGCAGCACCCCTCGGGCGAACAGCGCCGCGCCGGTCAGCAGGACCAGGCCCAGAAACCACAGCCGCTCCAGCGAACCAAAGGGCACCCGCGCGACCACCAGTTCGGGGGTGTCGGCGAACACGAACCCGAACAGCTCCATCGGTGGCACCGGGCGCCCGTTGTATCCGCCCGTCACGGGTTCGGCGTTGAACAGCACGTGCTGGCCGACGAAGATCAGCGCGAGGGTGGCGATGCCGAGGTAGGCGCCTTTCAGGCGTCCCGCGATGGGGCTGAACACGCCGCCCGCGACGCCCGCCGCGAGCACCGCGAGCAACGCCGCCACGGGGGTGGGCAGGCCCAGGCCGCCGAGGGCGTGTGCGCCGCCCTCCGGCTCGGAGGCGAGGTAGACGTAGGCGTACGCGCCGACCGCCAGGAAGAAGGCGTGTCCCATGGACAGCTGGCCGGTGGCACCGGTCAGCAGGTTGACACCGATCGCCCCGATCGCCGCCGACATCGCGAAGAGCCCGGTCTGCAGCCAGAAGCCCTCCAGGTAGAACGGTACGGCGACCGCCACCACGGCCAGTGCGGCGCAGGAGAGGATGATCTTCCTAGACACGTGCCGGCTCCCTCGTCCCGAACAGTCCCGCGGGGCGGATGAGCAGGACCACGATCATCACGAGGAACGGCGCGACGTCGCCGATGCCCCGGCCGAGGAAGGCGAGGTCGTTCTGGTAGCCGCTCATCATGGCCTCGGTGACACCGATGATCAGTCCTCCGGCCAGCGCTCCCGTGGTGGAGTCAAGGCCGCCCAGGATCGCCGCGGGGAACGCCTTCATCGCCGCGAAGGCGGTGCCGCGGTCCAGCCCCGGGGTCGGGAAGACGCACAGGAAGAGCGCCGCGACGGCGGCGAGCGCCCCGGCGACCGCCCAGGCTCCCATCGAGACCCGCCCGCGCCGCACGCCCATCAGCGCGGCGGTCTCCGCGTCCTCCGCGGTGGCGCGCATGGCGATGCCCCAGTTCGTGTGCTTGAACGCCAGCAGGAACGCGGTGATCAGGGCCGCCGCGACGGCCAGTGCGACCACCCGGGTCTGGGCGACGCTGACGTCACCCAGGTGCAGCACCCGGTCACGCCAAGGGTCGCCCATGGCGAGCACGTCGGTGCCGATCCGCCTGGTCAGCTCGGTCGTCAGCACGATGTCGACGCCGATCGTCACGATCGCCAGCACGCTGTGCGAGGCGGTGTTCGCCCTGCGGATGACCAGGAACTCGATGAGGGCGCCCACGACGGCCGCACCGGCGACGCCCAGCAGCAGGGCGGTCCAGAAGCCCACCGACGGGTGCGTTCCGGCCACGATGAAGCCGCCGACCAGCAGTAGCGAGGCGTGCGCGAAGTTCACCACCTCGGTCGCCTTGAAGATGATGACGAAGCCCAGGGCGATCAACGCGTACACGGCTCCGACGGAGATCCCGTTCACCAGGAGTTCGAGAAAAGTGATCACGAAGCGACCTCCCCGTCCCCGCCCGCCACGCTCTCGCCCGCCGCGCTTCCAGCGGTCGTGTCCTTGCCCGTCGTGTTTTCCGCGCTCGCGTTCTCGACGGTCGTGTTTCTCTCGGTGGCGTCCTCGGCGGTGGGAAGCACCGCGGTCGCGCTCTCGACCACGGTGCTTTCCACCGCCGCGCCCAGGTAGGCGCGGACCACCTCCGGATCGTTCTGCACCTCGCGGGGAGAACCGTCCGCGATGCGCCTGCCGAAGTCCAGGACCGTCACCGCGTCGGCGAGCCGCATGACGATCCCCATGTCGTGCTCGACCAGCAGGATCGAGATGCCGAGGCTCTCCCGTACCGCGACGATCAACTCGGCCATGTCGCGGCGCTCGCCGCCGTTCATGCCGGCGACCGGCTCGTCCAGCAGCAGCAGCCGGGGTTCCATGCACAGGGCCCGCGCCAGCTCCACGCGCTTCTGCACGCCGTACGGCAGCAGTCCGGCGGGCGTGGCCAGCCGTTCGGAGAGCCCGACGAACGCGGCGATCTCGGTCACCCGCTCGCCGTGCGCGGCCGCCTCGCGCCGGGCCGACGGCAGCCGCAACCCGGCCGAGAGGAACCCGGCGCGGGTCAGCCGGTGGCGGCCGAGCATGAGGTTGTCCCTTACCGACAGGCGCGGCGACAGGGCGATGTTCTGGAAGGTGCGCGCCACGCCCAGGGCGGCGACACGGTGCGGGGCCAGGGAGGTCAGTTCCGCGTCGCCGAACCGCACGCTGCCCGAGGCGGCCCGGTAGACGCCCGACAGGACGTTGAAGAAGGTCGACTTGCCCGCCCCGTTGGGCCCGATCACCGCGTGGAGGCTGCCGGGCTCGACGGTGAAGCCGACCGCGTCCAGCGCGGTGAGCCCGGCGAAACGCACGGTCACGTCACGCACGTCGAGCCGGGGGATGGAAGGGTCCGTACCATCCGGTTGGTATGTGTCGCTCACGCGGACCACCTCGACAGCGCGGGCCGAGCCGCCTTCCGCGTCCCACGGGCCGCGACCGGGGAGGTGTCCTCGATGCCAAGGTAGCGACGGCGCACCTCGTCGCTCGCGGCGAGTTCCGCGGCCGGCCCCGACAGCACCACCTCGCCGACCTCCAGCACGTAGGCGTACGAGGCCAGGGACAGAGCCATCGCGGCGTTCTGCTCCACCAGGAGCACGGTGGTGCCGTCGGCGTTGATCTCGCGGACGGTCTCGGCGATCCTGGCGGCCATCAGCGGTGCGAGACCGAGGGTGGGCTCGTCGAGCAGCAGCATCCTGGGCCTGGCCATCAGCGCGCGGCCGATGGCGAGCATCTGCTGCTCCCCGCCGGACAGCAGGCCCGCGCGTTGTCCGGCGCGCCTGGCGAGCACGGGGAAGAGCGCGAGCACCCTCTCCCTCGCCTCGGCCGCCGACCGCCGGTCGGGTGCGCCGAGGGCGCCGGCCCGCAGGTTCTCCTCGACTGTCATCCGCGCGAAGACCTTGCGCCCCTCGGGTACCTGGACGACACCCCCCGCCACGATGGCCGAGGTGGCGGCGCCGGACAGCCGTGTGCCGCCGAACCCGACCTCGCCCGCGGTGATGCCGCCCCGGTGGAAGCCGAGGGTGCCGGAAACGGCGCGCAGCAGGGTCGACTTCCCCGCGCCGTTACCGCCGAGCACCGCGACGACCGAACCGCGCGGGACGCTCAGCGAGACACCCCGCAGGGCCGGGACCGGGCCGTAGTCCACCGCCAGATCCCTGACGGCCAGCCCGGAGTCCCCGGGAGGGCGAGGGGCGTGCACGTCCATGTGTGCCTCCTGACAGCCGATGAACGCACCCAACCGAGACGCTTCACCGGCGTCCAGAGGGCGGGGTGAAGTCGGGGCGGACGCCCATGCGGGACGGGTCCCGGTTGTGCGTGTGCACAACCCCGGGTCACGAAACAGAACAGAACCTTGTTCGGCAAGGTGTTTTGCTGTCACGATCCCCAGATGGGGACCCGGCCGGTTACGGACGACGAAGTACGCAGGGTCATGCGCCTGGCCGCCCGCAGGCTGTTGCTGAGACTTCCCGAGCTCACCGACGAGCTCGTCGCCAAGATCCGTGACACCGACGAGGCGTACCGGCGGATGGTTCCCACCGACGACCACTGGCAGAGCGTCTACGAGGCGATGCGGGACGGTATCGGCGCCATCCTGCTGCCCCGCTCCGAACGGTGTGACGTGCCGCAGGCGGAGAGGACCGCCCGGCGCAGGGCTGAGCAGGGACTGCCCATGGACTCCCTGCTGCGCAGCTATCGGCTCTCCGCGCAGGTGATGTGGGACGGTCTCATCGACGTGGTCACCGAGGAGGAGTCGGACAGCCTGCCTGTCCTGATCCGCAGCGCCACGAAGGTGTGGCACGCCACCGACCGGCAGGCGATCGCCGCCGCCGAGGCATACCGGAGACGGGAGTCCGAGTTGTTCGGCCGCACAGCCGAGAGGGTCCAGGCCCTGCTCGACGCGCTCCTTGAGGACCGGGCCGACGCCGGACTCGTCCGCAGCGCCGCCGCCGCGCTCGACCTGCCCGAACTGGGCCGGTACGCCGTCGTCATCACCCGGCTGCCCGGCCGCCACGACCACGGGAACGACACCCCGCGGCCGACCGCCCTGGGCGTGATGCGGCTGCTGTGGCGGATGCGCCCCGACTACGAGGTGTCGGTCGTGTTGCTGCGCGACGCGGACATGGACGACCTCGCCGGAGAGCTTCGCCCGTACGTCACCGGATGCGCCGGGATCAGCCCGGTCGTCGAGGGACTGGCCGAGCTGGGCCGCGCCAGGCGGCTCGCCGAACTGGCCCTGCGGACCTGCGTGGGCGAAGGCCCGGAGATCGCCAGACTGGAGGACAGACTGCCCGCCGCGCTGGTGGTCAGCCAGCCCGAACTCGCGGGTCACCTCAGCGGTGCCGTATTACGGCCCATCCTCGCCCTCGACCCGGCCGACAGGGAGGTGCTCCTCGGGACCCTGGAGGCGTGGCTGCGATGCGAGGGCTCGGCCATGCGCGCCGCCGGGCGGCTGTACTGCCACCGCAACACGGTTTTCAACCGCATCCGCCGAATCGAGCAGCTCACCGGCCGCTCGCTCGCACGCCCGCTCGACATCGTGGAGCTCACCCTCGCCCTCGACGCGGTGCGGTTGCTGCCCGTCACCTGACGGTCGATACTTTGCTCTCCTGCGTGCTTAGCGTGTGGCACAAGAGGGCAAAGGTAGGAATACTCGCGCCAGGCTGAACCGAGGTGATGCCAATGCTGATAGGTACGATTCTTCAAGGCAAGGGCACGGAGGTGGCGACCATCCGCCCGGACTCGACGGTCGCCGCGTTCCTGGCCGTTCTGGCCGAGAAGAACATCGGCGCCGTGGTGGTGTCCGAGGACGGCTCGTCCATCGCGGGCATCGTCTCCGAGCGCGACGTGGTGCGGCGACTGCACGACCGGGGCGCCGCCGTGCTGGAGGACCCGGTGTCCTCCATCATGACGGCCGAGGTCCGCACCTGCTCGCCGGACGACAACGTCGACGGACTCCGCCAGACCATGACCACGCACCGTATCCGGCACGTGCCGGTCGTGAGCGCGGGCCGGCTGGCGGGGATCGTGAGCATCGGTGACGTGGTCAAGAGCGCCATCGAGGCGCTGGAGACCGAGAAGGCCCACCTGGTCGACTACCTTCACCGCTGAACCCGAGGTTTCCGAACCGGAGGTACCGGGGCTCGATCCCTGAGTCCGAGCCCCGGGGTCGCCGAGGCGCGAGTTCCTGAGCCCCGTGTCCCCTTGGGTTCACGTGGTCGTCGCAACGTCTCGATCTGAGGAGTTGCGACGACCCCTTGTCACCGCCCCCGGCAGGGGCCGTTTCCCGGATCCGTGAGCCCGGCCCCGGCTCGCCGTGATCCTCCCAGGAAGCCCGGATGGGCCCGGCGCGTCGCGCCGGGCCCATCACGTTCTCGCTACTGCACGGTTATCTTGTCCACCTCGATCGTCAGCCCCTTGACCTGCGGTGTCGACGTTCCCGTCGTCACCGTCCCGATCCCGGCGCCGACGCCCTTGATCTTCATCGTGTAGCTCAGGCTGCCGCCGGGGGCGCCGGGCGTGCTGGCCACCCGGAGGTCCGTGGTCGGCGGGCCGGTGATCTGGCCGCCCGCGGTGCCGTCGGCGTTCTCGGCGCCCACGGTCAGGCCGTAGCCGGCGGGAGGATCACCGGGCAGGTTGCCCGGGTCGTAGGTGTAGGTGATGTCCTCGGTCCCGTTCAGGCCGATCCACTGCTGGAAGACCTTGAGGTTGCTCGTGCCGTAGAGGTTGACCCGCCACTCGACGACGAGCCAGTCGTTGACGCCGTCGGTCAGCGTGCCGGCGTAGATGCCGGGCGCGCCGGTGCCGTCCAGGTCGGTCCAGTAGGTGGCGAGCACGTTGTTCGGGGTCGCGGGGTCGGGCAGGGTCTGCGGTTCGAACGAGACGTCGGCCGAGCCCGAACTTCCCCCGGCGATCGTGTAGCCGTTGGAGACGATGCCGATCCTGTTGTAGGTCTGGCCCGCGTACTGGAACGAGGGCACGGTGAAGTTGATCGCCTGCTCGTCGCCGATCGGTACCGGCGCGATACCGAAGGCGTCGAGCGGCAGGTACGGGGCGGGACCGGTGCCCGGGGCGATGCCCGGCCTGTCCGGCTGCCTGGCCGCGAGGGTGGTCTTCGTCGTCGCGATCTGGGTACCGATCTTGGTGGCGCCGGTCACCGAGTTCAGCCGCAGCTTTCCGTCCAGCGTGCTGAGCGCCGTGACCTCGGCGTTCTCAAGGGTGTCGTTCCGCACGGTCACCGTACAGGTGGACTCGCCGGTGTTGCGCGGGATGGTGGCCGGTGCGCAGGTCTGCTCCACCGGGACCGCGCCCTGCTTGCGGACGAACGCGACCGGCAGGTGCAGGTTGCGCGAGCCGCCCACCTGCTTGAGGTTCACCTGGCCGAAGTACTGACCCTCCGGCAGGTCCGGCGCGGTGATCACCACGCTGAGCTTGACGCTCTTGCCCGCCTTCACGCTGAACAGCGGCGGCAGCACCGTGATGTTCGCGCCGTTCACCGTCGTGCCCGTCGCGGTGAAGGTGAGCGTCGAGTTCGTGACGTTGGTGAACGTCCGCTTGGCGGTGATGAGACCCGGCATGATCGGGGCGTTCACCGACGGCAGGTTCAGGTCGATGCGGTTCAACGGGTCGTCGGCCGAGGCGGCGAAGTTCTCGCCCGTTTCGTCCAGGGTCAGGCCGGGGTCGCCGGCCTTGGTCAGGTCGACGCGCCCGCCGCCGGTGTCGAACGGGTCGGCCGGGGTGACGCGGTCCTGCTTGGTGACCGAGGTCTTCGCCGTCGTCTCCAGCGCGGACTTCACCTGGCCGGGAGTCCAGGTCGGATGCAGCGCGAACAGCAGGGCCGCGGAACCCGCGACGTGCGGCGACGACATCGAGGTGCCCGAGATGGCCTGGTAGAGGTTGCCCTGCGGGCCACCGGCCGGGCTCTCCAGCACCGGTGTCTGCCCGGCCAGGATGTGCAGGCCGGGAGCGGTGACGTCCGGCTTGAGGAAGTCGCCACCGGGGCCGCGCGAGGAGAAGGTGGTGATCGCGTCGCCCTGCCAGGTGGTCTTGGTGCCCTGGGTGAAAGAGGCCGTCGCGCCGGGGTTGGCCGACAGGAACGCCAGCAGGGCGTCCCCCTCGGGCTTGTCGATGTGGACGGTGGGGAGCCAGTGGTTGTCCGTCATCACGTCGAGCGGGGAGGAGTTGTACAGGATCATGCCGGCCGCGCCGCCCTGCCGGACACTGAAGCCCTTCAGGACACGGTCGGGGCCGCGCTCACAAAGGACGATCTTCCCGGTGAACAGACCCGGGGGTGCGGGCGTGGTACAGAGCGGGTTGGAGTACGGCGGGGCCGAGGCCCGCACCACCGGCAGCGCGGAGGCGACGCCCGGGGTGATGGAGGCGCCCTTCACCGTGGCCGTCGCGCCGCCGGAACCGGACAGCGTGATCGTCGACTGGAAGGTCCTGGTCTGCGTGGAGGCCGCCACCGTGGTCACCCACGGGCTGACGTGGTTGACGGTCGCCGCGCCGGGGCCGGCGTTGCCCGCCGAGGCCGAGACGAGGACGCCCGCGGAGTACGCGTCGAGGAAGGCCAGCTCCACCGGGTCGCTGTAGGGGGAGGTGCCGCCGGAGATCGAGAAGTTGATCACGCGGACGCCGTCGAGGATGGCCCGGCCGACCGCCTGGGCGGAGTCGGAGGGGTAGCAGCCGGCCTCACCGCAGACCTTGTAGACCGACACGTGCGCCGCCGGGGCGATGCCGTGGATCGGGCCCCGGCTGATGCCGAGCGGGTTCGCGTCGGCCACCGGCCCGCCCGCCGAGGTCGTCGCGGTGTGGGTGCCGTGGCCGTTGGAGTCGCGGGCACTGTCGGGGAAGGTCTCACCGCCGACGTTCGCGTTGTAGGTCTCCAGGAACGGGGCGCCACCGATGAGCTTCCGGTTGCAGACGAACGGGTCGGCCGCAGGGGTGAGCGGGTTGTCGCCGAAGTTACAGGTGCGCGGCGTGCCGTCCTTGGTCGCCGGTGCGGCGGGCAACGTGCCGGGGTCGGCGAACTGGGGGTGCTCGGGCCAGGCGCCGGAGTCCAGGATGCCGACGATGACGCCCTTGCCCGAGGAGGAGCTGCCGCCCAGCTTGTTGTAGATCGTGGGCGCTCCGATGAACGCGGGGCTGGAGTCGGTGAGCAGCTGCTCGGGCTTGTCCTCCTGGACGGCCGCCACGCCGGGCAGCTTCAGCAGCGAGGCCGCCTTGTTGGCGGGAATGCGCAGCGCGATACCGCCGTAGACGGTCCGCAGCTTCTGACCCGCCCTGGCGCCTGGCACGTTCCTGGCGAGTTCGGCGAGGAAGGTGTTCTCGACGTCCTCGATGTGTCGCTGGTATTTCTTCGCGTCGTTGCTCTTGATGTCAAGAGCCTTTCCGGTCTTCGCCGGACTCGTCGCGGGAAGTCCGGCGAGGCCGCCCTGATAGGCGGCGAAAGAGTCGTAGTCGAGCTTGACCATCACGCTGACCGTGGCGGCCGAGGTCGACTTCAGCAGCCCCTCATCACTTTGGGCGAGTTTGCCGGTGGGGGACTTCGCGCCCTGGATCGGCTCACCCCCGGTCAGGGGAGTCGCCGTCCATTTGGCGGACGGCGTGGGGGTGGGGGTGGGATCCGCGCTCGCCGGCGGCGCCATCGCCGCGACGAGCCCGACGCCGGCGGCGAGCACCGCCACGCGTCTGATCCTCGGTGAGTAGGGCCTTCTGGTCAACGAGACCTCCCTGTCGGCACGCATGAACAGATCACGCGGCAGGGAGGGGAAGCCACCTGGCATGCCTGGGGCACGGCATGCCGGGGAGGGCGCCGACCCTCCCCGTCGGGTGACACGTGCTCGGCCACCCGGCAGGGGCGGCCGATCATGACAGGGAGCCTAACTAGGGGGCATTTGTTTGCCTAGATCGTTAAATTGACACAATAATCCCCGGAATTGGTCAAATTTGATTGCAGACTCGGCGGTGTTCTCGCACCTCCGCAGTTCGGGCGCCTCCGTGCTCGCGTACCCCGTGCCCGCTGCCCCGTGGCGGGAGGACGCGACCACCCCGAGGAGGATGTTCCGCCGCGCGTAAACTGGCCGCACCTGACACACGGGAGGCTCGGTTGAAGCTCAAGCTTGATCTACATCCCCTCTACAACAAGGGCGGAGAGATCGACAAGGCGCTGCGGGGCATCATCGACGAGGCCATCAGGAAGAAGGCCACCGAGGTCGAGATCATCCCCGGCAAGGGCTCGGGCCAGTTGAAGAAGAAGGTCCTGCGCTTCCTGGAGCAGAAGGAGATCAAGGCCCTCTACCACCGCATCGACAAGGACGCCAAGAACCACGGCCGCCTCTTCGTCTACTTCCGTTACAAGTAGGGGCCTTCAGGCCCGGTGGCGTCTCGCCGTTTCGGGAACTTTATGTTTGCTTTATCCGTCGCTCCTGGAAAAGGGGGAATTTTCGGGGCGGGGGAGACGGGGGTAGCGATAGGCGCGACGCGGGTGCTCGCCGGAGGCGGGTGTGAGATGAGGGTGGACGACGGCTGTCTCGCCGTCGACGTGCCGGGCCGCCATCCGATCCGGTTGCCGCTCACCGGCGAGGAACGCGCGGCCGGCCTGGTCCTGTACCGCCTTCCCCGCGAGAGCGGGGTCGTCTACGGGATCACGGTCCGCGACACCGGCGGGAGGGTCGTGCTCGATTCCCCGGGGGCCAGACATCGCCACCTGGTGGAGGAGTTCGCCGAGGACGCCGGGTTGACCTTCGAGTACCGGGGCTACGCCACGGAGTTCGAGGGGCGCGCCGACCTTGAGAACCGGGCGCCGCGGTGGCACACCACGGAGCACGCGGGGCTTCCGGTGCGTGGCGACCACTCTCCCGGGGAGGTGGCGCTCAGGCTCCGGCCGTACGACGAGGTGTCCGGCGAGATCAGGCCGCGCGAGGGCGCGCTGGAGGGCACCCCCTGTCCGGCGACCGCGCTCAGCTGGGACGGCCCGACGCTGGTCGCGAAGGATCCGGCGGCCGGACGCTCGCTGCGGCTCGCGCCCGCCTCCCTGTACCACTACCGGTACGAGCGCCGGGTGATCGTCTCCGGCAAGGAGGAGCGGCGCTCTCTCACCGGGCTCGCCGTGCTCGACGCCGACGGGCTGGTGCTCGCCGACCTTCCCGGCGATTGGCCGGTCCACGAGGTGGCCGTCTTCGCGGCCGGGCGGAAACTCCCCGTGCACGACGCCCTGAAGACATCGTCGAAAGGGGTGCGCGCCGCGCTGAGCAGGCGGGCCCCCGGATGGACGCGTCTCGCAGGCCTGGAGGTCCCACGGATGTCCAGGGCCAAGAAGGCCGTCGCGGCCGGCGCGGGGGTGGCCGGGTTGTTCGTGATGGCCTACGTCGTCACGGCGGGTGGCTGGCTCGCGTGGCGGGGGGTGTCCGCGCTGGGCGGGATGATGCTGGACCTGCTGGACGCCAAGTGGCTGGCGGTCTTCTTCGCCCCCCTGGTCATCGTCTTCAAACCGGCGCGCGAGGCGTGGCACACCTGGCGCACCCGGCGCGGCGCCGCGCTCGGGCCGCCCGGCGGACCGTACCTCTCCGTCCGGGGAGGGACGACGCTGCGCGTCCGGCTCGGTTCGCGGATGGTCCCCGACGACATGGAGATCGGACCCGAATCCCGCTGTGTCGGCGGCCTGATGGCCTACCGTCACGAGAGGCTGTCCGGGCTCTTCGTGATGGACGGTGTGGGAAGGCCCGTACGCCACCTGCCGGGGCCGTGGCCGCCGGAGGAGGCGCACCGCTTCGCCGCGCGGCACGGACTCGGCTTCGAGGCCCGTACGCTGGGCCGCGAGGAGTATCTCGACCTCACCGCCCGCGCCCGGGACGCCGTGCCCTGACCGGCGCGACGACGCCGCGAGGGGTATATCTCGACGCCCGAGGTCTCTGAGCATGAGGATTCCATCGGGATAGATCGACGCCGAGTGGGCTCATACGGCACCATTATGTGACGCATGACGGCAATGTCCTCTCCGAGGATCGGCGAAGCCTCCAGCAGCTCGTGGATCGCGGCGAGGTTCTGCCCGGGTACGGGCCCGGTTCCCTCGTGCACGACCTTTTTTGAAGAGCCCGGTGTCCCGCCCGCACACTTCTCACCTCCCCGAAAGGCCCCCCATGAGCGACCTCAACGCCCTCCTCGCCCAGCGCGCCGAGCTGGACCGTCAGATCGAGGAACTCCAGTCCGGAGACCTGAAGGAGCGCGAGAACACGCTCGGCGGCATCCTCGTGGCCGTCGCCGAGTGGGCCACGGCACGCGGTCACGAGGCGCTCAGGAGGGACCTCAAGAACTGGGAGTACGTCACCTTCGCCGGTATCGAGGTCGGCGTGGGACACGACGGCGGTGAGCGCTGGGGGCTGCCGCAGAGCTCGGTCAGCGTGATGGACTCAGTCAGCGGGACCGACGTGGAGTTCGGGACCACGCCCCCTCCGATCCAGGCCGTCCTCGGCCTGCTGGAGGGCCTGCTGGCCATGCGCTAGCCCGCACCTTCGCGCGCCATGCGCCGGAGCCTCGGCACCGCACCTCCGCACCTCCGCACCTCCGCGCCTCCGCGCCTCCGCGTCGTGCGCCGGGCCTCGGCTCGCGCCGCGCCTCCGCGTCGTGCGCCGGAGCCTTGGCCCGCACCGTCCGGCCTCACGTGTACGCCGGACCCCGCTCTCCCCCGCGGAGGGCGGGGTTTTCCGCGTCAGAGTTTGCGGATGGTCCTCGCCTCCTCGGCCGCCGCGAGCACGACGTCCAGCGAGGAGTCGATGCCCGCCGACACGACGGCCGAGATGGTCCCCTCGACGAACGGCACGTCGGCGATCACCACGCGCTCGTCGGCGAAGAGCCGGGCGGTGAGCACCGAGCTTCCCAGGTCGGGGATGAGGATCACCCCGTCCCCCCGGTCCACCTCCTCGATCGCCGCCGCCACCAGGTCGGGACTGGTCCCGAGACCGCCGTCCTCGGTGCCGCCCGCGGCGGCGAGCGGCACGTTCGCGCCGCCGATCTGCGAGGCGAGCCGTGCCACCTCGGCCGCCAGCGGGCCGCTGTGCGAGATGAGGACGATGCCTACCACGACGTCGCCACCGTGTGCAGGGCGGAGACGACGAGCGCGGTGGAGGCGGCGCCGGGGTCCTCGTGGCCCACGCTGCGCGGCCCGAGATAGCTCGCCCGCCCCTTGCGTGCCTGCATCGGGATCGTCGCCTCGGCTCCGGTACGTGCCGCCTCCGACGCGGCGCCGATCGCCTCCGCCGGGTCCCTGCCGTCCCGTACGGCCTGCTCCAGTGCCCGTACGGCCGGGGCGAGGGCGTCCACCATGGTCTTGTCACCCTCGGCGGCCGCGCCCAGCTTCCGCACCCCGGCGAGCCCGGCCTCCAGAGCGGTGTGGAGTTGCGCGAGGGACACCTCGGGGGTGTCGCCCAGCGTCCTGCCCGCCTCGCGGAACGCCGTGCCGTAGAGGGGGCCGGACGCCCCGCCGACCTTGCGGATCAAGGTGTTGCCCACCAGCACCAGCAGCGACCCCGGGGTGTCGGGTCCCTTGGCCGCGAGCGCCCCGGCGACCGCGGTGAACCCCCGGTCGAGGTTGGCCCCGTGGTCGGCGTCGCCGATCGCGGCGTCCAGACCGGTCAGCCACTCCTTCTCCGCGGCGACGACCCTGGCGATCTCCTCGATCCAGGCGGCGAAAAAGGCGGTGTCCATCGCGGTGCTCATCTCGGCCTGGTTCGTGTCAGTGTGTGCCCCGGTGTCCGTGTCGGCCTGTGTTCCGGTGGGCGTGTCAGCACCCGAGCCGGCGCCCGAGTCGGAGGTCATCAGCGGCCCCAGCGCAGGGCGGAGGTCTCGACGGGGGCGTCCCAGAGCCGGGTGAGCTCCTCGTTCAACCGGCAGACCGTGATCGAGAATCCCTGCATGTCGAGGCTCGTCACGTAGTTGCCGACGAGGTTGCGCGCCGCCCGCGCCCCCTTCTCCGCCAGGTGTTCCACGACGGCCGCGTAGGCGATGTACAGCTCGATCAGCGGCGTGCCGCCCATGCCGTTCACCATGACGAGGGTGTCGCCGGAGATCGGCAGGTCCTCGTGGATCGCGTCCATCGCGAGGTGGACCAGTTCGCGGGCCGGGCGCATGGCCGAGCGCGTCCTGCCGGGTTCACCGTGGATGCCGATGCCCAGCTCGATCTCGGTGTCGGAGAGGTCGAAGGTGGGCCTGCCCGCCGCGGGCGTGGTGCAGGGGCTCAGCGCGACCCCGAAGGAACGGCTGCGGGCGTTGACCTCCCTGGCCACCCGCGCGACCTCGGGCAGTGGCGCGCCGGTCTCGGCGAGCGCCCCGGCGATCTTCTCGACGAACAGGGTGGCGCCGGTGCCCCTGCGCCCCGCCGTGTAGAGGGAGTCGCGTACGGCCACGTCGTCGTCGACCAGCACGCTCTCCACCCGCACCCCCTCCTCGCCGCTCAGTTCGGCCGCCATCCGGAAGTTCAGCACGTCGCCCGTGTAGTTCTTCACGATGTGCAGGACTCCCGCCCCGCCGTCCACCGCCGTGGTGGCCTCGATCATCTGGTCGGGTACGGGAGAGGTGAAGATCTCACCGGCGCAGGCCGCGTCGAGCATGCCGTACCCCACGAATCCGGCGTGCAGTGGCTCGTGCCCCGAACCACCGCCGGACACCAGGCCCACCTTGCCGGGGCGGGGCCCCGAGGCCCGGAACACGATCTGGTTGTCCACGTCCACCCGGAGCCCGGGATGGGCCGCCGCGAGGCCGCGCAGCGCATCGGGAACGACTGACCCGACATCGTTGATGAGCTTTTTCACAACTCCCAACCTCGCCTTGTTCGCAAGCGATGGCAAGCACCGGCGGTGGAAGCCCGTTCCTGCCCGGGATCGGATCCCGAAGCGGCGGGTGGGGATCGGCGCGAGACCGGTACGGATCCCGGAGTCCCGGCACGCGCACACGAAGCTGGCGGTCCGAGGTGGCGGTGTAGGAGGATCTGCCCAGATCTCATCCCTGCTGGAGGCGTCATGTCGGTGTTGCGGAACCTGGTGGAGAGCATCCGGAGCGGCGGGATCGAGGTGATCGACCTGACGGCGCCGCTGTCGTCGGAGACGCCGATCCTGCGGCTGCCGGAGCCGTTCGGCAACACCGTCCCGTTCACGCTCAAGGAGATCAGCCACTACGACGATCGTGGCCCCGCGTGGTACTGGAACGACATCGTGACCGGTGAGCACACCGGCACCCATTTCGACGCGCCCGTTCACTGGGTCACCGGCAAGGACGGCGAGGACGTCTCGCGGGTGCCGGTCGAGCGGCTGATCGCCCCGGCCGTGGTGCTCGACTTCGCCGCGGAGGCTGCCGAGGATCCCGACTTCCTGCTGGAGGTCGCGCACGTCAAGGAGTGGGAGAAGGTCAACGGGCCGCTGCCCGAGGGGGGATGGCTGCTCTACCGCACCGGCTGGGACGCCTACTCCCACGACCAGGAGCGTTTCCTGAACGCGAACGAGACGGGCCCGCACACGCCCGGTGTCTCGGTCGAGTGCGCCCGGTGGCTGGCCGAGGAGACCTCGATCGCCGGGCTGGGTGTGGAGACCGTGGGCACCGACGCGGGCGCCGCGCACGGCTTCGACCCCGCCTTCCCGTGTCACTCGTTCCTGCTGGGCGCGGGGAAGTACGGACTGACCCAGCTGCGCAACCTCGACCGGCTCCCGGTGACCGGCGCCGTGGTCGTCGCGCCACCGCTGCCCATCGTCGGAGGCTCGGGCAGCCCGCTGCGCGTGCTGGCCCTGGTCGAGAGGTGAACGTCGCCGAGGTCGTGGGACGGACCCTCGCCTCACTCGGAGTGGACACCGCCTTCGGGGTGGTGGGCAGCGGCAACTTCCACGTGACCAACGCGCTGGTCGCGCACGGCGTGCGCTACGTCGCCGCGCGCCACGAGGGCGGTGCGGCGACCATGGCCGACGCCTACGCCCGCCTCAGCGGTGGGGTCGCCGTGCTCAGCGTCCACCAGGGGCCGGGACTCACCAACGCGATGACCGGCATCGCCGAGGCCGCCAAGAGCCGCACCCCGCTCGTCGTACTGGCCGGAGAGGTGAGCGAGCCCCGCTCGAACTTCTTCGTCGACCAGGCCGCGCTGGCGGAGGCCGTGGGTGCCGTACCGCTGCGGATCGGGTCGGCGGAGACCGCCGCCGCCGACACGGCCGAGGCGTTCCGCACCGCTCGCGACGGGCGTCGTACGGTCCTGCTCAACCTTCCGCTGCAGGTCCAGGGGCTGGCCGTTTCCGCCGCGTGCGCGCAGGTCGAGGCGGCCCTCGCGGACGGCGCGGACATCGAGGCAGGGGCAGCCGAGCGGATCGTCCGGACGGGGACCGGGGCAGGGGAGAGCGTTCGGTCGCCGGAGGTCGGGGAGATAACTCGATCCCCGGAGCCGGGAGCCGAGGAGGTCGCCCGGCTGGTGGATATCCTCGCGGCGGCGCGCCGTCCCGTCTTCGTGGCGGGGCGGGGCGCACGCGGGGCCCGGCGCGAGATCGAGGAACTCGCCGGGCGGGTCGGGGCGCTGCTGGCCACCTCCGCCGTGGCGAGGGGACTGTTCAGGGGCAGTCCGTGGGACCTCGACGTGAGCGGTGGCTTCGCCTCGCCGCTCACGGCCGAGCTCATCCGCGACGCCGACGTGCTCGTGGGCTGGGGCTGCGCCCTCAACATGTGGACCATGCGCCACGGCACGCTGATCGGCCGCGACACCACCGTCGTCCAGGTCGACCTGGACGACGCCGCGCTCGGCGCCCACCGGCCCGTCCATCTAGGGGTGGTCGGCGACGTCGCCCTCACCGCGCGCGCCGCCGCACGCCTGCTCGGTGAGAGCATCCCGGACGGTGACGGTGACGGAGCCGGCTACCGCTCGGCCGGGCTGGCCGCGCGGATCGCGGGGGAGAACCGCTGGCGGGACGTGCCCTACGTCGACGAGAGCGGTGACGGCAGGATCGACCCCCGGACGCTCACCATCGAACTGGACGACCTGCTTCCCACGGAACGCGTCGTCTCCATCGACTCCGGAAATTTCATGGGATATCCATCGATGTTCCTCGATGTCCCTGACGAGCGGGGATTCTGCTTCACGCAGGCGTTCCAGTCGATCGGACTCGGCCTCGCCACCGCGATCGGCGCGGCCCTCGCCCAGCCCGCCCGGCTCCCGGTGGCCGCGCTGGGCGACGGGGGCGCCCTGATGGGCATCGCCGAGCTGGAGACGGTCGTACGGCTCGGCCTTCCGATGGTGATCGTCGTGTACGACGACGACGGTTACGGCGCCGAGGTGCACCACTTCGGCCCGGACGGGTACCCCCTGGACACCGTGACCTTCCCGCCCGCCGACATCGCCGCCGTCGCCAGAGGCTTCGGCTGCGAGGCGGTGACCGTACGGGACCGGGCCGACCTCACCGCGGTGGCCCGGTGGCTGGAGGGAGCCCGCGATCGGCCCCTGATGATCCACGCCAGGGTCAGCCGGGCACGGGGGGCGTGGTGGCTGGAGGAGGCGTTCCGGGGGCACTGAGGTTCCTCCCCGCACGAGCGCGTCCGGGGAGGATGGGGAGGTCGGGCGGAAGGGGGTGGCTGAGGTACGGTTCAGCCATGGCTGAGATCGTGTACCCCCCGGTCATCGGGGCGGCGTTGACCTTGTTCCGCGCGCTGGACCTCAAGATCAGCATTGAGGGGGCCGACCGCATCCCGAAGACCGGCGGAGCCGTGCTGGTCAGCAATCACATCAGCTATCTCGACTTCATCTTCGCCGGCCTGGCCGCGCGGCCCGCCGGGCGCCTGGTGCGTTTCATGGCGAAGAAGGAGGTCTTCGACCACCGGATCTCGGGGCCGCTGATGCGCGGCATGCACCACATCCCGGTCGACCGCGCGGCCGGGGCCGCCGCGTTCGGCGCGGCGCTGAAGGCGCTCAGGGGCGGCGAGGTCGTCGGCGTGTTCGCCGAGGCCACGATCAGCAGGTCCTTCACGGTCAAGGAGATCAAGAACGGCGCGGTCCGGATGGCCGTCGCCGCCAAGGTGCCGATGATCCCGGTCTCCCTGTGGGGCACCCAGCGGCTGTGGACCAAGGGCCACCCCAGGAAACTGCTCCAGCGGCACGTGCCGATCACGATCCGGGTCGGTGAGCCCATGCATCCCCAGCGCGGCGACGACTACGACAAGATCACCGCTGACCTGCGCGAACGCATGTCGGAGATGCTTGACAAGGCGCAGCGGAGCTACCCGGAGATCCCGCAGGGCGTCTGGTGGCAGCCACGCCACCTCGGCGGCACCGCGCCCACTCCCGAGGAGGCCGCGAAGCTGGACGCCGCCGAGGCCGAGGCCAGGACGGCCAAGGGCATCTCCTGAGGCCCTCGCGGGATGTGAGTGCCCCAAGCGCGTCATCGTGAGGATCGATCTCAAGTCGCCAACAGGTGGTTCACAAGTGGCGTGCCTCATCCTGCCTCCATGAGTAACGCCTTCGAGGACGTGGCGAACGTCTTCCAGCCGGTTCCGACCCCCGGTCCAGGAAGAACGCCGGGGAAGATCGGCATGACCATCCTGCTGATCCTCTGGGCGGGCCTGGGTGTGCTGCCCTTCGTGTTCGCGGTGCCCGACCTCAGGCTCGCGACGGGCTCCATCGGCGTCCCCGGCACGCTCACGGTCATCTCGTGCGAGGAACTGGGCCGGGGTCGTTACGACTGCGAGGGCAGCTTCGCGCCCGACGGCGGCGGAGACGCGATCCCGGTCGACGCCTCACCCGACTCCACCGCGGGAGACGTCAGACGCGCCCAGCTCACCCCCGAGGGCGACCGCGCCGTCCGGACCGGCACCTCGGGCGTCCTCGCCGCGCTGACCATGCCGTTTCTCGGGGTCGGTGTGCTGGGCTTCCTGCCGTACGTGTTCCTCTACGTTCTCAAGGTGCGTCGCGGCAGGCGCGCCGCGGTGGTTCTCGGCTGCGTCCTCACGCTCGTCTCACTCGCCGGTCTCGTCGTCGGCATGGTCGCCGCCTACTCCTGAACCGTCCTCGCCGAGGCGCGTCTCGGTTCACGCACTTCGCGATGATCGGGGAAGTGCACGCGAGAGACCCGAGGCGTGTTCATAGGCCCTGAGGGAGATTTGTTCTAAATCGCGAAATGTGGCGGTGAGCTGGCGAAAGTTTCGGTGCCGTCGGCTCGTCGCCTGTTTTGTCTGCATGGCTGCTCCGGAAGCGGGAAGTCTTCCCCGCGCCCCTCGACGGAGGACCACGACCGGGCGGTGGTCCTCGGTCTCGGCGGCGGGCGTGAGAGCACCCCTTCGACTTCGACGCCCCCGCTGGTTCCGGATCAAACCAGATGGAGGACAAGGTGACGCTAACAAATCCCGACAGGCCCGACGCGGTGTCGTCGAGCGGACCGGGCGGACCACCACGGCGCATTCCCCGCCCGATGGTCATCGCCACCGCCGTCGTGCTGGTGGCATCGGGCGGCGTCGGGGCCTCCCCGGCGTCAGCGGCATCGCCGCCGCCCGCACCGACGGAATCACCGGCGCCGACCCCCAGCGTGACGGTGAGCGAGACACCCACGCTGAGCCCGACACCGATTCCCCCGCCCTCGACCGAGACACCGACGCCGACACCGACCCCCACCGCCACGACGCCGCACCGGGTACCCCCGGTGGCGTTCCCCGGCACGCTGCACGGCGAGTTCGTCCTGCCGGCGAAGGACGGCTGCGGCTTCACGGTGTTCGCCCAGACCGGCGAGGCGACCGCTCTGGCAGAAGACTCGATCACCGTCAAGAGCCAGGACGGCTTCGAGCGGGTGTACACGATCGCCGACACCACCAGGTCCCTCTCGGGACGGCGGGACAACGCGCTCAGGCAGGGCGACTGGGTCTCGGTGACCGCGACGACCTCGGGCGAGACGGCGACGGCCGCCTACGTCTTCGGCCTGACGCGGCCCCACAAGAGGTTCTGGCGGGGTGGTGGCTGGTGGTCCGTCAACGAGTGGCGGCCGGGCAGCCGGTGGCGCGAGCCCGCCATCTGCCCCACGCCGCCGGTCGCGACCCCCACGGTGCCACCGCCCGCGGAAACCCCCCTGCCTCCCACGGAGACCCCGTTCCCGCCTACGGAGTCTCCGCTGCCTCCCACCGAGACCCCGCCGCCCACGGAGGAGCCGCCGCCCGCCCCCACTCCAGAGCCGACCCCCACCGTGACGGAGGGAACCCCGACCCCGACCCCCACTCCCTGAGCGAGCAGGAAACGGGCGCGGCCGCCACGCGGCCCTGACCCGAATGGCCGCGCCGTGGAACCGGAGCCGTCCGTCACGAGGTGACGGCCCCGGTTCCGATGACAGGCGGCTCGGAACGGTGATGCCCGGGTCTCCGATCGGAGACCCGGGCATCACCGTTGGGGCGGCGAAGTCGTGCACATGCTCGCGGCGCCGACGTGTCCGACCGCGATCTGCCGTCCGGCGGTCACACCGGTACCGGCGGCGGTCGCTCGCCTTTATGGGCGGTAGGCGTCTCGGCGGTGTTTGATCGTCTGGATCGTCACGGTGCGCTTGTCCTCGTCGATGCGGTAGACCACGCGATACGTTCCACGTCGGGCGACATGCAGCCCTTCGTACGGCTCTTGGAGGGGTTTGCCGGCACGCCAGGGCTCGCGTGCGATGGCGCCGGTGATCAATTCCCAGGCTGCGGACGCCACGGTTTCGGGCAGGCCCGAGGCGAGTGCACGGCGGGCAGGCGGATCCAGCAGGACGGTGTATCGGTCGCTCACGCGCTCGCCTTGCCAAGGCGGGCGGCCATGACGGCGGCCATCTCCTCCTCGGTGGTCAGGTCGCCGCGTGCCTCGGCGGCAGCGGCCTCGACCAGGTCGGCCCGCATTTCAGGGTCGGCGAGGATCTCCAGTGTCTCCTGCAGGGACTCCCACTCGGCCACGGACACGATGACGGCATGGGGTCGTCCGTTCCGGGTGAGCGTGAAGTGATCGTGCTCGCGAGCGGCCCGGTCGGCCAACTCGGTCAGCCGGTCCTTCGCTTCGCTGATCGGGATGATCTCCATGGAGTCCATGGTATCTCTTTGGCTGGAATGCTGGCCAAAATCCGGGCCATCTTTCGTGTGGTTGCAACGCCGGGTACCGAAGGGTCAGCCTGGGGTGAGGAAGTGGCCGTCGGTCCTGATGGCCTCGCCGGTGGTGTTGGTGTTGGCGGTCGAGCACAGGTAGACGATCATGCGTGCGGCGTCGTCGGGGTGGCTGACGCGCTTGGTCGCGGCGGCCTCGCTCGCCTTGTCGAGCAGGTGTCGCGGCATGGGTTTGCCCGCGGGGGTGAAGCCTGGCATGACGACGTTGGTGAGGATGCCGGCGGAGGCGAGTTCCCTGGACATCACCCGGGTCAGGCCGTGCAGCCCTGCCTTGGCGGCCACATAGGAGACGTTGCCGGGAAAGCCGTCCTCGACCAGTCCTGTGGAGACGTTGACGATGCGGCCCCATCCGTTCGCTCGCATGTCGGCCAGCACGGCGCGGGCGAGCAGGTAGGGGCCGACCAGGTTCGCGGTCACCGACGTGGCGAACCGCTCGGGCGGCGCGGTCTCGAACAGCTCGCCGGGCTCGGGCCAGTCCGGCCAGCGGACGGCGTTGTTGACCAGGACGTCGACCGGCCCGAGCCGGGCGCGGGCGTCCTCGACCGCCGCCTCCAGGGAGTCGGGGCGGCCGAGGTCGAGTCGCCAGGCGATCGCCTGGGCTCCGCGCTGTTCGGCCATGGCGACGGTCTCCTCCGCGGCCTGCCGGTTGGTGTGGTAACCGACGGCGACGTGTGCCTTCTCCTCGGCGAAGGCCAGCGCGGTGGCCCTGCCGATGGCGGTGCTCGCGCCGGTCACCAGAACGACTTTTCCTGCGAGTCCGAGTTCCACGGGTTTCTCCTATGGGTGATCAGGTGAGGTTGTCGCGGACGGCGTGCAGTAGCCGGATGAGACGCGCGGCGTCGGCCTCGTCGAGCCCGGCGCCGGCACGGCTTTCCACCTGCGCCCACGCTGCCACGACGGCGTCGACCACGGCCTCGCCGCGTTCGGTCAGCCGCAGCCGGGTCACCCGGCGATCGCCGGGGTCCGGGGCACGCTCGACGAACCCGGCCCGCTCCATGCGGGTGATCGCCTTGGCGATGGTTGGCTGTTCCATGCCGATGCGCTGGACCAGTTCCGCCTGGGTGGTCTCGGGGTTGTGGTGAAGGTCGACGATGAGAAGCTCCTGGCCCAGGTGCAGGCCGAGCTCGGCCATCCGGCGCTGCATCTCGGCGCGGTGCGCCCTGGTGACCTCGGCGAGGGCATAACCGATCGGCCCATGTGTGGCCGCGATCTGCCGTCCGGCGGTCACGCCGGCACCGTCGATCGGTCATCCGCGACGCGGGCGAGGACGCGCCGCCACAGCCGGATGATGTCGTGTCGCGCCTCTTCTTCGGTCAAGGATCCGTCGGCGTCGATGTGACGGTGGGCGAAGCCGACCGCCACATCGAAGTCGGAGAGCACTTCTGCACCGACCCGCCGCAGCATGTCGCCGAGCTGCAACTGGGCGAAGACCCCGCCGAACCGGTTGGGTGACGCGCTCATCAGCGCCACCGGTTTGCCCGCCAGTGGGCGTGGGGGCGCGAGGATCGAAAGCCAGTCGACGAGATCCTTCATCTGCCCGGGGATGCCGCGGCTCAGCTCCGGCGTCACCAGCAGCAGCGCATCGGCCGCCGCCACGCGCTCGCGTAGCGCGCTGACGACCTGAGGGAAGGGGCGCCCGCGAGTGGCGTCCAGGCGGGGAATCCGGGCATGGTCGTCCCACACCTCCACCCGCAGCGGGGCCTCCGCCAACCGTTGCGCGACGTGGAGGAGAGCCCGGTTGTGTGATCCCTCCCGGCTGCTCCCGCAGATCGCCAGTACATCGACTATTTCCATAGTCGGCTATCTTATAGTCGGCTATGGAAATGCCGCAACTTCGACCGGTGAGATGCCCATGAGCCCGGAACCCTGCGAGCCCGTTCGTCGCCGTGCCGTTCCGAGCCTGGGTGACCTTCTTGAGATCGGGTCGCTGACAACCGGACCGCGGGACGTCGGCCCGTGCGCGGTAGCGATGGTCGACCGGGCGGAGTCCCCGGTGGGGAGACGACGAAGGAGGGCTCGCCGGAAATATGGGGGCATTGCCCCCATATCGCGGTTCGGGGTGGTCGTCATACTTGACGGCTGTGAACCCTGCGAGCCCGTTCGTCGCCGTGCCGCCCCGAGCCCGGACGGCGGCACGTCCCTCCGTTCGGGCCACCGCTTCCGACGCGGCTCGCCTCGCGGCTCCCGATGTGGAGCGTCCCGTCGCCGGAGCAGGCGCGCCGGAGGCCGTTACGGACATGTCCGGTGTTCCGGCAGGGCGGGAGGCGACTCTGTCGGACGCGGTGCGCCCGTTCGTCCGGCGGGCGGTGGAGCGGCTGGCCGCCGGCACGACACGACTGGAGGGCGGGGTCTGGGGCGCCTCGGTCGGGGAACGGTTCGCGAAGGATCTGACGGCCCGGCTCACGCGGGTCGCCTCACGGGTCCTGGTGTTCGAGTTGAACGCGCGGCGGGTGAGGGGAGAGCTGTCCGGAGACACGCCGGCCGAGCGGTTCGCCGATTTCGTGGGCCGGGTGAGCGGCGAAAAAGGACTCGCCGAACTGCTTGAGGAGTATCCCGTCCTCGCCCGACTGCTGCGCCAGGCCGCCGACCAGGCGGTGGAGGCGGGGCTGGAACTTCTGACGCGCTTCGCGGCGGATCGCGAGCGCCTGAGGGAACTGCTGGGGAGTGATCCCGGAAGCCCGGTGGAGTTCTCCGCCGCGGGCGACAGTCATCTCGGAGGGCGCGCCGTCACGGTGGTGACCCTGGCCGGGGGCGCGAAGGTCGTCTACCGGCCGCGGCCGGTCCAGGCGTACCTGCACTTCGCCGAGGTGCTCGACTGGCTCAACGAACGGGTCCCCGGTCTGGGCCTGCGCGTTCCGCGCGCGGTGCGGCGGGAGGGCTACGGCTGGATCGAGTTCGTGCCGGCCGAGCCGTGCGCGGACGCGGCCGAGGTGGAGCGGTTCTACACGCGCGCCGGTGCGCTGCTCGCCCTGCTGTACGCGTTGAACGCCATCGACGTGCACTACGAGAACCTCGTCGCCTGCGCGGACCGGCCGGTGCTGGTCGACGTCGAGACACTGTTCCACGCGGCGCTGCCCGCGGAGGCGTCCGCCGACCCGGCGCTGCACGCCCTGCGGGACTCCGTCCAGCGCACCGCGCTGCTGCCGAAGGTGATGGTCGGCGAGCAGGGCGCGCTGGACGTCTCCGGCCTGGGCGGGGACAAGGGCGGGGTGTACCCGTTCCTGTCCGCCCGGTGGGAGGAGGAGGGGACGGACACGATGCGGCTGGTGCGCGGTGTCACCCGTTTCGCCGGAGCGGTCAATCGTCCCACGCTGAACGGGGTGGACGCCGACCCCGCCGACCACCTGCCGAATCTGCTGGCCGGTTTCCGGCGTGCCTACGACGCCGTCGCGGCGGGACGCGACGAATTGCTGCGCGGGCCGCTGGCGAGGTTCGGCCAGGCCGAGGTCCGCGTGCTGCTCCGGCCCACCCGCTTCTACGGCGAGCTGCTGATCGAGTCGACGCATCCGGACGTGATGCGGTCCGACGCCGACAGGGACGAGGTGTTCGACCTGCTGGACGCCGTGTCGGTCGGCGACCCCGCGCGGTCGGCGGCGGTGCCGTTCGAGCGGGCCGACCTGTGGGCGGGGGACATCCCGTACTTCAGCACGTCTCCCGGCGAGCGGGAGATTCGCGATGGCGGGGGCAGGGCGCTGCCGTGGTGTTCGCGAGAGAGCGGGCTGGACGTCGTGGCCGCCAAGCTGGCCCGGCTGGGCGCCGCCGACCGGGAGAACCAGGAATGGATCATCGAGGCGTCGATGGCGACCCGGGTCGCGGGCGGGCGGCATGATCCCGGCGAGCCGTCCGAGACGCCGTTGCCGGCCACGGTGCCCCATCGCGCGGCGCTCGTGGCCGCCGCGCGGGGCATCGCGGACCGCCTGTGCGCGACCGCGCACCGCGAAGGTCGTACCGTCAACTGGCTGGGCCTGGAGCCGGTGGAGGACGGCCGGTGGACGATCATGCCGTTGGGCGCCGGGTTGTCCAGCGGGTACCTCGGCGTCGCGCTGTTCCTGGCACAGGCGAGTCGAGCCACCGGAATCTCCCGCTACATGGACTTCGCCTGGATGGCGGTTCGGCCTCTGCCGCGGCTGCTGGAGCGGATCGCCGGGAACGAGGCTCTGCTGCGAGCCGTGGGCTGCGGGGGATTCGGCGGTCTCGGCGGCATCGCGTACGGCCTGTCACAGCTCGGGGTCTTGCTCGGCGACGCCGAGGTGGCGAGCTGGGTGGAGCCCGCGGTGGAGGCGGCCGGCGCGGCGGTCGTCGACGAGTCGCCGCTGGACGTCCACGACGGCCTGGCCGGGTGCCTGGCCGCGATGCTCGCCGTCCGGCGCAGCACGGGGACGGCCGCGGCCGGCCGCGTGGCGGCCGGGTGCGCGGAACGCCTGGCGGCCGCGGCGCCCTCGGCGGCGGATCTGCCACCGGGTTTCGCCTTCGGCGCCGCGGGCGTGGGGTGGGCGCTCGCCAGGCAGGGGCAGAGCGTGGACGGCGCTCGTCTGCTCGTCCACGCCGCCGCGCGGGCGGCGGAGGGGGGCACCTGGTGCCACGGCCGGGCGGGAGTGCGCCTGGCCCTGTCCGACACCGCCCTCCCCGGCGATTCGGTGGCGTTCCCGATCTCCGACGTCCCGTTGGGGGGACACGGCCTGTGCCACGGTGAGGCGGGGCGTCTGGAGACGCTGAGCGCCCTCGCCCGGCGAGGCGACCCCGTGGCACAGCGGTCACTGCACCGCCACGCCGGCAGGCTGCTGGCCTCGCTGGACACCTACGGAGCGCGGTGCGGTACTCCCCGCCATGCGTCGACCCCTGGCCTGCTGGACGGCCTGGCCGGTATCGGCCACGGTCTGCTCAGGCTGGCTCTTCCCGAGATGACACCGTCGGTGCTGCTGTTGCGGCCCACTGATGAAGGAGAGATCCATGGACCTTGAGAAGGACGCCGAGAACCGTTCGACCGCCGAGGAGCCGGCCGCGTCGTGGCAGGAGCGGCTGGGCACGCCGGCCGGATCGATCATGATCAGGCTGGCCGGTGTGTCCCCGGTGACCCGTGCGCTCGTGCTGGCCGGCCTGACGGCGGGGACGACGATCGCGTTCGGCTCACCGGACACCGCGGCGCACGCGGTGATGGCCATGAGCGGGGACGACACCGTCGTTCCCGTCTCGCTGAGTGCTCGCTAAAAGGCATTTTTAGTGACATGGCGGCAGTTAACCTGTCGTCATGTCATATACCTCCCCCATTCTGGTCGGACGCGAAAGGGAAATCGAGCAACTCGACCGGCGCCTCGCCGCCGCGCGAGACGGCCGGGGTGGTGCGGTTTTCCTGCTCGGCGATCCTGGAATAGGCAAGTCCCGCCTTTCCGCGGAATGCGCGTACCAAGCGTTCGACACAGGGATGATCGCGTTGCGGGGACGGGGCGGGGGCATCAGCGCGGACATCCCGTTCAAACCGCTGTGCGAGGCGCTGCTCTCCTACACCAGGACCAAGGAGCCGCCGGACGATCCGGCCCTGGCGCCCTATCTGCCGGCGCTCACCAAGCTGGTCCCGGAATGGCGCCGGGCGGGGGGCACCGACCATCTGGAGTCGGTGATGGTGCTGGCGGAGGCGGTCCTGCGGCTGCTCGCCGTCATCGGGCGAGACGGTGGCTGCCTGCTCGTCCTGGAGGACCTGCACGACGCGGACGCCGACACACTCGCCGTCGTCGAGTACCTGGCCGACAACCTCGCCGGGGTTCCCGCCTTCCTGCTGGCCAACCTGCGCAGCCACGCGGGGCCGGCACGGTCCGTCGCCGAGGCCTGCGCCCAGCGGCGGACCGCGACCCTCGTCGAGCTCGCGCCCCTGCCGCCGGAGCAACTCGCCCGGCTCACCGCCGCCTGCCTGGAGGCCTCGCCCGACGACCTGCCTCGACAGCTTCTCACCCGGCTGGAACGTGATACGGCGGGCGTCCCGTTCGTCGTCGAGGAACTGCTCGCCGCCATGGTGAACGTCGGCGCCCTGGAGCGCGACGGGCGGCGGTGGCGGCTGAACGGCGACCCCGCGATCGACGTGCCGACCACGCTGGTGCGCAGCATCATGCTGCGCGCCGCCCAGCTGAGCTCCTCCGCCCGGGAGTCGCTGCACATGGCGGCGGTCTTCGGCTCCCGCTTCCCGATCCCGATGATCCAGGAGGCCACCGGCCTGGCCGACCGCGAGGTGATGGAGTTCCTGCGCGCGGGTACGGGGGCGCGGCTCATCACGCCGGACGACTCCGCCGGCGACTGGTACGCCTTCCGCCACGCGCTGATGGCCGAGGCTCTGCGCTCCTCGCTCATCCCGGCCGAGCGGGTGTCGATCGCGCGCCGCGCCGCCGACGCGCTGGAGCGGCTGTACCCCGGGCTGCCCGGCGAGTGGTGCCAGATCGCGGCCACCCTGCGCCTGACCGCCGGGGACCCCCTGGGCGCGGCCGACCTGCTCGCCGACGCCGGCCGCCGCCTGCTGGACGACGGTGCCGCCGACCTCGCCGTCACGCTGCTCGAACGCGCCTACGCCCTGCTCGGATCCGCCCCCGCCGACCTGCGGGCGCGCGTCCTGCAGGGGTTGTTGCACGCGCTGACCGAGAGCGGGCAGGCCGACCGAGCCTTCGCCCTCGCCAAGGACCTCCCGATCAGCGGCGACCTGGCGATGACCATCCCGCACGAGATGGACCTGCGCACCAAGCTGGCCTGGGTCGCCGCCGAGATCGGCGGGACCGCCGACGGACTGGCGCACGTCACGGCGCTCCGCAGGCTCCTCCAGATCAACCCGGACGAGGCCCGTACGGCGGCCGTCGACGTGATCGAGGCCCAGCTCATCGTCCCCGACCACGGGGTCCTCCAGCAGAGCCCGCAGCGGATGGCCGCGGCCGAGGCCCTCGTACGGCGAGCCGTGGAGGTCGCCGAACGCGTCCCGCTCCCCGAGGTGGCCTGCCAGGCGTGGGAGCGGATGGCGATGTTCTCCAGGGCCCGTGGGTTCGACGAGCCCGACCGGTGCCTGACGCGGGTGGTGTCCATCGCCGACGCCCACGGCCTGAAGCTGTGGAAGCTGCGGGCGATGTTGCGCCTGGCCGTGAACCACGCCCTGCGCACCGGCGAGCGGGAGCCGCTGGAGGAGGTCGGCAGGGCGGCGGCACAGGCGGGCGCGATCAGCCTGGTCCACTCCACCCAGGCGTCCCTGGTCATGACGGGCGTGCTGCGCGGCGAGTACGGTGAGGCCCACGGGCTCGCCGTCCCGTGCGTCGAGTCCACCATCCGGCTCGGCCACACCGCCTACACCCAGTACCTCCTGCTCGCCCAGGCCACGCTCGCGGCCCACCAGGCCAAACGCGCGGAAATGGAGGGCGTGCTGGAGCGGTTCCGCGAGTGGGGCGGTGAGAGCAGCCTGCACATGCCGGTGGTCTACGGCCTGTGCCAGGCGATGTGCGCGCTGCTGGAGGAGGACCGCGACCTCTGCGGCGAGATGCTGATCAGGGCCCGGGAGTGGGAGGACGACAACCCCACCATCTACTACCTCACCGGCAGGTACGGACTCTGCGTGCTCATGGACGTACTCGCCGACCGGGCGGGCGCCACCGAATGCGACGCCGCGGAGAGCACCTCGGCCGCCGAACTGGCCTGGAACCGTACCTTCCTCCACCTGGCCCGGTCCGTGCTGTCGGGCCGCCAGGGCGACCCCGAGGGGGCGCTCGCCGCGTTCGGCAGGGCCGCCGAGGCCGCCCGGCCCTTTCCCCTCGCCCACCACCTGGGGCTCCGGCTGGTCGCCGAGGCCGCCCTGGCGGACGGCTGGGGCGAGCCGCTGGTCTGGCTGCGCACCGCCGAGGAGTACTTCCACCAGGCGGGCATCCCCGCGGTCACCGGGGCCTGCCGGGCGATGCTGCGCGGGGCCGGCGCGGCCGTGGCGCAGCGCCGCACCGGACGGGAACAGGTGCCGAGCGGGCTGCGCGCCCAGGGCGTCAGCGTGCGGGAGTATCAGGTGCTCACCCTGCTCGCCGAGCGGCGTGGCAACATCGACATCGGCAAGCGGCTGTTCATCTCGCCGCGCACCGTGGAGAAGCACGTCGCGAGCCTGCTGCAGAAAACGGGCCTGCCCGACCGGGCCGCCGTGTACGAGCACGCGGCCGAGTTGCTGCGCCCCACCTGACGCCTCCTCGGGCGGCCCCGGTGCGCGCGCGAACGCCGCCGCTCCACCTGACGTCCTCTCAAGCGCCCCGGTCCGAGCTCGCGCGAATGCCGATGCGCCCCACCTGATGTGACCGATGCCCCCATCACCCCCCGGCGGGCCCGCGCGAATATGGGGGCGGCTCCCGCATGTGGCCGACGCCGCGCATCGGCAGAGTGCCAGCTATGAGCGGAGACGGAATCACCCTGGGGGCGGCGCCCGAGCTCGGCGCGGCATGGTGGGCCGGCGGACTGACGCTGGCCGAGCGGCTGGACCGGACCGGCGGAGACATCCCTGTCGGCCGGTCGCCGGAGTCGGCCGGCGAGACCGCGCGCTGGCGGCTGCGGGAGTGGCGGAACGCTCACGGGCTGCTGGAGAGCGGACAGTTCGACCGGCGGCTGGCCGCGGCCGGGCTCACCGTCGACGAGCTGGCCTCGCTGCTGGACGAGGAGCCCGCCGTGCTGGCCGGTCGTGTCGCCCGCCCGGACTGGGCCGTACAGGCCGAGGAGGCGATCGCCGCGGCGCCTGCCGAGTCCGTCGCCCGCGCGGACGGGATACCCGCCGACGAGGGATTCGCGGCGATCATGACGCCGTTCGCCAAGGACGCGCTGCGGCGCCTGGGCGACGCGCTGAACGCGTGCGGCCCCGCCGTTCGGGCGGACGCCCTGCTCGCGGCCTGGGGCGTCGAGCTCCGGCAGCGGCTCGCGGCGCTCGCGTCGCGGACGCTGGTTTTGGAGCTCAACGTCATGCGCGTCTCGCGGCGGCTTGAGGGGGCGACGCCCGAGGAGCGGTTCGCGGACTTCGTCCGATGGTTCGGGCGTCATCCCGAGGCGCTCGCCGCGCTGTGCGAGGAGTACCCGGTGCTGGCCAGGCTCCTCGCCCAGACGGCCGACCGGTTCGCGGCCTGCCGGGGCGAGATGCTCGCCCGCTACACCGAGGACCGTCCCGACATCGTGCGGACGCTGCTGGGCGGCGTCGATCCCGGCCCGCTGACGGCGGTCGAGGGCGGCGGCGACACCCACCAGGGCGGCCGCGCGGTGAGTGTCCTGACCTTCGAAACGGGTGCGCAGGTGGTCTACAAGCCGCGCCCGCAGGCCGTTCACCGGCACTTCAACGACGCCCTGGCCTGGCTCAACGAGCGCGTCGCGGGCTTGGACCTCATCCGCCTGGCCGTGCTGGACCGCGGCCCGTACGGCTGGGTGGAGTTCGCACCCCACCTGCCGTGCCAGGACCGCCGGGAGGTCGCCCGTTACTACCACCGGCTCGGAGCGCTGCTCGCGATGCTGCACGCTCTCGACGGCGCCGATTTCCACTGCGAGAACCTGATCGCCTGCGGCGACCAGCCCGTGCTGGTCGACCTGGAGGCCCTGCTGCACCCGCTGGTGCCCGGGGCGGGGATCGAGCGCCTCATGGGGGACCCCGCGGCGCTCGCCCTGGAGTCGTCGGTGAGCCGCAGCGGTCTGCTGCCCGAGCTGATGGTGGGCGAGAACGGCGTGATCGACCTGTCCGGCATGGGCGGCGACAAGGACGTCATGCTGCCGATGAAGACGCCGACCTGGACCGGACAGGGCACCGACGAGATGCGGCTGGTCCGCGAACACCTGGTCTTTCCCGGCGTGCGCAACCGCCCGCGCCTGGGCGAGGACGCGGCCGACCCCGCCGACCACCTCGACGAGCTGCTGGCCGGGTTCGGCCGCGGCTACGAGGCCATCGTGGCCGACGCCCCCGCACTGGTCCGGCTGATGACCACGTTCTCCGACGACGAGGTTCGCGTCGTCCCGCGGGCGACCCGCACGTACGCCAAGCTGATGATGGAGTCCACCCACCCGGACGTGCTCCGCCACGGCCTCGACCGTGACCGCGTGCTGGACCACCTGTGGGCGATCACCCGCGGCGACCGCACCCGCGAGCGGCTGATCGCCCATGAGGCGGAGGACCTCTGGGCAGGCGACATCCCGATCTTCACCACCAGGCCGGGCAGCCGCGACCTGTGGACCTCGGGAGGCGTTCGCATCCCGGACATCCTGCCCGAGGCCAGCCTGAGCCGAGCCGTCCGCAAGGTTCTCGGCATGGGCCGTGTCGATCGCGCCCGCCAGGAATGGGTCATCCGGGCTGCCATGGTCACCCGGGACCGCTCCGGGCTCGCCGCCCTCGCCGTCGGCACGACGCCCTCCGTCTCCGCCCCCGTCTCCGTCTCCGCCGACAGGCCGGACGAGGCCCGGCTGATCGCCGCCGCCCGGGACGTCGCCGACCTCGTCGACCGCCACACCTGTGCCTCGGAACCCGGCGGTCGCGTCAACTGGCTCGGGCTGGAGCTGGTCGAGGAGAAGTACTGGATGCCGCGGCCGCTGAGCTGGGACCTGTACGGCGGCTACACCGGCGTGGCACTGTTCTTGGCGCAGTGCGCCGCCGTCACCGGTGAGGAACGGTACGCCGACCTGGCGCGACGCGCGGCCCTCCCTCTCGCGGGGCTGGCCGAGGACCCACCGGAGGAAGGCGTCATGGGCGCCTTCACCGGCCTCGGCGGAGTCGCGTACACCCTGATCCACCTGGCCGCTCTGCTGGACGACACGGGGCTGGCGCGGCCGGTCGAGGACCTGGTGGAGCTGTGCGCGAAGGCGGCCGCCCAGGACGAGGCACTGGACGTCATCGTCGGCGCCGCGGGCACCCTGGCCACGATGCTCGCGATCCACCGGGCCACCGGGTCACCCGCGGCCTGGCGCACCGCGGAGGCGTGCGCCGAACGCCTGCTGGACACCGCGGCCCCCGTCGGAGCCGGAGTGGCCTGGCACACGCCCATGAGCGACGACAAGCCGCTGACCGGCTTCTCCCACGGCGCGGGCGGCATCGGCTGGGCGCTGCACCGCTACGCCGAGGCGGGCGGCGACCCGCGTGCCCGTGACACCGCCCTGGCCGCCTTCGCCTACGAGAGCGAGCACTACAGGCCGGACCTGCGGGGCTGGCCCGACTACCGGCAGGGACAGGGCGGCGACGACATGCTCCACGCCTGGTGCCACGGAGCACCCGGCATCGGCCTGTCGCGTGTCGGCGGCCCGGCGTCCGAGCACCTCGACCGGGACCTCGACCGCGCGCTCGCCGCCGAACTGGAGCGCGGGCCGATGGCCAACCACAGCCTCTGCCACGGCGAGCTGGGCAACCTCGAACTGCTCATCCAGCTGCGCCACCGGCCGGAGGCGGCCGAGCTGCTGACGGCACGCACGGCCCACCTCCTCGACGACCTGGCCCGGCGCGGCCCCCGCTGGGGCGCGCCCGGCGCCGCCCCCACCCCCGGCCTGATGAACGGGCTGGCCGGAATCGGGTACGGCCTGCTCAGGCTCGCCCGGCCCGAACACGTCCCGTCCGTGCTTCTGCTCGACGCGCCCATCGGAGGTGAGCGCCGATGAGCAGGGTCCCGCTGCGACACCAGCTCACCTCCACCGAATGCGCCGCGGCCTGCCTGGCCATGATCGCCAGCTTCCACGGGAGGGACACCCGGGTCGCCGAATGCCGGGAGATGCTCGGTATCGGACGCGACGGCGTGTCCGCCGCCCACCTGATCGCCGCCGCCCCCCGCATGGGCCTGCACGCGCGGACCGAGCGGATGAAGAGCCTTGGTCCCATCGACCGGCCGGCCATCGCCTACCTCGCCGACCACCACTTCGTCGTCGTGGAACAGGTCGGCGCGCGGCGCGTCCGCCTGGCCGACCCGGGCGGCGGACGCCAGTGGCAGAGCAGGAAGGACTTCGACCGGCGCTTCGGCGGCGTGCTGATCCACCTCTCGCCCGGCCCCGAGTTCGTCCGGCGGCGCACTCCCATGCGGGAGTGGCTGATGCTCCGCTACCTGCGGGACTTCGTGGCGATGCCGGGAAGCCGGAGCCTGCTCGCCGCCGTGCTGGCCTGCGCGACCGTGCTGAAACTGCTGGCCCTGGTGCTGCCGCTCGCCACCCAGCAGGTCGTCGACACCTTCGCCCCCGACCAGCGGACGGACATCCTGCCGCTCTTCGCCGGGGTGGTGCTCGGCACCACCGTCCTGGCCGGTCTGACGACCCTGCTGCGGGAGATGGCGGTGCTCACCCTGCGCGTCCGCGCCGAGGCGACGCTGGGACGACAGCTCATCCGCCACATGCTGCGGCTGCCGCTGTCGTTCTTCATCCAGCGCCGCAGGGGAGACCTGCTCGCCAGGCTCGGCAGCGTCTCCACCACGCGAGAGACCGTCACGCAACGGCTGCTGATACTCGTGCTGGACGCCGCGCTCCTGGTGGGCTACCTGATCGGCCTGGCCGTCCTCGCCCCCGGCTACGTGCCCGTCGTCCTCACCCTGGGCGCCGCCCACGTGCTGCTGGTGTTACGGGTCTCCCCGCGGGTCGCGGCCGTCTACCAGCGGGAGCTGTCGGCCAAGGCCGAGGAGCAGAGCTACCTCACCGAGACCCTGGAGGCCGTGGTCCCGGTCAAGGCGAACGGCGTCGAGGGACGGGCGGAGCAGCACTGGGTGCGGCTGTTCGAGACGTATCGCGGCGCCCTGGTCGTCCGCGGCCGGATCACCGCCGGCCTGGAGGCCTTCCACCAGGCACTCACCGTCGCCGCCCCGCTGCTCCTGCTGCTGACCGGGCTCGCGCTCGTACTGAACGGCGGCATGACGATCGGCACCGCGCTCGCCGCCAGCACCGTCGCCCTCGCCGTGCTCGCCCCCCTCCAGGGGCTGGCCAGCGCGGGCCAGAGCTACCCGATGCTGCGCAGCCAGATCGAGCGGGTCTACGACATCGTCGACGCGGACGAGGAGGCCACCGGCCCCGTGCGTCTTCCCGAGAACACCGCCAGCGGCATCGAGGTCGAGGAGCTGGTCTTCCACTATCAGGCGGACGCCCCGCCGGTGCTCAAGGACCTCACCTTCACCGTCCCGCCCGGCGCCAAGCTCGGCATCGTCGGCCGCACCGGCTCCGGCAAGAGCACCATCGCCCTGCTGGTCCTCGGCCTGCTGCGCCCCACCGCCGGTACGGTGCGCCACGACGGACACGAACTGGACGAACTCGACGTCCACGACCTGCGCTCCCGCTGCGGGGCCGTGCTGCAGGACCTCAACCTCTTCAACGGCACGATCATGGACAACCTCACCCTCGGCAGAGAGGACGCCACCGAGGAGGAGGTGGTGCGCGCCGCCCGCATCGCCGGACTGCACGACGACGTGGAGGCCATGCCCATGGGGTACGGCACCCTCGTCGGAGAGGCCGGTGCCGCGCTGTCGGCCGGGCAGCGCCAGCGGGTCGCCCTGGCCCGCGCCCTCGTCCACAAGCCTCGTCTGCTCATCCTGGACGAGGCCACCAGCCACCTCGACCCCGAGACAGAACGCCGCGTCGACGCGGCGCTGTCCCGGCTCGAGGTCACGCGGATCGTCATCTCGCATCGGCTGAGCGCGATCCGCGACGCCCACAAGATCCTCGTGCTCGACCGCGGTCGCATCGTCGAGCGGGGCACGCACGAGGACCTCATCGCACGAGAGGGGACCTATCAGGAGCTGTTCGCGCACGACGCGGCGCCCCGGCAGCGAGCCGGGGCACTGAACGCGTGAGGCGCGCCGGGTCCCGCCGGCGCGCCCCATGGACCGATTCCGAACCACGAAATCTCAATCCAGAAGGAGAGTACGTCATGTCCGAGAACGAGCTGATCCGTCAGTGGAAGAACCCGCAGGCCCGCTCCGCCGACCTGGTCCACCCGGCCGGGGAGATCGCCCTGGACGACGCCCGCGTGGTCGGTGGCCGCGAGCCGCGGACCGAGTACGCCATCTCCTATGGCTGCTGCCCCACCGGCATCTTCTGCTGATCCCTGCGGCCTATACCAAGGAGTTATGAGATGTCCGACAACGAGCTGATCCGTCAGTGGAAGAACCCGCAGGCCCGCTCCGCAGACCTGGTCCACCCCGCCGGGGAGATCAGTCTGGACGAGCTGGTCGGCGGCCGCGAGCCCGCCACCGAGGGGCTCGCCTCCTGGGGCTGCTGCGCCACCG
This sequence comes from Streptosporangium sp. NPDC050284, assembly GCF_044459525.1. NCBI lineage: Bacteria > Bacillati > Actinomycetota > Actinomycetes > Streptosporangiales > Streptosporangiaceae > Streptosporangium > Streptosporangium sp. NPDC050284. Next base: position 364,920 of record NZ_JBITIZ010000006.1, read on the forward strand.
GCTACTACTGCTGACCTGCGGCCGCGTGCGCGAAGGAGGCGTGAGATGTTCGGCGACGAGCTGATCCGTCAGTGGAAGAACCCGCAGGCCCGTACCGCCGACCTGGTCCATCCCGCAGGCGAGATCGACCTTGACGAGCACCTCGCGCGCGTCGTCGGTGGCATGCCACAGGAGACCTGGCCTCCGGTGATCTCGCACAAGTGCTGCACCGGGGACATCTGCTAGGAGGCCCGGAACCGACCCGAGGTCGTGACCGAGCGCCGCACCGCGGACCTCTGCCACGTGGTCCGCGACGGACCATCGGACACGGCCACAGCGGTCACCAAGGGCGGCCGGCCCGGTCCTCGTGCCGGACCGGCCCCCCGTGTCCCACGCACAAAGAATCTCGACGAAGGAGACATGTGATGTCCGACAACGAGCTGATCCGTCAGTGGAAGAACCCGCAGGCCCGTACCGCCGACCTGGTCCACCCCGCCGGGGAGATCAGTTTGGACGAGCTGGTCGGCGGCCGCGAGCCGCGGACGGAGCACTTCATCAGCATCGGCTGCTGCGCCACCAGCACGCTCGCCTGCCCGGTGTAGTCACGTCCTGCGGCCGAGTACGGGCCGGACACGGGCGGCTCACCGCGGTGGGGGAGATGCCCCCGCCGTAGCCCGAAACGAGTGACGCCTGGGTTTCGGATGCGAGACCCAGGCGTCACCGCTTTCGCGGCCTGTTCGAAGACAGTCGCGCTTCTTGAGATCGAGCCGATGCCGACCGGGCCGCGCGACATCGACCCATGTGCGGGTAGCGGGGGTCCGACGGCGGGGGAGAGCTCTCCTTTTTACAGGTGCAGCCGCTCGTGGGCGTCGCCGTGCCATTCCACCAGCAATACCGTGGCGTCGTCCTGCAGGCGATCGGTGTGGTACTCCAGCACGCCGCGGATCAGGCGGCGCAGCGTCTCGGGCACAGGCAGGCCGTCGGCGGTGCGGCGGATGATGAAGTCGACGAACCGGTCGAGGCCGAACTCCTCGCCGGCGGCGTTGCGAGCCTCGACGATGCCGTCGCTGTAGAACACCACCCGGTCTCCGGGCTCCAACTGTTTACGGCACATCGCGATCTCCGTGCCCAGGTTCAGGCCCATCGGGGTGGCCGGAGGGCATTCCAACGTGGCGACCCAGCGGCCGCCGCGGATCACCACCGGCGGATGATGACCCCGGTTGATCCAGGACAACACCCCGGTTCGGGTGTTCAGATCACCCAGGATCGCGGTGACGAAACGGGTGGCCTGCCCGAACTCGGTGATCAGGACCTGCTCGACGGCCTCGCTGGTCGCCGCCAGGCCGGTGCCCTGACGGCGGCTGTTACGGCAGGCGGCCACCGCCAGGTTGGCACTCAGCCCCGCCGTGACATCGTGCCCCATCGAGTCGAAGATCCCCAGATACGCCACCTCGCCGGCCAGCGCGTAGTCGAAGGCGTCCCCGCCGACCTCGTAGGCCGGCTCCAGCACCGCGGCGATGGTCACCCGCTGATCGGCGAAGGTCAGCGGCGGCATCAACGTCCACTGCATCTCCGCGGCCACGTGCATCGGCCGGGTACGCACCAGCCGGGCGTAGGAGTCACTGTAGGGGCGCTTGTCGACCAGTAACAGCGCCACCAGCGATGCCAGGTCCCGCATGTTGTCCTGGATCTGCGCGTCGGCGCCGGTCTCGACGTCGATGCGCAGCACTCCCATGCGTTCGACGCCGTTCAGGAGCGGCACCCACCACCGCTGCGCCCCGTCGGTGTCCTCGTTGGTGTCCCTGTCGGTGTCCTCGCCGACGCCGACCAGGACCCGCACCTCCTGGAAGGCCCGCCCGGCCAGGGTCGCGTCGATGCGCAACTCGCCGACCTCCGTGCTCGCGCCCTCACCGGTCAACAGACGCAGCACGTTGCACTGCAGATCCGCCAGGTAGATCAGCACCTCGGCCAGGCCCGCGGACACGGCGTGCTCTGCGACCAGGCCCGGAATCTGCTCCAGAGCCGCCAGGTGACTGGCCCGTAGCAACTCCACCAGCATCCGCTCGGGGCCGGGGGAGGGCTTCACCGCCACGCTACCGCCGACACGCGCTCACTCACCTTCGCGGCCCCTTCCATCTCTTACATCCCTGCGACACGATCATCCGCTCTACCGAGGGATCGCAGGATCGGCCGTATCCGAAGGCACCTTCCCCCCGCCTCCCGAAACTTCCTTACCCATCGGCCTCACGTCGAAGCCGACAGACAGAGGACGGCGGTGCCGGGACCGTGAATCCGAGTCCCGGCACCGCCGTCCTCTGCCGTCGTCCGGTCAGGCTCCTGCCGGCCGTCCGGGGAAGGTCAGCCCTGGTGCGGGTAGCGGTGGTCGGTCGGCGGGACGAAGGTCTCCTTGACGGTCCTGGCGCTCACCCAGCGGGTCAGGTTGAGGATCGACCCGGCCTTGTCGTTCGTACCCGACGCCCGGCCCCCGCCGAAGGGCTGCTGGCCGACGACCGCGCCGGTCGGCTTGTCGTTGATGTAGAGGTTGCCCGCCGCGAAGCGCAGCCGCTCCGACGCCGAGGCGATCGCGTAGCGGTCCTGGGCCATGATCGAACCGGTCAGCGCGTACGGGGAGACGCCCTCCATCTGGTCCAGGACCGCGTCGAAGTCCGCGTCGTCGTAGACGTGCACGCCGAGGATCGGCCCGAAGTACTCCTTGACGAAGATCTCGTCGGTGGGGTCGGCCGACTCCAGGATGGTCGGCCTCACGAAATAGCCGGTCGAGTCGTCGTACGACCCGGTCAGCACGTTGATCGAGTCGAGTGAGCGGGCCCGGTCGATCGCGGCCCTGTGCTTGGCGAACGCCCGCTCGTCGATGACCGCGCCCATGAAGGTCGACAGGTCCGCGGCCACGTCGCCGACGGTGAGCGACTCGGCGGTGCCCACGAGTTCGTCGCGGATCACCGACCAGACCGAGCGCGGCACGTACGCGCGGGAGGCGGCCGAGCACTTCTGCCCCTGGTACTCGAACGCGCCGCGGATCAGCGCCGTGGTGAGCGCAGCGGGGTCGGCCGAGGGATGGGCGAGCACGAAGTCCTTGCCGCCCGTCTCGCCGACCAGGCGCGGATAGGACCGGTAGGAGGCGATGTTCGCGCCGACCGTGGACCACAGGTGCTGGAAGGTGGGCGTGGAGCCGGTGAAGTGGATGGCCGCCAGCTCGGGGTGGGTCGTCGCGACCTCGGAGACGGCCGTGCCGTTTCCGGTCACCATGTTGATGACGCCCGGCGGGAGCCCCGCCTCCTCAAGCAGGCGCATGGTGAAGTGCGCGGCGAACTGCTGGGTGGGGGAGGGCTTCCAGACGACGACGTTGCCCATCAGGGCGGGAGCCGACGGCAGGTTCGCGGCGATGGCGGTGAAGTTGAACGGCGTGATCGCCAGGACGAAGCCCTCCAGCGGCCGGTACTCCATCCGGTTCCACACGCCGGGCGAGGAGACCGGCTGGTCGCCGAGGAGCCGCCGCGCGAAGTCCACGTTGAAGCGCAGGAAGTCGATCAGCTCGCAGGCCGCGTCGATCTCCGCCTGCTGCGCGGACTTGGACTGGCCCAGGATCGTCGCGCCGTTCAGCGTCTGCCGGTAGGGACCGGCCAGCAGGTCGGCGGCCCGCAGGAAGATCGCGGCCCGCTCGTCGAACGGCAGGGCGCGCCACGCGGGCGCCGCCGCGAGCGAGGCGTCGATCGCCGCGCGCACGTCGTCGGCGTTCGCGTCCGCCATGCGGCCCAGCACGGAGGCGTGGTTGTGCGGCTGGACCACGTCGATCGGGGCGCCGCCGCCCATCCGCTGCTCGCCGCCGATCGTCATCGTCAGGTCCAGCTGGGCGCCGGCGAGCTCCTTGACGCGGTTCTCCAGCGCCGTACGCTCGGCGCTGCCGGGCGCGTAGCCGAGTACCGGCTCGTTGACCGGGGCGGGAACGGTGGAGATGGCATCCATTAGTTGCCTCCAAGGGCACGAAGGAAGAAGGCGATGTTCGCCGGACGCTCGGCCAGGCGGCGCATGAAGTAGCCGTACCAGTCGTCTCCGTACGGGATGTAGACACGCACGGTGTGACCCGCTCCCGCGAGGGCGAGCTGCTTGTCGGCCCTGATCCCGTAGAGCATCTGGTACTCGTAGTCGCCGCGGGACCTGGAGAACCGGTCGGCGAGCGTCTCGGTGATCGAGATCAGCCGGTCGTCGTGCGTCGCCACCATCGGGTAGCCCGCACCCGACATGAGGATCCGCAGGCAGCGCACGTAGGCCTTGTCGACCTCGTTCCTGCTCTGGTGCGCCACCGAGGCGGGCTCGGCGTAGGCGCCCTTGACCAGGCGCACCCGCGACCCCTCGTGCGCGAGGTCGCGGCAGTCGGCCTCGGTGCGGAAAAGGTAGGACTGCACGGCGACCCCGGTGGAGGGAAAGTCCAGGCGCAGGGCCCGCAGGGTCTCCAGCGTGGAGTCGACCGTGGTGTGGTCCTCCATGTCGAGGGTGACGTTCGCCCCGCAGTCACCGGCCGCCTCGCAGATCCGCCGCGCGTTCTCCAGGGCGATCTTGTCGCCGTCGGCGCCGAGCGCCTGGCCGACCGCGGAGAGCTTCACCGACACCTCGGCCCGGTCACCGAGCCCCAGCCCGCTCAGCGCGCCGAGCAGCATGACGTACGCGCCGGCCGTCTGGGCGGCGGCGGCGGAGTCTCTCGTCTCCTCGCCAAGGTGGTCGACGGTGACGGCGAGTCCGGAGGCGGCGAGCCCGCGGATCGCCTCGACCGCCTCCTGAGGCGTCTCGCCCGCGACGAAACGATCGACGACCTTGCGGGTCAGCGGCACGCCGGAGACCGCGCGCCGTACCAGCGGCGACCGGGATACGCCGAGAAGGAGAGAACCGAACATGTTTCCAGCCTAAAACCTCCGCTCGACCGGCCATCATGTGCATCTGCCACGATCGACGGGCGGGGCTTTCATACACATGTATGACAATGGTGGGGTGTTGCAGGAGACGGTAGACGAGATCGCCACCAGGCTCGGCGCCTCGGCCACCCTGGAGGACCGGGCCTTCCAGCTCCTGGCCTACGCCGCGCAGAGCGGCGACATCGACGTGGTGCGCCAGGAGTCCATTCTGCGACGCCGCGCGACGGACCAGGTGCGCGCCTACTTCGAGGGGTACGGCATCGCCGGGGCACGCGGCCCCGTCCGCATCCCCGCCGACGCCGACCTGGGGGTCCTCGCGCGGGTGTGCGTGCCGTTGCGGCACCACGAGGTGACCTACGGCTACCTGTGGCTCCTCGACGACGGCACACTCGGCGACGAGGCCCTCGCCTCGGTCGGCGACCTGGTCTCCAGGGCCGCCACCGCCCTCGCCCAGGAGGCCCGCAGCCGTCAGGACCTGGGCGCGAACCTGCGGGAGCTGTTCTCCTCCGACGCAGAGGAACGCTCCCGGGCACTGGCACGGCTGGACGACGTGCGCGGCCCGGTGGCGGCGATCGCCGCCCGCGTCTCCCCGGACCGGGTCGCCGCCCTCTGGACACTCCCGCGCGCCGTGCTCGCCGACCCCGCGTTTCCCGTACGGGGCGAGCCGCTGGTCGCCCTCCTGGCCCCAGCGGGCCAGGCGGGGGAGCTGGCCGACCGGATCCAGGGCATGTACGGAACGGTGGTGGGCGTCGGCGCACCCAGGGACGAGCCCGCGCAGGCCTGGCGAAGCTGGCGGGAGGCCGTGCACGCGCTCGGCGTCGCCGGACGGGTGCCCGCGCTCGCGCCCGTCGCCACCTGGCCGGGACTGGGCGTCTACCGGCTGCTCGCCCGCATGTCACCGGCGGGGCTGCGGGAGCTCGCGGAGGAGGTCGCCGGGCTGGCCGAGGACCCGGAGCTGGCCAGGACCGTGGAGAGTTACCTCGACCGCGCCGGTCACGTCCAGGAGACCGCCGGTGCGCTCGGCGTGCACCGCCAGACGCTCTACTACCGGCTCGCCAAGGCGGAGCGGCTCACCGGCAGGAACCTCGCCGACGGCGAGGACCGCCTGCTGGTCCACCTCGCCCTCAAGGCGGCCCACCTGCTCTGAGCCCCGGCTCCCGTCAGACGGGGGCCCGGTAGATCTTCACCCAGTCCACGTACATGCTGACCGTCGGAGGAGTGGAGCGGTTGCGGCACGGCGACCACTCGTTGCACGTCACGTCGTTCTGGAGCGTCAGGTGCATGGAGCGGCTCCTCGGCACGTTCGGCCCTCGGTAGTCCCACACCTTCCTGCCGTCCAACCAGAACGTCAGCCGTCCGGGCAGCCAGTCGACCGCGACCGTGTGCCACCGGGTGAAGTCGGCCCTCATCTGCCGCTGGGCCTGAGGCCGGTCGCCGCGATGCACGAAGATCCCGCCCGACCTGCGGCTCGGATCGATGATCTCCGCGAAGTCGACCTCCGCGTACTCACCGCCGCCCTGGTCGGACGGCCAGAGCAGCGCCACGGGGGTGTAGCCCGCGCCGCGCTCGGCGCGCAGCCGCACCTCCCAGCGCCCGTACTGCTGCGCGCTCCGGGTCGCGATGCCCCCCGACAGGTCCCTGCCGCCGTAGAAGCCGCCCTTGAGCCGCAGGACGCCGCCGCTCACGGTCGAGGCCCGCCCGGTGCGCGGGTTGGTCTCGGCGCCGGGGGAGTGGTAGACGACCCACTTGCGGTCGTCCACGCGGGTGCCGTTGAAGTTCTCCACCAGGACCGGGGTGCCCCACCCGCGCCGGGTGGACGGGTCCGTCTGCGCGGACGCCCCCGTCGCGGGCAGCGAGGAGAGGGCGAGGGCTGCGGCCAGGACACCCAGGAACGTGCCACGAATCGACATGGGGACATCAAAGCAACAATTGCACTCCAGTAACAGAGATATTTCGTTTTCGCATACGTCCCACTGGTTCGGGGGGTGCCGTCCGGGTCCGACTGTGCCACGATTCCGCACATGAACGACGTTGACGCCGTACGGCGAGCACTGGCCGGCCTGGTGGAGTCCGGCGAGCTCCACCCCGAACAGGTGGAGCCGGTCGCCCGCGCCGTCGGCGAGGCACTGCGTGAGCCGGGGGCCGACGACCGGGTCAGGTGGAGCGAGATCCTCGCGTACGTCGGCGGCGCACTCGTCCTGGCCGGTGCCGCGGCCTTCGTCGGCCTGGGCTGGGACCGGATGACCCAGCCGGCGAGGATCGCGGTCCTCGCCGTGGTCACGGTTCTCCTGCTTGCGGTGGCCGTAGGGCTCGGCGTGGCGGCACGGTCGGCGACCGGCAGGACGGCCGCCGTGCAGGGCAGGGTCGCGGCCACGCTCGCCGCGCTGGGCTCGGCCACGGCGGCCCTGTGCGCGGGGGTGGTGGTCGACCGCCACGAGGGACTCGTCGCCGGGGTGGCCGGGTTGGTGGTCGCGGCGACGGCCTACGCACTGCTGCCCACCGCGATCGGCCTGCTGGCCTGCGGCGGTTTCGCCCTGCTCACGGTGACCGGCCTGCTGGACGTCCTCGCCGGGCGGGAGGGCGCCGGCTGGGGCCTGGCCTACGTCGCGCTGGGCCTGCTCATCCTGGTGGCCGCCCTGGCCGGGGTGCTCGTCCCGCGCGACCTTGGCCTGGGCATGGGAGCGGCGATCGCGCTCTTCGGTGGCCAGTGGCCCGTCCTGTGGGACGGAGGCGCCTGGGGATACTGGCTGACTGCGGCGATCGCGCTCGCCTGCCTGGCCCTGTACCGGCGGTGGCGCACCTGGGTGCTGATCGTCAGTGGCGTGGCCGGGCTGACGCTCGCCGTCCCTGAGGCGGTCTGGGACTGGACGGACGGCGCCGTGGGCGGTGCGGTGATCCTGGTCCTGGCCGGCGTCGTCCTGCTGGCCGCCAGCGGCCTCGGCGTCGTCCTGCACCGCCGCGTGGCCCGGTCATAGCGTCGCACGTATTCGCCGTGAGCCGTCACGCCCGTGAACGCGGGCCCGACACGCGAAGACCGGGGACCCCTGTGGAGGGATCCCCGGTCTCGGAGTGTGTTCCGCGTGGCCCGCGGTGCCCGCCGTCGCGGTGGACGCGGTCAGCGGGCGGAGCCGGAGAGCGCGTTCTCGTAGACGTGGACGAGCTCCTGGCTGATCCGCTCCCACGAGTAGCGGGACCGGGCGCGGTCGGCACCGGCGAAGCCGAGCGCGGTGCGGCGGGTCGGGTCGGCGAGCAGCTCGCGGGTCAGACGGGAGGTCTGCGCCGGGCGGTCGGCGGGCACCAGCAGGCCGGTCACCCCGTCCACCACGGAGTCGAGGTGGGCGCCCACGGCCGAGGCGATGACGGGGACGCCACAGGCCATGGCCTCCAGCGCCACGACGCCCGCCGGGGCCTCCCTGGGCAGGGAGAGCACCACGTCGGCGCTGCGCATCAGCTTGGCGATCGAGGCGTGCGGGACGTGCCCGAGAACGGTGATCCGGTCGTCGACGCCGATCTCCTTGGCCAGCAGCATCATGCGGTGCGCGTCGGCGTCGTGCTCCAGGTCCACGGACGCGGGACCACCGGCGATGATCAGCTCGGCCTCGGGAAGGCCCTCCAGTGCGCGGAGCGCGGTGTGCACGCCCTTGTCGGCCGTGAGCGGACCCACGTGCAGCAGGCGGGGACGGGTGCCGCGCGCGGCGGCCGGACCCTGGCGACGGAACCGCTCGACGTCGACGCCGCACGGGATGACCGAGATGTTGCGGCGCGGCACGCCCAGCCGAATCAGCGAGCTCTCCTCGTCACCGCACCCGGCGATCACCGCGCTGGCCCGGCGCCCGATGGCCCGCTGCAGCCGGACCTTCTTGGCGTCACGGGGGTTCTCGCTGCTGAAGGTCTGGGTGAACGGGACGTTGAGGCCGTTCGCTCCGGCGATCGCGGCGAGCCCGCCGGTCCAGGAGTGCGCGTGGATGACGTCCGGGCGGTCCTGCCCCCAGCGGTGCATCAGCTGGTCGCCGAGGTCGGACAGGTAGGGCAGGACGCTGTCTTCCGGAAGGTCCTGTGCGGGGCCGGCGGTCAGGTTCTCCAGCGTGACGCCCTGCGACACGCGAACCCTGGCCTTCTCCGAGTCGGAGTTCCTGCGGGTGTAGATCGTGACTTTGTGCTCGCGGCCGAGCTCACGGGCCACTGCCATCAGGTGAGCGCGCTGGGCGGCGAGGTCGGACTCGTCCTGGGTGGAGGAAAGAGCCTCGGAGGAGACGAATGCAATGTTCACGGCACACCTCTGGGAGGAGATAGGCATGAAAAGCCTGTGATTCCTTCAGGGGTGCCTGCGTCTTAGGCACACGTCTGTATGAGGTCAACCATACCCCGATCCGCGCAGAAGCCAAACCCCTAAGGCGAAGCCGGGCCTCCCGACGCGTCCCGCGCTGCCGCGACTCCTTGGCCCCGGCAGTCGGCGCGCGCGACCGGCTCCCGCGTTTTCCCTGGTCATGGGGATGCCGAGGCGGTCACCCGGTTGCCCCGCACCGAATTCGACCGGTTACACGACTCATACGACGCGAAGAGCGAGGATCACGATCTCATCCCAGACCCTCCCGCCGGAGAACGCGTGCCGGTCCTCCTCCACCGTCTTGACGATCTCGGCGGGGGACTGCGCCACGCAGCGCGCCAGCACGTCCGCCAGCCTGATCTCGCCGTAGGACTCACCCAGCTCGTTCTGCGAGGCCACCAGGCCGTCGGAGTAGAAGACCAGGGTCTGGCCCGAGGCCAGTGTGAGCTCCTCGGTGAACATCTCCGCCTCGGGGGCGATGCCCAGCGGGACGCCACCCCCCGCGGTGAACCGGACCCCGCCGTCGGGCAGCAGCAGCGCGGCCGGGTGGTGCCCCGCGCTGGCCAGCCTGATTTTGCGCGCCTTGATGAACCCGGTCACCGCCATCACGAACATGCCGTTGTGCTGGGCGGTCAGGGCCTGGTTCAGCTTGCGCATCACCTCGCCGGGGTCGGTCTCCCAGACGCTGAGCACGCGCAGGCCGTTGCGCACCATGGCGCTGACCGACGCGGCCTCCTCACCCTTGCCCGCGGCCCCCCCGAGGGCGAAACCCCATCCGTCGCCGACGCGGAAGACGTCGTAGAACTCGGCGCCGACCGGGCTGGAACCCGCGTTGTAGATGGCCGCGGCCTCGAATCCCGGGATGTCCGGCAGGCTCCTGGGCACCACGCTGGTACGCAGCGCGTCGGCCGCCCGGGAGCGGGTCTGGAAGCTGCGCCGCGCGCGCAGCGCGAGTCCAAGGTGGGCGCCGATCTCCTCCATCAGCCCCAGATCGGCGAGCGAGAACGGTTCGCGGTCGCGCAGCCGTACCAGGGTGAGAGCCCCCAGCACGCCGCTCTCGCCGCCGATCGGCACGATCAGCACCGAGGCGGCGCCCATCACCCGTAGCAGCGGCGGGCCACCGGGAACGTCGCCGAGCAGCCTGTCATCCTCCAGCATCTCGTGCACCACGCCGGAGCCGCCGGTCAGCACGTGCGCGACGGCCGGAGCGGTCAGCGGGTTCATCCCCTCGGCGAGGCGGAGCAGCTGGGTCACCGGCTTGTCGCTCGGGCCCAGCACGCAGGCACGTTTGGGCATGCCGTCGCGGACCACGTCGGCGATCACCCAGTCGGCCCACTCGGCGGCGAGCAGCCGGGCGGCCCTGGTGACGGTCACCGGCTGGCGCAGGCTCTCCTCGTCGAGCAACAAGCGGGTCATCCTGGACAGCAGCTCCTGCCGGCGCGCCGCGGCCATGACCAGGGTGGCGTCCGAGCGGTCGGCCGGGCCGTGCGGCGGGCCCGCCACCTGCGCCTCCAGCGGCAGGATCATGACCGCGACCATCTCCTGCGGCTCTCCCGGCATCGTCAGCCGGGTGACGGCCAGCTGAACCGTGTGCGCGCGGCCCTGGTGGGCGAGCCGCGTCTGGAAGGTCGCGGTCTGGCCGCCCTGCTGGACCGCCGTCAGGTGCGAGCGGAACGCCGCCCGCCGGGAGACGTCGACGAACAGCGGGAACGAACGGCCGATCAGGTATCCCGCCGGGCTGCCGAGCATCCGGGAGGTCTCGGCGCTGATCCGCCGCACCACCCCGGAGGCGTCCAGCACCACCACCGGGATGGGGAAGGTGCGGAACACCTGCCGCAACAGCTTGAGCTCCCGCTGTGACCCGCTCTCCCGCTCTCCCGACCGTTTGGGCGCTTTGCGTAGCTCGCGCACCGAGGCGTCCAGCAGCTCACGGGCGGTGTCGAGCTCCGCCAGCGCCGCGTCGAGTGTGGACCGGGGGTCGGCGGGGTAGGCGGACTTCGCCTCGCGCAGGGAGGAGATCCTGGCGGTCAGCGCGTTCAGCGCCTGCTCCAGGGTCTGAAGGCCAATGGCGTCGGTCAATGCTCGTCCTCGTCAGGGGCCGGAGTGGGCTGGTCCCGTCGTAGACGGTACGCCACCCGGTGGGCCGAATCGATGCGCGGTCGGATAGTGGTTAAGTTAGCGACACAGGGGAGGGGAGTCGCGAGATGGACATGGTCACCCCCGTTCTCGCCCGGGACCTCGCGGCCCTCGGCAGGGTGAGCGAGGAAACGTCGAGTGAGAGCGTGCTGCGCGGTCTCACAGCCACTCTCGCAGGCGGCGTGCCCGGTTGCGCGGGCGGCTCCGCCGAGCTCTGGAGACAGGAACGGGTGGTCGTCTCAGCTTCCCACAGCGAGCTCATCGTCCTGCTCGACAGCGAGGGGGAGATCGGTGCGGGGCCTTCGTCCGAGGCCCGCGCCACCGGGCGCCACGTGGTCGTCCAGGACGTCCTGCACGAGCCCCGCTGGCCCGCCTACGCCGGCATGGCCGTACGCTGCGGCGTCCGCTCGGTCCTGGCGATGCCCATCGTCATCGAGCACGCCGTCCTGGTCCTCGGAATGTACGGGGTGCGTCCCGGCGCCTTCGCGGCCAGGAACGTTCCTCCGCTCGCGGACATGCTCGCCGAGCAGGTGGGCGTGGCCCTCGCCAACATGTGGGACTACGACGAGGTACGCACCGACGCGGCCCAGATGCAGGAGGCCCTCGCGGGCCGGGCGATCATCGACCAGGCCAAGGGCATCATCATGAAGTCCAGCGGCTGCTCGGCCGAGGCCGCCTTCGACGAGTTGCGCCGCATCTCGCAGCACCACCAGGTGAAGGTCGCCGACCTGGCCAAGCTGCTGGTCGAGGAGCACCAGCGCAACCGCGAGGCGAAGAAAGAGGGCTGAGGTCCCGGTGGGCGGCGGTCCCCGACGGCCGGCGACGGGCCGGAGCCCTCGGGGAGGCCGTCACCGGTCGGCTCCGTCCTCCGCACGTGCCCCCACCCGACTGGGCGGTAACCCGTCGCGCCGGATCGGACACGACTGATCCGCGACGAGGCGGCACGTGCGGAAAACGGGCTAACCAAAGGCGACGATCGCCTCGTCGATCGTGTCGTACAGGGGCAGCCGCTGGGCCAGACCTGTGATCCACATCACCTTGGTCTTGGCGTACTCCACCCCGATGAGGGCGAACTTGGCGCCCGCAGCGGTGCTGACCTGCCAGTGGTGGACGATGAGTCCCAGCGCGCGCGAGTCCATGAAGGTCACACCGCTCAGATCCAGCGCCATGTCGAGACCGTGCTCGCCGGTCTCCGCCGCCAGGTAGTCGGCGAACTGATCCCTCGTCGTCGCGTCAAGCAGACCCGTCACCCGGATCACGTTGATCCCACTGACCAGCGCCGACGTGAGAGTCAGGGCTGCCGATCTCTCGCCGTTCTCCGACACCGTCACTCAGGGCCTCCTCGTGCCATTCGATTAGCAACCTTACTGTTACCTGGGGGCGAGTAATACTCCAGGATTCGGGGGAATACTGGAACCCTGAGGTCCAGCAGAGGGCCTCGCCTCGAAAATTGGTCGAGGCGATGCCGTCTGCCCGGATGTTGCTTCCGTGGTCGGCTCGCCCGACAGTAATACCAGGGAGCAGCAATGTCTGTTCAGGCACTCGAAATCACCGACATGACCGCTGAGGACCTCCTCGCCGAGATGTCCCTGCCTGAGATCTCCGAATACCGCGCCGAGCGTCTGCGTGAGCGCATCGTCGAGATGCACCGCCACCTCGCCATGGAGATCGCCCGCCGCTACCGCTACCGCGGCGAGCCGATGGAAGACCTCCTGCAGGCCGCGTACGTGGGGCTCATGAAGGCCATCAACGGCTTCGACCCGACCCTCGGGCACCCCTTCCGCGGCTACGCCGTGGTCACCATGACCGGTGAGGTCAAGCGCCACTTCCGCGACCGCACCTGGGCCATCCGCGTCCCCCGCGTCTACCAGGAGCGCAGGGCCGAGCTGAACCGCCTGGTCGCCGACCTCAGCCAGGACCTCGGCCGAGCCCCCACGGTCGCCGAGCTGGCCACGAAGATGAAGATCTCGGAAGAGGACGTCCTGCTCACCCTCGACGCCTCCGCCGCCTACAGCGCGCTCTCCCTGGACGCCCCCCTCGGCGCCGACGACGACGCGGGCGCGCTGGGCGACGTGATCCCCGACGAGGACGACGCTCTGGGCACGCTCGTGGACCGCGAGGCGGTCAAGCCGTTGATCGACAAGTTGCCGGAGCGTGAGAAGAACATCCTTCTGCTGCGTTTCTTCGGCAACATGACCCAGGCCGAGATAGCGGCGGAATTCGGGATCTCCCAGATGCACGTGTCCCGTATCCTGCGGAAGGTGCTTGACCAGCTCCGTGAGGAACTTGTCGCCGAATGCTGAATACACCGCCCGTTGCAGGGCACCCCAGTCGGCGACAACGGACGTGGCGTAAGGTGCGTTTGAATGGATCCCGGGTGCTGAGGACAACGGCGAACGGGAACAGGGGAGGCGGATCTCGGGTGAACGAGGACGGTGTTCGTCCCGCTCGCTTCACGGCGAGCGGCAGCCGTTCCCGGATGATTCCCGCAGGCGCCGCCGTCGCCGAACTCGCCTTCTGTCTTCCGGATCTCCCCGACGTCCGCGACTTCGCCGCCGCCCAGGCGGTGCGGAGCGGCATGTCCCAGGAGAACCTTGCCGACTTCCTGGTGGCGCTGAACGAGGTCGCCACCAACGCGGTCATCCACGGTCACACCACCGCCAAGGCGGTGTTGCGGATGTGGACGGTCGGCCGGACCCTCCTCGTGGAGATCCACGACGAGGGTCAGTGGGACCCGGGACCCGCTCCGGGGGAGACGCCCCCCGGCCCTCAGGCGACCAACGGCATGGGGCTGTGGGTGGCCCGGATGGTCAGCTCCGACATCAAGTTCGAGACCGGAGCCTCGGGCACGTTCATCACGATGTCCTTCAAGGTCTGAGCCCCGCTTTCTTCGGCCCTTTCTCCGGGGAGGTGCCGGAGGCCCTCCGCGGGGGTCGTGGGGGGGGGGGGGGGGGCCCCGCGGCCCCCCCCCCGGGGGGGGCCCCCCCCGTCCAGCGGCCGCGGCCGGGGCCGCCCCACCCCCACCACCGCGGGGTTGGCGACACCCCCCACCGGGGGGGGCGTCCCCCC
>NZ_JBITIZ010000006.1:379368-408230 GCF_044459525.1 Streptosporangium sp. NPDC050284
ACCCCCCGGGTACCACCCCGCGCGCCCCCCCGGTACGCCCGGGCCCCGTGGGCGGGGGGGGGGGGGGGCCCCCCCCGGGGGGGGGGGGGGGCCGGGGCGGGCGCCCCCCCCCCCCCCCCACCGGTTTTCCCGCACCGTTCTTCCTTCGCCGGCGCGAGGCGCGTACCAACGCCATCGACGTCGGTTTCCTCATGCCCCGATGCCTGTGAGGCCTTCCCCACGGCCGAAGGAGACCAGGACAGTCGAAAAGGGCCCCGTCCATATGGGCGGGGCCCTTCCTTCGGTGACCGTGTTCCCGATTCTCGGAGCAGGCTCTCCCCGGGTGCGGGGCGGCCGGCTGAGGGGTCTAGCGCCTACGGCGCCAGCCGCCTCCACCCCCGCCGGTCCGCGGACCGGCCGAGCCGATCCCGGCCTGGTGCAGCGCCAGGAGCAGGAGTCCGAGAAGCAGGAAGCCTGTCCCGCTGATCGGGCCGAGTCTGGTGTTGATCAGGTCGAGCAGGAATCCAAGGCCGAAAACGACGGCGGCGGCGATTGCGAGCATGGTTGGTCACCTCGTCCCAGCGGAGATGTTCAGGAGCTGCTCCAAGGTCGCGCGGTAGTCACGCAGAGCGGTCCGGAGATCTTCGGTGTCGTTCTTCTCGGTGTTCTTCCAACGCCCCTGGAGTTCGGTGGCCCGGGTCTCCAGCGCGTTCCTGAGGGAACTCGTGACCTCGTCGAGGAGGGAGTCGGCCCGTTCCACCGCGTCACGCGGGTCGTCCACGAAACCGGCCTGGACCTCCTGCCAGCGCCGCCGTACGTCGTCGGCGTCCTGGTCGAACAGAGCCCCGGCCGTGGTGGGCGCGGTGGCGGCGGGCGTCTGGTCGGTCCGCTCGGCGTCGGTGAAGCCCGTACCCTCGTCGAGCACGTCGTCCGGCCGGTCCGGGGTGCTCCCGGGGAGATCGGAGACGACGGGGGAGTCCGCGCCCGGCACGGAGTCGTACGCGCCGGTGCCGGTCACCGGCGTACCCGGGGTGGTGGCGGAGGGCTGCGCATGGGCGAACGGGCTGTCGTTCCTGCCGTCGCCGTCGAGGTCACCCCGCACGCCGTCGTTCGCCACGTCGTGCCGGTCGTCGTCGAACGAGGTGTCCGATCCGGCGGGGGTGGCGTGCCGCTCGTCGCTCGATTCGACGACGAGAACGTCGTCGCGGTCACTGATCAGCGGGTCGTGCGTCCCGGTGTCCGGGTCGAGGGAAGAGGTGCCCGTGCGGTCGGCGTCCCCGTGGTGCGGCTCCCGGAACTCGGGGGCGACCTCCTCGCCGTGGCGCGGGGTGTTCAGGTCGTCCTCGTCGGCCTTGTGGACCAGCCGGTCCTTGTCCGTGCTGAATCGGTCGTTCATTCGGGTCACCGTCCTTGGGGGTCGCGTCGAGGGGCTCGCTCGGGGTCGTCGATGGTCTCGGGCTGGGTGGAGTCCGTGTGCCGGGCGTCCCGGTCGGCGGGAATCGTGGCGTCCCGGTCGGCGGTCTCGGTCCGCCGGGAGTTCCGGTCGCCGTTGACCGAGGTTTCCGGGGTCGAGGTGCCGGGGGCCGCGAGCAACTCCTCGAACAGGGCGCGGTAGTGGACCATGGCCTGCCGGAGCTCCTCGGTGGAGGCCTCCTTGCGGGCGGCCCGCGTGCTGATCTCGTGAGCCTGCCGGTAGTGGTCGAGGGTGCGGCCGTGTGCGACCGAGAGGTCGGAGAGCCGCTGCTCGAAGTCCTCGGTCGGGTAGCCCCGCTCCGCCATCACGGAGGTGACCAGGTGGTCGGCCTCCGTCACCGCGAAGCCGGGAGCGTCCACGAAACGCTCCTGGACCTCCATCCACTTCTTCGCATAGATCTCGCGCGTTCCGGCGTCCAGGGCGCGGATGTCGAGGGAGCTGAAGCGCTGCTCGCGGGCGATGAGTTCCTGCTCGGCATCGCGCCGGTTCTCGCGCTCCTGCACGGTACGTTCGTATTCGGGGCCGAAACGGTCGCGAAGCCGGTGTCGGCGTTGCTGCTGCATCACGAAATAGCCGACTGCGGCGATCGCCACCACCGCGACCACGATGACGGCCACCCAGATCACGGTGGACATGTCTGCCTCCGGTCGTGTAGGCGCTTGTACCCGTGCGCTGCCCTAGGGTCAAGGCTCGAAACCGGTTGCCAACATCTCTGGCGTGCCACTATTTAGACTTAATTTGATGTTTTACCGCGATTTTTCGGGTATTGACCGTTCCTTTGCGGAGTTTCTGATCGTGGCCCTCCCCGCCTCCGACCGGTTCTCGGCCCTCACTCCTCCGCGTGATCCTCGGCGGCGCCGACGGCCTTCCTGGCCTCGTTCAGCGTCCTCTCGACGAGCCAGTCCCCGGGAGAGGCGGGAACCTCCAGAAACCCCCGCCCCGGCTCGTACGAGATGTCCATCCCGGAGGCGACCAGCCGCCCGGCCCAGCGCAGCGCCGTGTTCAGCTTCTCGGCCGGGATCACCCGGCCCTGCGCCACGGAGGAGAGATTCCGCAGGTTCGTCGCGGGCCCGGACTGGTTGTGCGCGCGGTCCAGCTTCCACGGGATGGCCCGCGAGTGGTCGAGCATCGGCTTCGAGAGACCTGCCACCCGCTTCGCCTGCAAGATCCCCGACTCGCTCACCCCGAACCGCGCGGCCAGCTCCGCGTTAGACAACCCCTGCCCGGCCAGCCGCCGCAACTCCTCCTGGTCGATCAACGCCTTACGCCCCACGGTGCCCCTCGCCCTTCGCGCGATCGCCTGCCCTCGTGGGCGTCGCCGTGTGCGAAGCCCCCTCGATCTGCGCTAAGGTTATGACGTCCCGCCCGAGAGGGCGAAGGACAAGACCGGGACGTAGCGCAGCTTGGTAGCGCACTTGACTGGGGGTCAAGGGGTCGCAGGTTCAAATCCTGTCGTCCCGACCAGGTTTTTGCTGGTCGGCAAGGGTGTCACCCGAAAGGGAGACACCCTTTCTTCATTAGCCGAGTGTCCGGCCGGCGAGTGATCTTAGTTGTCTTGCAGAGACTGATGAAGTCATGTCACAGCCATCTGGGCGGCGGACTTGGTGAGCGACGGGTCGAACTCGCCGACATTGCCGTCATGCTCCAACGCGATCATGGTGTTCCCTACCCGAATGATCACAATGTCGATCGCGACCATCATTCCCGCCGGCAGCAGGCCACGGGTGCGGTACCCGCGACGGGTGAACTCGCTCCCGAGATCCTCCGGCGAGAGGAGGGCCGCCTTGAGTGGATCAGGAGACCTCAGGGCAGACGACTTCTCGGCCAGAGCGGGACTTGGCACCAGCAGCGATCCAGCTAAGACGGTCGCCAGAAGAAACGAACACCTAGTGATCACCCCAGCCACCCTAGATGCACCCTTCTCAACAATGGGAGGGGCACCTATAGCGATCCAGCAACGATCATCGTCGGCGCACAACCCGATCGGTGATCATTTGGTGTTGTCGGTTTGTAGCGCGTGTTTTCCGCGACTGCCCGGAGTGCGCGGTGGAGTTGGAGGCGGGCCAGCGCGGCATCGACCAGGCGGCCTAGGTCGCCCAGTTCGTGCAGCATCCGGCGGCGCGCAGCGTCCCCTTCCAAGAGCGAGGCGTACGTGGCGACCACGCTGTCGTGGCTGGGAGATTCTTCGGCCGCCGATCACTGAGTGACCAACCGGGTGACAACGACATCGTCACGGGGCGGCGGATCGAGGCCGGCCGCGTGAGGGCCTGCCGGCCGGTGATCCGTCCCGCTAGCCGAGGGCTTGACGCGCTCCCCGGCCTGAAGGCCGGAGCCCTAGCCCGCATTTCGGTAGCGGCGCATCGACTCCAGGCCGGAGACGCCGTAGACCTCCTCGACCGCGTTCGCGAGCAGGTGGCAGGTGCGGAAGCGGTCGAGCGGGGTCAGGCCGAGCCTCGTCAGGTGCAGGTAGGTGTAGTTGAGCACCACCCGGTAGCGCAGGAAGTCGGGGCGGGTGAACATGTCGCGGCGGTAGTCGGGGGTGCCGAACATCAGGGTGTGCAGTTCGCCCCTCGTTTCGGCCGGGGCGTCGTCCATGGTCGGCAGCAGGTGCACCACGCGGTCGGCCCTCGCGCGGTAGGTCTCCACGAGCGCCGCCCACTCCCGGACGAACGGGCTGTCCCCGTCCGCGTCGATGGTGTCCACGACCTGCCTGACCCGTTGGGTGAGCTGGGCGCGGCGGGAGTCGTACACCTCGTCGAAGGAGCGCCGGGCGGCCTCTGGATCCTTGGTCCACGGGAGGAAGCCCTCGGCGTGCACCCGGAACGACAGGTAGCTGCGTTTGATCGGGTGGGAGGTGTGCGCGACCGTCAGCAGCAGGGCCATGGCCAGGTCCGACTTGGTGTTGTGGCCGTCGCGGCAGTGGTCGAGCATCGTGAACAGGAGCGGGGTGCTGTCGCTGTAGAACGCGGTGAGCAGGTCGACGGCCTCGTCGCCGCCCAGGACGTGGCGGCGGTCGTCGAACGGGAACTCGACGATCGAGTTGTCGGCGGGCCACGGGGTGAGCGGGCCGTTTTCCTGCTCGCGCGCGGCCATGAGGCGGTGTCGCGCCAGGCTCTCGGCCTGGTCCACCACGTATGTCGACGGGTGGTCGCGTAACCATCCGCCGACGACCGCGTCGATGCGGGGGCGCACCTCCTCCTGCCACATTCGCAGGTCGGTCTTGACGTTGATGCGCAGGTGGGGGCCCTGCCGCCAGTGGCGCACCACGTACGCCGCCTCGACATGGTCGCGGATGTCGGCCAGCAGGGGCCGGACGGCGTCGAGGAGCAGCGGGTCCTTGTCCGGCTCGTGGTAGAAGACGTGGACGCTGTGCCACATGGCGGTCACCTCCGCAGTGCGGCCAGCGCGCGGGCCGCGAGGGTCGAGATGTGCGATTCCAGGTCGGGGCGCAGGCCGATCCGGTTGTGGAACAGGTGGGCGCAGCGCAGCAGCACGCGGGCCCGTTGTGCGTCGTCGCCGATGACGGCCAGGTGGGCGTGGGCGGAGCCCGCGTCGCCGGTCGTCATCGGGAGGCTCGCGGCCAGGTCGTTGATCGAGGCGGCCCAGGTGCCGAGCAGGCCGGGACCGTCCTTCAGGTGCCAGAGGCGTTCGGTCTGGGTGACCAGCGCGGCCGGGAGGTCGCCGGGGTCGTGCGGGGGCAGGCGGCGGGCCGCTTCGGCGAGGTCGGGCTGGCAGGCGGCCATCGTCAGGGTGAGCACGGCGAGGCCGACGGCGGTCCTGCGTTCCATCGCGGGCGCGCCGTGGAGGACGTCGAGCGCGAGGGAGCTGGAGATGCCGAAATGTCTTTCGACGGCGGGCATGTTTCCGTAGACGCGCTCCTCCGGCTCGTACGGGATGAACACCGCGCTGCCGGGCGGATGGAGGGTCGGGTCGTAACTCTCGCGGCGTTCCCCTTGCGCGAGCACGGCCGCCAGCCGCCGGTAGGCCGGGGCGTCGACGGCGGGCGACGGGTGGTCGGCGAACCACCGGGCGGCTCGGGCCCTGATCTCGTCGCGGGGCACCCCTTTCAGGCGCAGCCGCACGTGGGGGCCCGACTCCCAGTAGCGCAGGTAGAAGGAGGCCGTCGCCGACCGGGCCAGCGGGGTGACGACGTCGCGGATCAGGTCGTCGAGGTCGCCGGTGTGGAACAGGTGGGCGCTCTGCCAGGGGGTCACGGGGCGCTCAACTGGATGACGTACTCGGTGACGCGCGGGCCGCCGGGGTAAACGGGGGCGTCCTCGGGGACGGGCAGGGCCTCCTCGACGACCATCAGGGCGTCGGGGTTCCCTGCTGCGTGGCGCAGACCGGCGAGCAGGAAGGGGTCGGTGACGTCGACGTACATGGGCTTGCGGTGTTTGCCGAGCAGGCCCGCGAGCAGGCCGTCGCGCAGGTCCAGGACCCGGGCGAAGAAACGCCGTGGCATGCCGTGGTCGCGCAACCACGACGCCAGCGCGGGCAGGCCGCCCGAAGGGAAGTCGGCGGCGCGCAGCCGCCAGCACTCGCGGGCCAGCGTGACCATGCCCAGGTCGAGGCGGGGCAGGTGGTCGATCCGGCCGCGCGGCGGCACCGGGCCGGGGCGCAACACCCAGCCGGGCACCATCGCGACCGACGGTTCGCCGAAGACCCTGACCAGGAACTGCAACCACGGCGGCAACCAGTGCTGGGCGGTCATGCCCAGGTGCATCGGGCGCAACTTCTCGCCGTCGGCCCACAACGCCAGCCGGGAACCGTCGAGCCGCACCGTCAACGCCGAGGGGTGCAGACCTCCACCCGTGGTGTACGGGTAGTCGATCGTCACATCGGCCGTGGGGGTGCGGAGGTTCAGGCCGCTGCCGAGGGCGCCGGTGACCTCGGCGATCCTGATGTCGCGTTGCGGGGCCCGCAGCGCCGACACGTCCGGGGCGTGGCCGATCCTGCGCAGCTGGTGGTGGAGACGGGACAGCCCTTTCCCGTAACCGGCGGTGACGGTGTTGACGACCAGGCGGCCCTCCGGGAGCGCCTGGGCGTAGACGCAGATCGAACCCGGGGCGCGAAACCGGTCGTCGTCGGGGGGCTCGCCGGTCCGCAGGAAACGTTCGCGCAGGTCCGCGTGGCCGGGACCGGCCGCGAAGACATCGCGGACCAGGTCGCGCAGCGGGCCGGGGTCGCTGTGGACGGCGCGGTAGAAGCTCATGACGGGGACGGCGGCGCCGGGGCCGTACCGGAGCAGGAAGAAGTCGGCGGCGGCCAGTTTCACCGGGAGGTCACCGTCGAACAGGGCCAGCCCCTTCCGCAGCCGGTTGAGGTCGTCGAGCGCCGGGCACCACGCCTCCCGGCCGCACCGGCCCGCGTCGCCGGGGATGACGGCGTTGTGCCAGAACAGATTCCGCTCCGGGATCTCCCTCGGGGTGAGCAGGTCGCGAATCACCTTCGCGTCCTGCTCTACGCCCAGCTTGGTCAGCGGGTCGTCGTCGTGTTCGCCGTACGGCGGCACGAGCTCCACCAGCCCGATGTCGGCCAGCGCCCTGGCCGGTTCGGCGAGCGCCGCCTTCACCGGCTCGGTCGCGGGCACGCTGAGCAGCGGTTCCGTCGCGGTCGGGCCGAGGAACCAGATGCGGCCGTCCTCCTCGAACGCGGTCGGGTTGACCCGCGTCTCCGCGGCCTCCGCGTGCCGCGACAACGTCATCCAGAGCGGGCGCAACACGGCGCGGTCGAGGTCGACGACCTCCCGCCACGTCAGGTCGGCGGGTGGGGCGGACATGGGGCCGTCGTCGGTCCAGGTGCCGAAACCGCTCCACGCGAACGTCGCGTAGGGGCTGGTCTTCATGGTGGCGCGGGCCAGGTAGCGGGCCAGTTTGACCGCCTCCTGGCGCGACGGGGACGTGCGCGCGGCCAGGATCGGGCTGCCGAGTTCGAGCCCTCGGCGGAAGGTCGCGTCCTCGGCCAGTACGCGCAGGAGCTCGGCCTTCTCCCGCTGTTCGGTCTCGTAGACGGCGGGCAGGTCGGCTGCCAGCCTGTCGTGGAGGTCCTTGAGGGCGATCCAGGCGAGGACCCGTACCCGCAGCTCCTCGGGGAGGGCGGCGAGCACCTCCGGCTCGGTCGCCCGCCGGTCAGGGCGGCGGCCCCGGAAGAGATCGCGGCGCAGCGCCACCAGGACCGGCTTGAACACGCCCGCGCCGATCACCTCGTGCAGGGGGCCGGACATCGCCCGGCCCTCGTCAGCCAGCGTGCGGGCGACCTCGAGCAGCTCGTCGACGAGCCTCCATGTGCGCTCACACCGCAACTGCCGCAACCCGTCGGCGGGCAACCCGGCCACCCGGATGGCGAAAGTCGGCGCCACGACGTAATCTCGGTCGGCGGGCTGGGCTGTTCGCGACAAGGACACTCCTTCATCCCGTGGCCGAGGGCGCCCGTGCCGTGGGCGCCCTCGGCGTTTAGTGGGAACGTGCTACCAGCGGGGGCCTACTACGCCTCCGGCGCCCAGCAGCTGTTCGCCTGCATGTACGACGAGCAGTAGCCCATCGCCGACGAGGCGCCCGTCTCGATGGCGCCGTGGCCCTCCATCACGATCGAGTCGGCCGACAGGACGTCGATCGCCTCGACCTCAAGGCCGGACAGGTCCAGGGGGAGCTTGTTCATGACGTTTCTCCTTCTCTTTGTCTTTCACTGATCGGTGTGTTCCGGACGTGCCTTCGAACCTCCTTCCTGCGGATCGGGGAACCGGAGAACCAGGTCTGGCCCCCGGGACCTGGGGACGCCGACGAGCAGGGCCGACAGGCTCCGCGCCGGGCCCGCCAGGCCCAGGACACGGTCCGTCGCCTCGTCGGCGCAGTCGGAGTGGATACGGGAGGTGAGGCCCAGCGCGGCGGCGGCCAGCGTCGCCCGCTGCAGCGACGCGCCGATCTCCACGAGCTGGTCACGATGGTCGCGCGCGGTGCCCGCCAGGGGGTCGCCCACGAGGACGATCACCGCGGCGGCTGTCTTCAGGGCCTCCCGGGTGTTCGCCACGAGGGGGGCCGCGCCCAGTTCCTCCAGCGGTGCGGCACGGACCCGTCGGAGGACGCCGTCGTAGTGATAGGCGGCCCTCGGGAGGCCGTCGACGCGCAAGGCCAGCAGGTAGAGGTCCAGGCCGGGGCAGACGGTCAGGTCGGCTATCGCGACGATCTCCGTCAGCGGGACGGGCGCCGGGCGGAAACCGTCGATGGGGGAGTGGCGCGCGCGCAGACCGTCGCGGAGATCCACCACTTCGGCCGCAACCCGGATGCTCTGTTCCGGTGGGCTCGGACGCCTCGCCCGCGTGGTGGCTTCCGCAGCCTGGTGCAGGTCGCGGGCCGCGCCCGGAGGAAACGGCAGGGGGAGAGGCAGGGCCTCCCGTGGCAGGTCGCCGGAGTTCCGCGGGGCGTCGGCGGGCTCCGGCGGAAGGATCCGTTCGTACGGCTCCACGTGCAGGACGGCCAGCGGGGATTCGCGGGTTTTGTCCAGACCGAGTAGGGCGTCGTCGGCGTCGCCGGGGGTGACGGTCAGGCCCAGGGTGGCGGCGACCACCTCCGCCTGGGTGCGCAGGACGCCGATCTCCTGGCAGATCAGGCGGTAGGCGTAGTCGCCGTACTTGAACATGGAACGCCAGAAGACCGCCGTGAGGCAGATCCGCGCCGGGCCGTGGTCACCCGTGCGCAGCACCTCCAGGACCTCGTGGACCGGGTCGTAGTGGAACAGCCCGTCCGGGCAGGCGACATAGGCCTCGATCGGATATAAGCCTCCCCCGGAGGGCGCCGGACGGCCCGGGATCGCCATCGGGCCCGCGTCCGTGTGCCGCCAGATCACGCGGGTGATGCCGAGCATGCCCCGGAGCAGCGCGTCCAGCGGGTGCCGTGGGTCGACCCATTCGGCCGACGGGTAGCGTTTGTGCCGGAGCGGCGCCAGGTCCCACCGGATGTCGAGCGGCCCGCGATCCGCCATCGCCGCCACGTAACGTGCTGCCGCGTCCGTCGTCGCGCGCCTCATGGGAACGGGTGCGGATAGGGGTTGAGATCGTCCACCGCGAGGTCGCGGTCGAGGTAGCCGATCGCGCGGCCTCGTGTCAGCAGCCGGGGGAGCCCGTGCACCCGCCGGTGGTGGTGGCCGAACGTGATCGGCACCGCTCCCGGCACGATCACCTTCGCGCAGGCGAACCCGCCCATCGCCGCCTCGGGCGAGGTGGTGTCGACGGCGATCACGTCCATGCCACTGATCAGGAACCGGGCCACCAGGTCACGCAGGTCGTCGGTCAGGTCGTCGTGGGCCGGCCACTCCGGCAGCTCGCCGACCGTCAGCTCGGTGCCGTCCGACAGGAATTCCAGCCGCTCGTACGCCTTCGGGTGCCCGTACACCATCGGGTGGTGCTCCAGCAGGCGCACCTCGTCGGAGTCGGCCACCAGCCGGGCCGCCTCGCTCTCGTCATAACGGGCGACGTGATTGGCGAGCATCGGGCCCAGCTCGTCCAGGGCCCGGCGCAGGGCCCGTTCGGGGTCGAGGTGTGCGGCGCCGCCGCACATCGCCTTCGGCCGGTCCGGCCGTCCCGACCGGTCGACGGCGGTGATCCAGAAGACCGGCAATCCCTGTTCGAGGGTGACCACGTGGGCGTGGACGTCGTAGCCGAGCCGGTCGCCGATCCGCTGGGCGGTCATCGGGACGCGCCGGTCGCGCGCCGAACGCAGATCGACCCGGGGGAGCGGGAGGCGGGCGTACCAGGTGGTCAGGAAGGCGTCCCGTTCGGCGACCTCCAGCAGGCCGTAGAGGATCGCCTCCGCGAGCGACCCGCCGAGGGCGCAGCCGTTGGAACACTCGTAGGCGAAGCCCCGGTCGGGCCGGGGGCCGAAGTAGGCGAACGTCTCCGGCACCAGCACCGGCCCGCCCCGCTGGAACGAGTGGCCCCAGACCCAGGCGGTCTCTCGCGCCGGGTCGAACCGGGTGAACCAGAAACCGGGCCGTTCGTACCAGTCGTCGGGATACAACCCCAGGTGGCGCGGATCGAGCGCCTGGTCGGCGATGTCGTCGAACGCGGCCCTGACGGTGGTCCGGCGCCCGCGCGGCGAGAACCCGGCCAGCCGTTCGAGTGCCTCGGCGACGGCGGTCGCCTTCGCGGCGGGCACGTCCTCGCACCGCCCGAACCCGTGGTGGCTCTCGTGGGCGGCCCGCGCGGGGTTCAGTCGCGCCACGGCGACCGCGCCGTCCCGCGCGTCGGCGGCCACCGAGCGCACGACACCCGTCTCCGGGTCGACGTAGCGGCGTTCCAGGTCGGCGAGGTCGAGGGTGGCGACCCGGAAACCCGACACCTTCGGCTGCGGCGTGAAGACGAACGGGCGTGGCTCGTCGGGCGGCCGGTCGCCGCAGACCTCGCAGAACGGGTCGGGCAGGAACGGGTGGCGTTCCAGTGCGCCGGTCAGGACCGGCATCCGGAGCATCGCTCCGCTCGTCAGCGCGGCCGACGGGTCGGTCAGCAGGTTTTCGACCTCTTCGGCCACCAGTTCGCCGACCGTCCCGGCCACGAGGGAGGTGAGGAGGGCGGGGCGGTCGCGCAGACGTGTCTCGAAGTGCTCCCGGTTCCCGGCGCGCCGCCGCTCCACACAGGTAGGACAGCCCGGCCTGTCGGGGAAGACAGTGGGACCGATCACGACATGTCCTGCTTCGGTGTGTACGGGCAACCAAGGCACCCCGTAACGCCGCCGCCCGATGTCGTCGGCGTCGCTGGCGACCACGACGACCCCGCCCGACCGCACCCGCGCCCTGATCGCTTCGAAGAGCCGCCCCGACCCCACCACGTCGGCGGTCACGGCGTCACCCGCGCCACGAACGCCGGCCCGTCGACGGGCGACGAGGCGGCGGTTCCGCCGATCGGATGTCCCTCGCTCGCCCACCGCACGGGTGGTTCGAGGCCGGTCTGCGCCCGCAGCAACACCCGCTCCAGCCCGTCGTGCAACCCGAGCGACACGATCGGCGGGCGGTCCGGTACCTCGAACCGCAACACCGCCGACCCCGGGATCTTCCGGACGACCGGCACCTCACCGGACGCCACGACCTGCCGCCAGAGCGGCCCGTCCTGCGGCACAAGCACCTCGTCCCCCGTCTCCAGCATCGCCGCCTCGGCTTCGAGCCGCTGCCGGTGGGCCGCGGAGACGGCGTCCTCCCAGGTCAGCCCCGCACCGAGGAAACCGTCGCCGGAGTCCGCCGCGAACACCGCCAGCAGACACCGCAACCGCGCCGTGTCGTGATCCGCGCCCCACCCGACGACCTCGCGGTCACCGACCAGCGCCCGCACGACGGAGAGCGGCCCCTGCGGATAGGCACCCTCGTCGAGAACCGCGATCATCCCCATCCGGGGATCCACTAGATCACGACAAAGCGCGAAAAACCGGTCCCGAGCTCCCGCATCGTTCGAGGCATCGTGCCCACCGAACCCCGCCGCAACCGGAGGCTCCGGGCTTCCGTCACCGGCGTCGCGGTCCCCGCTGTCCGCCGACATCCGCGACGCGTGGGTGGCTCCGGACACCTCCGCCGGATCCCAGCGCAGTCCCGCGAAACGGTGGATCGTGCTCTCCAAATTGCGCAGATCAACGCGGGTGAACGCGCGCCGCGCCTCCGTGAGCCCCGTCATCGCCGAGAAGACCCCCAGGGCCACCTGGGACGCCAGCACGCGAGGGACCGCGCCGCGCAACCAGTCGCCCCGCGTCCCCTCGCGGAGGGACAACCGCCCCCACCCGGTGGCCGCGTCGGTCTCCCCGGGCGGTCCCGCGGAGGTCAGCCAGGCCTCGTCGTCGCAGATCAGCACCTGCGCGAGCACCACGTCGGCGGGGCAGGCGAGCGCCCCGGCCAGCAGTTCCTCACGGGAGGTGCTGACCTGCACCAGAACGTCCTCGCCCGAGGCCACCACCTCGCGCCAGCCCACCGACCGGAGGCACTCGACCAGCGCCGGGACCAGCACCCCGGTCCCCGTCACGCGCAGTGCCGAGTTCCGCACCCGGGCGAACCGCCCCGGGTGCCCGGCGAACGCGATCTCGGCCGCGTAGGTCTCCAGCTCCTCGGCGGACAACCCGTGAGCCGTAGCCCCGGTGTCGTCGACGACGAACCGCAGGTCGGCGAGCCGTCCGACCAGGCCGGTGACCAGGTCGCGCTGAGCCTCGGGCAAGCCCGAGGTCAGCTCGTCCAGGGTCAGGACCCCGTCGAGGCGTGGCGCCAATCGTTCCAGCAGGGCCAGCGCGTGGGGTCCACGCAGTGTAGCCGCCCCGTAATCCCCGTAAACATGAATCCCCCCGGGGAACTCGACCCACCGTACGTCAGCGCGTAGTCGGGGACGAAACATCTCCACATTTAGTGGGAGCGCTCCCATACGCCCATAATACCGTCGACCGATTTGCCCCGCAAGATCCATGTTTCAGGCATATGACATCTCATCACCCCTGGACGATTGGATTCGGGTGCTGATGTGGCCTTTTCCGGTGGTACGCAGCCCGTTCATTCGCCTGAGGAAATGGCATATCCGGAATCGGCGCGCCCAGGCATTGACAAAGCGACTCTGCCCGTCCTCTCCCTGGATATGAGCAGCTTTTCCACCGGAATGGCCGCCCGCACCTTCTCGACGTGGGCGCGAAAAACCTCCAGGCAGTGGCACGGCCCTTCGGCCGCCCGCCGAACACCCGGTCGGTGATCGTCGCCCGCGCCGCCGAGTAGCACAGGGCGGATCCGTTTGCGGTAGGTCGCCCCCGTTACGGCGGTTCCACTGCGGCCCACCTTGGCGAGCAGGGCCTGATGAGTCTCGGTGGAATCTGTTATTTCCCGCTCCTGATCTTGAGAGCTAATCGCCGGTGTCCAGGGATCACCGGCACACCACCTCCCAGGACATGACCGGTGCCCCTGCCCTTTCGTGGTGAGTGGGGCGTCGCATCCTGGTACGCCAACAGAACGACGTTCACTGGTCAACCAGCAGGCCATCCGAACCGTCCTCACCTATCCGTCCACCACAACACAGGAGCGCCTGCATGAGAATCGCCGGTTCGATCGTGATCGCCGTAGTCGTTGCCGCTCTCGCCGGGTGCGGGGCGGGTGCGAACACTGCGGCACCCGTCGTGACCGTCACCGCGCCGGCACCTGTGGAGAAGAGCCCCGAGCCGATCGAGCAGGACGACAAGGAGCCCACTCCCACCCTGATCGAGGAGACCGAGGAGACCGAGGAGAAAGAAGAGAAAGAAGAGAAAGAAGAGGCGGTGGAGAAGAAGGTCCTGCCGGACGTTGTCGGAATGAACCTGCAGGAGGGTCAGGACACCATGCAGGCCGCAGGCTTCTACATCCTGAACGACAAGGATGCCACCGGGCAAAACCGCTTCCAGGTGTATGACCGAAACTGGGTGGTGACCAAGCAGACGCCCGCTGCCGGCCGGAAGGTGGCGGTCGACACGCTGATCATTTTGTATGCGAAGAAGATCGGCGAGTAAGACGAGTAGTGCGGGGGCGCCCCTGTCTTCAGGGACGTCGTCGTGTTCGATCGCGATCAGCCGCCCCAAAGGCATACGAGGAATCGCTGGACGTCATGTCCTCCCTTGATGGCGGGGAGACACGGTCCCCGGGCGGGATGACCCCTCGCCCCGACTCGCCAGGTCTTGCCGGATTGCTCGCGGATCATGCGGCTGATGCCGTGAAATGTCTTTTCCGGTGGGGTGGGCTATGGTCGGCCGTATGACGGGGCCGTGGAGAACTCCACAGGGGTCCATCGCGTTCGTCGGCGTGATGGGCCTGGTTCTGTTGTCCCTGGTGCTGGTCGGCGCTTCGTGCAAGGCGAGCTGCGGTAGCTCGACGGTTACGCAGAGTTCGGCCTCCGGCCCGGCGTGGGAGTCCGGCGGATGGGACGCCGACCTGTCCAGCCTGCCGCCGCAGCAGGCGGGCGAGGCCCGCGCGCATCACGTGTTGTCCCTGCGACCGCCCACGCGCGGCGAACGCCACTGCGAACTCGCACATCTGGTGCTGCTGCCATCGCCGGGCTCGGGCGCGGATACGCTGCGCGATCCTCAGCAACTGGCTCACCGCACCGCGGGATCGCGCAGCCCGCCGCTGACCTAGCCGATGTCTTCCCGTCGGGCTCTGCGGCCACGCGCTGCGGAGTCCGACAACGGCGCACCCAGTGCACCCCCGTACCCGTACCGGGCTTTTCCCTGGCGCCGGTCCGGGCGTGCCGCTGCGCCTTGAAGACGTCTCGCGACCGTCCCCTTGGCAGGAGAAGCGGCAGGCCCTCTTCGTCCGAAGCCGCCCTTTTGCGTTTGGGGTGCTTTCACCGTGCCGCCTTTCCTGTCGATGTCCGTCAGGAGCCGATCATCGTCATGGCCGTTGTCGCATCAGTCCACGCCCATCCGAGGCTGAAGCCTCCGCGCCGACCGCACGCCACCCTGAGGCTCCCGGCCGGCGCGGCGCCCCGGCCGCAGCACGCAACCGTCCGCGGTCTGATGCGGCCGTGCCCGCAGCCGGCCCTGGCGGCCGACCTCGCTCTGTCCGTCCGCTGACGCGCCGCGAAAGAAGCCCCGCCGAGGCCTTCTTCTCTCCAACACCTTCTTGACCCATCATGGAAAGGATCACATGATCATGACCGATAGTCACACGACATCACATCTCAGCAGTGTGCAGCTCCAGTCACTGCGCCAGGACCTGCTGGAGCAACTGGAGCAGCGCAGCAGGCACCTGCACGGCCTGCGGGTACAGGAGCAGGAAGGCAGCGGTGCCGACGGCACCTGGCAGGAACTGGTCGTCTCGATCACCGCTGCCGAGCGCGCCGTCGCGGAGCTGTCCCATGCCTGCGACAGACTGGCGACCGACGCCTACGGCCGCTGTGCCCACTGCGAGTCACCCATCCCGTTCGAACGGCTCAAGGTCCGGCCGCTGGCCCGCACCTGCATCGACTGCCAACGGCGGCACGAGGCCGCCTGACACCACGGAAGGGGGCGGAGCGGTCTGCCCCCTTTCCGACCACCCGGAGCTGAACATGATCACATTGGACCGTCTGGTGAACGTGCTCGGTGGGTACGGCGTGCGGCTGTACGGCCGTCCCGAGGCGCGCTCGGCGTGGCTGCGCAGTGTGGCGATACCGGACGCCGCCAACCATCACGTCGCAGGCGACGTGCTCCTCGCCGTCGGAGCCTCCTCGCTCGCCGAGGCGGTGCGGTGGGCGGCCGCCGACAAGGCCACAGCGGTCCTGGTACGCCCCCCTCGAACCGGCGACGAGAGTGGGAGCGGCGCGGACGTCGAGCGGGAGGCCGCCGCGATCGCCGACCGGTACGGAGTGGCCGTGTTGCTGGCCGACCCCGATGTCTCCTGGAGCCAGCTGGCCGGCGTGGTGTACGGGCTGGTGCTGGAGAGCCGCGAGACCGCCTCGGGACGCGGCCCCACCGACCTGTTCGCCCTCGCCGACAACCTGGCCGACGTCATCGGCGGTGCGGTGACCATCGAGGACCGGCACTCGCAGGTACTGGCCTACTCCCGCTCCCAGCAGGCGGGAGATCCGGCCCGGCTGGAGACCATTCTCGGGCGGCGGGTCCCGGAACGGCTGCGTGAGCTGTTCCGGCAACAGGAGGTTTTCACCCGCCTGGCGGCGACGAACGAACCGGTGTTCGTCCCCGCCGACGCCGGGCACGGCCTGACCGGGCGGATGGCGGTGGCGGTGCGGGCCGGCCGCGAGCTGCTCGGTTCGGTGTGGGTCAGCTGCGCCGAACCGCTGACGGGCGCCCGCCGCCGTGCGCTGGTCGACGGCGCGCGCACCGTAGCCCTGCATCTGCTGCGCTCCCGGGCCAGCGCCGACCTGGAGCGGCAGGTGGAGTCCGACCTGGTCATCCGACTGCTGGAGGGCAGCGCCGACGCCGCGACGGTGATCAGCCGGCTGGGCCTGGCCCCGCGGGAGATACGCGTCATCGCGGTCCGCGCCTACACCCCCGACGATCGTCACGCCGCGCTGTTGCTCGCCCTTGAGCAGGCCACCACAGGCTTCGGCTGGTCCCGGCCCGGGCGCAGCGCGCTGCTCGGCGACACCCTCTACACCATCCTGCCGGCCGAGCGGGCCGAGGCGGCCAGGCAGTGGATCGCGGGCCTGTGCTCCGAACTGCCCGCCCAGGTGCGTGTCATGGCCGGGATCGGCGCACCCGCCGAGGCGGCGGACCTGGCCGCGGGCCGACAGGAGGCCGACGAGTGCCTGGCGCTGCACGAGAGCGCCGAGCCCGGGGCCGTGCCGCCCGCCTACGACGAGTCCTGGGACGACATCCTGCTGCGGCGACTGCGCGCGGCCGCGCGCACCGGTCGGGCGCCGGCCCGCGGGCCGGTGAGCGCGCTGCTGCGGCACGACACCAGCCACGGCACGCACTTCGTCGCCACGCTGCGGGCCTGGCTGGAGAGCCAGGGCGATCTCACCCTGGCCGCCGAGCGACTCGGGGTGCACCCCAACACCGTCCGCAACCGGCTCCGCAAAATGGACGAGCTGAGTCCGCTGGACCTGTACGACGCCCGCCGGCGCCTGGCCATGACCATCATGCTGGCCGCGTTGGAGGACGAACCTCGCCGATGACCTGCTCAGGGCCTGTCACCGTTCCCGGCGTCGGCGTTGTACGGGATCCACAACGAGGGCGTCGCGATTGTGGCCCGCTCACAATGCCGCCGGTCACCGCTCCGGCCATCCTGGCAAGGACATCGACGTTCGTACTTGTTGGAGGTTGGCATGGTCGGCAACTGGCCACGATCGGTGATCGTGGTTGGCGCGGGCATCGTGGGTCTGTCGACCGCGTGGTTCCTGCAGGAGCGTGGTGTCCAGGTCGACGTGATCGACCGCGGCGGCGTGGCGGCCGGCGCGTCCTGGGGCAACGCCGGCTGGGTCGCGCCTGGCCTGGCCATCCCGCTCAACGAACCCGCCGTCCTGCGCTACGGCCTGCGCTCGCTGCTCAACCCGGCCGCGCCGCTGCACGTGCCCGCGACCCTCGATCCGGGCCTGTGGAGTTTCCTGGCCCGCTTCGCCGCCAACAGCCACTGGCGGTCGTGGACCCGCGCCGCGCGCGCCAACCTGCCGCTCAACGACGAATGCGTCGAGGCCTACGAGGTGCTCGCCGCCAACGGTGTGTCCGCACCCGTCATCGCGGCGCCGATCACCGCGGCGTTCCGTACGCCACGTCAGGCCGAAAGCCTGCTGCGCGAGCTGCGCAGGCTGCAGGCGGCCGGGCAGAAGGTCGATCACACCGTGCTGGACGGCGCTCGGCTGGCCGAGCATGCCCCGCTCGCCGGTGAGGCGTTGAAGGCGGGGGTGCGGATCGACGGCCAGCGCTACGTTGACCCGGGCGCCTTCGTGCATGCCCTGGGAAAGGCTGTCATGCGACGCGGCGCGACCGTGTACGCCGTCGAGGTCGACGAGGTGCGCACCGACGACAGGAAGGTGATCGTCCGCTCGGCCAAGGGCACCGTGCTGTCCGCCGACGCGGTGGTGCTGGCCACTGGTGCCTGGCTGCCCCGCCTGGCCCGGCAGTGGGGCGTGCGTGTCCCGGTGCGGGCCGGTCGCGGTTACTCCTTCACCGTGCCGGTCGATCATCCTGTCCCCGGCCCCATCTACCTGCCCGAGGAGCGGGTGGCGTGCACGCCGTACCGCGACGGGCTGCGGGTGGCGGGCACGATGGAGTTCCGCGACCCGGACGCCCCGCAGGTGCCCGCCCGGCTGGAGGCCCTCGTCGCCTCCGTCCGACCGCTTCTGCGGGGTGTGCGCTGGGAGGAGCGTACCGACGTCTGGGTGGGGCCCCGCCCCGTCACCCCGGACGGGCGGCCGCTCGTCGGCGCGACGGTGGCCCCCACCGTCTACGTGGCGGGTGGCCACGGCATGTGGGGCCTGGCCCACGGCCCGATCACGGGCAGGTTGCTGGCCGAGCAGATCACCACCGGCAAGCAGCCCGCCGCCCTGGTCGACCTCGACCCCCTTCGCTGACGCGGGTCGCGCACAGACCGTCCGGCTCGCCGTGCCGACACAACGAGCGGACGGACAGCGCTGCCCGCGATCGCACCGGTGTTCGCCGACCCCGGCATGTTCAAGGCGGGGTCGGCGAGGTTTCCCACTGCCCGCACTCGGCCTGCCGCGGAGTCGAGTCTTTCGGCACCCGCATCTCGGGCGCCTCAAGGGCTCGGGCTGTGGCTCGCCCGTCACGCCTGGTGAGGCTCAGGGGATGTACACCTCGTAGTAGTAGCCCGGCGTATAAATGCCCCTCCCGAACCAGTGACAGCCGACGAGCCCGCTGTACAGACCGCTCTGCGCGTCGACGTCGTAGTAGCTCTCGCATTCGGCCAGGGTGGGGAAGGGGCCCACCTTGTACCAGTCCGGTGTCGGCCAGCCCCCGCTGGCCGCGGCCGCGCTGGTCTGGATGGCGGTACCGGCCAGGACGCTGGCGCCCAGCGCCACGGCGAGGACGGCGGAACGCAGTCGGCGGATCTTCATCGTGGGCGACTCCTCACGTTCGGGAAGGAGAACACCTTCAGATGAGCATCGGCTATCGGGCTTGAGGAGATACCAGTTATCCATATTTCGGGTTGATGGAGCGTTCGTCGAGGCGGTTTCGCCTGACCTGAACACGTGAGCGCCCCGTCGGACTGAGCGGGCAGGACCGGAGCGGTGAGCGCGCCGGTGGTCCGGCGTGTCGGTCGCCCTGAGCGCGGACGGGGACGTCGTCCGGCCGGATCAGGCGTCTCGGCGTTCGAAGACGACGGCTGCGGTGGCGAGCGCGACGAGCGTCCAGGCAAGGACGAGTAGCGAGCCCTCCCACCGACCGAGCGACGTGCCGGTCTCCGCGCCCGCTGAGAGCCACATGCCGCGGCCCGCCGTGTCGGGCAGGTAGGCGGCGTAACCCATGTGATCCCGGACGTACGGGCCGACGATGAAGTAGTAGCCGAGCAGGACCGCGACGGCCGGGAGACTCCTCCTCGCGACGGTCGCGAGGGAGGAGGCGATCAACGTGGTGAGGACGAGGTAGGCGATCGCCCCCGCCGCGGCCTGCGCCGTTCGGCGACCGTCCATGGGGGCCGTCAGGTCCACCGGAGCGAGCTGGGCGATCACCACACCGGCGGCGACGGTCACGGCGGCGACCGGGACGGCCGCGAGGGCGAGAGCGAGTGCCTTGACGAGCTGCAGCTCGATCCGTCGGGGCATGCTCGTCAGGCTCGTTCTGATCTGGCCGCCACCGTACTCCGAGGTGGCGGCGAGGACGCCGAGGACGATGAAGCCTGCCTGCAGGTATCCGGTTGAGGCCAGGCCGAGGTCGAGTGCGGAGGTCGCGTCGCCTCGCCCCTGTTTCGCCGCGGCGACGAACGCGGCATCGAGGACGAGTGCCGCGCCCCAGGTCCCGAGCGCCGTCAGACACAGGGCGGGCAGGGTGAGCAGTTTGACGAACTCGGCGCGGAACGCGTCCATGACGATCTCACGGCGGGACCGTGCCTGCCACGAGGTGACGGTCATGCGTCTCTCCGCCGGAACACGGCGACGCCGACGGCGAGTACCGCGATCACCCAGGACGTC
The DNA here is from genome assembly GCF_044459525.1 of Streptosporangium sp. NPDC050284. Taxonomy (NCBI): domain Bacteria; kingdom Bacillati; phylum Actinomycetota; class Actinomycetes; order Streptosporangiales; family Streptosporangiaceae; genus Streptosporangium; species Streptosporangium sp. NPDC050284. Next base: position 399,384 of record NZ_JBITIZ010000006.1, read on the forward strand.
ATCACCAGGCCACCGGTCGCCGGAGCGATCTGCACGGAGGATCTGAAGTCGCGGAGGAACATCCGTGCCCCGACCAGGTCCGGCAGATAGTTCGCGGCGTCGATCACGCGGGAGAGGAGGTAGGTGACCGACACGAGAGAGGTGTTCAGGATCAGCACCGTCAGCGGTATGACGCCGTTGCGGGTGAGGAGCGTGATGCCGTAGGCGAGCAGCGAGGTGAGCACCCAGTAGAGGACGACCCCGAGCGCGCGCGGAGCGGTGTCGGCGGTGAGCGATGTGGCGTGGTCGCCGAGGACGACCCGGGTGACGGTGAGGGTCACCGCGGTCGTGACCGTCGCCAGCACGGCCACCGTCAGGACCAGCGCCGTGGTCTTCGCGGCGAGGAGCCGGGTGCGGGAGGGTACGGCGGTCAGACTCGTGGTGACCTGGCGGGTGCCGGCCGACTCCTCTCCCTCGGTCAGGTACTCGCTGCTGATGGCGACCACGCCGAGGATGATCGCGCCGAGGACGCCGAACGCGAGTTCCTGGTATCCGGCGTCGCCGCCGGGAACGGCCCCGGTGCCGTTCTCGATCGCCCGCACGGCCGTGGACGCGTTGAGGAAGGCGATCGCCGGTGACACGACGAGGCCGATCACGAAGGCGATCCAGGCCGACGGTAACCCGAGGAGCTTGAGCAACTCCGCGCCTGCGATCCGCACTACCGACCTCCCGGCGTCGCGTCGCCGGATCCCGCCGAGGTCAGCGCGAAGAAGGCGTCCTCAAGGGTTCGGTGGTCGCCGGTGACCTCGGCCAGGGTGCCCCGGCTCACGATTTGCCCCCTGTCGATGACGACGACGTCGTCGACGGTCTCGGCGAGTTCGCCCATGAGATGGCTCGACAGCAGGACGGTCCGGCCCGCGGCGGCGCGATCGCGCAGGAACTGCCGCATCCATCGGATGCCTCCGGGGTCGAGCCCGTTGATCGGCTCGTCCAGCACCAGCACCTCCGGGTCGCCCAGCAGAGCCGCCGCGAGACCCAGACGTCGCCCCATGCCGAGCGAGTACCCGCTCACACGCTTTCCCGCGGCCTCCGTCAGGCCGACGACGGCGAGAACCTCGTCGACCCGCCCACGGGGCAGACCGTTACTCGCGGCCACCCATCGCAGGTGGGCCCGCCCCGTCCGTGAACGGTGTGCTCCGCTCCCGTCGAGCAGCGCGCCCACGGTGGTCAAGGGGCGGTTCAATTGGGCGAAAGGCCGGCCGCACACGAGCGCGACGCCCTCCTGCGCCCGATCCAGACCCAGGAGGATCCGGAGCGTCGAGGACTTTCCCGCCCCGTTCGGGCCGAGGAAGCCCGTCACGCGGCCCGGCCGGGCCTCGAAACCGACGTCGGACAGGATCCGGGTGCTTCCCCGTCGTTTGCTGACGTGTTCGACAGTGATCATTCAACCCTCGCGTGAGTCGTGGTGAGGCGATCAGTCAACCGGGCGGCGGCCGTCCCCACATCGGACGTCGGATCGAAACCCGGCGGCACGTCTCGGACCGCGGACCGTCAGACTCAGGGCTGAGATCAGGCAGGGGACACCGGCGTCGCTTTCCCGCGCTCTGGCAAGGGCTTCGGGTCAGGCGCCTAGGATGACGGTGATGAATACGCTTCAGCGGCCCGTATGGCGTTCACACGCCGGGCTGGTCAGTGGCGTGGTGTTCGTCGTGCTGTTGGTGCTCCTTCTCGCGGCAGGAGCCGAAGGACCACTCGCCGGTGTCGTGCCCTCGGTGATCGCGGCGATCGCGATCGGCGTCGCGGTCTGGGCGGTCCGGCGGACGCGCGCCACCCGTGCCGACTACGAGGCGCGGCTCACCAGCTGGGCCGCCACGGAGGCGGTGCTGGCGGAGCGGATGCGGATCGCGCGGGACCTGCACGACATCGTCTCCCACGGTCTCGGGCTGATCACCGTTCGCGCCGCCGCGGTCCGTCAGGTCACGAACGCCGACGGGCGTGACGTCGCCGAGCTGCGGGAGGCCCTCGCGGACATCGAGGCGGCGGGCAGGCAGGCGACGGCCGAGTTGCGTCGCATGCTGACCGTGCTCCGCACATCCGGAGACTCCCGCGACGAGGAGGTTCCGCGCCTGCCCGTGGAGAGTCTCGAGCAGCTTCCCGCGATCGTCCGCGGTGCGGAGGTCACCGGCCTTCGTACCCGGCTGGACCTCGAACCGCTGGGCGAGGTCTCCCAGGGGGTCCAGGTCGCGATCTGTAAAACCGTGAGGGAGGCCTTGAACAACTCGGCGCGTCATGCCGGTCCCACCACCGTGTCGGTGCACCTCTACAGGGACGGGGGCACAGTGGTGGTCACGATCGCCGACAGCGGCCCCGACGGCCCCTGGTCGGCCAGGCCCGGCGCGGGCCACGGTCTGGCGGGACTTCGGGAACGCCTCTCAGGTCTCGGGGGCAGCCTCCACGCCGCGGACGTCGAAGGAGGCTTCCGGGTCGTCGCCCGGATCCCGGACGAGGTCGTCACGTGAACGACGGCGACCGCCCCGTCCGGGTGATGCTCGCCGATGACCAGCCCTTACTCCGCAGGAGTCTCGCGATGGTCATCGACAACGCGGCCGGCCTGGCCGTCGTCGGCGAGGCCGGCAACGGCGTGGAGGCGCTGGCCGTGGCGCGAGCGACCCGACCCGACGTGATCCTGATGGATGTGCGCATGCCCCGGCTCGACGGGCTCAAGGCCACCCGGGAGATCAGCGCCGACCCGGTGCTGGCGACGAGCAGAATTCTCGTGCTGAGCATGTTCGAGCTGGACGAGTACGTCTACGAAGCCCTTCACGCCGGTGCTTCGGGGTTTCTTCTCAAGGACACCGTGCCCGAGCACCTCATCGACGCGATCTGGCGCACCCATCGAGGGGAGTCCCTCTTCGCCCCGTCGATCCTCACCCGGCTCGTCGAGCATTACGTGATGACGCCGCGCTCGCACCCGCGTCCGCCGGTGGGACGGTTGACCGGCAGGGAGGTCGAGGTGCTCACCCTCGTCGGGCGGGGCCTGTCGAACGATGAGATCGCCGCCCGGCTCACGATATCCGTCAAAACCGTCAAGACGCATATCTCTCACCTGCTCGCCAAAGCCGACGCGCGTGACAGAGCGCAGCTCGTCATCGCCGCGTTCGACGCGGGACTGGTGCGACCGCGCGGACACACCGGAAACATCCGCTGAACTCCGCACCCGTTCCTTCTCCTCCCTTCCTCGGAGGTCGCTCCGGCCTCGGGGGCGGGACGACGGTCGTCGTCCCGCCCCCGAGATCTGATGGCTCACTCGCCCACGGTCACACCTGGGTGCGCAGCCACTGCTGGTTGGTGCCGGTGCCGCAGGTCCACTGCACGACCTGGACTCCGTCGGCGGTGCCGGCGTTCAGCACGTCGAGGCACTTGTCGCTGTGGCGGGCGACGAGCCGCACGTAACCGTTGCCGGCGTCCTGGAGTCGCCACTGCTGGTTGGTGCCTCCGTTGCAGGCCCACTGGACCACTCGGGCGCCGTTCGCGGTCGCGGTGGCGCCGCCGTACACGTCGAGGCACTTGCCGCTGCTGACGCTCGTCACCGTGTAGTAGCCGCCACCGGCGTCCTGGAAGCGCCAGCGCTGGTTCGCCTGCCCGTTCGCCGTCCACTGCACGATGTTCGCGCCGTCGGTCGTCGCGGCGTTGTTGACGTCCAGCGACTTCGAGCTGTGCCGCGCGGTCATCGTGTAGGTGGTCGGTGTCGGGGTGGTGGTCTGGGGAGCCAGCCGGTAGAGCCCGGAACCGTGCGGGGGCAGTGAACGGGTGAACGTCCCGGTCGAGGTGCCGAGGTTCGCGCCGGACCACAGGTCGGTCACGACGGCCGAGCCGATGCCGAGGTCGGCGAGGTTCACCGACACGTTGGCCGTCGCGCTCTCGCGGTTGAACAGGGCGACGTAGCGGTGGTCGCTGTCCGGCACGTTGGCGGTCCACACCTGCCGGGTCCCTCCGTAGAGCCGGCGGTTGTCGGTGCTGTGCTGGTCGACCGCGAGCACCGCGGAGTTGGTCATCAACGCCAGCTCCGCCGGCCTGTTCTCGACGAGGTTGCCGCCCCACATCAGCGGCGCCCGGTTGATCGCCCACAGGGTCATGAGCGTGCGTTGCTCGTCGGCGGTGAGGTTGGAGTATCGCGGTGAGCCGACCGGGCCGTACTTCGACAGCCGCCCGATCGGGATCATGTCCGGATCGGGCCACGCTCCCTTCGCCCGGTGCGGTGTCCAGTTGTGCAACTGGTCGAACAACGCGTCGAGAGCCGGCCAGTTGTCCCACAGGTCGTTCACGATCCGCCACATGTGCGCGTTCGCCCGCACGTGCGATCCGCCGGCCAGCGGGGTCGCACCGGGCGACAGGCTCAGCACCATCGGGCGACCGCTGCGCTGGATCGCGAGCCGGTACCCCTCGACCTCCGCCTGCCGGTACGTCGGCGCGGCGATGTCGTCCACCTTCACGAAGTCGACCCCCCAGGAGGCGAGCAACTGGAACACCGAGTCGAGGTACGCCTGCGCGCAGGGGTTGGACATGTCCAGACCCCACATGAGGTTGAGCCAGGCCGCGGTGGTGCCGTTGTCGATCTGGTTGGCGCGGCAGTCGGTGCCGAGGATCGGCACGTTGTCGGCGACCGCCTGCCGGGGAATGCCTCGCATCAGGTGCACGCCGAACTTCAGTCCCTGGGCGTGCACGTAGTCGGCGAGCGGCTTGAATCCGTTGGTGCCGGCCGCCGAGGGGAACCGGGTGGTGTCGGGCAGCAACCGCCCGTTGGTGTCCATCCGGAGCCGGGGTTGCAGGTTGGCGTCCTGGTTGGGGCTGCCGGTGTGCTGGCCGGGGTAATACCACGCCCAGTCGATGACGACGTACTGCCAGCCGTGCTGCCGCAGGTTCGCGCCCATGTAGTCGGCGTTGGCCCGGACGTCGGCCTCGGTGACCCTCCAGTTGAACGAGTCGTAGCTGTTCCATCCCATCGGTGGGGTGTCGGCGACACCGTTGTCCCACATCTGCATCCTTTCCGCCGAACCGCTGCCGGCCAGATTCACCGCGAGCAGGAGCGTCGCGGTGATCAGGATGGCCGCCCTACGGAGTATCGGATGGACCGTGCGGTTGCTCATCAGACCTCCAAAAAGACCTGGGGAACCCTTACCGCTCTGTGCCCGGTCAGCGATAGCCGGCGGACACCACGCTGGCCTGTACCGCGTTCTCGGTCGCGTCGGACGGGTAGCCGGCGACCATGGCCCCTTCGTAGAAGGTGCCCGCACTCAGGTTCGCACCGCCGTCGGGCTTGCAACAGTCTCCGCCGCTGCCCAGGATGATCGCGCCCTGCTTCTTCATCGGGCTGTATCCGGGCGGGAGCGCGCCGTCCCACAGCGTGTAGAGGCTGCCGGACTGGGCGTTGCTACCCTTGATCGCGAAGCGCGTGGTGCCGTTGTTCTTCAGGGTCGCGGTGACGAACTTGCTGTTGAAGGCGCGCTGGTTCGGGTTCCAGCTCTGGCTGCCACCGGGGAAGAGGCCCCATTCGAGGTCGGCCTGCACCCAGGGCCCCGTGCCGGAGCAGCCGCCGAACCAGCACTGGGTGCTGAAGTTGATGGCGTCCATCGCCCCGGCGGCGTCGGCCTTCCTCGTCGTCTCGCTGTTGCCGTAGTCGAAGCAGCAGCCGTTGTTGACGTGGGTACCGCTGGTCACCATGTACATGCCCTCGGGGGCGGCACCGGTCGGCACGCCGGTGAGGTGTCCGTCCCGCCAGTAGCTGTTGCCGGGGTTGATGTAGAGCGAGTACGCTTTCGCGCCGCCCACGGTGAGGGACTCCGAGGTCGCGATCGCCGGCCTGCTCTGCGGCGAGCCGGGAACCACGCTCGATCCCTGGTACCAGAGGTCGTTGCCCCGTCCTGACTGGTCGAAGACGACCGTCACCACGCAGGTCGTGCCGGTGCAGAACGAGTCCTGCGTCGCGGCGTTGGCGGTGCCGCCCGCGGCCAGCAGGCCGATGTTGCGGGTCGTGTTGTCCGACGAGCGGCGGACCTGGTACAGGTTGCCGGCGTACGCCGAGTAGAGCGCCCGCGTCGTGCTGTGGGCCGCCACGCACGGGGTGCCGCCGGAGGCGTAGATGTCACATGGGCGCGCGCCGGGCGGCGGTGGCGTCGGAGTCAAAGTCGGCGTCGGTGTCGGAGTGGTGGGCGAGGCCCACTGCTGGTTGGTGCCGCCGTGGCACGCCCACAGGAGGATCTTGGTGCCGTTCGCGGTGCCGGCGCCGTTGGCGTCGAGGCACAGGCCGGACTGCACGCCGGTGATGGTGCCGTTGGCGTCGACGTTCCACTGCTGGTTGGTCTGGCCGTTGCAGTCCCAGATCACCGCCGTGGTGCCGTTCGCGGTGCCCCGGCCGTAGGCGTCCAGGCACTTGTTGCCGTAGACCATGAGCTGCTTGCTCGACGTCCAGGTCCAGATCTGGCCGGCGCCGCCGTTGCAGTCCCACAGCTGTGCCTGGGTGCCGTTGACGGTGCTGGAGTTGGGGACCTCGAGACAGCGGCCGGACGCGGTGCCCACGATTCTGGTGCTCTGCCCCGGCTCGATGGCGGCCGCCGACGCCGAGGCGGCTGCCTCAGCCGGAGCCTGGGTGCCGGGGGTGGCGCCGCCGACGATGAGGACGCCGGTGAGCACGCCGGCCAGGGCGCTCAGCAGCCGGAGGCGACGGCGTCGGGGCATGGGATCGCGGACCTGCCCTGACCTGCTGGGTAACGGGTTTCGCACGGTGTTACTCCTGTTCCGTTGTGAAAAAGCGAGGACCTGCGGATGTTCCATGGCGATGGTGTGGTCGAGGCGATTCGACAGCACCGTCATCGTGCTGACGGTGACTCCGGCCCGCCAGGCTCACCGACGGTGGGCGAGTGGGGTCCACGGTGTCGCGTCCGGGCGGGAGTGCTGGGCGACCGCCACCGACTGGAAGCCGCCGTCCGAGGGCGGCAGCAGGGTGATGGTGTAGGTGTCGGTCTGGTTGCCGTACGGCAGGGTCACCGTGACGTTGTTGTTCGACAGGTTCACCACGTTGTTCGAGACCGTGATCGGGCCCTGCACCGCGCCGCCGCCGTTGTACGGGATGCGTTGCGTGAGGACACGCACCTGGTTGTTCTGCACGATGCCGCTGGTGGTGTCCAGGCGCTGCAGGTTCACGGTCAGGTTTCCGGTGGTGCGACCGCCACCGACCAGTACCTTCGCGACCCCGCCTGCCTTGGTGGCGTGCGCGTCGTACGACGGGCCGGCGGTCACCGAGACGACCTGCCCGGTCTGCGAGGCGTAGTAGCGGTAGGCCCACCACTCGCCCTTGGGCTGGTGCCGGCCGGCCGAGTCGCGGACCAGCAGGTTGGCGAGGTCGTTGTGCAGGTTGCCGCCACCGGCCCAGTTCGCCCGCAGGCCGTCCGCGCGGGCCCGCTCCAGCCGTGCGATGTACCAGGCGCCGTCGGCGGGGTTCTGCTCCTCGGGCGCGCCGTACTCGTTGATCTGGTACGGCCGGGGGTGCGGGATGCCGCGCGGGTCGAGGGTGGCGTTGGCGGCGGCGACGTTGGCGACCGGGTCGCCGGGTAGCGAGTGCCAGCTGATGATGTCCGGCACCGTGTCGGTCGAGCGGACGAAGTCCAGGTACTGGTTCCAGAAGGTGTGCGTGGTGGACGGGACGCAGGCACAGCTCGGGCCGACGATGAGCTGGCTGGGGAACTCCGCCCGGATGCGCTGGTAGGTGCGGCGCCACAGTTCGAGGTACTGGGAGATCGGGCGGTTCCAGAACAGGGTGATGTTGGGTTCGTTCCAGATGTCCCACTGCACGCTCAGCCCGGAGGCCCGGACGTCGTTGACGAGGCGGTTCAGGAAGTTGTCGTAGTCGGTCCAGTTGCCGTTGTCGCCGGGGAAGCGGGAGATCCCGGCGCCGTCCGCCCCCCACAGGTCGTGCGGCAGGAGGATGAACTGACCGCCGAGGGCGATGGTCCTGCGCGCCTGGGCGAGGGTGGAGTTCCACCGGCGGTCGTAGGTTCCGCCGACCCAGCCACTCCCGGGGAGCTGCGCGCCACCGGCGCGCATGAAACGGAAGTTGACGTCGCGGAAGAAGTGGTCGGCCGGTCCGACGGCGTTCTCCGGCATGCCGTAGATCCAGCCGGAGGCGCGGTAGGTCGGCGCACCGCTGGTGGTGGAGAAGTCGACGGTGATCGACTCGTCGGCGGCCTGGGCCGGGGAACCGGTGACGGTCACGGAGGCGACCGTGACGAGCAGGCCGACCGCGAGGCGGGTGACGAGCGCACGGGCTCGTCGCGGCCTGCCGCGGGAGGGGGATTTCACGGGCGGCTCCTTGCAGGGCGTTGGGGGGGACGCTCTTCGGAGGGCTGCACTTGCGAACCGATTCGAAAGGATCGTAGGACCGGTCACTGAAGCGTGTCAATGAAGTGACGGTTCGGTGACATCGATGTTTCGTTGAATACGGCCTTTCACGTGGTGGAGGCCTTCACTGTCTCCGGTGGACGGGCCGCGTCCGCCCTGCTTGATTCATCGAATCGATTCGCTTCACGCCGAGAATCGGCGTCCGCCCCGCGCATCCCGCCCGACGATCTACGCGAAGTGAGGCGGCGGATGACGGGGCGCGGCCGTCGGCGGCCGAGGCCCCGGTCGAACACGAACCGAACCGCACCCGCCTCGCACGGCGATGCGAGGCGGGTGCGCGTGCCCACCGGGATTGGCGGGGGGCCCGGGGGGGCGGGGGCCCGCGGGGGGGGGGGGGGGGCCGGGGGGGGGGGGGTGGGGGGGGGGGGGGGGGGGGGGGGGGGGGGGGGGGGGGGGGGGGGGGGGGGGGGGTAC
>NZ_JBITIZ010000006.1:408237-489272 GCF_044459525.1 Streptosporangium sp. NPDC050284
GCCCCCGGGCGGGGCCCCCCCCCCCCCCCCCGCCCCCCCCCCCCCCCCCCCCCGGGGGGGGGGGGGCCCCCCCCCCCCCCGCGCCCGCCCCCGCCCCCCCCCCCCCCCCCCCCCCCCCCCCCCCCGGCTCTCTCAGCCGAGGGCGGGACTCAGGGGCTTGTGCACTGGTAGCCGGACGGTGTCTGGGTGTTGCCGTTGGAGCGGCTCGCCTGGAAACCGAAGGTGGTGCTCTGGCCCGGGCCGAGCGCGCCGTTGTGCCCGGCGCTCCTCGCCGCGACGGTCTGCCCGCTCACGGTCAGCGTGGCGTTCCACGAACCGGTGACGGCGTGGCCGCTCGGCAGCGTGAAGGTCACCGTCCAGCCGTTGGTCGCGGACGTGCCGGTGTTGGTGACCGTGACCGGCTGGATCACGTACCCGTTCGACCACTGCGTCTGGACGGTCCCCGTCACCGAGCATCCGCCGGGGCCCCCGCCACCCGGGGTGGTGGTGACCGTCACCGTGTTCGACACCGGCGAGAGGTTGCCCGCCGCGTCGCGGGCCCGGACCTGGTAGCGGTAGGTGGTGTTCGCGGTGAGCCCGGTCTCGGCGTACGAGGTGGTGGCCGAGGTCCCCACCTGCGTGAAGGTGCCACCGGACGCGCCCGGCGCGCGCAGGATGTCGTATCCGGTCACGCCCACGTTGTCGGTGGAGGCGGTCCAGGCCAGGGTGGTGCCGGTGGAGGTCGTCCCCGACGCGGCGAGGCCGGCCGGCGCGGTCGGCGGGGTGGTGTCGCCCCCGGTGGTGGCCGGCGGGACGCGGACGATGCGGTCGTCCTGCGCCGCCGGGGTGCCGCGGCCGTCCCGGTTGCTGGTCGCCACCCAGAGCCAGCCGTCCGGACCGACCGCGACCGTGCGGAGCCGCCCGTAGGCGGACTGGAACTCGGCCAGCGGCGTGCCGGGTGTGCCGGCACCGCTCAGCGGCACCGTCCAGAGCCGCTGGCCGCGCAGCGCGGCGACGAAGAGGGTGTCGTTGGCCCAGGCCAGCCCGCTCGGCGACGCCTCTGCGGTCGTCCACGTGACGATCGGGTCGCGGAAGGAGGGGTTGTTGCAGGTGCCCTCGCACGTCGGCCAGCCGTAGTTGGAGCCCGCGACGATCTGGTTGATCTCGTCCCGGGTGTTCTGTCCGAGTTCGGCGGCGTACATTCTGCCCTGGGAGTCCCAGGTCAGGCCCTGGACGTTGCGGTGGCCGTAGGTCCAGACGCGGGAGCCTGCGATCGGATTGCCCGCGGGCACGCCTCCGGTGGGTGTCATCCGCAGGATCTTCCCGGCGAGGCTGTTGACGTTCTGCGCGTTGGCGGTGTTGCCGGCGTCGCCGGTCGCCACGTAGAGCATGCCGTCGGGCCCGAAGGCGATGCGACCGCCGTCGTGGATGGTGGCGCTCGGCACCCCCGAGAGGATCACCGTCTGCGTCTGTGGCGCGGTCAGTTGCAGCCTGACCAGGCGGTTGTCCCCGGCGGTGCTGGTGAAGTACGCGTACACCCAGCCGTCCTGGGCGTAGGTGGGCGACACGGCGATGCCGAGCAGGCCGCTCTCACCCGAGGCGCTCACCCCGCTGACGGTGGCGACCGCCGTGGGCGTCTGGTCCGGCCGCACCCGCAGGATGCGTCCGGTGTTGCGTTCTGACACCAGCGCGCTGCCGTCCGGCAGGAACGCCAGACCCCAGGGAACCTGGAGGCCCGTGACGGAGACCTGCGCCCGGGAGAAGTCGAAGCCGCCCACCACCTGGGCGCGGGCCTCGGGAGCGGTGACGACCAGCGCGAGCAGAGCCAGAATCAGGGCCGGTATGACGCGGGCGCGCATGATGGCCTCCTTGACCGGATTACTTTACGTATGTCAGCACCGTAGGCACGCGGGCCGCGGAACCTCAAACACCGTGATCGATCCGCCCTGACACTCTGGGATTACGGCGTCACACCGGTGAAAATTTCACGCGAACGGTGAAACTCTCAGCGGTGGACGGCGTCCGAGCCGTCCTCTTCGAGGAGGAAACCGCCGGACTGGTGGTGCCACAGGCGGGAGTACGGTCCCTGGGCCCGAAGGAGCTCGTGGTGGTCGCCCTGTTCCGCGATGCGCCCCTGGTCGAGGACGACGAGACGGTCCATGCGCACGACGGTGCTCAGCCGGTGCGCGACCACGAGGGCGGTGCGGTCGCGCATCAGGCTCCACAGGGCCTCCTGGATGAGAGTCTCGCTCTCGGAGTCCAGTGCGCTCGTGGCCTCGTCCAGCAGCAGGATCGGCGCGTCACGCAGGATGGCACGGGCGAGGGCGACGCGCTGCCGCTGGCCGCCGGAGAGTTTGACGCCGCGTTCCCCGACCAGCGTGTCGAAGCCGTTCGGCAGGGTCTCGGCGAACTCCGTGACGTGCGCCGCCCGCGCCACCCGGTGGATCTCGGCATCGGTGGCGCCCGGCCGGGCGAAGGCGATGTTGTCGCGTAACGACCGGTGGAACAGGGCGGGCTCCTGGGGGACGTAGGAGATCAGGCTGCGCAGGTCGGCCTGGCGGAGCCGGGTGATGTCCTGGCCGCCGATGAGGATCCGGCCTTCGTCGATGTCCATGAGACGTAGCAGCAGCCGGGTGAGGGTGGTCTTGCCGCCGCCCGACCGGCCCACGAGGCCGACCTTGGTGCCGGTGGGGATGTGCAGGTCCAGGCCGTCGAACAGAGGTGGGTTGCCGGAGTGCGCGAACGTCACCCGCTCGAACCGGACGCCGGCGTCGGCGGGGCGCAGCGGTTGCGGGTCCTTGGGGTCGACGACTCCCGGCGGTGTGAGGAGAAGCTCGGTGAACTGGGCGGACTCGGTGAGCACACTCTCCATGCGACGGTAGATCTGGTTGAACTCGAACATGATGTTGATCGAGGTCGTGTAGTAGCTGAACGTCACCACGATCGCCTCCACGCCCAGGCCACCGCGGAGGGTGATGGCGAGGAGCAGGCCGAGGGTGCTGGTGAGGATCGAGAGCGGGGCGATGACGGTGTCCACCCGGAGGTTGGCGTAGTCCCAGGAACGGAGCGTCAGCCCGCGCTGCTCGGCGACCCGCGCCCGGTGCTTCGCGGCCTCGCGCTCCTCGGCGGCGAACGCGCGGACCGTCTCCATGTTGGCCAGCACGTCGGCGATGTGCCCGGACACCCGCACCTTCGCGGCCTCACGCTGGTCCACCAGCCTCTGGCGACGGCGAATGAGCGGGGCGATGATGAGGCCCGTGACGACGATGAGGCCCAGGAGGACGAAGACCAGCAGCGGGTGATACCGCCACAGCACCACCGAGGCGAAGGCCAGCGGCACCACCTTGGCGATGATAGAGAAGGTGAGAGTGTCCACGAAGTTCTCGAACCCGCCGGAGAAGCTCAGCACCCGTTTGGTCAGCGAGCCGGCGAAGTTGTCGTGAAAGAACGCGGCGTCCTTGGCCAGCAGCCTGTCCATGGCCGTCACCCCGAGCCACTCGACACCCCGGGCGTCCGTACGGTTCAGGAAGTGGATACCCGCCCGCCACAGCACCTCCCCGGCGAGCAGCGTCGCGCCGAAGCCGAGTACGTACGGCATGAGGGCGGCGACGTCGTCCCCGCCCTCGGACAGGCGCCCCACGATCGCACCCACCGCCAGCGGGGCGAGATAGAACAGGCAGGTGTTTCCCAACGCGGGCAGGGTCAGCGCGGGTACGGCGACCCGCCACTGCCTCAGCAACTCCCGGTTGTAGTACCGCAGCGCCAGCAGAACGGCCGACCTCCGGGCGGACGGTCTGTCTTCCGGAGAATCGAGTGATCCCAGCACGGCCATCCGCCCCTCCGAACACCCTCGGCTATGGCAATGGTGACGCAGGGTGTCAGGAGGAGGCGAACGATTTTTCGCCGGCCGGATCGTCGGGGCTCCGCCGCCCCGGATGGGCGGCGGGTCCGAGGTTCTCGGGACGGTGGCCCCTCCCGGTCAAGTGCGTGCCGCCGTGGCCGGGAGGGCGGCGAGCGGGACTCGTGGGGGCCGAGCAGGTCAGGGGCTACCGAAGTCGTCCGCCGCGCTCCGGCCTTCAGACCGGGGAGCGCGTCAGTCGCCCGGTGGGGGATCAGGCCAGTACGGGACCGATCGCTCGGCGGCGGACACGATGGCCGCGCCGTCCAGGGTGGCGATGCTCAGCTCGATCCCGCCATCGGGCCACTCCACGCCGAGTTCGAAGGTCTCCGGGGGTGGTGAGGGCCAGAGCCACAGTCCTATGTTGAGGAAGATCCCTTCGTCGTTGTCGCCGCTGCGCAGGGACGTGCCTCCGAGCAGCCAGGAGAGCCGCGGAACCGATGGCGGATCTCGCGGGAGCCGTGCCAGGTCGAACCTCTGTCCGACGGTGGTGGCCTTGGTGCCGTCGGCGAAGCGGACGCCGAACCGCAGCAGGTTGTCCGGTAACCCGCGGGCGCTCACGCTGGAGATCATGTGGGGAAACACGGACATCTGGAGAGCCTGGAAGTCGTCGGGAGGCAGGGAACGCCGCCGCATGACGATCTCCACGTCCAACAGGCATCCGGTGCTGAACGCCCGGATCGTCGGCAGGGCGACGGCGACGTTCGGGGTGCGGGCGAGCAGCAGATCGCTGGTCATCGTCGCGCCCATCTCCTCGGCGGGCGGGGCGTACCAGGCGGGCGGCCCGAGGTCGGGCGGGCGGGTTGTTTCTTCCTGTGCCGATGGGGGCTCGAAGAACATGCTTTTACCATATGGAAAAATTTCGCGAGCGCGGGGCGGGGGAATCGCCGCGTTCGCCGGTGTTCGACCTCCTTCCGGGAGGACACGGGTCCATGGTCCAAAGATGGACAATCATCACTTTTGTCCTGAAATCACATATTTTGGGTATGTGGTGAGGAAAGACATCACCTCCCCGGGCCGGGCGGCGTGACCGCGGTCCTCGACGGCGCCGGGGGATTCGCGGCCGAGGACCGGCCGGAACCAATGATCAAGTGGAGGTCCACCCGTCATGAGCACGCATGTTCACGTCCGCCTCAATCGCGACATGACCGTGACCGAAGGGGGCGAGCTGCTCGTGCTGTCCCACTGCCGATGCGGTGCGACCTGGACCACGTCCTACCGTGCCGAGGAGGGGGAGCCCGAGAGGTGACCCGGTGGAGGTCGCCGGGGGCGCCGCCCGACGGGGCGGGTGGGGGCGGCGGCGAGTGTAGTCGCGACCTATGTCGGGTATCTGTCACTACGCGGTAGCGCTGTGCTACTGGCCGCGCGGGCCGTTGCCCTGCTGCGGCCGAGGCTCCTCGTGGGGGACGAGGTAGCCGATTCAAGCGTAAGCAGGGGGATGTCATGACATTGCCGATGAGGCGTACCAGAGGTGGTCACGTGCACGGGGTCGAGCCGCTCGCGGTACTGAGACGGGACCCTTTCGGGGACATGCAGGATCTGTTCCACCAGCTCGGACTGCTGACCCGGCAGACGGCCGAGGGCGAGGCGGAACGCCCGTGGATGCCGATCGCCGAGATCGACGAGATCGATGACGCCTACCTCGCCAGGCTGGAGATGCCCGGCATCGCACCCGAGGACGTCGAGATCTCCATCAACGGTCGCGAACTGTGCGTCAACGGCGAGGTCCACACGGAAGAGGGACGTTCCAACGCGCTGCGGGTTCGGACGGGACGATTCCACTTTCACACCTCACTCCCCTCCGACGTGGACCAGGAGGGCGTGGAGGCGTCAATGGACGAGGGGATCCTGACCCTGCGGATCCCCAAGGCCACGCAGGGACAGGGGCGACGCATCGAGGTCAGGGCCGGGCACTCCAAGGGACACTCGGAAAGTGGGCGTTCGGAAAGCGGCCGCTCCGGAGGACACTCTGAGGGCGGACGCTCCGGAGGGCGATCCGAAGGCGGACGGCGGTCCTGACGGCTTTCCGCGTCGAGTCCGAGTGTCGAGGCTCTCGGCGCCGTCTCCTGAAGCCCCGATGTCCCGACGCTCCGATGTCCCGACGTCCGTGGGGCCCGCACGACCGGCTGACCGGTCCACTCCCCACCAAACGCGCCGGCCGGGGGGGCCCCGGGGGGGCCCCCCCGCCCCCCCCCCCCCGGGCCCGCCCCCCCCCCCCCCCCCCCCCCGCGCGGGGGGGGGCCCGCCCCCCCCCCCCGCCCCGCGCGCGGGGGGACCCCCCCCCCCCCGGCGCCCCCCCCCGCCCGCCCGGGCGCCCGCCCCCCCCCCCCCCCCCCCCCCCCCCCCCCCCCGCCGGCCTCAGCCTCCGATCACGAGCACGCTCTCGGCGGCGGTCTCCGTCGCCACGTCCGGTCTCGGAGCCGTGAGAAGCCCCACCAGGTGGTTCGCGATCGCGGTGATGGTGGGCTGCTGCCACAGCAGGGTCGCGGGGAGACGGCGGCCGAAGCGCTTCTCCAGACGCCGCCGGACCATGATGGTCATCACCGAGTCAAGCCCCTGCTCGACCAGGGGACGCCTGGTCGCCAGGTCCTCGGGGGCGAGCCTCATCACGGCGGCGATCTCCGCGCGGATCTCGGGCAGGACACGCTCGCGCAGGTCCTCGGGCGCCAGGCCGGAGAACGACTCCGCGGGCCCGCCGAGATCCTCCTCGGCCGGGGTGGGCGCGTCGATCACCGGGTAGCGGAGTCCCGTGAGGTGTCCCACCACCCGGCCGTCCACGTCGGCGAGGAGCGCCCGAACGGTGTCCTCGGCGGCAGGGTCGACGGCCGCGTCGATGATCACCGTCGAGGGGGGCGTGCCGGTGAGCGTGACCTCGTCGATGTGCACGACCATGCGCAGCACCGGATCGCCGGGGAACACGCAGGGCGCCACGGACATCGCCGCGTCCAGCGCCGGCGTCCAGCCCTCCGCCTCCCCGGTGCGGACCGTGGCCCGCAGCACGCCGTCCCCGCTCAGCAGCGTCTCGATCGTCCAGTCGAAGCCCGTCGAGGGTACGCCGACGGTGGCGAGCCGCTTGTGCACGAACCCGGGATCGATCGGGGTGAGAGCGCCGGCGTCGGGCAGCATGTCGGGTTTCACCTGGCCCGGGGCGGCCACGTCCGCGGTGACGTGCACCAGCCAGGCGGGTTCCGGCTCGTCGGGACCGGCCGGCGTACGGGCCGCGAGCCGCACCGCAGGAGGCTCGTGCACGACCTGGATCTGCCTGCGTTCCGCGGTCATCAGCGGATGCATCATCTCCACGTCGGTGAGCGTGACGTCCTCGTCCTCGGTCGCGTGCAGGAACGTGTTGACGAGCACGGCGGCGGGCACGATCTCGACCCCGTTGAGGGCGTGGCTGCCCGGGTAGGGCCGGTTGGCGTCCTCCAGGCTGGTCCGCCACACCCGGGTCCGGCTGCCCGCGAGGCTGCTCCCGGCTCCGAGCAGGGTGTGGGAGTGCACGTCGTGCCCCCGGTTGTCGTCCCCGGTGTACGCCTCGCGCCAGTGGCGGCGGTGCTGCCAGGCGTACGGCGGCAGGTCGGCCAGGCCGCCGGACGGCTGCAGACGGCTCCAGTCCACCTCGACGCCGTGACAGTGCGCCGTGCCCAGCGCGACGAGGAAGGTCGAGGACTCGGGCTGGTTCCTGCGCAGTGACGTGCCGACGAACACGTCGTCGAACCCGTTCTCCGAGAGCGTCTCGGTCACCGAGTGCGCGACCACGGGGTGGGGGGAGATCTCCAGGAACACGCGGTAGCCGTCCTGCGCCGCGGCCCTGGTCGCCGCGGTGAGCCGCACGGGGTCTCGCAGGTTCGCCGCCCAGTACGCGCCGTCCAGGACGGGCGTCGATCGGGGGTCGGCCAGCGCGGTCGTGTACATGGGGACGCGAGGCGCACCGAACGAGAGATCGGCGACGGCGGCGGCGAGTTCGACGGCGAGGGGGTCCATGTGCGGGCTGTGGAAGGCGACGTCGGAGGCCACCCGCCGCACCACGATGCCCTCGGCGGGCCACTCGTTCACCACCGCCTCGACCGCGGCGACGTCGCCGGACAGCACGGTGGAGCCGGGGGCCGACGAGATCGCGGCCACCAGGTCGGTACGGCCGGCGAGCCTCTCCGTCGCCTCCTCGAACGACAGGTCGACCATCGCCATCGCCCCCTCGCCCTCGACCTGGCGCAGCAGCCGGGAGCGACGGCAGATCAGGCGGGCGCCGTCGGCGACGGTCATCGCGCCGGCCGTCACCGCCGCCGCGATCTCGCCGACGGAGTGGCCGATGACGGCCTTCGGAGCGACCCCGTACGCGTTCCAGAGCCTGGCGAGGCCCAGCTGCATCACGAAGATCATGGTTTGCACGCGGTCGATGGTGTCGAGATCGCCGTCGGTGAGGACCTGCCGGGGAGAGAAGCCGATCTCCTCGATGAAGATCGGCTCCACTTCGTCGACGAGGGACGCGAACTCCGGCACGGCGAGCAGTTCCCGCCCCATCCCGCGCCACTGGCAGCCCTGCCCGGAGAAGACCCAGACCGGCCCGGGACCGAGCTCGGGCAGCACGTCACCGGTGAGGACGCTCTCGGCGGGTACGTCATCCGCGAGCCTGCGCAGGCCGGCCGCGAGCTCGTTCCCGTCCGCCCCGATCACGACGGCGCGACGGGCCAGATGGGTGCGCCGGAGCGCGAGCGTGTGCCCCGCCGACGCCAGGTCGAGCCCTTGGCCGAGCCCTTGGTCGAGGCGGTTGGCGAGCTTGCCCGCGTACTGCCGCAGAGCCTGCTCGGAGGCGGCCGACAGCGGGAACAGCCGCTCTCCACCCTCCTCGACCCGGGGGGCCTCCTGGGCCGCGGGGGCCTGTTCGAGCACGATGTGCGCGACCGTGCCGCCGTACCCGAAGCTGGAGACGCCCGCCCGGCGGGGGTGGTCGCGCTCGGGCCAGGCCGACTGCTCGGTCACCACGCGAAGGCCCGAGGTCTCCCACGGGATGGCCGGGTTCAGGGTGTTCAGCACGCTCGGGGGGATCTCACCGCGGTCGAGGGCGAGCACCGCCTTGATGACGCCGGCGATGCCGGCGGCGCCCTCGAGGTGACCGATGTTGGACTTCACGGAGCCGACGAGGCACGGGTCGCCGGGGGGCCGCGGCGTGCCGTACACGGAGGAGAGCGCCCCCGCCTCAAGCGGGTCGCCGAGCCGGGTGCCCGTGCCGTGCGCCTCGATGTAGTCGACGGTGGACGGTGCGATGCCCGCCTGCCGGCAGGCCCGGATCATCACGTGTTCCTGGGCCTCCCCGCACGGCGCCATGATGCCGTTGGTGTGCCCGTCCTGGTTCACGGCGCTGCCGATGACGAGCGCGAGGATCCGGTCACCGTCGCGCTGGGCGTCCGACAGCCGCTTGAGCACGACCACGCCGCAGCCCTCGCCGCGTCCGTAGCCGTCGGCCGACGCGTCGAACGACTTGGACCGCCCGTCGGGGGCGAGGGCTCCCGCCGTGCCGAGTGTGAGGGTCTGCCCCGGGGTGACCAGCAGGTTCACGCCGCCGGCGAGGGCGACGTCGCTCTCGCCGAGCCGCAGGCTCTGGGCGGCCAGGTGCAGCGAGACCAGCGACGCCGAGCAGGCGGTGTCGATCGCCATGCTGGGGCCGCGCAGATCCAGCGAGTAGGAGATGCGATTGGCGACGGCGCAGGTCGCGGCGCCGATCCCGGTCCACGCCTCGATCTGGGGCAGTTCCTCAAGGAGGCGGCCTCCGTAGTCGGCGGTGCAGACCCCGACGAACACCCCGGCGTCGGTGCCGGTCAGTTCGTGCGGCGGCAGGCCGGCGTTCTCCAGGGCCTCCCACGCGGTCTCCATCAGGATCCGCTGCTGCGGGTCCATCAGCTCGGCCTCGCGGGGCGACAGGCCGAAGAACTCCGCGTCGAAGCCCTCGATGTCGTCGAGGAAGCTGCCGTGACGTACGGCGTCGCGTAGCGAGGCGGCGTGTTCGGGGCTCCGGTTCTCGTACGGGCGCCAGCGTTCCGCGGGTAGCGGCCCGGTCGTGTTCCGGCCGGCACGCAGCAGGTCCCAGAACTCGTCCGGTGAGCGGGCGTCACCGGGAAGGCGGCATCCAATCCCGATCACCGCCACTGGTTCCACCTGGACTCCGCGCGTACTGTCGGCCATCTGCGTTCGTTTCCCTTCGGTCAGACCCACTGAGGACTGTCGATGATCTTGATTACGGCACCGGAGACGGTCACTCCCGGCCCGGTGCCGAGCATCAGCACGTGGTCGCCGGGGCCCAGCTGCCCGCTCAGGAGCAGGTGGTCGAGGGAGAGGACCTGGTCGGAGGCCCCGCAGTGGCCGATGGTGCGGCCGTAGTCCCAGGTCGAGCGGGACATGGGCAGGTCGAGCATGGCCATGCACCGCTGTTCGACGATCTCTTCCGAGTAGTTCATGAACGCCACCCGGGTGAGGTCGCCGGCCTCGATCCCGCTCTCGGTCAACGCGCGCTCGACGACCTCCATCAACGCCCGCTGGATCTTGAACAGCGCCGTGGTCGCCTCGCCCTTGGGCATGACCTGCTGCCTGAACTGCTCGTTCCTGGCGGCGAAGCTCATCCGGCGCCCAACGGTGACGCCCGGAGGGAAGAGGGGTTCGCTGCCCCGGTGGAGCTCCTCGGCCTCGGCCACCGTCGTCGTGCAGACCGACGTCAGGCGCGCGAAACCCGTCCCCTTGGTGAGCACGAGCGCGGCGGCGGCGTCCCCGCCGATGTAGCCGGGGCCCATCCGCCACCGGTCCATCAGCGGGGTGCCGTAGTTGTCGGCGGCGACCAGCAGGGCGGCCTGCCTGCCGGGTACGGCGTCCAGGTGGCCGGCCGCGAGCTCCAGGGCGATGAACATCCCGTTGCAGCCCTGCCGGATCTCGGTGGCCAGGACGTCCCCGCCGACGAGATGACGCTGCAGGTAGGAGTGCGGGGGCCAGCCGTCCGGCCCCTGGTGCCAGGTCGAGGCGTACAGGAGGAGATCCAGGTCGCCCGGAGCGCGCCCGCTGCGCTTGAGCGCGCTCCGCGCCGCGTGCAGGGCCATCTCCGGAGCCGGTACGTCACCGGCCACCACCGTCCCGGCCAGGTTGTGCAACTCGGCCTCCTGCGCCGGATACCAGCCTTTGGCGACGGCTTTCTCGACGCTGACGACGGTCCGGGGGAGGAAGGCTCCCACTCCGCTGATGTAGGTGTCCGCCAACTGCATGACTCTGCCCTCGCCCGGCTAGACGGATTCGAGTTCTCTGACCATCGCCACGATGGTCACGACGTCCCTGAAGTTCTCCGGGTCGAGCCTCGCGGCGGGAATCGGGACGCCGACGTCCTTGCGGAGGAAGTTCAGCAACCGCGCCGTCCGCAGGGAGTCCAGGAGACCCGACAGCAGGAGCGGGGTCGTCTCGTCGACCTTGATGTCGTCGCCGTCCAGGACGAGGTTCTCCTGGATGAAGTCGACCAGCCTTCGCGTGAGATCGGTCATGCGCGTGCCCCTGTCGTGACGGGAGAGGTGGCCAGGATCCTGAAGACCGCCGCGGCGACGGACGTTCCCGAGCCGAACCCGACCGTGAGCAGGTGATCGCCGGCCACGAGCCCGCCGGTCGCGACGAGATGCTCGAAGGCGATGAACTGGTCCACCGCGCCGCAGTGGCCCACGCGCCTTCCGTAGTCCCAGGTCGTCTGGTCCTCCTCGATGCCCAGCCAGGACATCTGCCCGTCCAGGTCCTCGCGGCGGCCGTGCGGCAACGCCACCCGCGTGATGTCGGAGAGTTCGATCCCCGCCTCGTCCAGGGTCTTCTCGACCTGGTGCATCATCGTTTTCTGGATCGTGAGGTGGATTCCGGTCCCCTGCTTCTTGAGCAGCCTCTGGCGGAACTCCTCGTGCCGGTCCCCGAAGCTCAGCCCTCTGCCGACGGTGGCGTCCGGGGGAAACAGGGGGTAGGCGCCGTCGTTGACCGCGTCGGCCTCCGGGATCACCGTCGCGTTCACCGAGAGGAGCTCGGCCATGCCGTAGCCCTTGCCGAGGAGGAGCGCGGCCGCGGCGTCGCCGATCAGCGCCCCGGGGGTCATCCGCCAGCGGTCCACCAGCGGGGTGCCGTGGTTGTCCGAGGAGACGACCATCGCCGTCTCCCTGTCCGCGTCGGCCTGCAGGTAGCTCGCCGCCAGTTCGAGCGAGCTGATCATCCCCACGCAGCCGCTCCGGATCTCGAACGCCGGAACGTTCCCACCGAGGAGGTGCATCTGCAGGTAGTGCTGGGGCTGCCAGCCGTTCGGGCCCTGGTGCCAGACCGACGGGTAGAGCAGAAGGTCGAGGTCGCGCGGGGAGGACTCGCCCCAGCGGTCGTACGCGTCCAGGACCGCGAGCCGCGCCATCTCGGGCGCCGGCATGTCACCGGCCACCGCCGCGCCGACCTGCTGGAACCTCTCGACCTCCTCCGCCGGGTACCAGCCCTCACGAACCGCCTGCTCGACGCTCACACTGTCAGGCACATAAACGCCGAGACTCCTGACGAATATGTTGGATGTACGCACACGTCCCCTAACTCATCGACGATCCCGGACAACGGCCTTCTGGCAGTGGAAGACGGCTTATCCGATTTATTTCGGGTCACGGGATATCAAGTGACCTGCGGCCGGGCAATGAAAAACGGGAAATGGGCCGGCGGCCGTCGGAGGCAACAATAGGGGCGGACCGTTGGGTAAAGCAATATGGACGTGAGCGGCCGGTCGGTGACATTCCGTGATCAGGTTCCGACGGAATGTATTCAACTCTGGAAATGCGCCTTTCCGCTCCAGGTCACGGTTTCCCAGAATGTAATTCTTTGGAATCCCGGCGACAAGAGAACGGTGCCGGGCCCTCGCCGTTCGGCTCGGGCCCGGCACGTCGTCTCAGGCGGGCACTCTCGTGCAGACGAGGTTGTTGAGTTTGAACTGGGCCGGAATGCCGTTCGTCCCGGTGGCGGTCGCCGAGAAGCCGAGGCTCTGACTGGAGCCGGGGCCGATGTAGGAGTTGTGGCCGGCGTCACGGGCGGTCACCTGGGTGCCGACCTGGGTCACCGTGGCGTTCCAGGCGCTCGTGATCTGCTGGTTGCCCGGCCAGGTCCAGGTCAGGGTCCAGCCCTCGATGGGGGTCGTGCCGGTGTTCCTGATGGTCGCGCTGCCGTTGAAGGCGCCGTTCCAGGCGCCGGTGGTGTAGGTGACCTCGCAGGAGGTGCCCATCTTGAGTCCGCCGCGCAGGAAGGTCGTGAAGTTGGCCCAGGTGGGGTTCAACGTGCCGGTGCTGACGGTCTCGGAGCAGTTGGCGGTGGTGCGGACGGTCTGCAGACCGTGCTGGGCGGGGTCCATGATTTGGGGCATCATGTGATCCGCGCCGGGCACCGAGACGAACGTCGCCCTGCCGCACTGGGCCTTGATCCTGTTGTAGAGCAGGACGCTCTGCCCGTGCGGTACCAGGAAGTCGGCCTGGCCGTGCATGAACATCAGCGGCGGGTCGTTGCTGTCGACGTAGGTCATCGGATTGGCCTGGGCCACCGTGGCCGGGCAGGTCTGGATCGGGCAGCCGACCAGGAGGGACTCGGGGGAGGCGGGGGAGTTGTGGTCGAGTCCGCCGGTCGGCAGGTTCTGCGCGTTCATCTGCAGGAAGTCGGTCGGGCTGTAGAAGGCGAGTCCTGTCTGCACGGCGCTGGAGACTCCGGTCGTGCCGACGGTGCCCTCCAGTGCGGCCACGCCACCGGAGAAGGTGGCCATCTCCGTCAGCCAGCCGCCCGAGGAGTCGCCCATGATCGCGAAGCGGTTGGGGTCGATCTGGTACGTGGCGGCGTTCGCGCGCAGCCAGCGGATGGCCGCCTTGATGTCGTGCACCTGGGCCGGGAAGATCGCTTGGGCGCTGGAGCGGACGCTGACGCCGGCCACGGCGAAGCCCAGAGGGGTGAAGATGTTCGCGATCGCGTCCGCGCCGGCCTTGCCGTCGTCACTGCTCCAGGCCGAGCCGGTGTGCCAGATCAGCAGCGGCCGGGGCGTGATTCCGGTGGAGGGCAGATAGAGGTCCAGCAGATGCCCCTTGCTGGTGGCCGGCTGTGCGGGCGCGTAGGCGATGTCGGTGATCACCTGCGTGGCGTGAGCCGGTGGCGCGAAGACTGCTGACACGCCGACGGCGGCCAGCATGGTCATCGCCATGCCGACAATCACGGCCGTGCGGATTCGAGCTTGCATGGTACGACTCCGGTTTGTCGGATGCTCGCCGCTCGTCCCCGGTGACCGTCCGTGTTTCCTGCCGCGCCGTGGCGACCTCGATCAGCAGGCCGACCGTAGCGCCTGCGAGAAAAACGTCCTGTTCGAGTGTCGCGGCTCACATCGATATGGGCGGGGCGACGATATGACACGTAAGTGACGATGGTCAAAGTTTTCGATGCATCGTTCCAATGGAACAGGATAAGGGGCATAAATCGTACTTTGAGGATCACGTAGTACGAATACAGTCCAGATCATCCATGGCATGCACAGGCGGTCGGATACGCGCCCGCGAGGCCTTTCAGGGCCGCCACGTCGGGAATTGGACAGCGGCCGGACCTCCGGGGGCAGGTGGCATGGGATTTACCGGCGGTAAACATCCGCGAAACATGTGCGGCCCGCGACAGGACCGATGAAAGTTTCATCCCCCGTCCCGTGAATGATTCGAGTGTGATGATCTTCCCCGGCGCGTGCCGAGTGATAATGTTCACCTTCATGATCTCCCCAGTCACAGGAGGACGAATGCGAAAGGTACGCGCTGTTCTCGTCTCGGCCGTCATGGTCCTCGGAGTTTCTCTGACGACCGGCGCCGCCCCGGCACACGCCGAGAGGCTGGCGGGTGTCTTCAAGGAACACGCGGAGTGCGAGCGGATCGGAACCCACGGCATCACCGAGGACTGGTGGAACGACTACTCATGCGAGTGGGAGGGCCGGTACAGCTACTACTTCCTCTACGCGTGACCCCGTGAGACGCACGCACCCCCGGCTCCGAGAGGTCGAATCGGGGGCGCGTGCCCATGACCCGCGGCTCGTGGGGTCGACTCCCTCCCCACCACGCCGGCCCGCGGACCCGTGGGGAGCCGGTCGGCAGGTGGTCGCCGTCTCCGGTCGCCGGGCTCAGCGCGGCGGGATGCCCCGCTCGACCAGCTCGGTGGGAAGCACCACGGTGCGCGGCCACGACCGATCCCCGCCGATCCGCCGGAACAGCAGCTCGGCGGCGGTCCTGGCCAGCTCACGGGTGTCATAGGCGATCACCGTCAGCGGGTACGGCACCAGAGCGGCCATGTCGAAGTCGTCGAACCCGAGCAACGCGGCGTCGCTGCCGCGCCGGTGCAGTTCCTCGACCGCACCGAGAGTGATCCGGTTGTTCAGGCTGAAGAAGGCGGTCGGCGGATCCGGCAGGTCGAGCAGTTCGGAGACGGCCAGGGCGGCCGCGGCCGGGTCGCGGACGCCGTCACGGACCAGCCCGGTGTCGTACGGCGCGCCGGCCGAGGCCAGCGCGTCCCGCGCGCCGTCGAGCCGCTCGCGCATCGTGTAGACGCCGATCGAGTCGAGCAGGACGCCGATCCGCCGATGGCCCGACTCGACGAGCCGGCACACCCCGGCCCGCGCGCCCCCACGGTTGTCGAGCAGCACCGTGTCGGCGGGCAACCCGCCCGCCGGACGGTCGAGAAAGACCACGGGGGTGCCGAGCTCGACCTCGGCGCGCAGGAACGAGTGGTCCTCGCCGGCGGGCACCACGAGCAGCCCGTCGACGCGGCGGGCGCACATGTCCCGCAGCAGTTGCTGTTCGCGCGCCGGATCCTCCTCGGAACTGGCGATGATGAGCATCGTGCCGTGGTGCCCGGCGACCTCGGCGGCGACTCCCGCGATCGTCGCGTAGAAAGGGTTCGCGATCTCCTCGATCAGCAGCCCGACGGTGGCGGTCGCCTGCCCGGAACGCAGCGAGCTGGCCAGGTGGTTGCGGCGGAAGCCGAGTTCGGCCACGGCGGCGAGCACCCGCTCGACCAGCTCGGGCTGTACGTGCGGAGCGTTGTTCACGACCCGCGAGACGGTCTTCAGGCTCACCCCGGCCAGGGCCGCCACGTCCACCATGGTGGGCCGCCTCGCCCGGCCGCCATCGCTGGTCATCGAATACCTCCAGCGTGGATACTCCGGCCTTCAGGCCGGAGAGGAAACGCGGCACGGTGCCGCACGGATCTGGAATCGAATACATGTCTACTGTTAGCTGATCTTGCTTTGGAATGTGAGACGTGGCGCAGATCGTGAAGCGGGCGTTCAAGTTCCGCTTCTACCCGACTCCCGAGCAGGCCGAAGAGCTTGCCCGGACGTTCGGCTGCGTGCGCCTGGTCTACAACAAGGCCCTCGAAGAGCGCACCCGCGCCTACACGCTGGACGGCCGTCGCGTCTCCTATGTGGAGTCGTCGGCCGCGCTCACGCAGTGGAAGAAGACCGACGATCTCTCGTTCCTGAACGAGGTGTCCTCGGTGCCGCTTCAGCAGGCATTGCGCCACCTTCAGGCGGCGTTCGCCAACTTCTTCGCCAAGCACGCGAAGTACCCGACGTTCAAGTCCCGTAAGAAGTCCCGGCCGTCGGCCGAGTACACCCGCTCGGCGTTCACCTATCGTAATGGTCGGCTCACCCTGGCGAAGATGAACGGTCCACTGAACGTCGTGTGGTCGCGCCCGCTGCCCGAGGGGGCGCAGCCGTCCACGGTGACGGTGTCGAAGGACGCGGCGGGCCGCTGGTTCGTCTCCATCTTGTGTGAAGACGCCATCGGGCCGCTGGATCCAACGACCAACGCGGTCGGGGTGGACGCGGGTATTACGGCGCTGGCGACGCTGTCGACCGGAGAGAAGATCGTCAACCTCAAGCATGAGCGGGCCGACCGGCGCAAACTCGCCAAGGCTCAGCGCAACCTCTCCCGCAAGGAAAAGGGTTCGGCGAACCGGGCCAAGGCGAAACTCGCCCTCGCCCGCGTGTACGCCCGCATCGCCGACCGTCGCCGAGATCACCTGCACAAGGTCACCACTCGTCTCGTCCGTGAGAACCAAACGGTCGTGATCGAAGACCTCACCGTGCGCAACATGGTGAAAAACCACAGCCTGGCCCGCGCCGTCTCGGATGCCTCCTGGCGCCAGATGCGCTCCATGCTGGAGTACAAAGCAGCCTGGTACGGGCGGGAGTTGCTGGTCGTGGACCGGTGGTTTCCCTCCTCCAAGCTGTGCTCGGCGTGCGGCACCCTCCAGCGGTCCATGCCGCTGGGCGTCCGTGATTGGGTGTGTGCCTGCGGCGCGGTCCATGACCGGGACGTCAACGCCGCGAAGAACATCCTCGCCGCCGGGCTGGCGGAGAGGTGAAACGCCTGTGGAGCCGGTGTAAGACCTCAACGAGAGTCCTCTCGGGCGGGCAACTGGCGGTGAAGCAGGAACCCTCACGGGTGACCGTGGGGACTCTCCTCCCTCAGGGAGGGGAGGAGGTCAAATCCGAACCATACCGACAGGCCGTCCGTCACGTTGACAACGTTGTCCGATCCGGCCGTACCTGCTCATCGCCCACGACGCCCGCCCGGCGCGAGGGTGACCACCGGGCGTCATCCACGTGATCGAGTGCCTCTTGACCGGTGTCGACCCGGGAAAGACCAGGGCCGATGGAGGTGCCGGAAGCGCGAAACCTGCAAAAGGCCGCTAGGGGAATGAGAAAGTGACCGACAACCGGGTTGTAAGCGGGTCCCGAAGAATGGCTGTCATGAAGAACCTCCCTCCACGCCTCGCCGCCCCCGTACGGCACGGCGCCTTTCTTGTCCTCGCCCTGGCGGCGTTCACCGGCTGCGGCCTCACCGGCGGCCAAACCGGGGATGGTGCGGCCGCTCCCGCGCAGGTGACGAGCGAGGCGACCACCGCGCCCGTCGAGAGCGATCCCCCGGCCCAGCCGGAAAGCACTCCCGAGCAGGCGGAGACCGGCGGGCAGGACCGGCCTTCCGCGGCCGTCGAACCGGGCGGCACCCTCGTCGACGGCAGCACGGTCTCGGCCGAGCTGACCCGCGCGGGGGAGAGGCACAAATTCACGCTGGATCTGAGCGACGCCAGGGAGTTCTACGTCGCCGACATGGAGGGCGACGGCATCCAGTTCCAGGTGTTCTCCGACGTCGACGACGAGCCCCTGACCCCGGCCAGTGTCGATTTCAGCGCGGGTACGTCGCTCAGCAACAAGCTGACCAAGGTGGGCGGCCACCGGCTGGAGGTCTGGGGGAACACCAACGTGATCGGGGCGTACAGCTTCCGGATCGCGACCGTGAAGGTCCGCACGTTCCCCGCGACGATCGGCCTGAAGATCGGTGAGGGCAGCCCGGAGGGGGCGGGGTCGCTGGACGTCCCCGGACGGATCGACCGCTTCGAGTTCGACGCCGACGGAGCCAAGGCCATCAGGATCATCGCGGGAGGCGGGCCGTGCACCTCCATCGACGTCGAGCTCTACGACGCGGCGGAGAAGAGCCTCGCCGATCCCCGGCAGCCCTACCCGCTGTGCGGCAACGAGTTCGACATGCCGCTCTCGGGCGGGGACGGGCGCTACGCGCTGGTCGTCAGGTCACCCGCGGCGAAGACCGGGTCGTACTCCTTCCAGATCGTGCGCGCGGGCTGAACGACGAGAAGCGAAGCGGGCGGGCGCCTCAGAGGGGAGCGAGGGCAGGGGGCAGGAGCGGGCCGGGCGATCCAGAAGGAGCCGGGCGATCCCGCAGGATACGGGGCGGTCAGGAGCGGCGCAGGCTCCCTCGGTATTCCAGCGAGCCCCCACCCTCCTGCTTCACGTAGTCCAGCGTCTGGGGGTCCTTCAGCGTGAGGGTCATGTCCCCGCTCACGCACTGGTCGCGTTGCGCCACGTTCAGGTCGAGCACGGTGTCGCGTACGCGGGTGAGCGTGGCCTGCTGCTCGCAGTCACCGGACACCCAGGTCCCGGTGGATCCTCCCGGGTTCAGGGTGATCGTGACGCCGGCGGTGCGCTCGCGGTCGTCCTGCGAGACGACCTGTCCCGTCCAGGTTCCCGCGAAGGCCGAGGGGATGCCCCCTCCGGGAGCCGTGGGCGGTGCCGAGGCCGATCCGGAGGCCGGTGCCCGGTCGGGGGTTCTTTCAGGTCCGGAGGCCGGTGCCCGGTCGGCGGTGTCGCCGGATCCGGAGGCCGGTGCCGGGCGAGGGGTCCCTTCGGATTCACTCCGGGGCGCCGCCCCGTTCGCAGGGGAACCTCCGATCGTCCCCGTCGCGTACAGCACGCCGGCCGTCGCCAGACCCGCGAGGACGACGGCGGCCACCGGGATGGCCACGTTCCTCGCCCGCCGGGTGACCCGCTCGCCGTACGGGGGCGCGTAGATCTTCGTGTCACGACCCGCCGTACCGGCGCCGCTCGGGGGTAGGAGCGCCGTGTCCCGTACGGGGCCGGCCGGCTCGGTGGGCCTGGAGTGGACTCCGGGCCGGACGACCGGTGGCGGCTCCGCCTCGACGGGACGGGGCAGGCCGCTCGGGGCGCGATCCGACCAGCCGGCGGGGACGTACGCGCTGGGCACCGGACCGACGTCGGGGACCGTGACGGTGGAGGCTCCGGGGTCGACCAGACGCACCAGAAGCGACCGGGCCGAGGGACGTGCCGCGGGGTCCTTGGACAGGCAGGCGGCCAGGGTCTCGCGCAGGCCCTGGGGAACGCCGGAAAGGTCGGGTTCCTGGTTGATGATGCGGTTGAAGACCGCGGCGACGGTGTCGTTGCCGAACGGTGCCCTGCCGGTCGCGGCGTAGAGCATGGTCGAGGCCCAGGCGAACACGTCGGCCGCGGGTGAGCCGTGCACTCCCGTGAGCTGCTCGGGAGCCATGTAGGGCGGGGTGCCCGACATCGTCAGGGACGCCGTGTCGGCGTCGAGGGGCCGGGCGATACCGAAGTCGACCACGCGTGGCCCGTCGGGGCCGAGAAGCACGTTGGCCGGTTTGAAGTCCCGGTGAACCACCCCCGCGCCGTGGATGGCCGCGAGTGCGGAGGCCGTGCCGACGGCGAGCCGTTCGAGGTCACCGTCGCGCAGGGGACCGTCGTCACGTACCCGTTCCTGCAGCGAGGGGCCCGCCACGAACTCGCTCACCACGTAGGGGTCCGGCCGGTCGAGCTCCGCCGCGAGCACCCGGGCCGTGCAGAAGGGGGCCACCCGGCGGGCCGACTCCAGCTCCCTGGCGAGCCGGCGGCGGATGTCGGGATTCGTGCCGCCCTTGAGGACCTTGATCGCGACACGGTCGCCGGAGGCGCTCCACCCCTCGTAGACGATGCCCTGACCGCCCTCGCCGAGGCGCCCCACGACCTGGAACGCTCCCAGCGTGCGCGGGTCATCCGGTTCCAGCGGGCCAGCGGCCATGAGCTCCTCCATGCACGTCGGCGCGGGTCCCCAGCGTAACGACGGCGGTAGCCGGGCCGCCACGGTCGCGTCGGGTCGAGGGGAGTGGGAGGACCGCACGTCCGCGGGGGGCGACGGGGTGTGGAAGCCGGCCTCCTCGATCGTCGTACGCCGATCGAGGAGGCCGGGGGGACGAGGGCGAGCCGGAAACGGCCGGGTGGGAAGCCCTTCTCCGAGCTGGAGGTGACGGGGCGTTTCGCCGTACGGACGGCTGGTTTGCCGCACCCCTCGCGGGGCAGGCGGCCGGTGATCGGAGACGCCGTCTCCGATCACCGGCGACGGCCAGGGAGGTGCGATCCCGATGAGCGCGCACACACTGTCGGTCGCGTTCAGCTGGGCCCTGCTGGGGATCGGATGCGTGATGGCCGCGCACGGCGTTCGCGTGCTGCTGAAGGGCCGGGTTCCGCTGATGGTTTCCAGGCGGGGCGGGGTCCTGCGGGTGAGGCCGTACGCGTGGTCGCTGCTGTTCTTCGCGCTGTTCGCCGTCTCGACGGCGTCGCCCCGGCTGCTGGAGCGGACGGACGAACTGTCGCTCACCCTCTTCACCCTGCTCGCGCTCGCCTTCGCGGTGGTGGCGCTCACCCTGATGGCGAAGGCGAAAAGGGTGCTGGAGTCCACGACATCGCGCGACCGGGAAACCTGAGGACGCTCCCGGCACTCTGACGGCTGTACGCGGCAAACCGGGAGGAGACCGGCTCCGGACGCGGCCACCGGTCCCGAGGGGAGGCGATGGCCGCGGCCGGCCGCGAACCCGCGGCGAGGGTCAGGGGGCGGGGACCTCGGCGACGAGCTTGGAGGTCCAGGGGCAGAAGAAGCAGCCGGGCAGGAAGGCGCCGCACGCCTCGTCGAGATGATCCTCGACGTACGGGAGCGACGCGTCACAGACCTCGATGGCCATCTGGAAGAAGTCGATCGTGTTCGGATCGAGGTGGAAGCTGTAGGAGGGGTTGTACGGGGCCCGCGTCTTGATGATCCGGCCCAGGACGTGTGTCTTCTCGGTCTCCTCGCCGCTGATGATCCGCCGGGCGTGTTCTATCTTCTTGGCGTCGGTGAGCTTGATGACGAACGGCAGGCGCGAGCCGACGGTCGTCATCGTGAAGTAGGCCGGCTCGACCATGGTGGCCCGCGACGGCGCGTCGGTCCGGGCGAGGGTGGCCTGGGTGGAAAAGGGCATCGAGCAGGCGCGGGTGGTGGCCGTGGCCTGAGCGGGTGCGGCCATCGTGGTGGCGATCACCGCCAGGGCGGCGAGGTAGCCGATCCCGGTGAAGAAGCGTCGCACGGAGGTTCCTCCTGTGTTCTACGGGCCGTGACCGTCACGGTCTCAACGCCCTTGTAGGACTCCTCGCACGCCGGTCACCCGGCTCCACACCGGCCTTGATCGAAAAATCTCCGCCCCTTACCGCGACTTGCCCTGCTCTTCGACGCGTCCCGGTCCCGGCTCCCCCCGTTGGAGCCGGGACCGGGACGCGTCAAGAGGTCGCGAGGTGCTCGGCTTCGTGGTGCAGTACCTCGACCAGGATCAGCTCCAGACGGAGGTCTGGATCCGTGAGGTCGTCGGACGGTGTCATCGGATACCTCCAGCCTCGCTGGTGGGGACGCCCCGCCTAGCCCGGGGGTTATCCGCCATAGCAGGCCGGTATGGACGCGAGGGCGCCCGCCCGCCGTGGATCGCGCCTGCCCGCGGCCTCACGAGGGAGGGGCGGACAGGCGCGAGCCGCTGGTCAGGCGCCTAGTCGATCCCCGGTTCAGCCCAGAAGACCGTTCCCTGGCCGCGCAACTCGACGGGCCCCTGGGCGGCGGAGACGAAGACGGACTCGCCGGGCCGCAGGGTGTGCCCGCCGATCTCGGCCTCACCCTCGGTGCACAACAGGATGCGCGGCACGCCGCCCTCCAGGGTGAGGCCGGAACCGGGGACGGCCCTACCGAGGCGGAACTCGGGGGCGGGGGTGCGGTAGAGATCGCCGACCGGCTCGACCTGAAGAGCCGGACGTGAGGGGTCGGTGACCCGCAGCAGCTCCTCCACGTCCATCGGCTTGCCGGTCAGCCCGGCGCGCAGCACGTTGTCGGAGCCGCCCATGATCTCCACGCCGAACCCGCTCAGGTAGCAGTGCAGAACCCCGGCGCCCAGGAAGAGCGCATCACCGGGCCGCAGCTCGTGGCGCCGCAGGAGCAACGGGGCCAGACAGGCGGGGTCTTCCGGATGGATTTCCGTCAGGCGTACGACCAGCTCGTTCTCGGGACCTCCGGCGAAGGAGGCGGCCCGCGCGATGTCGGCCACGAGATCGGCTCTACCGTCTCCTGGCCACTCCACCAGGACGCGGAGCGCGGCGGAGGCGTCTCCGGCCGCCAGCGGCGCGACGACGGGCTCCAGCTCCGGTACGCCCAGCCCGCCGATGAGGGTCGCGGCCTCCTCGGGAGGACGGAACCCGGCCAGCGCGGTGAACGGGGTCAGCGCGCAGATCAGCTCGGGCTTGGGGAACGGGTCGACGTAGATGCCCCGGGCGTGCCCTTCCCTGGCCTGCTCCTGGGAGGGGTGCACCTGGAGCGAGAGCGGCAGGTCCACGGCGATCAGCTTCAACAGGTACGGCAACCGCGAGCCGAACCGCTCGACGGTCTTCCCGCCCAGCTCTGTCTCAGGGGCGGCGGCCACCACCTCGGCGAGGGAGTGCCACGTCCCCTGGCGAAGCACCGACGAGGAGCCGGACGGGTGGGCGCCGAACCACATCTCCGCCTCGGGCAGCTCGGTGGGGGAGGGGTGCCCGGCGAGCGTGGCGATGGCCGTACGCGAACCCCAGTCGTAGTTCTTCACGGGGTTGCGGAGGAGGTCGATCATGACGCCTCCACCGGCGCGGACGCGGTGGTGCCGGGGCGCCCGCCGTCGTTCTCCGGCCGGGAGGAACACCGTGCGGGCGTGCCGCCAGGGCCGATCCCACGTGCCGCGCGGGCGGCGGGGATGAAGGAGTCGTTCATGATCCTCTGTGTCCGTGTGCGTTCGTGAGCAGAAATCGAATGAATGTCGCAGAACGTCGATGCTACGCGCCCTCGATGTCGTGTGGCCGTCGGGGCGTCGGCGGGGCCCGGCGTCGAGCCCGTGAGGAGGGGAGGGTCGCTCCGGGAACGGGTCACCGCGCCGATCGTGAACGCGGTTTTCCCGAGTGCTCCCCCGGGGCGGGCGAACAAGGCTCGTGATGGCCGGAAGTGGCCAGATCGGCCGGTCATCGGCCTGATGGGCGCCCACCTGGGACGATCCACCCGCGCGGTACTGGAACGGTCCCGCGAAGGGTCGTACGCGCCTTCGCGGTGTACGGCGACGGGTTCACAAGGGGTCGGCGGTCGGAGGAGACTCCGCTGGGAAGCACCCGTCGCGCGTGCCGTCAGGGAGTCACCCTCCCCGGATGAGGCGGGGTCACGGAAGGAGAGGTGGGCATGCGTTCACTCGGCATCGAGGGTGCGTGGGTGTTCGAACCGGAGGTGTTCCCCGACGACCGGGGCAGCTTCCACGAGTGGTTCCGCGCGGAGAGCTTCCGTGAGGTCACCGGCCGGCCCCTCGCCCTCTCGCAGGCGAACTACTCGGTCTCGCGCCGGGGGACGCTGCGCGGCGTGCACTTCGCCGACGTCCCGCCGAGTCAGGCCAAATACCTCAAGTGTGTCAAGGGTGCGGTTTTCGATGTAGTCGTCGACATCCGCGTCGGATCGCCCACCTTCGGGCGGTGGGAGTCGGTGGTCCTGGACGACAAGGACCACCGGGCCGTGTACGTCTCCGAGGGGCTCGGTCACGCCTTCATGGCGCTGACCGACGACGCGACCGTGGTGTACCTCTGCTCGGAGGGATACGCGCCGAGGCGTGAGCACGGCATCGATCCTCTCGACCCGGAGTTGGGGATCGACTGGCCCGCCGGAGTGAGGCCGCTGCTGTCGGACAAGGACGCGACGGCCCCGACCCTCTCCGAGGCTCGGCGGCAGGGTCTGCTCCCCGCCTATGAGGAGTGCAACCGGTTCTACGCCAGGCTCCGCGCCTGAGACGGGTTGAAAAGACGGGCGTGAGACGGCGTGCGGCCCGCGGGCGGTGGCGGGTGCGGAAGGCGCGCCTCGCCCGACCGTCCCTCGGCCTCTGACGAGCGGCCCACCGGAGCCGCTCGCCGGAGGGGCGCCGTCCCCGGCGAAGGCGGAATTTGGATGAACTCGCGGCAAAGAGGTCTTTGCCGAGCGAGATTCTAGAAGCTAACGTCGGAAAAACATCGGAAACACGGCTGTACCGGATCAGCGGATGACCGGGCGCCCGTCCGGAGGTGGCATGTCGATGCCCGCGCGATCCCCGCACGCCCTGCGACGGCGTCTCGAATGTTCCCGGCCACGCTGACGTCGGTGTCGGCCCGGTGCCCGCACGCCACGCTCAAGAAGAGCGCTTGGCTTTCACGACCCCTTTTGGCGAGATTCGGTGACGTGATGAAGCGAGATGGTGACCATGTCGGGACGGATCTTCCATGTCGAGGCCAGGCCGGTGGGTCGGGAAGCGGAGTTCCGCACACTGGTGTCCTGGCTGGAGGGGGCCGCGGAGGGCGGGGCGTCTCTGACGCTGTTGCGAGGTCCCGCGGGATCGGGGAAGACCGCACTGCTGGACGCACTTGAGCGATATGCCCGCAGCGTCGGAGTGACGATCCTGCGCGGCTCCTGCTCGCCCGCAGGGGCCCGCCTGCCATGGGGCGGCGCGGAAAGCCTGTTCGGCGGAGGGCCGCTTCCGATGCGAGATGGCACCGTGCCGCTGTCACACCTGTTGTTCCGGCGTGTCGGCGAGGCGGCCGTGTCGGGACCGGTGGCCGTCATGCTCGACGACACGCAGTGGTGCGACGAGGAGTCGTTGGCATGGCTGGACTTCCTGGTGAACCGCGGGCACCATCTGCCGGTGTTCGTCCTGCTCGCTCAGCACCGCTCCGGCCTGTCGAACGGGCGGGCGGTTCCCGGTGTCGTCGCGCGCGGGCACCGCGTCGTCGACCTTGGGCCGCTCTCCGAGGAGGACGCGGGGAAGCTGGCCCGGCGGTGCTGGGAGACCGTACCAAAAGAGCCGTTCGTTCGCGTATGCACCAGTGTTTGCCGGGGCAACCTCGCACTGCTCGCGCGGCTGTTCAGGCGCCTGAGCGAGGAGGGCGTGCCACCTGACGCCCGAGGCGAGTCCAGGGCCGCCGAACTCGGGGCCGAACTCCACGCCGGACATCTGCTCGCGACGCTCGATCGCCGGCCGGAATACGTGCGTGGGGTCGTGGAGGCCTTCGCGGTGCTGGGGCGCCCCGACACGGAACTGGTGGGCATGCTGGCCGGGGTCCCCGAGCCGCTGGTGTCCGCCGCGATCGAGATCCTGCGCGATGAGGAGATCATCGACGCCGGCCTGGACGAGCTGAACGAGCATCATGTGCGGGCCGCGGTGCTGAACGACATGCCGGCCGCCGCGCTCGACCGACGGCGGGAACTGGCCGCCAGGCTGCTCAACGACGGAGGCCGTCCGGCCGAGGAGGTCAGCGCGCAACTGGCGCTGCTGCCCGGACTTCCCGAGACCTGGATGCGGGGCGTGCTCGGGGAGGGAGCACGCCGTGCCGAGTCGAACGGGGATGCGGAGGTGGCGGCGCACTACCTGGACCGGATGGTGATGGCCGATCCCGCCGACGTCGGCGCGCGGGCCGACCTCGCGCGGCTGGTCGGACACGACGATCCGGCGAGAGCGTACGCGATGCTCTGCGACGGGCTGCGGGAGACGGGCGACGTGCGGGGAAGAGCACGTCTGGCGATCCAGATGTCCAGGGTCGCACCGCCCCTGGGAAGGGAACCGGAGGTGGTCTCGACGTTGAACACCGTCCTGGCGGAACTCGACGGAGCGGCCACCGGGGATCACGAGTCGCGGATGCTGGTGGAGTCCGCGCTGTTGCTGATCGGGTGGAACCGCAGGTCCACCGCGAAGACCGTCTCGGAATGGGCGGTGATGTCGCGGACCCCGGGGGTGTCCGCCGGGGGCGGACGCGAACTGCTCGCCGGGCGGGCCCTGGTCTTCGCCATGTCGGGTTTCTCGTCCCGGACCTGCCTGCCGCTCGCCCGTAAGGCGCTCAGCGGCCCGGACGAGGTCTCCTGGAGCCAGGCGGTCGGTGCCGCCGCGTACGTACTCTCGCTCGCCGACGAGGTCGAGGAGGCGGTGCGGGCCATGGGCCGGGTGATCTCGCACGGCGCGGAGCAGGGGGACACCTGGGGGCAGGTGATGGCCCTGTCCAGGCGGTCGTGGATCCTGGGCGAGGCGGGCAACCTCGACGGGGCGCTGGTGGACGCGATCAGGGCCATGAAACTGGCGGACGAGCAGCCGTGGTCGAGAAGTGTGACGGCACCGCGGACGGCCCTGGCCGCGGTGCTCGCCTGGCGGGGCGACCTCGGCCAGGCCGCTTCAGTACTCGGCCAGATGGGCTCGCCGGAGGCGGAGGATTACCTTCTCGACTATCCACGGGTGCTGATGACGAAGTCGTATCTGGCGGCGTCGCGAGGTGACCACGCGAGTGCGCTGTCGTCCCTGACCGAGTGCGGCGCGCTGCTCGCCGAGGCCGTCGTCAGGCATCCGATGTTCGTGCCGTGGTGGCTGGAGGCGGCCTGTCTCCTCGCCGAACTGGGGCGTGGGAACGAGGCGGGGGAGTTCATCGAGCACGGCGAGGAACTCGCCGAGGCCTGGGGGAACGCGCCTGCCCGAGGGCTCGCCCTGCTGGCGAGGGGGGCGATCGCGGAGGGAGGCGACGGGGTGGAGACGCTCACCGAGGCGGTGGAGACGCTGGCCGGGACCCAGGCGCGCTGGTATCTGGTCCGGGCCGAGAGTCTGCTCGGCGAGGCGCTGCTGCGGATGGACGACCGCGAGGGCGCTCGCGGACATTTCCGTCGCGCCGTGCACCTGTCGGTGCGGTGCGGATTTCGCAGGCTGGCCGAGCAGGCCCGTGGCCGGCTCGTCGCCGCGGGCGGCCGGATGTACCAGGGAGCCGGTGGGGTCAAGAACGTGCTGACCACGGGAGAGGGACGCGTGGCGGAACTCGCGGCGACCGGTGCGACCAATCAGGAGATAGCCCAAGCCCTGCGCATCACGTTACGCACCGTCGAAAGCCATCTCACCAGTGTCTTTCGCAAGCTGGATGTGAGTGGCCGTGCGGACCTGGGATGGGCGCTGGAAACGCTTCCCACCCCCTCGCCGAATCCGCCAGCGGATTCGCGGAATACTATGCAAACACCTAGGTATCGCCGAGGACAATCAGCAGACCTTCGTGGGGAGCATCGACCACGCGGCGAGATCGCAGGATGACGGATCGCGATGATCTCGATGGGATGATCATATCCCATCATCGTGCGATCTTGAGGCAAATGATCTTTCGAGAGCAGGTGAGATCCCGGCGATGTCCAACGGTAGGAGGCGACGACGGCGATTCGCTGACAAACCCAGCTACCATGCTTCCGCGTTCGGCGGCTGGGGCGACTACAGGACCTGGGCCGAGCACCAGTTCCTGCCCAAACCCGCGGAAGCGGAGGCGGAAGACGCGCAGGACGTCGAGGTGGAGGACGGCGCGCGGGACGTCGAGGCGCACGACGGCGCGCGGGATGTTGAGACGGACGACGGTGTCTGGGATGCCGAGGTGGCCGTCGTCGGTCAGGAAGGGGCGTACGGCGCCCCGGAGGGATATGACGCCCCGGAGGGGTACGGCGCCCTGGAGAGATACGACGCTCCGGAGGGGTACGGCGCCCCGGAGGGATACGACGTCCCGGAGGGATATGACGCCCCGGAGGGATACGACGTCCCGGAGAGGTCGTGGGCGGACGCCGACGAGCACCACTATGTCGAAAGTTCCCCGGACGCGGTGCCTCGTGCCACCCCCACGCCGGCAACGGACCCGGACTGGGCGCCTCCGCACTCGACGAGGTACGAGAACGAGAACTCGCGGCCGGTCGGACCACGGCCGTACGTGATCTCCGGAGGGCGTACGCACGGCGACGCCCCGCTGCGCATGGACACGCTGATCTCGGTGACGCCGCAGGGCACGCTGAGCGCCGACGATCCCGCGCTGTCTCCGGAATATCGCTGGATCTGCGACATGTGCCGGGAGCCCATGGCGGTGGTCGAGATCGCGGGACGCCTCAGGATGCCGATCGGGGTGGCCATCGTCCTGATCGGTGACGCGATCGGTTGGAACCTCCTCAGAATGCATCCCCTCGCCGAGGTCGACAACCAACCGTCGCTCAGCATCATCACGCGCGTGCGCGAAGGGCTGCTCCGGCTGCCCTGACGCGAGGCGTCTGTGGATCGACCGGGCAAGACTAGGGGTTTTCCCGGCGCCGCCGCTGGTTCACTTACGGTTCGGACGACGGGCGATTCGCAGAGGTGAGCGATGACATTTCCCTCAGTGGCTGTGGTGGACCGAGATGAGCCGTCCCTTGACCCTCGCGACCCGGCGGTTCGGATGTCACGGCTGTCGGATCCGGGCTCGCTTGAGATCATCCACCGGCGCGAAGGCGTGGGAGTGGCGGTCGCCTACGGCCGGGTCGACGGCGTGCGAGTAGTGATCTACTGCACCGACGCCACCGTGAAGGGCGGTGCGATCGGGGTCGACGAGTGCCCGCTGATCGCCGACGCCATCGACCTCGCGGTGCGCGAACGTTGCCCGGTGATCGGCGTGTGGCACTCCGGCGGCGCGAAGCTCAACGAAGGCGTGTCGGCGATGCACGAGATCGGGGAGATGTTCGCCGCGATGGTCCGGGCCTCGGGCGAGGTCCCGCAGCTGTCCGTCGTGCTCGGTCCCGCGGCGGGCGGCGCGGCCTACGGTCCTGCGCTGACCGACATCGTGATCATGTCTGACGCCGCCCGCGTCTTCATCACGGGCCCGGACATCGTCAGGTCGGTCACCGGCGAGCAGATCGACATGGAGAGCCTCGGCGGGCCGGACGCGCACAGCCGGAAGTCCGGGGTGGCCCACATCGCCACGGGGTCCGAGGAGGAGGCCTTCGCCCACGCCCGCCGGCTCGTCACGCTGCTGGCGAAGCCGGGATTCGTCGACGTGGACTCGGTGCGCGAGGCGAGGCCGCTGCGCGACCTGCTCCCCGACTCACCCCGGCGCGCGTACGATGTTCGCCCGCTGGTCAGGGCGATTCTGGACGGCGAGGACGCAGAGAACGGGGAGCCGGGTTTCGTCGAGTTGCAGCCCAGGTGGGCGCCGAACATGGTGATCGGGTTCGGCCGGCTCGCCGGGCGGACGGTAGGGGTGATCGCGAACAATCCGCTGCGCAAGGGCGGTTGCCTCGACTCGCTGTCCTCGGATAAGACATCAAGGTTCGTTCGGATGTGTGACTCGTTCGGCGTGCCCCTGCTCGTGCTTGTCGATGTCCCCGGCTACCTGCCCGGAGTCGGGCAGGAGTGGGAGGGTGTGGTTCGCCGGGGAGCGAAGCTGCTGCACGCGTTCGCCGAGGCGAGCGTGCCGCGGGTCACGTTGGTCACGCGCAAGTCCTACGGTGGCGCCTACATCGCGATGAACTCCCGGTCACTCGGTGCCACCGCCGTGTTCGCGTGGCCGGAGGCCGAGGTGGCGATCATGGGGGCGAAGGCGGCGGTGGAGATCCTGCACCGCAAGAAGCTCGCCGCCGTGGCGCAGGACGAGCGTGAGGAGCTGCTGGCCGGCCTGGCCGCGGAGCACGAGAGGATCGCGGGGGGCGTGGCCAGGGCGGTGAGCATCGGCGTCGTCGACGAGGTGATCGACCCGGCGTACACCCGGCTGCGGCTCGGCGAGGCCCTGGCCGCCGCTCCGGCGCGCCGGGGCCGCCACACCAACATCCCCCTGTAGACGTCAGGTCGCGGGCGCGCCGCCGTACCGGTGAGGTGTGAGGTCGTCCGTTGTCGTCGTGCCACCGCTCGCCCGCTCCTCCTTCGGAGGGGGGCCGCTTCTCCGAGACGCCGGCCCGGTGTCTCCGGCCATTCGAAGGAGAGGTGGTCAGGCCGTCGAACACAGATAAATAAAGGCAATCACAGGTAAATCCAAGGCAAATGCTTGTAAACCAACATTGCTGTGATTAAGGTCTCCTCAGTAGGCGATCGGAGTGCTTGAGATCAAGCGCATGCGTCGTCGATTCGAGGTGCGAAATGTTCAGCGATACTGGACACAGAGTCGAAGCCAAGGTCACGGACGGATCGGTCGGGCTGAACGGCGAGGTTCCCGCGCCCGTCCGTGGCACTGATGCGACCGTGGTCGGGGCTCCGAGCCTGCCCCGGAGGGCTTCGGCCCCCTCTCGTGTCACGGCAGGCCCCGGCGGGGAGTCCGAAGCGGTCTCGCCGGCCGTCAGCGACGAGCCGGTGTCGTGCGCATGGCGCTAGCGAAGGGGAGAGCCGCGACGCACGGGCCGGCACGCACGTGGTCGGTGAGTGTCACCGAGCGAGGCGCTCGCTGGAGGGATGCCGCACCGGAGTTCCTGGCCGAGAGGGAAGGGCAGACAAGCCTGCTGGGTAAGCAGGTGGCGATGCTCCTGCGTGGCCGTCCGGGGGTGGTGACCGTACTCGGGGCGCCGGGCACGGGAAGGAGCGCGCTGCTCAGGGCGGTCGTCGCCCGCGCCAGGAAGGCCGGGCTGCTCGCTGTCCTCGCCCGCTGCTCGCCCGCCGAGGCCGATCTCCGCTACAGCGTGGTCTCGCAGATCGCCGCCGGACTGGCCGGCGCCGGATATCCGGCCTTCGCGCGGCGCCTGTGGGCGGAGGAACAGCCGGCCACGACCTTGATTCCCGCGCTGTGCGGGGAGTTCGTGGCGCTCGCGGGAAACCGTCCGTTGCTGATCGCCCTGGACGATGCCCGGTGGGCGGACGAGGAATCGAAGGCATGGCTGGCGGCCATGACACACCGGCTGCGATATGCGCCGATTCTCCTGGTGCAGGCCGGAGCTCCCGGCGAAGACTGCGCCGTCGAACCGGTCACCGAGCCCGGGCCGGTCTCCAGCAGCGTGATCCACGTGCCGCCGCTGCGCGAGCACGGGGTCCGGGAGGTGATCGTCTCCCGGTACGCGGGGCCCGTCGACGGGGCGTTCGTGACCGCGGCCACCGAAGCCACGGGCGGCAGCCCGGCGGCCCTGCTCGCCGTGCTCGACCATTTCGTGCGCGCCTCCCTGCCGCCCGTCGCGCGGTACGTCCCGGCTCTGCTGGAGCGGGCCGCCGAGGTGAGCGGTGACCAGGTGACGAGGGGCATCTCCCGCCTGCCCGCGGACGCGCTCGCGCTGCTGCTCGCGATAGCCGTCTGCGAGGGCGGCCTCGACGCCGACCTGCTCGCCTCGCTGGCGCCACCGAGGACGATGTCCTCCGAGCAGGCACTGTCCGTCCTCGTGCGCCTGGGGCTGGTGACCGAGGGGAGGACCCCGTCGCCGTCGAGCCCGCTCATCGCCGCCAGGGCGCTGGCCCGGATGGAGATCGGGGAGCGGCAGGCACTCGCGATGCGCGCCGTCGAGCTCGGGTACCGGGCGGCGATCCCGGAGGAACGGCTCGCCCGGTTGCTGCTCAACACGCGGCCGGTCGGTGCCGAATGGGTGGTGAGCCTTCTGAGCCGGGTGGCCACGCAGCGTCGTCTCGACGGGGATCACGAGGGTGCCGCGGCACTGCTCGGCCGGGCGCTCAGGGAGCCGGTGGGGGACGAGCAGCGGCAACGGCTGCTCATCGAGCTGGCGATGATGGAGGCGGACCGCAACTCGGAGACGAGCGACAGGCGGCTGCAGCAGGTGCTGCTGAACAGCGGTACCGAGGTGTCGGTCGGGACACTCGTCCGGGCGGCCGATCTGCTCGGCTCGCGGGGCGACGCGTCCGCCACGTACCGCGCCGTCGCGACGGCCCACGCGCGCAGAGGGGCGGGTGGAGCCGGCCTCGAATCGCTGGCGGCCATCGGATGGCTCGCGGAGAACG
Organism: Streptosporangium sp. NPDC050284; assembly: GCF_044459525.1. Classification (NCBI taxonomy): domain Bacteria; kingdom Bacillati; phylum Actinomycetota; class Actinomycetes; order Streptosporangiales; family Streptosporangiaceae; genus Streptosporangium; species Streptosporangium sp. NPDC050284. Next base: position 440,504 of record NZ_JBITIZ010000006.1, read on the forward strand.
ACTGCGCGCCCGGTGATCCCGCGCTGCCCGTGCACTCGTTCCCCGAACCGTCCGACGAGCCGGGAGACCCCGTGCGGGCGGGCGTCGCGGCCTGGATGCTCGCCGCCAGGGGGGAGCGTCTGCCACGGGTGCGGGAACTGGCCAGGACGGCCTTCCAGGTGAGGGGTGAGGAGCAGCCGTTCAGCCCCAGGATCCACGCGGCGAGGGCGCTGCTTCTGGCCGACGAGGTCGCCGAGGCGGTGATCGGGCTGGACGAGGTCCTGGCCGACGCCCGGCGCTGCGGCGCACGGGCACCGGCCGCGCTGGCGCTGATCCACCGCGGCCGATGCGAGATGCGGCGGGGAAACCTCGGGCAGGCGGTGTACGACTTCGAGGCGGCACTGGCGGAGTTGCCGCTCACCTCGTGGCATCCGCGGATGGTCCCCTTCCTTGTCGCGACGGAGGCCTACCTGCATCTCGCCGGCCGGTCCGTGGAGAAGGCCGAGCAGTCGCTGGCCTTCGAGTTCCCTTCGGGAGCGGACCAGGGCGTGGCCTGGGCGGCACTGCTGTACACGCGCGCCAGGGTGCACATGGAGCTGGCGGACCCCGAGGCCGCGCTGCGCGACATCAACGAGTGCGGGCGCGTGCTTCTGTCCAGGGGCTGGACGAATCCCGCGGTGCTGTCATGGCGATCGGTGGCCGCCGTGGCGAACAGCGCGTGCGGCAACACCGAGACCGCCAGGCGGCTGGCGTTGGAGGGGTGGGAGCGGGCGAGGGAGTGGGGCGCCCCCAGTGCGCTGGATGTCGCGCGACTGTGCGCGTCGCAGGTGCTGGACGGTGTCCAGGCGGCGAGCGACCTCGAACACGACGTGCGAATCCCGCGGGAGCCGGCGCCGTACGGCCGCCACGCGACGGTGCCGGCCGAGCCCGCCGCGGCGTCGTCGGCGGCGAGGGGATACATCGTGACTCGGAGTCGATCGGAGGCGACGGTGAGAATCGACGCGCCTGCCGCTAGACTCACCGGACGGTCCGAGCGCCCTGCCGTGGAGGTTGTCGCGGAAGGGGCGTCGGCGCTGAACGAAACGAGGTACCCACTGACCGCCAATGAGGAACGGGTCGCGGGGCTGGCCGCCGCGGGTCACTCGAACGCCTACATCGCGAGCGTCCTGTCGGTGAGCCTCCGGACGGTGGAGCTGCGGCTGACCACGATCTATCGCAAGCTCGCGGTCACCAACCGCAACGAACTCGCCTCGCTCCTCGCCTCGATCCCGGCACCGCGGAACATGGGTGAGTGAATCCATGCTGCTGGAACGGGAAAAGGAGCTGGCGCGGGCGGAGCAGGCGGTTCAGGCGGCCGTGGCGGGCAACGGATCCATGATGGCGGTCATCGGCCCGCCCGGCGTCGGCAAGTCGGCCCTGTTGCGCACCCTGGCCGACGCGGCCGCCCCGCACGCGCGGGTCCTGCGCGCCGGCGGCACGCTCCTCGAACAGGACTTCGCGTTCGGCGTCGTCCAGCAGTTGTTCGAGCCGATCCTGGCCGGGGCGGAGAAGGATCGCTGGGATACCTGGTTCCAGGGCACGGCGAGCCTGGTGCAGGGGATGTTCTTCGGTGAGTCGCACGCGATCGGACCGAACCGGTCGCTCAGGCAGGAGTCGGTCCTGCAGGGGCTGAACTCGCTGATCGCCAACCTCAGCGAGGGCGGCGAGGGCAGGGCCCTGGTGGTGGTGGTCGACGACCTGCAGTGGGCGGACGCGCCGTCCCTTCGCTGGCTGGCGTACCTCGCCAGGCGGCTGGACGGCACGCGGGTTCTGGTCGCCGGGGCCTTCTCCGAGGAGTGCGCGGCCTCCGACCCGATGTTGCTCAGGGAGATCGCCGCCTCGGGCGCTCGTACGCTGCACCCGAGGCCGCTCTCCGTCGGAGGAGTGCGTCGGCTGATCGGCGAGGAGTTCGGGGAGTCCTGCGATCTCGAATTCGCCCGAGCCTGTCATGAGGTGTCCGGTGGGAATCCCGCTTCGTTGGCCGCGATGCTGCACAGGTTGCGCACGGCCGGCTTCCAGCCGGTCGCGGCACGGGCCGGTGAGGTTCACGCCGCGAGCCAGCCGTTCCTCCGCGACCGCCGGATGTTCTGCCTCGGCATCCAGCCCGTGGTCGTCCGGGATCTCGCGCAGGCGATGGTCGTGCTCGGAGACCTGGCGGAGCCGGAGCTGATCAGCGAACTCGCCGGTCTGGACAGTATCGACTACAAGTCCGCGATGCAGACCCTGGACCGCCTGGGCCTGCTCGCCGGCGGCGAGTTGCCCCGGTTCGTCCACCAGAGCGTGCGGTACGGCATCGAATCGGGGATGAGCACCGACACGCGCGCCTCGATGCACCGCCGGGCGGCGGCGCTTTTGCACACCGTCGGCCACCCGGCCGAGCACGTCGCCGACCAGCTTCTGCAGGTCACCGCAGGGTACGAGGCCTGGGAGATCGGTGTCCTGCGCGCGGCCGCCGGCGCCGCGCTCGAACGCGGTGCCGGGAGGAAGGCGGCCCGTTACATCCGGCACGCGCTGCTGGACAGGCCGCCGGACAGCGAGGCCAGGGGGCGGCTCCTGGTCGACCTGGCCGCCGCCGAGCGGGGATTCGACCTCGCGTCCTCGGTCACCCACATCTCGCAGGCCGTGCCGATGCTCACCTCGGTGACGGAGCGGGCGGAGGCGGTGCTGTGGATCCCGCCCGTGATCGGCACGGTCAACCCGTCATCGGGCGCGCTCGTCCAGGACGTGGCGCGGCAGCTCCATGAGCGGGGTCCTTCGTACGCGCAGGGAGACCTCGGCCTGCGGCTGGAGGCCCGCACCCGCTGTCTCGGGATGCAGGACGCCGCGCATCTCGGCGCGGCGGCCGACCGGCTACGGGGGTTCGGTGCGGAGGTGCCGGTCTCCACGGGTCCCGGGCGGGAGCTGCTGGCCGTGCTCGCGTACGCGGCGACGATGACCGGTGGTGCCACGGCCGCCGAGATCTCCGCCCTCGTCGGCCGGATCCTGGAGCGGGAGCCGCCGCGCGCGGGGCATGCCTACACCGCTCTCCCGCTGCTGGTCCAGGCACTGGTCCTCGCCGACACGGCGGCTTCGGTGACCCCGTGGCTGGAGGCGATGCGAGAACAGGCTCAGCGCCAGGAGCTCGAAGGGGTCATCGCGCTGGTCAACGCGGAGCGGAGCATGATCCTTCGCGCGTCGGGGCATGTGCTCCAGGCCAGGAGCACCGCGCTGAGCGTGGCCGACAACGCCGGTTCGTCCTGGCCGGAGGCGAGGACGCTGTCCATCTGGACGCTCGCCATGATCGCGCTTGAGACGCAGGACGTCGAGCTGGGCGAGCGGGTGATCCGCACCAGTCCGGAGAGCGGTGACCTCCGGGTGGTGGTCGCGCATCGCATGGTCCGGGGGATGCTGGACGCGGTGCGGGGCGATCTGGCGGCAGCGCTGCACAGGTTCCTCGACAGCGGCAGGCAGCTGTCGCGCTGCGGGTGGACGAACGCGGCACTGTACCCCTGGCGGGTATGGGCCGCGGCGGTGAACCACCGGCTCGGGAGGGTGCAGGCGGCGACCGAGCTGGCCGATGAGGAGTACGCCTTCGCCTGCGAGTGGGGCGCCCCCTCGACGTACGGCCGTGCGCTGCGGCTGCGCGGCATGATCGCTCCTGGTGAGGAGGGCGTCGATCTCCTCAGGCGGGCCGTCGAGGCGCTTCGCCGTTCCGAGGATCGGATCGAGCTGTCCAGGACACTCACGCTCCTCGGCAGAAGACTCGCGGAGATGGGTGCCGACGACGCGGAGGAGTTTGTCTCCGAGGGCACGCGGATCGCGAGGGAACGTGGCGTCTCCTGGGCCGAGGGCGACAGGGACTCGGAGCTGAACGGCCCGGCGCTGCGACTGTCCGCACCCGAGCGAGGCGAGCTGACCAAGACCGAGGAGACGGTCGTCGCCTTCGTACTGCGGGGATGGACGAACCAGCGGATCGCCGACTCACTCGGGGTGACCCGGCGTGCCGTCGAAAAGAGCCTGACGAGCACCTATCGCAAGCTCGGGGTGAGCGGCAGGGCGGCGCTCGTCGAGGAACTGGGCGCGCGGAACGCGGACGAATAGGCGGTGTGACGGCCGCTCCGCCGGATCCCGCCAGGCGAATCGCCGCCTGCCACCTTCTGTGAAGGTCTCCGGGGCGTGGCCCCCGATTCCCGCCGTCGTCCGGCGCGGTCTCCGCCGGTCGGACGGCCGGGTGGTCCGCCGGCCGGATGCCTGTGGGCGGTCACCCGGCGGGGGCCGAGGAGCCGGGAGCCCGCGAAGTCATCGCTTCGGGCCGGTCGGCGGAAATCCGCGCCGGGGACCCCGGTCGGCGCCGGGCATCACGGTTCGCGGGTCCGGCATGATCCGCGTCGCGGTTCGCGGGTCCGGCATGATCCGCGTCGCGACGGGTAATTTCCGGCGGGCGGTGTGGTGCCGTCGCCGGTTCGAGGGCCCCGGCCGCACGCACGCTATTTAGTGCGGGACGTGAACTATTTCCCCGGGTGGGCGCAGGGAAGTTCGGTACCGAACGAGACCGCCCCACCGCACCGCAAGGTCCGAACCGGACGCCTCACGCACCACAGTCTTTTACTGTTTGTCGTGGACTTATGTTGACCTGCTTTCGGACCGATTAATATCATGTTAATAAGTGGATTTGGTCGTTACCCCATAGTTATCGGGTCATCGTCTCGTCTGCTGGAGGAGAGGAATGGTAATCAGATGAGTATTGATATCGGCATCGCTCCGGTTGATGAGGAACGGCGGCTTCGGTTAGTCGGCCAACCCGCCGACGGGATAGACCAGTATCGTTCCTTTTTCGACCAGTCGGGGATCTGCGTGGCGAATCTCGACCACGCGACCAGGGTTATCGAGGCGAATCTCGAATTCACCAAGCAATTCGGGCGTTCCCTGGCGGACATTCGAGGGCTGGCGTTCTGCGAGTTACTCCATCTGAGCGTCCGCGACAAGCTGGGACAGCAGTTCACCCATCTGACGGACCACCGGCGCGCCCGCTTCGAGGAGCGGGTGATCGCCGTGCGGCCGGACCAGACCGTGCTCGGCGGTGAGCTCACCGGGATCGCGCTGCACGGCGAGGCCGGCCACGTCGAGAGCGTCATGGTGGTGGTACGACCCGACCGGGAGCAGCGTGACGACCTGCTGACCGGGAAGAAGAGACTGCTCAGCAGCATGGAGGCGCGGGTACTCGAAGGGGTGGCCGCCGGGGTGTCGACCGTGCAGCTCGCGTCGATGCTGTACCTCAGCCGCGGCGGCGTGGAGTATCACGTGACGACGCTGCTGCGGAAGCTGAAGGCCACCAACCGCCCGGCTCTGGTCTCCAAGGCGTACTCCATGGGCATTTTCCGGCTCGGCTCCTGGCCGCCCCGGATTCTGCCCGACTTCGTGAAGTAAGTCCATGTAATCGGCCTGCGGTCGCGTGGTGATCTAGACGACCGCGCCGCCGGAACGGCAAGGGAGGTTTCATCGTGACCAGTGCGAAAATTGTGCTATCCGGTGGGCCGGAGCGACTTTCCGGTCAAAGCCCCGTTCGAACCATGGTCGCCCCGGAGGAGAAGGTGAAGATTCTCTCCGGTGCGGGATACGAGCACTTCGTGCACAACGGTGAATTTCTTACGGTCGACGGGGAGAGCCTTCCGGTCTTCCAGTGGTCCGAGCGTACCAAGATAGCCGAGTAAACATACTCGACAACTTTGGAAGTGAGCGGTAAATCGTATGCGGGATAACCGTGGTCGCGCTCCCATCGGAATCGGGAGTGGGTTTCCGCGGTTATCGCAGACGATTATCCGAGCAAGAGGTACCCATTTCGGGAAAACGTGGCTCTGGTGAGGTGCGGTGTGGTGGTAACGGGTAAGCTCGTCAGCTTCGATGAATTTCGCGGATTCGGTTTCATCGCCCCCGACTCGGGTGGCGAAGATGTTTTCATGCACGTCAACGACCTGAACAGCGACAAGCGTCTCCTCTCGATCGACACGAGAGTCGAATTCAGGGTCGAGAACGGCGGAAAGGGACTGAAGGCGTCCCAGGTCCGCGTACTCGACAGGCCTGCCGCACCGAAGGCCGCCCTGTCCTCGCCGCCCTCGCCGTCCCTGTCGTCATCGTCGTCCCTGTCGTCTCCGCCCGCCGTGCCGAAACCCGCGCCGACGCCCGCGTCGATCGCGGCGGCACCGGCATCGGCGCCGGCACCGGCTGTCTCCGCCACCGACCGCCAGGGCAACGACGCCGGTTTCTGTGACGTGCTCTCCGTCGGGGAAATGACGCAGGAGATCACGGAAGCCCTGCTCGTGGCCGTGCCGACGATGACGGCGGAACAGTTGCTCGGCGTCCGCCGATGCCTCGTCGGCCTCGCCCAGACACACGGCTGGGTCGAGGAGTAGCGCTTCCGGCACCGGGCCGCCGATCTTGTCAGCCGGATGGCCCGGGTGCCGATCACGATCTCGCCGACGGTTCCGTGGGAGTTCGCGGTGAGCCCTCCAGTCTCTAAAGTCCCAGAAGTCCCAGAAGTCCCAGGAATCCCTGGAGTCCCGGTAATTCCTCGGCGTTTCCCGGCCTTCTCGACTCTGGTGGCAGGCCACTGTCACCGCCGATCATCTGACACCCGGAAGAACTCCCTCGGTCACGGGCCGGCGGTCCGCCGGCCCGACGGACTCGATTCCCGCTGTGGGCACGCCGTCGGCGTCTTCGCGGTCGCGACGGTGTCCGGTCGGAATCTGTTCGCGGTGCTGAAAGGAAAGTGCATGTCCAGGCGCGCGCTGATCACCGGTATCACCGGTCAAGACGGCTCTTATCTGGCTGAGCATCTACTGTCCCTGGGATACCAGGTTTGGGGGTTGATCAGAGGCCAGGCGAATCCCAGGAAATCCCGTGTCAGCCGCCTTGTCAGCGATCTGTCATTCGTCAACGGCGACCTGCTGGACGAGGGGAGCCTGGTGAGCGCGGTGGACAAGGTGCAGCCCGACGAGGTGTACAACCTCGCGGCGATCTCCTTCGTCCCGATGTCCTGGGACCAGGCCGAGCTGACCACCGAGGTCAACGGCATGGGCGTGCTCCGGATGCTGGAGGCGATCCGCCTGGTATGCGGGCTGGACAAGTCACGTGACGGCAACAGTGGTCAGATCCGCTTCTACCAGGCGTCGTCCTCGGAGATGTTCGGCAAGGTGGCGGAGAGCCCGCAGCACGAGACGACGATCTTTCATCCGCGCAGTCCCTACGGGGTCGCGAAGACATACGGCCATTTCATCACCCGGAACTATCGCGAGTCGTTCGACATGTACGGCGTCTCCGGGATCCTGTTCAACCACGAGTCGCCGCGCCGGGGCACGGAGTTCGTGACCAGGAAGATCTCCCTGGGGGTCGCCCACATCAAACTCGGCCTGCAGGACAAGCTGTATCTCGGAAACCTCGACGCGGTCCGCGACTGGGGATTCGCCGGCGACTACGTCAGGGCGATGCACCTCATGCTGCAGCAGGACGAACCCACCGACTACGTCGTGGGCACCGGGCACATGCACTCGGTGCGCGACGCCGTACAGATGGCCTTCGAGTATGTGGGACTGGACTGGCGCGACCACGTCGTCGTCGACCCGGCGCTGGTGCGTCCCGCGGAGGTGGAGACCCTCTGCGCCGACCCGAGCCGCGCCCGGATCGAGCTCGGCTGGGAGCCCAGCGTGAGCTTCGAGCAGCTGATGCACATGATGGTGGAGTCCGACCTCCAGCACGCCTCGCGCGAGCGGGACTTCGGAGACCTCATCCTCGCGTCGAGCTGGTGAGTTCACGGCCGTCTCTCAAGCCCTCGGCGTACAGGGGGAGAGGCGGCCCGTGAAGCACGGGAAAGGCAAACTCGAACCGCTATGTGAGGCTCAGGGATGAACGAAGTGGAAGATGCCCGTCTGGGGGTCCTAGGGGCCGGAGTGATGGGCACGGGGATCGCGGTCGTGGCGATCGGCCACGGTATCCCGGTCGTACTCGTCGACGTGTCGGAGGACAAGCTCGCCGACGCCCGGCACCGCGTCGACCTCCAACTCCGGCACGCGCGGCTGATGGGCACGGTACCGGCGAAGGGTCAGGTGGCCGACCTGACGACGACCACGGACCCCGCGGCCGTCGCCGGCGCCACCGCGGTCGTCGAAGCCGTCGTCGAGGACGCCGAGATCAAGGCGAAGGTACTGGGCGAGACGTCACAGCTGCTCAGGGCCGGCACCCCGCTGATCTCCAACACCTCCGGCATCCCGATCGGGGAGCTGGGAAGGTTCACCGTCCGCCCGGACGAGCTGGTCGGCGTCCACTTCATGAACCCCGCCTACCTGATCACGATGGTGGAGGTGATCAGAGGCGACCTGACGAGCGACGAGACGATGACCGCGGTCACCGGACTGCTGGCACGGATGGGGCGCCGCGGGATCGTCGTGAGGGACGCTCCGGGATTCGTCACGAGCAGGCTGCTCCACCCGATGATCAACGAGGCGGCACGGATCGTCGCGGCCGGTGTGACCAGCGCCGAGTCGGTGGACGACCTGATGCGAGGCTGCCTCGGACACCCCACGGGGCCCCTGCGCACGGCCGACCTGATCGGGCTGGACAACCTGGTCGACGCGCTGCGAGCCCTGTGGGAGCGCACCGGCGACGCGAACTTCCAGCCCTGTGAACTCCTGCTGGAGAAGGTGGCGATGGGCCATCTTGGGCGTAAATCCGGTAAGGGCTTCTACGACTACGAGAAGGTGCTTTCGTGAACACGCACCCAGAAGAGACGCTTCAGCCGACCCCCGACACCATCCGGAAACAGATCCTCGACTTCCTCCAGGAGCGGATCAAAACGGAGGTCGCCGTCGACAGAGACCTGTTCGCCTCCGGGCTCGTCAACTCGATGTTCGCCATGGAGTTGGTCGTCCACCTGGAGCAGAGGTACGGCATCGCCATCCTCGGCGAGGACCTGAAGCTGGACAACTTCCGCACCGTCGAGCGGATGGCCTCCCTCGTCCTGCGGCTGCTGGACACACCGGTGGCGGACCATGCCTGAATGGCTCGCCCAGGCGCGCCAAGGGGTCACCGACCTGGTCGGCGACCAGGCGGCGGAATGGGACCTCGAAGGTCTCCTTCCCACCGAGACGCTGCGGACCCTCGGCAAGCTGGGCCTGCTCTGCGCCGAGGTGCCGCCCGAATACGGCGGTGTCGGTGCGAACAGCTCCGACAACGGCGCCCTCACCGCGCACGTGGGCAGCCTGTGCAGTTCCCTGCGCAGCGTGATGACGTCACAGGGCATGGCGGCCTGGACGATCCAGCGGCTCGGTGACGCCCGTCAGCGCCAGGAGTACCTTCCGAGGCTGACCGGCGGCGAGCTGGCCGCCGTCGCCTTCAGCGAGCGCGAGGCCGGCAGCGATGTGACGGCGCTGACCACGCGGATACGTGCCGACGGCGACACGGTGGTGGTCGACGGGCGAAAGACGTGGACCACCGTCGCCCGCTACGCCGATCTGATCGTCGTCTTCGGACGGTACGGGGACGAGGGCGCCGCCGTCGTCGTCCCCGCCGAGACCCCGGGGGTCACCGTACGCCCGGTGCCCAACCCCAGCGGCTGCCGGGCCGCCGGGCACGCCGACGTCGACCTCGACGCCGTACGGCTTCCGGCGAGCGCGGTGCTCGGGGGCGGCGGCCAGCAGCTCCAGCTGCTGGTCACCACGGCCCTGGCCTACGGCCGGATATCGGTGGCCTGGGGTTGCGTCGGGATCCTGCGGGCCTGTCTCTCCGCGGCGGGCTCGCACGCGGGTACCCGCAGGCAGTTCGGCCGGCCACTCGCCGAACACCAGCTCGTCGCCCGCCACCTCGCCGAGCTCATGGCGGCGGAGCAGGCGGCGACCCGGGTCTGCGAGCACGCGAGCCGCTGCTGGGACGAGAGGTCACCGGAGATGGTGATCGCCACGGTCCTGGCCAAGTACATCGGCTCGACCGAGGCCGCACGCGGTGCGGCGGCGGCCGTACAGGTGCTGGCGTCGGCGGGGGCGCAGGACGGCCATGTGGTGGCGCGGGCCTATCGGGACGCGAAGCTCATGGAGCTCATCGAGGGCAGCAGCGAGATCTGCCAGCTCATTCTCGCCCAGCACGCCGTCGCACAGTCACACTGACCAAGACGAGGAGGACAGGTGCCCGACAAGACCTCGGTGGTGAAATGCCTGGTATGGGACCTGGACAACACGCTGTGGCAGGGAACTCTGCTGGAGAACGACGAGATCCGCCTGCCGGACTCCATCCGTGAACTCATCCGGGTGCTCGACTCCCGGGGCATCCTGCAGTCCGTCGCGAGCAAGAACGACCACGATCACGCCTGGGCGAAGCTCGAGGCGCTCGGCGTCGCCGAGTACTTCGTGCTGCCCCACATCGGCTGGTCGCCCAAGTCCGACTCGATCCGGCAGATCGCGGACGAACTGCGGTTCGCCCTCGACACGATCGCGTTCATCGACGACCAGGCCGCGGAACGGGCCGAGGTGGCGTTCCACCTTCCCGACGTACGGTGCTACTCCGCCGAACACGTCGCCGAGCTGGTCGGGCTGCCGGAGTTCAGCCCGGAGACGGTGACCGAGGACGCGAGAAGCCGGCGGCGGATGTACCAGGCGGGGTTCCGCCGGCAGGCCGCGAAGTCCGGCTTCACCGGTCCTGACGAGGAGTTCATCCGCTCGCTCGGCCTGGTGATGCACATCGAGCACGCGACGGCCGAACACCTCGCCCGCGTCGAGGAGCTGACCCTGCGCACCAGCCAGATGAACGCGACCGGTGTGCACTACTCGCGGGAGACGCTGGAGCGGCTGCTCGACGATCCCGGGCACCGCGTCCTGGTCACCTCGTTGAGCGACCGTTTCGGGCCGCACGGGGCGGTCGGGGTCATCCTGCTGGAGCTGGGCCGCAGGACATGGCATCTGAAGCTGCTCGCCACCTCCTGCAGGGTCGTGTCCTTCGGCGCGGGCACGGTGATCCTGCGCTGGCTGATCGACCAGGCCGCCCGCGCGGACGTGCACCTGGTGGCCGACTTCCGCCGCACCGACCGCAACCGGATGATGGAGATCGCCTACCGGTTCAGCGGATTCACCGAAGGAAAGTGCCCGTGCGTCGGGAGGCTGCCCGCCTCCGGGGTGAGCGGTCTGGAACGACTCCACCTCGTCCCGGCACCGCAGGGCCCGCCCACCACCATGACCCTCGTCGCACGCGACCTCGGGACCCTCGGGACCTCGTCAGGCCCCCGGCCCTTCGATCTGCGCAGCCCCTCACCCGTCGTCTAGCAGGGCGGTTCGGTCGCTCCCCGCTTGCGCACCAGGGTGATGCCGTCCGCCGCCGGCAGCAGTGAGATGTCCACCCGGTGGTCCTCTCGCAGGAGGGCGTTGAACTCGCGGATGGCCTCGGTGTCCGCGTCCCGCGCCGCCGGGTCGGTGACCTTGCCGAAGAACAGGGTGTTGTCCACCACGATCAGCCCGTTCTCCCTGAGCAGTGACAGGGCGGCCTCGTAGTACTTCGGGTAGCCGGGCTTGTCCGCGTCGATGAACACGAGGTCGACCGAGCCGGGCCCCTCGTCGAGCAGGAGCGCGGCGAGGGTGTCCGAGGCGTCGCCGATCCGCAGGTCGATCCGGTCGAGCACACCGGCCCGGCGCCAGTGGGGCATTCCGACGCGGGGCCACCGCTCGGTGATGTCGCAGGTGATGACGCGCCCCTCGGGAGCGACCGCGCGGGCGAGGCACAGCGTGCTGTAGCCGGTGAAGGTGCCGACCTCCAGCACGGTCCGCGCGCCCACGAGCCGGGCGAGCAGCGTCAACAGCTGCCCCTCCTCGGCCATGACCTGCATCGCCATGCCCGCGGGCAGGGCGGCGGTCTCCTCGCGCAGGGAACGCAGGATCTCGTCCTCCCGAAGCGACATCCGCCGAACGTACTCCGACAACTCTGCTGTGACATGCAGCTGACCGGCCATCAGTTCCTCCCGAGGGGACCGTCGTCTTCAGGCGACGGGGGAATCGGGAGCGGGAGGGCCGCTAAGGCCCGAGCGTGTAGTGGCCTGGCGGGTTCGCGCATTCCGCGTCTCCTCTTTCCGGTGTTCGATACGGTGGGAACAAAGGTTCGAGCGAGGGGGGTGGTGCTCGTGCGTAGGTCGTTGAAGTTCCTGTTGCGTCCCACCGCCCGCCAGAGTGCCGCGTTGGCCGCGTGCCTGGATGATCACCGTGCCTTGTACAACGCCGCGCTGGAGCACCGCCGCACCGCCTACGCCAGGGCGAAGGTGAGCGTCCGCTACGGTGACCAGTCCGCCGACCTCAAGCACATCCGCGCCGACGACGCGGGCGGTCAGGGCCGGTGGTCGTTCTCCTCCCAGCAGGCCACCCTGCGCCGCCTGGACAAGGCGTTCGCCGCGTTCTTCGCCCGCGTCAAGGCCGGGCGCACGCCGGGCTTTCCCCGCTTCAAGGGCCGGGGGCGGTTCGACAGCGTCGAATGGCCGAAGGACGGCGACGGTTGCCGGTGGGACTCCCAGCCTGAACACCCCACCGCGACATATCTGCGCCTTCAGGGTGTCGGCCACGTCCGCGTCCACCGGCACCGGGCCGTGCGCGGCACCGTCAAGACGATCGGCGTCAAGCGGGAGGGCTCCCGCTGGTACGTGATCTTGTCGTGTGACGATGTGCCCGCCGAACCCCTGCCCGCCACCGGCACTGCCGTCGGGATCGATCTGGGGGTGGCGTCGCTGGTCACCACCAGCGAGGGTGAGCACCTGGCCAACCCGCGCCACCTGGCCGCCTGCGCCGAGCGCCTCGCCGCCGCCCAGCGCGACCTCTCCCGCAAGAAACGCGGCTCCGCGCGGCGCCGCAAGGCGGTGGCCCGCGTCGCCGCCCTGCATGCCAAGGTCCGCCGTCAACGCCTGGACGGCGCGCACAAGGCCGCCCTCGCGCTGGTCGGCGGCTACGACGTGATCGTGCACGAGGACCTGCGGATCGCGAACCTGACCCGCTCGGCCTCCGGCACGCTGGCGGCGCCCGGCGTCAACGTGGCGGCCAAGTCCGGTCTCAATCGCAGCATTCTGGACGCGGGGTTGGGGGTGTTCCTGACGATCCTGTCGCACAAGGCTGAAAGCGCCGGTCGAGAGCTGATCGCGGTGAACCCCGCCAACACCTCCCGCACCTGTGCCCGATGCGGGCACTGCGCGAAGGAGAACCGCGTCACTCAAGCCGAGTTCCGGTGCGTGTCGTGCGGGCATGCCGCGCACGCCGATGTAAACGCGGCGACCAACATTCTCAGGGCAGGGCTTGCCCTTCGCGACGCTGCGGAAGCGGCTTAACGAGAAGCCGCTCCCTTCAGGGAGCGGAGGAGTCACTGCGCGAGTGTACGGCCCGGCTCGCTGGTCTTTTTCCCACTCTCGGCGCCGGAGTTACTAATGATTTTCGGGGAGCGCGGAGCCGAGACTGATCCGATGTTGGCGGAGCCTGTGGGTTCGACCGCGGCCGGTGTGGTCCGTCCGGCGGTGCTGTGATCGCCGAACTCGGTTGCGAGGCATCCGGGTCCCGGCGAGTTGATGAGTTCGTGCTGGTCGTTGAAAAGGGTTGAGCTGTGGACAACGAAGCGAAACTCCGGGAATACCTCAAGCGGGCGACCACCGATCTCCGGCGCACCCGTCAACGCGTCCACGATCTTGAGGAACAGAACCAGCAGCCGATCGCGATCATCGGGATGACCTGCCGCTACCCGGGCGGTGTGGCCTCGCCCGAGGACCTGTGGCGGCTGCTCGCCGAGGGCGGCGACCCGATATCCGAGCCGCCCGCCGACCGCGGCTGGGACCTCGACCGGCTCCGCGACGAGTACGGCGACGCCGTACCGCCGTCGCTGTCCGGTGGTTTCCTGCGCGACGCGGCGGAGTTCGACGCCGGCTTCTTCGGCATCTCCCCCCGGGAGGCGCTGGGCATGGATCCGCAGCAGCGGTTGCTGCTCGAAGCCACCTGGGAGGCTGTCGAGAGAGCGGGCATCGACCCGATCGCGCTGCGGGGCAGCCAGACGGGCGCCTTCATCGGCGCGATGTCCCCCGACTACCGCGACACCCTGCCGCACGACATCGACGCCTTCGGGCTCACCGGTACGGCGAACAGCGTGATGTCCGGCAGGCTGTCGTACACGCTCGGCCTGGTCGGCCCGGCGGTGACGGTGGACACGGCCTGCTCGTCCTCGCTGGTCGCGCTGCACTGGGCCGCGCACTCGCTGCGGACGGGTGAGTGCACCCTCGCGCTCGCGGGCGGTGTGACGGTCATGTCGACGCCCAGCACCTTCATCGAGTTCAACCGCCAGGGTGGTCTGTCGCCCAGCGGGCGGTGCAGGGCGTACGCCGACAGCGCCGACGGCACGGGCTGGTCCGAGGGCGTGGGCGTGCTGGTGCTGGAACTGCTGTCGGACGCCCGGCGCAACGGGCACGAGGTGCTCGCGGTCATCCGTGGTTCCGCGGTGAACCAGGACGGCGCCTCCAACGGCCTGACCGCGCCGAACGGCCCCTCACAGCAGCGGGTGATCCGTGATGCCCTGGCGAACGCGCGGCTGTCGGCGGCGGACATCGACGTGGTGGAGGGACACGGGACCGGTACGACGCTGGGCGACCCGATCGAGACCGAGGCGTTGATCTCCACGTTCGGCGAGGACAGGGAACGACCCCTGCTGCTGGGGTCGGTGAAGTCGAACATCGGTCACACGCAGGCCGCCGCCGGTGTGGCCGGTGTGATCAAGATGGTGCTCGCGATGCGGCACGGGGTGCTGCCGAAGACACTGCACGTCGACGCCCCCTCGTCGCGGGTGGACTGGTCCGCGGGCACGCTGGAGCTGCTGACCGAGCAGCGGTCCTGGCCCGAGACCGGGCAGCCGCACCGGGCGGGGGTGTCCTCCTTCGGGGTGAGCGGCACCAACGCCCACGTGGTGCTGGAGGAGGCGCCGGAGCCTGAAACGGACGCGCCCGCGGCCGGCAGGACGCCCGCGGGCGTGGTGCCCGTGCTGCTGTCGGGCCGGACCGACGAGGCGCTGCGGGCCCAGGCCGCGCGCCTGCTCGCCCATGTGGACGGTGCGCCCGAGACGTCGCTGGACGACCTGGCGTTCTCGCTGGCCACGACGCGGTCGGCGTTCGAGCATCGAGCGGGGGTCCTCGCCGCCGATCACGCCGAACTGCGAGCGGGGCTGACGTCGCTCGCGGACGGCGGCGCCGCCGGTGTGATCAAGGGCCATGGCAGGCAGGCCAAGCTGGCGGTGTTGTTCACCGGTCAGGGGTCGCAGCGGGCGGGGATGGGCCGGGAGCTGTACGAGCGGTTCCCGGTGTTCGCGGCCGCGTTGGACGAGGTGGTCGCGGAGCTGGATCCGCTGCTTGAGGGCTCGTTGCGTGAGGTGTTGTTCGCCGAGCCGGGGTCGGCGGAGGCGGGGTTGCTGGATCGGACGGGGTGGGCGCAGCCCGCGCTGTTCGCGGTGGAGACGGCGCTGTTCCGGCTGGTGTCCTCGTGGGGGATCCGGCCGAACGTGCTGGCCGGGCACTCGGTCGGGGAGATCGCCGCTGCTCATGTGGCGGGGGTGTTGTCGCTGCAGGACGCGTGCGTGTTGGTGGCGGCGCGGGCGCGGTTGATGCAGGCGCTTCCCTCCGGTGGGGCGATGGTGTCGGTGCGGGCCTCCGAGGGGGAAGTCGTCGAGCTGCTGGCCGGACGTGAGGAGCAGGTGTCGGTCGCGGCGGTGAACGGTCCCGCGTCGGTGGCGATCTCCGGGGTTGAGGAGGCGGTGCTGGAGGTGGCCGCCGCCCTGGAGGAGCGGGGTATCAGGGCGAAGCGGTTGCGGGTGTCGCACGCGTTCCACTCCCCGCTGATGGACCCGATGCTGGAGGAGTTCCGCGCGGTGGCCGGGTCGCTCTCCTTCAGCCCGCCGGAGATCCCGATCGTGTCGACGTTGACCGGGGAGTCGGCGACGGCGGAGCGGTTGTGTTCGCCGGAGTACTGGGTGGAACAGGTGCGTGGCGCGGTTCGCTTCGCCGACGGCATCCGTACCCTGCACGGCCAGGGGGTTCGGGCCTACCTGGAGTTGGGCCCCGACGGGGTGCTCACCGCGATGGCCGCCGACACCCTCGCCGCGAGTCCGGACTCACGTGACACCGACTCGACGCCGGATTCGCACCTACACGCCACGGACCCCGCAGGGGAGGCGGACGCGGTGCTGGTGCCGGTACTGCGCGGAGGGCGCGACGAGCGAACGGCGGTCATGTCGGCGCTGACGGCCCTGCACGTGCGCGGGGTGCCGGTGGACTGGCAGGCGGTTTTCCCCGGTGCCAGCCGGGTGGAGGTGCCGACGTACGCCTTCCAGCGCGAGCGGTACTGGCCGAACCCGACCTCGACCGGGGATGCCCGAGGGCTCGGCCTGACGGCTGCCCGGCATCCGCTGCTGGGTGCGGTCATGGGGTTGGCCGATAGTGATGAGGCGTTGTTGACGGGTCGTGTCTCGTTGGGGTCGCATCCGTGGTTGGCGGATCATGTGGTGGGCGGGATGGTGATTTTCCCGGGTACGGGGTTTTTGGAGTTGGTGGTGCGGGCGGGGGATGAGGTCGGGTGTGGGGTGGTGGAGGAGTTGACGTTGGTGGCGCCGTTGGTGCTGGGTGAGGACGATGCGGTGGCGGTGCAGGTGCGGGTGGGGGCTGCGGATGGGGTGGGTCGGCGTGAGGTGAGTGTTCATGCTCGGCCTGCGGGGGCCGGTGAACACGACGCCTGGGTACGGCACGCGAGTGGTGTGCTGGCCGGTGGGGGGATCGGCGCGGGAAGTAACGGTGCGGCGGCCGGTGGCCGGGCCGGGGAGGAGTTCGAGGCTTTCGAGGGTGAGGTGTGGCCGCCGAGGGGTGCGTCGGTGGTCGAGGTGGACGGGTTGTACGAGCGGCTGGCCGGCAGCGGGTTGAATTACGGGCCGGTGTTCCAGGGGGTGCGGGCGGCGTGGCGGGGGGTGAACGGTGCGCTGTTCGCCGAGGTGGTGGTGCCTGAGCAGGTTGCCGATGCGGGTGGTTTCGGTTTGCATCCGGCGTTGCTGGATGCGGCGTTGCATGTGGTGGCTTTTGCTGATCTGGATGGTTTTGAGGGTGTGCGGTTGCCGTTCTCGTGGGGTGGGGTGTGTCTGCACGCGGGTGGGGCGTCGGTGCTGCGGGTGCGGTTGGCGTGGGTGGGTGATGGTGAGCTGTCGTTGAGCGCGGTGGACGTGGTCGGGGAGCCGGTGCTCTCGGTGCGCTCACTGGTGCTGCGCCCGATCCCGTCCGACCGGCTTGGCGCGGCCTTCCAGAGCGGGGGAGTCGAGCGGGAGGCGCTGTTCGGGGTGGAGTGGACGCCGGTGGCGGAGCCCTCTTCGGGTGAGGTGTCACCGGTGGCGGTGCTCGGCCCGGACGTGCTGGGTGTCGCCGAGGCATGGCGGGCGGCAGGGCAGGCGATTCCGGCTCATGAGGATCTGTCCTCGCTGGTGGCGGGGCCGGTGCCGGACGCGGTGGTGACCGAGGCGGTCTCGGATCAGGCGGGCGCGGTGGTGGGGGCGGTGCGTGCTTTGGCGGTTGGTGTTCTGGGGTTGGTGCAGGGGTGGTTGGCCGATGAGCGGTGTGTGGGTTCGCGGTTGGTGGTGGTGTCGCGGGGTGCGGTGGTCGCGGGTGAGGGTGAGGTGGTCGTGGATTTGGGGGCTGCGGCGGTGTGGGGGTTGGTGCGTTCTGCGCAGGTGGAGAATCCTGGTCGGTTCGTGCTGGTGGACATCGACGATGAGTTGTCGTCGTCTGTGTTGGCGGGGGTGCTGGCCTCGGGTGAGCCGCAGGTGGCGGTGCGCAGGGGTGAGGTGCGGGTGCCGCGCCTGACGCGGGTGACGCCCGCCTCCGAGCGTGGTGTTGATCTCGGGTCCGGTTCCGTCTCCGGCTTGGGTGAGGGGCGGGTCTGGGATTCCGAGGGGACGGTGTTGATCACTGGTGGTACGGGTGGTCTGGGGGGTTTGTTCGCGCGGCATGTGGTGGCCGAGCGTGGGGTGCGTCGTCTGCTGCTGACCAGCCGCCGGGGCCTGGACGCCCCTGGCGCGGTGGAGTTGCAGGCGGAGTTGATCGCGCATGGGGTCGAGGTCACGGTCGCGGCGTGTGATGTGGCCGATCGGGATCAGGTGGCGGCGTTGCTGGCCGGGGTGCCGGAGGAACATCCGCTGACGGCGGTGATTCACACTGCGGGTGTGCTGGCCGATGGGACGATTCCGTCGTTGTCGGCTGAGGATCTGGATGTGGTGTTGCGGCCGAAGGTGGATGCGGCGTGGCATCTGCACGAGCTGACCCAGGATGAGGATCTGGCCGATTTCATCGTGTTCTCGTCGGTGGCGGGGACGTTCGGTGGGGCGGGGCAGGGCAATTACGCGGCGGGCAACGCGTTCTTGGACGCGTTGGCGGAGTATCGGCGGGGGCTGGGGTTGGCGGGGGTGTCGTTGGCGTGGGGTCCGTGGGAGCAGGGCGCGGGGATGACGGGTGGGTTGGACGAGGTTCAGGCGCGTCGGTTGACGCGTGCCGGGATGTCGGCGATCACGCCGGAGCAGGGTGTGGTGTTGTTCGAGGCGGCGATCGGGTCCGGCGGGCCCGCCGTGGTTCCGGTGCGGTTGGACCTGGCGGCGGTGCGGGTGGGTGGTGAGGTGCCGCACCTGCTGCGCGGGCTGGTGCGCGGGGTCCGCAGGTCGGCGGTGTCAGGGATGGCGTCGGCCGTGGCCGGCGACGGCGCGCTGGTGGGACGGCTGATCGGGGCGGAACCCGCCGAGCGTGTCCGGCTACTGGTGGACCTGGTGCGTACCGAGGTGGCACTGGTACTGGGGCACACCTCGCCGAAGGCGGTGGACGTCCGGCGGGAGTTTCGGGAGCTGGGCTTCGACAGCCTGACCGCGGTGGAGTTGCGCAATCGGTTGAACGCGGCGACCGGGCTGCGCCTGCCGGCCACGCTGGTCTTCGACCATCCCACGCCCGCCGTGCTGGCGGAGTTCCTGCTGGAGGAGGCGCTGGGCGAGCGGGACGTCGCCGTTCCGGCCACGATCACGCCGGTCGCCGACGACCCGGTCGTGATCGTCGGGATGGGCTGCCGCTATCCGGGTGGCGTCGCCTCGCCGGAGGACCTGTGGCGGTTGGTGGCGGAGGGCCATGACGCGATCACGGGCTTCCCGGTCAATCGCGGCTGGGATCTGGGGGTGCTCTACCACCCGGACGCCGACCACGCGGGCAGCTCGTACACCAGGCAGGGCGGCTTCCTGCACGACGCGGCGGAGTTCGACGCGGACTTCTTCGGAATGAGCCCGCGGGAGGCACTCGCGACGGACGCGCAGCAGCGCCTGTTGCTGGAGACCTCCTGGGAGGCCGTCGAGCGGGCGGGAATCGACCCGGCCACGCTCCGGGGCAGCCGGACGGGCGTGTTCGCCGGGGTGATGTACACCGACTACAGCGGGATCCTGGGCGCGGGCGAGTTCGAGGGCTACCGGGGTACGGGGACCGCCGCGAGCGTCGTCTCCGGCCGGGTGTCCTACACGCTGGGGCTGGAAGGGCCGGCCGTGACGGTCGACACGGCCTGCTCGTCCTCGCTGGTCGCGGTGCATCTGGCCGCACAGGCACTGCTCTCGGGGGAGTGTGAGCTCGCCCTGGCCGGCGGTGTGACCGTGATGGCCACGCCCGGGGCCTTCGTGGAGTTCTCCCGGCAGCGAGGGCTGTCCGCCGACGGGCGATGCAAGTCGTTCGCGGACGGCGCGGACGGCGTGAGCTGGGCCGAGGGCGTCGGGGTGCTGGTGCTGGAGCGCCTGTCGGACGCCCGGCGCAACGGTCACGACGTGCTGGCGGTGGTGCGGGGT
Organism: Streptosporangium sp. NPDC050284; assembly: GCF_044459525.1. Classification (NCBI taxonomy): domain Bacteria; kingdom Bacillati; phylum Actinomycetota; class Actinomycetes; order Streptosporangiales; family Streptosporangiaceae; genus Streptosporangium; species Streptosporangium sp. NPDC050284. The sequence continues at coordinate 460,373 of NZ_JBITIZ010000006.1, forward strand.
TCCGCGGTGAACCAGGACGGCGCGTCCAACGGGCTGACCGCGCCGAACGGCCCCTCACAGCGGCGGGTGATCCGCCAGGCCCTGGCCGGAGCGCGCCTGTCGGCGTCCGAGGTGGACGTGGTGGAGGGGCACGGGACCGGGACCACTCTCGGTGACCCGATCGAGGCGCAGGCGCTGCTCGCCACCTACGGTCAGGACCGGCCGGAGGACCGGCCGCTGCTGCTGGGGTCGATCAAGTCGAACATCGGTCACACGCAGGCGGCTGCGGGTGTCGCCGGTGTGATCAAGATGATCATGGGGATGCGGCACGGCGTCGCGCCCAGGACCCTGCACGTCGACGCGCCGTCCTCGCACGTGGACTGGGCCGCGGGCGCGGTGGAGCTGCTGGCCGAGGCGCGGGAGTGGCCCGAGACGGGTCACCCGCGCCGGGCCGCCGTGTCTTCGTTCGGCTTCAGCGGCACCAACGCCCACCTCATCATCGAGCAGGGCGTCGAACAGGACGTCGCCGAGGGGACCCCGTCGGCCGACGGGGAGACGCCCTCGGCCGCCGGGTCGCCGACGGCGGGCCTGCCGCTGCCGCTGCCGGTCTCCGGCAGGACGGAGGGGGCGGTGCGGGCGCAGGCCGCGCGGCTGCTGTCCCACCTGGAAGGCCGTCCCGAGGCGTCCCTCGCCGATATCGCGTTCTCGCTGGTGACCACCCGTTCTCTCTTCGAGCACCGGGCCGTCGTGCGGGCCGAGGACCACGCCGGAGCGCTGGCCGGGTTGCGTGCGCTGGCCGGAGGCCTGACCGCGCCGGGAGTCGTACGAGGCCAGGCCAAGGACGAGCCGAGGCCGGCGTTCCTGTTCACCGGCCAGGGCGCCCAGCGAGTGGGCATGGGCCTGGAGACCTACGAGCGGTTCCCGGTGTTCGCGGAGGCGCTCGAAGGCGTGCTCGCGGCGCTGGCTCCCCGGATGAGTCCTCACCTGGACCGCCCGCTGCGGGAGGCGCTCTTCTTCGACGCCGAACTGCTCGACCGCACGGCGTACACGCAACCGGCGCTTTTCGCCCTTGAGGTCGCGCTGTACCGGCTGGTCGAGTCGTGGGGCGTGCGTCCGGCCGCGCTGGCGGGGCACTCGATCGGGGAACTCGCCGCGGCGCACGTCGCCGGGGTGCTGACGCTGGAGGACGCCTGCGCGCTGGTCGCCGCGCGGGGCCGGTTGATGCAGGCGCTCCCCGCCGGTGGCGCGATGGTGGCGATCCAGGCGAGTGAGGAGGAGATCCGTCAGGCGCTGGCCGGGCGCGAGGACGAGGTGTCCGTCGCGGCGGTGAACGGCCCGGCGTCGGTGGTGATCTCCGGGGTCGAGGCCGCGGTGCTGGAGGTCGCCGCCGGGTTGGCCGCCCAGGAGCGCAGGACCAAGCGGCTGCGGGTGTCGCACGCGTTCCACTCCCCGTTGATGGAGCCGATGCTCGCGGAGTTCAGGGCGGTCGCCGAGACGGTGTCGTACGCGCCCCCTCGGATCCCGATGATCTCCAACGTGACCGGTGGGTTCGTCACGGACGAGGTGTGCTCCCCCGACTACTGGGTGCGGCACGTGCGGGAGACCGTCCGGTTCCGGGACGGCGTGCGGGAACTGCACGGGACGGGCGTGACCGCGTTCCTGGAGATCGGGCCGGACGGCGTGCTGACCGCGATGGCCCAGGACGCCCTCCCCGAGGATGCGGAGGCGCTGCTACTGCCCGTGCTGCGCGGCGACCGCGGCGAGGGCGCCGCGCTCATGACCGCGTTGACCGAGCTGCATGTGAACGGCGTGCGCGTCGACTGGCCGGCCCTGCTGCGCGGGGCCCGCCGGGTGGACCTGCCGACGTACGCGTTCCAGCACGAGTCGTTCTGGCCGGAGCCGCCGCCCGTCGCGAACGACGCGGTCGCCGATCCGGCCGACGCGCGGCTCTGGGACGCGGTCGGGCGCGGTGACGCCGGGGACGTGGCCGCGATCCTCGGCCTGCGCGACGAGCACGCCTCCTCGCTGGACACCCTGCTCCCGGCCCTGTCGTCGTGGCGGCGGAGCCGGAGCGAGGTGGCGACGCTCGACTCCTGGCGCTATCGGGTGGAGTGGAAGCCCCGCCGTACGCCCCCTCTCGCCGTACTGGAGGGCACCTGGCTGGTCGTGACCGCCGACGGGATCTCGGACGGCGACGTGGTCGCCGCGCTGGAGGGACACGGGGCGCGGGTGCAGCGGCTCGTGCTGGAGGGGACGGATGCCGATCCAGCCGACCCCGCGTCGCTCGCGGCCCGGCTCGGGGAGCTGGACGAGATCTCCGGTGTGGTGTCGATGCTCGCGCCCGCGGAGGCGCCCGTCGAGGACGGTGGGGCGGTGCCGAGCGGTCTCGCACTCACGGTCGCGCTCCTGAGGGCGCTCGGCGACGCGGAGATCGATGCGCCGCTGTGGTGTGTCACCCGTGGCGCCGTGTCCGCGGCTCCCGGCGATCGGGTGACCCGTCCTGTGCAGGCGCAGGTGTGGGGCATGGGCCGGGTCGCGGCCCTGGAGCATCCGGAGCGCTGGGGTGGTCTGGTCGACCTGCCCGAGGTCGTCGAAGGACGCTGCGCCCAGGGGCTGGCGAGCGTGCTGGCGGGCCTGGACGGCGAGGACCAGGTGGCGGTGCGGGCGTCGGGCGTGTTCGGGCGGCGGTTGCGGCGTCACCCCGCCGCGTCCGGCCAGGCCGGCCCGACCGGCGGTGCCGTGCGTGGTTCCGGCGGTGCGGTGTCGAATTCCGATGCTGTCGTGCGGGATTCCGGTGGTACGGCGTCGGGTTCCGGTGGTGGGATATCGGGTTCAGGCACCGTCGGGTTGGGCTCCGGCGGCACGGTGCTGATCACCGGTGGGACCGGTGCCCTCGGCGCGGCCACCGCGCGGTGGCTGGTACGCGGCGGCGTCACGCGTCTCGTGCTGACCGGCCGGCGCGGCATGAACGCCCCCGGGGCGCCGGAGCTGCGCGACGAGCTGCTCGCGCTGGGTGCCGAGGTGAGCGTCGTCGCCTGTGACGTGGCCGACCGCGACGCGCTCGCCGCCGTGCTGGCCACGATCCCGGCCGAGCACCCGCTCACCGGGGTCGTCCACGCGGCCGGGGTGGGGCAGGCCGTCGCACCCCTTGAGCGGGCGGACGCCGCCACCCTCGCCGAGGTGACGACGGCAAAGGTGGCCGGTGCCGCCAACCTGGACGGCCTGCTGGGGGATCGCGAGCTCGACTTCTTCGTGCTGTTCTCCTCGATCGCCGGGGTGTGGGGCAGCGCTGGGCAGGGCGCCTACGCGGCGGCCAACGCCTATCTCGACGCGCTGGCCGAGCACCGGCACGCGCGAGGTCTCGCCGCGACGTCGGTGGCCTGGGGCGCGTGGGCGGAAGCGGGCATGGCCGTCGCGGGGGACCTCACGGGGGACAGTGCGAGGGGCGCTGCCGCGGAGGGAAACACGGCTGCGGCGGGCGACACGGCCGGGCAGGGGGACGCCGCTGCGGCCGGGGACATGGCCGCGGAGGGAGGCATGGCCGGTTACCTGCTCAGGCGCGGCCTGGCCCTGCTGCCCCCCGATATCGCGATCGGCGAGATGAACCGGGCGGTCGGCGGCAGGGACGCGGTGGTGACGGTCGCCGACGTCGACTGGGACCGGTTCTATCCGATCTTCACCTCGACCCGGCCCAGCAACCTGTTCGGCGAGCTCGCGGAGGTGAGGGCGCAGCGCGAGAGCGAGGACGGGCCAGGAGCCTCCGGCGACCCGGAATTCGTCGCGCGGCTACGTGGCCTGACCGACAAGGAGCGCCGGCGCGAGCTGCTGAACCTGGTACGCGCCGAGGTGGCGGCCGTGCTGGGACACGCCTCGGCCGAGACGGTCTCCGAGCGGCGCGCCTTCCGAGAGCTGGGCTTCGACTCGCTCACCGCGGTGGAGCTGAGAAAGAGGCTCGTCGCGGTGACCGGTCTGGCGTTGCCGAGCACGCTGGTGTTCGATCACCCGAACCCGGCCGCGCTGGTGGAGTTCCTGCGGGCGCGGGTCGCGGGCGCGGAGGGTACGGCCGGTGAGGACGGCGAAGACGGCGAAGACACAGCCGGAGGCTCCATCGCCGTCCGCGCCGACGAGCCGATCGCGATCATCGGGATGGCCTGCCGCTTCCCCGGCGGCGTCGGCTCTCCGGAACAGCTGTGGGAACTGGTGACCGAGGGGGGCGACGCGATCTCCGGATTCCCCGCGGGCCGGGGCTGGGACGCGGAAGGGCTCTACGACCCCGACCCCGATCACTCCGGCACGACCTACTCGGTCGAAGGGGGGTTCCTGCACGACGCCGGCGACTTCGACCCCGGGTTCTTCGGTATCTCACCGCGTGAGGCGCTGACCATGGACCCGCAGCAGCGGCTGCTGCTGGAGACCGCGTGGGAGGCCATCGAGCGGGCCGGCATCGATCCCCTCACGCTGCGCGGCCACTCCACCGGCACGTTCATCGGCTCCAGCTACCAGGAGTACGGCTCGGACTCCGCCGACGCCGAGGGACACCAGGTCACCGGCACCATCCCGAGCGTGCTGTCGGGCCGGGTGTCGTACGTACTGGGCCTGGAAGGTCCCGCGGTCACGGTCGACACGGCGTGCTCGTCGTCGCTGGTGGCGCTGCATCTGGCCTGCCAGTCGCTGCGCGAGGGCGAGAGTTCGCTCGCCCTGGCGGGCGGCGTGACGGTGATGACCACCCCGGCGGCCTTCGTGGCGTTCAGCCGCCAGCGGGCACTCGCCGCCGACGGCCGGTGCAAGGCGTTCTCCGACGCGGCCGACGGGATGAGCCTGGCCGAAGGGGTCGGCCTGCTCCTGGTGGAGCGGCTGTCCGACGCGCGGCGCAACGGCCACCCGATCCTCGCGGTGGTGCGCGGTTCCGCGGTGAACCAGGACGGCGCCTCCAACGGTCTGACCGCGCCGAACGGCCCCTCACAGCAGCGGGTGATCCGCAAGGCGCTCGCGGGCGCGCGGCTGTCGGCGGCCGAGGTCGACGCGATCGACGCGCACGGCACGGGGACCGGCCTGGGCGACCCCATCGAGGCCCAGGCACTCCTCGCCACATACGGGCAGGACAGGGAGCGCCCGCTCCTGCTCGGGTCGGTCAAGTCGAACATCGGCCACACCCAGTCCGCGGCGGGCGTGGCCAGCGTGATCAAGATGGTCATGGCGATGCGGCACGGGACGCTGCCCAAAACGTTGCACGTGGGCACGCCGTCGTCCCACGTGGACTGGACGGAGGGCGCGGTCGAGCCGCTGACCGAGGCCACCCCGTGGCCGGAGACCGGAAGGCCGCGCCGGGCCGCCGTGTCCTCCTTCGGGATCAGCGGCACGAACGCCCACGCGATCCTCGAACAGGCGCCGGACGCGGAGGAGCCGGTCGGCGAGGTCGCGCTCGCCGGTCCCGACGGCCGCGAGGATTCCGCAGCCGCGGCTTCCGACCCCGTTCTCGCTCTCGGCGCGGTGCCGTGGGTGGTGTCGGGCAGGACGAAGGAGGCGCTGCGCGCGCAGGCGCGACGGCTCGCCTCGCACATCGCCGACCACGGCACCGTGGGTGATCTCGATCCGGCCGCCGTGGGCTTCTCCCTGGTGACGTCGAGGTCGGCGTTCGAGCACCGCGCGGTCGTGGTGGGCGGTGACCGCGAGTCGCTCTCCGCCGCGATGAGCGCGGTGGCCGCGGGCGAGCCCGCGCCGGGTGTGATCCAGGGCATGGCGGACGCCGAGGGCAAGACGGTCTTCGTGTTCCCCGGCCAGGGCGCGCAGTGGGCCGGTATGGGCGCCCGGTTGCTTGAGCAGTCCCCGGTGTTCGCCGAACGTGTCGCCGAGTGCGCCCTCGCCCTGAGCCGGTACGTCGACTGGTCGCTGATCGACGTGCTGCGCCAGGCGGAGGGCGCGCCGTCGCTGGACCGGGTGGACGTCGTGCAGCCGGTGTCGTTCGCGGTGATGGTCTCGCTCGCGGCGATGTGGCGCGCTCACGGGGTGGAGCCCGACGCGGTGATCGGGCACTCCCAGGGGGAGATCGCCGCCGCCTGCGTGGCGGGCGCGCTCTCCCTGGACGACGCCGCGAGGGTGGTGGCGGTGCGCAGCCAGGCCATCGCGCGGCGGCTGGCCGGCGCCGGAGGGATGATGTCGGTCTCGCTTCCGCTGCCCGACGTCGAGGAGAGGCTGCGCCCCTGGGACGAGCGGATCTCGGTCGCGGCGGTCAACGGGCCGCGTTCGGTCGTGGTGTGCGGCGATCCCGGCGCGCTCGACGAGCTGTCGGAGCGGTTGACCGAGGAGGGGGTGCGCTCCAGGCGGGTCGCGGTCGACTACGCCTCGCACTCGGCCCACGTCGAACGCCTCCAGGAGGAGCTGCCGCGAGCCCTGTCGGAGATCCGGCCGGAGCGGGCCGAGGTGCCCTTCCTGTCCACGGTGACCGGGGAGTGGCTGGACGGTACGGAGCTGGACGCCGGCTACTGGTACCGCAACCTGCGCCGAGCCGTCCGGTTCGAACCCGCGGTGCGGTGCCTGCTGGCCGAGGGGCACCGGGCGTTCATCGAGGTCAGCCCGCACCCGGTGCTGACGGGCGCGATCCAGGAGACGGCCGAGGAGGCGGCCGAGGAGACAGGCGGGATCACAGTGCTCCCAGTGGTCACCGGGACCCTGCGCCGCGACCAGGGCGGCACGGAACGCTTTCTCACCTCCCTGGCGGAGGTGTTCGTACGCGGTGTGCCGGTCGACTGGCGAACGGTCTTCGAAGGCACGGGCGCCCGCCGGGTGGAACTACCGACGTACGCCTTCCAGCGGGAACGGTTCTGGATACAGCGCGCCGAGGCGCCGACGGCCGGCGCGGCGGACCCGGCGGACGAGCGGTTCTGGGCGGCGGTGGAGCGGGAGGACCTCGACTCGCTCGCTTCCGGACTGGACGTGGGCGCGGGGGCACTCGCCGAGGTGGTACCCGCGCTGTCGTCCTGGCGTCGCCGGCAGCGGGCCCGGTCCACCGTGGACTCCTGGCGCTACCGCGTCGCCTGGCGGCCGGTGACCGGCCCCGCCTCCGCCTCCCTGTCGGGCACGTGGCTGCTCGTCACCCCGGAGGGCCTGGAGGGCGACGACGTCGCCGAAGCGCTCACCGCGCACGGCGCGCGGGTCCGCAGGGTCGCGCTCGACGAGTCGTGTACCGACCGCGCCCTGCTGGCACGCGTGCTGACCGGTCCGCCGTCCGGTGCGCCTGGCGATGCCGGGGGACCGGGCGCCGGGCCGGACGTCTCGCCCGGCGAGGGAGAACACATCTCCGGCGTCGTGTCCCTGCTCGCCCTCGCCGAGCAGCCCGCCGGCCGCCACCCGGAGCTGGCCGTCGGTCTGGCACTCACCGTCGCGCTCGTACAGGCCCTGGGCGACGCGGAGATCGACGCGCCCCTGTGGTGCCTCACCACGGGCGCGCTCTCCACCGGCCGGTCGGACCAGGTGACCAACCCCGTCCAGGCGCAGGTCCACGGCGTGGGCTGGACGGCCGCGCTGGAGCACCCGCGACGCTGGGGCGGGATGGTCGACCTGCCGGGGACGCTCGACCAGCGCGCGGCGCGGCGTCTGGCGAGCATCCTCGCGGGCGGCGGCGGCGAGGACCAGCTCGCGATCAGGACCTCGGGCGTGTTCGCCAGACGGGTGGTGCCGGCGCCGGCGGCCGACCGGAAACCGGCGCGTGGGTGGACACCACGCGGGACCACCCTGGTGACCGGCGGCACGGGAACGCTCGCCCCCCACCTGGCCCGCAGGCTCGCGGCCGAGGGGGCCGAGCACGTGGTGCTGACCAGCCGCCGCGGCATGGACGCCCCCGGCGCGGCCGAACTGCTGGCGGAGCTGGCCGCACTCGGCACGACCGCGACGATGGCGGCGTGCGACGTGTCCGATCGCGACTCCGTCGCCGGCCTGCTCGCGCGGCTGCGGGCGGAGGGCCACGTCGTCCGTACGGTGGTGCACGCCGCCGCCTCCATCGAGCTGCACACGCTGAACGACACCACCGTCGAGGCGTTCGCCGAGGTGGTGCGGGCCAAGGTCCTCGGCGCCAGGCACCTGGACGAGTTGCTGGACGCCGACGAGGTCGAGGCCTTCGTCCTGTTCTCCTCGACGGCGGGGATGTGGGGCAGCGGGCGGCACGCGGCGTACGTGGCGGGCAACGCCTACCTCGGCGCGCTGGCGGAGAACCGGCGTGCCAGAGGGCTGCCGGCCACGTCGATCTCCTGGGGTATCTGGTCGGACGACCGCGATCTCGGACGGGTCGATCCCGAGCAGATCCTGCGCAGCGGGCTCGTGTTCATGGAGCCGGACCTGGCGCTCGAAGGGTTCAGGCAGGCGCTGGACGGCGAGGAGACCGTGCTCGCGATCGCCGACGTCGACTGGGAGCGGTACTTCCCCGTCTACACCTCCGCACGGCCGAGCCGGCTGTTCGGCGAGGTGCCCGCCGTACGGCGACTGGAGGAGGCCGCGGAGCGGCCGGCGATCGCCGCGAGCGACGGGGAGTTCGTCACCCGGCTGCGCGGGCTGCCCGCGTCCGAGCGGGACCGTCTGCTGCTGGAGCTGGTGCGCGCCCAGGCGGCGACCGTGCTGGGCCACTCCTCGGCCGACGCCGTCGCCGAGCGGCAGGCGTTCCGTGACATGGGCTTCGACTCGGTGACCGCGGTCGACCTGCGCAACCGGCTCGCCGGTGCGACGGGCCTCGCGCTGCCCAGCACGCTGGTGTTCGACCACCCGAACCTGGAGGCGCTCGCGGGGTACCTGCGCGCCGAGATCGCCGGGGTGCGGGCCACTCCCGTCGCCGTGGCCGGTCCCGCGCGGGCCGCCTCGGACGAGCCGATCGCGATCATCGGAATGGCCTGCCGCTACCCGGGCGGGGTTCGCTCCCCCGAGCGGCTGTGGCAGGTCGTCCTCGACGGGGTCGACGCGATCTCCGGGTTCCCCGGCGACCGCGGCTGGGACGCCGAAGGGCTCTACGACCCCGATCCGGGCCGGCCGGGGAAGACGTACTCCACCTGGGGCGGCTTCCTGCACGACGCGGCGGAGTTCGACGCGGACTTCTTCGGGATCTCGCCGCGCGAGGCGCTCGCGATGGACCCGCAGCAGCGGCTGCTGCTGGAGACGGCCTGGGAGGCCGTCGAACGGGCCGGGATCGCCCCCTCGTCGCTGCGCGGCAGCCTGACCGGCACCTTCGTCGGGGCCAGCTACCAGGACTACGCTCTGGCGATGGCCGGCGGAAGAGAGGGCCTGGAGGGCCATCTGATCACCGGCACCATCTCCAGCGTGCTGTCCGGCCGGGTGTCGTACCTGTTCGGCCTTGAGGGGCCGGCCGTCACACTGGACACCGCGTGCTCGTCGTCGCTGGTGGCGCTGCACATGGCCTGCCAGTCGCTGCGCGACGGCGAGAGCTCGCTCGCGCTCGCCGGTGGAGTGACCGTGATGTCCACCCCCGACGCCTTCATCGGGTTCAGCAGGCAGCGGGCGATGGCCCCCGACGGCCGGTGCAAGGCGTACTCCGACTCGGCGGACGGGATGAGCCTGGCCGAGGGGGTCGGCCTGCTGCTGGTGGAGCGGCTGTCCGACGCCGAGCGCAACGGGCACCCGATCCTCGCGGTCATCCGAGGGTCGGCGATCAACCAGGACGGTGCGTCCAACGGGCTGACCGCGCCGAACGGTCCCTCGCAGCAGCGGGTGATCAGGCAGGCGCTGGCCAACGCGGGGATCGCGGCGGCGGACGTCGACGCGGTGGAGGGCCACGGGACCGGTACGGCGCTGGGCGACCCGATCGAGGCGCAGGCGCTGCTCGCGACCTACGGCCAGGACCGGGACCGCCCGCTCCTGCTGGGGTCGGTCAAGTCCAACATCGGGCACACCCAGATGGCCTCCGGTGTCGCAGGCGTGATCAAGATGGTCATGGCGATGCGGCACGGCCTGCTGCCCAGGACGCTGCACGTGGACACCCCGTCGTCGCACGTGGACTGGTCAAGCGGCGCGATCGAGCTGCTCACCGAGCCGAGGGAGTGGGTGCGGGCGGGGCATCCGCGCCGGGCCGCGGTGTCGTCGTTCGGGCTCAGCGGCACCAACGCCCACGCGGTGCTGGAGGAGGCGCCGCCCGTCGCCGCGCGGGCCGGGGGGGCCGCGCCCGTCGTCGTCCCCGTTCTGGTGTCGGGCAAGAACGACCAGGCCCTGCGCCACCAGGCGGGACGGCTGCTGTCGCTGCTCCAGGAGTCGCCTGACCTCCACCCCGCGGACGTCGCCCTCTCCCTGGCGACCTCGCGCTCCCACCTCGACCGGCGCGCGGCGCTCGTCGGACGGGAACGCGAGGAGATCGTCGACGGGTTGCGGGCGCTGGCGGAAGAGCCGCCGGACGGCGCCGTCGTCGCGGGGACCGTCCTGCGCGGCAGCGCGGTCCACGGCTCCCTCGCCTTCATGTTCACCGGCCAGGGCGGGCAGCGCGCGGAGATGGGCCGCGAGCTGTACGGTCGCTTCCCCGCGTTCGCGGACGCGCTCGACGAGGTGCTCTCCCACCTGGACGCGGACCTGGACCGCCCGCTGCGCGAGGTGCTGTTCGCCCCGGCCGGTACGGCGCAGGCCGCCCTGCTGAACGAGACCGGCTACACCCAGCCGGCGCTTTTCGCCTTCGAGGTGGCCCTGTTCCGGCTGCTCGAATCGTGGGGGGTGCGGCCCGACCACCTCACCGGCCACTCGGTCGGGGAGATCGCCGCGGCGCACGTCGCCGGCGTGCTCTCGCTGCCGGACGCGTGCACCCTGGTGGCGGCCCGCGCACGCCTGATGCAGGCGCTGCCCACGGGCGGGGCGATGATCGCCCTTGAGGCCCGTGAGGAGGAGGTGCTCCCGCTGCTGGCCAGCCGCGAGGACGAGGTGTCGATCGCGGCGGTCAACGGCCCGACCTCGCTCGTCATCGCCGGCGAGGAGGACGCCGTCCAGCAGATCGCGGCGCGGCTCGCCGCTGGAGGGCGCAGGACCAGGCGGCTCCAGGTCTCCCACGCCTTCCACTCTCCTCGGATGGAGGCGATGCTCGACGACTTCGGCCGGGTCGCTCGCGGCCTGTCGTACGCGCCCCCGCAGATCCCGGTCATGTCGAACGTGACCGGCGAGCCGGCGACCGCGGAGCAGCTCTGCTCGCCCGACTACTGGGTGGAGCACGTCCGCAGGCCGGTCCGCTTCGGCGACGGCGTGCGCCGGCTCGCGGAGCAGGGCGTCGTCACCTTCCTCGAACTCGGCCCCGACGCGGTGCTCACCGCGATCGCCGCCGACTGCCTCGCGGACCGCGCGGACGTCCGGACGATTCCCACGGTGCGCCGGGACCGGGGCGAGGAGCAGCCCCTCACGACCGCGATGGCCCGCCTGCACACCCTGGGCGTCACCGTGGACTGGCGGGAGTTCTTCGCCGGCACCGGCGCCGAGACGGTCGACCTGCCGACCTACACCTTCCAGCGCCGCCGGTTCTGGCCGGAGGCGAGGGCGGCGGCCGTACCGGCGTCCTCCGGTGCGGCGGACACCGACTTCTGGGACGCGGTGGAACGCGGTGACGTGGCGACGCTGGCGGAAGGGCTCGGCGTCGACGGCGGCACGCTGGAGACGCTGCTGCCCGCGCTGTCCTCGTGGCGCCGCCACCGATGGGAGCACTCGGCCGTGGACGGCTGGCGGTACCGGTCCGTCTGGAAGCCGCTGCCCTGGTCGCCACCCGTCTCGCCCTCCCCGAACGCGGGAGCCCGGTTGCTCGTGGTGATCCCCGAAGGGTACGCGGACGAGGAGTGGGTGACCTCGCTGGCGGGCGCGCTGGGCGCGGAGGCCGACCGGATCGAGGTCGGGGAACCCGACAGGGCGGCGCTGGCCTTACGGGTACGGGAGCTGTGCTCCGCGGGGCCCCGGCCCGTCGGGATCGTGTCCCTGCTCGCCCTGGACGAGCGCGACCTCGCCGGTCATCCCGGGGTTCCCACCGGTCTGGCGCTCACGGTCACGCTGGCGCAGGCCCTCGGCGACGCCAGGGCCGAGGTCCCCCTGTGGTGTGTGACCCGAGGCGCGGTGTCGGTGGGGCGCTCGGAACGGGTGTCCCGGCCGCTGCAGGCCGCCGTGTGGGGGCTCGGCAGGTCCGTGGCGCTGGAGCAGCCGCATCTGTGGGGCGGGCTGGTCGACCTGCCGGAGAGCCTCGACCCGGGCACGATCTCCCGCCTGGTCGGCGTGCTGTCCGGCATCCGGGGCTCCGGCCTTGAGGGCGAGGACCAGCTCGCCGTACGCACCCCCGGGGTCTACGGCCGCCGTCTGGTGCACGCCCCGATCGGCGAGAATCCCGTCGCGCGGGAGCTCACCCCGCCGGGCACGGCCCCGATCGGCCCGGGCACCGTACTCATCACCGGAGGCACCGGTGCGCTCGGGGCACGCGTCGCCCGCTGGGCGGTCCGCGCGGGTGCCGCGCACGTCCTGCTGGTCGGCCGACGCGGGCCGGACGCCCCGGGCGCGGCCGAACTGCGGGACGAGCTGACCGGCCTCGGCGCCGAGGTCGACCTCGTGGCCTGCGACGTCGCCGACCGCGACGCTCTGGCCGCCGTGCTGGCCGGCATTCCGGGGGACCGGCCGCTGAGCGCGGTCTTCCACGCGGCGGGCGTGGTCGACGACGGGGTGCTCGACGGACTGACGCCCGAACGCCTCTCGTCGGTGCTGAGGTCGAAGACGGCCGCCGCGCTCAACCTGCACGAGCTGACCGAGAACCTGGACCTGCCGGCGTTCGTGCTGTTCTCCTCCACCTCCGCCACCTTCGGCTCGCCGGGGCAGGCGAACTACGCGGCCGCGAACGCCGTGCTCGACGCGCTGGCCGAGCATCGGCGCGCGCGGGGCCTCGCGGCGACCTCGATCGCCTGGGGACCGTGGGCCGGGGCCGGCATGGCGGCGGACGCCGCCGGCGTGGAGAACCGGATGCGCAGGGCCGGACTGGAGATGATGTCTCCTGACCTGGCGATCCACGCGCTGCGGCAGGCGATCGAGCAGGACGACACGACGCTGACCGTCGCCGACGTCGACTGGTCCCGATTCGTCGGCGCCTTCGCCGCGATCCGGCACAACCCGCTGGTGAGCGACCTGCCCGAGGTCGCCGCGGCCGCGGCGGTGGCGGACGCGGGGGCGATCGGCGCCGGAGGGGACGGGGCCGCCACGACCGAGCCGGCGTTCCGGCGGCGGCTGGCCGGGCTGCCCGCCGCCGAGCGGGGCCGGGCCGTCCTGGACCTGCTGCGCGGCTGCGTGGCCGCCGTGCTCGGCCACGCCGACGCCGACGGCATCGCACCGGACCGCCCCTTCAGGGAGCTGGGCTTCGACTCGCTCACCACCGTCGAGCTGCGCAACGTGCTGGCGGCGACGACGGGGCTCACCCTGCCGGCGACGCTGGTGTTCGACTATCCCGCCCCGAGCGCGCTGGCGGACTTCCTGCTGGCCGAGCTGCTCGGCTCGATGTCGCAGGAGGGTACGGCCGCCCGCACGCCGGCCGTGGCCGTCCGTGCCGACGACGGCGATCCCATCGTGATCGTCGGCATGAGCTGCCGGTTCCCCGGCGGGGTGAGCTCCCCCGAGGAGCTGTGGCGGCTATTGGTGGAAGGGAGAGAAGGTCTCTCCCCGTTCCCCGACGACCGGGGATGGGACCTGGAGGCGCTCGCGGGAGGGCTGTCGTCCACGAACGTCGGCGGCTTCCTGCGGGACGCGACCGAGTTCGACGCCGAGTTCTTCGGCATCTCGCCGCGTGAGGCGCTCGCGATGGACCCGCAGCAGCGCCTGGTCCTGGAGGCGTCCTGGGAGGCGCTGGAGCGGGCGGGCATCGACCCCCTCGACCTGCGGGGCCGCGACGGCGGGGTCTTCGTGGGCACCAACGGCCAGGACTACGTCGGCCTGCTCAAGGGCTCCGACGCGGACGTGCAGGGGCACGTGGCCACCGGCACCACGGCGAGCGTCATGTCGGGACGGCTCTCCTACACGCTGGGGCTGGAGGGACCCGCCGTCACCGTCGACACCGCGTGCTCGTCCTCCCTGGTCGCCCTCCACTGGGCCGCGCAGGCCCTGCGCGGCGGGGAGTGCTCGCTGGCGCTGGTGGGCGGCGTCTCGGTGATGTCGAGCCCGGACTCGTTCGTCGAGTTCAGCGTGCAGGGCGGCCTCGCCCCGGACGGGCGGTGCAAGGCGTTCTCCGACTCGGCCGACGGCACCGGCTGGTCGGAAGGTGTCGGCGTGCTCGTGCTGGAACGCCTGTCTGACGCGCGGCGCGAGGGGCATCCGGTCCTCGCCGTCGTACGCGGCTCCGCGGTGAACCAGGACGGCGCCTCCAACGGGCTGACCGCCCCGAACGGCCCCTCACAGCAGCGGGTGATCCGGCAGGCCCTCGCCGTGGCCGGGTTGTCCCCGGCCGAGGTCGACGCGGCCGAGGCGCACGGTACCGGTACGGCGCTGGGCGACCCGATCGAGGCACAGGCCCTGCTGGCGACGTACGGCCAGGAGCGGGACCACCCGCTGTTGCTGGGGTCGATCAAGTCCAACCTCGGCCACACGCAGGCGGCGGCGGGCGTCGCCGGTGTGATCAAGATGGTGCTCGCGATGCGGCACGGCCTGCTGCCCAGGACGTTGCACGTCGAGGTGCCTGCGTCGCACGTGGACTGGTCGTCCGGGGCCGTGGAGCTGCTCACCGAGGCCAGGCCGTGGATGCGGAAGGATCGGCCGCTGCGGGCCGGTGTCTCCGCCTTCGGGATCAGCGGCACCAACGCCCACGTCATCCTGGAGCAGGCGCCCCCGGACGAGCGGTTCTCCGATGAGCGCTCTCCCGGCGAGCCGTCTCTCGACGGACGGACTTCCGGCGAGAGGTCCCTCGGCGAGCTGTCTCCCGACGGGCGGCTGCCCGAGCCGCTCGGCGGGCCGAGGGTTCCCGCGGTCGTGCCGTGGGTCGTCTCCGGCCGGACCAGGGAGGCGCTGCGAGCCCAGCTCGATCGGCTGCCGGCCGCCGACTCCGGCCTCGATCCGGTGGACGTCGGCTACTCGCTGGCGAGCCGGTCGATGTTCCGGCACCGTGCGGTGCTGCTGGCCACCCCGGACGGTGCGTCGGAGATCGCGCGTGGCGAGGCCACCGCGGTGGCGGGCAGGTCGGCGATGCTGTTCGCGGGGCAGGGCTCCCAGCGTCCCGGCATGGGCCGGGAGCTGTACGCCAGGTTCCCCGTGTTCGCGCAGGCACTGGACGTGGTGCTCGCGCAGTTCGACGTCGAGCTCGACCATCCGCTGCGGACGATCCTGTTCGCCGAGGCGGGCTCCGCCGAGGCCGAGCTGCTCGACCGGACCCAGTGGACGCAGCCCGCGCTGTTCGCGGTCGAGGTGGCCCTGTTCCGCCTGGCGGAGTCGTGGGGACTGCGCCCGGACCTGGTGGTCGGGCACTCGATCGGCGAGATCGCCGCGGCGCACGTCGCCGGCGTGCTGACGCTGGCGGACGCGTGCACCCTGGTCGCCGCGAGGGGGCGCCTGATGCAGGCGCTGCCGGCCGGGGGCGCGATGGTCTCCGTGCAGGCGGGTGAGGACGAGGTCGTGGCGATGCTCGCCGGACGCGAGCACGAGGTGTCGATCGCCGCGGTCAACGGGCCGTCCGCGGTGGTGATCGCCGGGGTGGAGGGGCCGGTCACCGAGCTCGCCGCCCACTTCGCGGCCGAGGGCCGCAAGACCACCCGGCTGGCTGTCGCTCACGCGTTCCACTCGCCGTTGATGGACCCCATGCTGGAGGAGTTCCGCCGGGCCGTACGAGGGATCGGCTTCTCACCGCCGGCCATCCCGCTCGTCTCCGGTCTGACGGGCGAGCCGGTCGCCGTCGAACGGCTCTGCTCACCCGGCTACTGGGTCGACCACGCCCGGCAGGCGGTCCGCTTCGCCGACTGCGTGCGCACCCTGCGTGGCTCCGGCGTGAGCACGTTCGTCGAACTCGGCCCGGACGGCGTGCTGTCCGCGATGACCCAGCACTGCCTGGCGGCCGACGACACCGAGACCGGCACCCTGGTCGTGCCGCTGCTGCGCAAGGACCGCGGCGAGGAGGCGTCGGTCGTGGACGCGCTGGCCAGGCTGCACGTTCACGGGCTGCCGGTGGACTGGCGGTCCCTCTTCACCGGATGCGGCGCGCGCCGCGTCGACCTGCCCACCTACCCCTTCCAGCGCCGGAGGTACTGGCCGGAGGCCGCCGCCGTGCGGGATGGAGGTCCGGTGGCGGACCCGGTGGACGCCGAGTTCTGGGCCGCGATCGAGCGTGCGGACCTGACGTCCGTGGCGGCCACGCTGGATCTGGAGGCGGAGTCGCTGTCGACGGTGCTTCCCGCGCTGTCGTCCTGGCGCCGCGCGCGTCGCGAGCGCACCCTCGTGGACTCCTGGAGCTACCGGGTGGCGTGGAAGCCCCTGGACGCCGTGCCGTCCGCCGTCCCTTCTGGGAGGTGGCTGGTGGCCGTACCGGCGGGCCTGTCCGAGGAGGGGAGCTGGGCGGAGGTTCTCGACGCCGTGGGCGCGGCCCTGGGCGACCCCGGCGCACTGACGCGTCTCGACGTCACGAACGCCGACCCCGTGCGGCTGGCCGCGAGGCTCGCCGAGCTACTCGATGATCCCGACGGTCCGGCGCCGGTGGGGGTGATCTCCCTGCTCGCGCTCGCCGGGACGGGCGGTGCCGGTCTACCCGGGGACGGTCTACCTGAGGGTGGTCTGCCCGGGCTGGCGTTCACGGCCGCGTTGGTGCGGGCGCTGGGCGTTGCCGGTCTCGACGCGCCGCTGTGGTGCGTCACCCGGGGCGCGGTGTCGGTGGGCCGGTCCGACGCCCCGCCGAGCCCGGGGCAGGCCGCGGTCTGGGGCCTCGGCCGGGTGGCGGCGCTGGAGCACCCTCGGCGCTGGGGCGGCATGATCGACCTGCCGGGACAGCTCGACCGGCGGGCCGTCGCCAGGTTCGCCGGTGTGCTGGCCGGCGGTCCTGACGGCGAGAGCGAGGTCGCCGTGCGCGCCTCGGGAGTGTTCGGCCGCAGGCTCGTCCCGGCTCCCGCCGGGGACGCCGACCGCTCCTGGCGACCTCGCGGCACGGTGCTGGTCGCGGGGGACACGGGAGTCTCCGGCGAACGCGTCGCCCGCTGGCTGGCCGACGCGGGCGCCGACCGGGTCGTACTGGCCGGGCGTCCGGTCCCGGCTGAGCCCGGGGAGACCGGGGAGGCCGGCGAGCTCGCGGGTCGGGTGGAATCCCTGGAACGGCTGGAGGCCGCCGACCGGGTGGAGGCGGGGAAGACCGCCGCCCCGGTGGAGCTTGAGGAACCACGGGAGAGCGCCGGTCGGGCGGAACCCGCCGACGCCGATCTCCGGGTGACGATCAGGCACTGCGACCTCGCGGACCGGGAGGCCGTGGCCGCCCTGCTGGCGGAGTTCCCGCCGGACGCGGTCGTCTACGCCGAGGAACCGGCAGGGGCCGCCCCCCTCGAAGGGGCCGAGCCCACGGACCTGGCCGAGACCGCCGCGGCCCACGTCGCCGGGGCGCTCCACCTGGACTCCCTGCTGGAAGGCCGGGAGCTGGACGCGTTCGTGCTGTTCTGCTCGCTCTCCGGAGTCTGGGGTGTCGCCGGCCGGGGGGCCGCCGCCGCCGCGGAGGCGGTGCGGGACGCGCTGATCGAGGCGCGCCGCGCCCGGGGCGCGGTGGGGACCGCCGTGTCCTGGTCGGCCTGGGCCGACAGCGGCGTGACCGCGGACAGGGGAATGGACCTGCACCTACGGGCGAACGGGCTGCCCGCCCTCGCGCCCGCCCTCGCGCTCGGGGCGCTGGGCCGGGCCGTCGCGAACGGCGAGAGCGCGGTGACCGTCGCCGACGTGGAGTGGGACCGGTTCGCCCCGGCCTTCCTCGCGCTGCGGCCGACCCCGCTGCTGGACGAGCTGCCCCAGGCCCGGAAGGCGATCGAGGCGGCGGGCGGTGCCCGCGACGGCGAGCCCACCGTGGCGGCCGAACTCCGGGACCGTCTTCTCAAGCTGCCCGCGGCCGAGCGTACGGGCCTCGTCCTCGAACTGGTCGTGGCCAGGGCGGCCTCGGTCCTCGGGCACGCGGACAGCGCCGCGATCGAGGCCGACCGGGCCTTCCGTGACTTCGGGTTCGACTCCCTCACCGCGGTCGACCTGCGCAACCAGCTCAACGCCGCGACCGGACTGACCCTGCCGGCCACACTCGTCTTCGACCACCCGACCCCGGTGGACCTCGCGGGACACCTGGCTGGCCTGGTACTCGGCGAGGAGAGCCCCGACGAGGGCGGTCTCGGCGAGGGGAGTCCTGCGCCCGTACCGGCCGCGCTCACGGACGACCCGATCGTCATCGTCGGTATGAGCTGCCGGTACCCGGGCGGTGTCCGCTCGCCGGAGGACCTGTGGCGGCTGGTCACCGAGGAGGCGGACGCGGTCGGCGCGTTCCCCGCCGACCGGGGCTGGGACCTGGCCACGCTGTCCGGCGGGGACGCCGAAGGACGCGGTCGCAGCACGGCGGCCGGAGGCGGCTTCCTGTACGACGTCGCCGACTTCGACCCGGGCTTCTTCGGCATCTCGCCCCGTGAGGCGATGGTGATGGACCCGCAGCAGCGGCTGGTGCTCGAAGCCGCCTGGGAGGCGTTCGAACGGGCGGGCATCGACCCCGCCGGCCTGCGGGGCGGCGACGTGGGCGTCTACGTCGGCGCCACCGGCGGAGACTACCGGCCACCCCGCGATCACCACGGCCACGCGCAGACGGCACAGGCGGCCAGCGTGATCTCCGGCCGGCTCTCCTACACCTTCGGCCTGGTGGGTCCCTCGGTGACCGCGGACACCGCGTGCTCCTCGTCGCTGGTGGCGTTGCACCTCGCCGCGCAGGCGCTGCGGTCGGGGGAGTGCTCGCTCGCTCTCGCCGGCGGGGTCACCGTGATGTCCACCCCGGTGGGTTTCGTCGAGTTCGGCGAGATGGGGGCGCTCTCCCCGGACGGCCGGTGCAAGGCGTTCTCCGACGCCGCCGACGGCACGGGCTGGGCGGAGGGCGTCGGCATGCTCGTCGTCGAACGGTTGTCGGACGCCAGGCGCAACGGCCATCGCGTGCTCGCGGTCCTGCGCGGTTCCGCCGTCAACCAGGACGGCGCCTCCAACGGGTTCACCGCGCCGAGCGGTCCTTCGCAGCGCAGGGTGATCCACCGTGCCCTCGCCGGTGCCCGGCTGACCCCGTCCGAGGTGGACGTGGTGGAGGCGCACGGCACGGGGACGACGCTGGGTGACCCGATCGAGGCGCAGGCCCTGCTGGAGACCTACGGTCAGAACCGCGAGCGGCCGATGCTGCTCGGGTCGATCAAATCCAACATCGGCCACACGCAGGCCGCGGCGGGAGTCGCCGGACTGATCAAGATGGTGATGGCCATCAGGCACGGGATCGCGCCGAGGACGCTGCACGTGCAGGCGCCGTCGTCGCACGTGGACTGGTCGGCGGGCGCGGTGGAACTGCTCACCGAGGCGAGGCCGTGGCCGGACTCCGGACGCCCGCGCCGGGCAGGGATCTCGTCCTTCGGAGCCACCGGCACGAACTCCCATGTGATCATCGAGGAGGCGCCTCCCGCCGACCTCACCGGGGTGTCCGAGGCGGTCGAGCCATCGGGGTTCCACAGGGCGCCATCCGCCGCCCTCGGCGGGGCACCGGGGTCCGCTGTGGGACTCAACGGGACGTCCGTCGGGCATCTCGCGGACCGGGCCGAGACGGTTCCCGGCCTCCTGCCGGTCCCGTTGTCGGCGAAGACCCCGGCCGCGGTGCGGGCACAGGCGCAGCGCCTGCTCGACCACCTCGCCGAACACCCGGACCTCGGCCTGGCCGACCTCGCGTACTCCCTCGCCACCACCCGGTCGAGCTTCAGGCGGCGGCTCGTCGTCCTGGCCGGCGGTCGTACGGAGCTGGTGGACGGTCTGAGGGCGGCGGCGGACGGAACCCCGGCCCCGCACGTGCTCGACGGCGGGATCGGGCGCCCTGGCAAGACGGCGTTCCTGTTCACCGGCCAGGGCAGCCAGCGGCCGGAGATGGGCCGCGAGCTCTACGACAGGTTCCCGGTCTTCGCCGACGCGCTCGACGCCGTGCTGGCGCAGCTGGACGCCAGGCTGGACCGCCCGCTGAGGGAGATCCTCTTCGCTCCGGCGGGAACACCCGAGGCCGAGCTGCTCGACGGGACCGGGTGGGCACAGCCGGCGCTGTTCGCGGTCGAGGTGGCCCTGTTCCGCCTGCTGGAGTCGTGGGGGCTCACCCCTGACGTGCTGATCGGACACTCGGTCGGCGAACTGGCCGCGGCGCACGTCGCGGGCGTGCTGTCACTCGGGGACGCCTGCGCGCTGGTGGCGGCGAGGGGCGCGCTCATGGGAGCGCTTCCGGCCGGCGGTGCGATGGTCGCCGTCCAGGCAGGCGAGGAGGAGGTGCTGCGGGCACTGTCCGGATACGAGGGACAGGTCTCCGTCGCAGCGGTCAACGGCCCGGAATCCGTGGTGATAGCCGGGGCGGAGCGGGCGGTGCTCGACGTGGCGGGCGCGCTGGCCGACAGCGGGCGCAGGACGAGGCGGCTGCGGGTCTCGCACGCGTTCCACTCGCCGCTGATGGAGCCGATGCTGGCGGACTTCCGCGCGGTCGCGGAAGGCGTCTCCTACTCCGAGCCGCGAATCCCGGTGATCTCGAACGTCACCGGCGGCGCCGTCACGGCCGAGCTGTGCTCCCCGGACTACTGGGTGACGCACGTGAGGAACGCCGTACGGTTCGCCGACGGGATCCGGGCGGCGCACGAGGCGGGGGTGACCCGCTACGTCGAGATCGGCCCGGACGGAACCCTCACCGCGATGGCACGGGAGACCGTCCCCGCGGAGGCCGAGGCCGAGCTGGTCTCCCTGCTGCGCAGGGACCGCGACGAGCACCGAACCGTCGTCACCGCCCTCGCCCGGCTGCACGTGCACGGGATGAGCCCTGACTGGACCTCGGTCCTCGCCGGTACCGGCGCCCGGCAGGTGGACCTGCCGACGTACGCGTTCCAGCACGAGCGGTTCTGGCCCGACGCCGGTCACCCGGGCCAGGCCCGCGCGGCGGACCGGGACGGCACGGTGGACCCGACGGTGGACCCGGTGGACGCCGAGTTCTGGGCGGCCGTCGAGGAGGAGGACGCCAAGGCGCTGGCGTCGCGGCTCGACGTGGACGGCGACGCGCTGACCAAGGTGCTGCCGGCGCTGTCGTCGTGGCGCCGGGAGCGGCGCCGGAAGTACACGATGGACGCCTGGCGGTACCGGATCGTCTGGAAGCCTCTCACCGGTGACGGCGCGGCCGCACCCGGCCGGACTTCGCGGACCGGTCCGGCCGGACCCTGGCTGGTGGTGCTGCCCGAGGAACTGCGTACCGACGCCTGGACGGGCTCGGTGATCGACGCGCTCGGTGCCGACGTGGTCCGTGTGGAGGTGGCCGACCTCGCCGCCGTGCCTTCGGATCGGGCCGCGCTGGCGGAGTGGCTGGGCTCGCACGCCGACGGCCGGCCGCTCGCCGGAGTGGTCTCGTTCCTGGCGTTGCGGGAGTCCGCGGCCGCCGGAAACGCCGGGAGCCTCGGGAACCTCGGGCACGCCGGGAACACAGTGCTTCCCGACGGCCTGGCCCTCACGACGCTGCTGATCCAGGCGCTGGGCGACGCCGGTGTCGAAGCGCCGCTGTGGTGCCTCACCCGGGGGGCTGTCGCGGCCGAGCCCGGCGACGTCCTGCGCGATCCGGCGCAGGCCGCGATCTGGGGTCTGGGCAGGGTCGCCGCGCTGGAGCATCCGCAGCGATGGGGCGGCCTGATCGACCTGCCGGAGGGGTTCGGCCGGGAAGCGGCGCGGCGGCTCGCGAGCGTGCTGGCAGGTCTGGACGGTGAGGACCAGGTCGCCGTCCGGGCCACGGGCACGTACGCCCGGCGGCTGGTGCAGGACCCGGCGGGCCAGAGCGGCGAGCCCGGCGAGTGGACGCCGTCGGGAACCGTACTGATCACCGGTGGCACCGGCGCGCTCGGTGGACACCTGGCCCGCTGGCTGGCCCGGCACGGCGCGGAGCACCTGGTGCTGGTCAGCCGGCGGGGAATGGCGGCCCCCGGGGCCGCCGAGCTGTGCGAGGAGGTGTCGGAGCTGGGCGCCCGGGTGACCGTCGCGGCCTGCGACGCGGCCGACCCGGACGCGCTCGCCGCCGTGCTGGCCGACATCCCGGCCGAGTTCCCGCTGACCGGTGTGGTGCACGCCGCCGGCGTGGTCGACGACGGTGTGGTGGACGGCCTGACCAGGGAACGGTTCGAGACGGTGTTCCGAGCCAAGGTGGCACCGGCGGTCGTGCTGGACGAGCTGACGCGGGACATGGATCTGCCGGTGTTCGTGCTGTTCTCCTCCGCGGCGGGGACGCTCGGCACCCCCGGCCAGGGCAACTACGCCGCCGCCAACGCGGTGCTGGACGGCCTGGCGGAGCGGCGCCGCGAGCGCGGGGCCGCGGCCACGGCGGTGGCGTGGGGGGCCTGGGCAGGCGGAGGCATGGCGGAGGTGGCTGCGGCGCAGGAGGCGTCCCGGCGCATGGGCGTACGCCCGATGGACCCCGAACTCGCGGTCGCCGCGCTGAGCGGCCTCGTCGCCGGAGGCGAGCCGATCGCCGTGGTCGCGGACATCGAGCACGAGCGGTTCGTCCGCTCCTACACGGCGGGACGGCCCAGCCGGCTGCTGCGTGAGCTGCCGGGCTACCGTGAGCTGGTCGAGTCGGAAGGCTCGGCGCAGGAGACCTCACGGTCGGCGTCCGCCCTGCGGGACAGGCTGGCCGTCCTCGCGGGACCCGAACGGCTCGGCGTGCTGCTCGACGTGCTGCGCGATCAGATCGCGATGGTCCTCGGGCACTCGGGTCGCGAGGTGATCGGCGCCGACCAGGCGTTCAGAGACCTCGGATTCGACTCCCTCAGCGCGATCGAGCTGCGAAACCGGCTCACGGCCTCGACGGGGCTGAAGCTGCCCTCCACGCTGATCTTCGACTATCCGACCCCGCAGGCCCTCGCCGAACACGTGATCGCCCAGCTCCTGCCGAAGACGGGCGCGGCCTCGGGCGTGAACGGCGTGAACGGTGGCGGCGAGGAAGAGACGCGGGTCCGGGCGCTGTTCGCCTCACTGTCCATGGCGAGGCTGCGGGAGATCGGCGTGCTGGACGCGCTGCTGCACCTGGCCGGTGACCAGGAGAGCTCCGTCGACGACGATGCCGACGAGGACGCCGACGACGCGCTCGACGCGATGGGACTCGACGAGCTGGTGCGGGCGGCCCTCGAGGGCGGGGGACAGTAGCTCGGGGCCGGGACGACGATCAGGACCGGCACCTCGGGGGCGCGGGCGGCCCGCGACGGCGGAGCTCGACGAGCTCCGCCGTCCCGTCGTCTCGGGTTTCCGCGGTCCTGCCGTCTCGGCGTCGTGGTCCCGACCGCGTAGGGGACCACCGTATCCAGAGAGACAGGGGAACGTCAGTCTTTGCAAGGTCACGTCCGCGCGGGGGATCACCTGGGGTGGCGGGACCGGAGGGGAACGGCCGGGAACGCGAATCGACCCGGCCAGGTGTGCGTCGACCCGGCCGGGTCGGGTTCGTGCGGGCGGGGTGCGATCACCCGCCCGGTACGGTCCTCAGCTCTCGGTCAGCGAGATGGACCTCGACGGGCAGGCGAGGACCGCCTCCCGGGCGCCGATCTGAGCGGAGTCGTCCAGGGTCTCGACCAGGACCATGACGGTTCCCTCGTCGCTCTGGTCGAAGACCTCCGGCGCGATGAGCACGCACTGGCCGGCACCGACGCAGTGCTGGGCGTTCACATTGACACGCATGACATTCCTCATCCTTGGGAGACCGGGGCGGACGGCGACCGGCAGTGATCGACAGTGACCGGCAGTGACCGGCAGTGACCGGTGGGGGCCTGTGGCGCCGTCACCAGCGGACCGGGAGCGCGTGCAGCCCGAACAGCACACCGTCGTACTTGAACGGCAGGTCCTCGACCGCGCCGTCGAGCCGAAGGGTCGGAATCCGCCGGAACAGGGACGTGAAGACGGCCTCCATCTCGATCCTGACGAGGTTCTGCCCGAGACACTGGTGCACGCCGTACCCGAACGCGACGTGCTGGCGGGCCGAACGGCTCGGATCGAACTCGTCGGCCCGCTCGAACGCGTCATGGTCGTGGTTCGCCGCGGCGCCGAGCGGCACGATGCCCTCGCCGGCCTTGATGACGTGCCCGCCGATCTCGACGTCCTCGACGGCCACGCGGAGCGCGACCCGGTCGGCGACGGACAGGTAACGCAGCACCTCCTCCACCACTCCGGGCGCGCCGATCCACTGCCGGTTCAGCAGCAGCATGACCACGCCGAGCGCGATGTTGTTCGCCGTCGTCTCGTGTCCGGCGATCAGCAGCAGCAGGGCGACACCGGAGATCTCCTTGGGGGTGAGCACCCCGGCCGACAGCAGCCGGCTGGTCAGGTCCCTGCCGGGGAACCGCTGCTTCATGGTGATCAGCTTGGAGATGTACAGCAGCAGATCCTTGGTCGCGGACTCGCGTTCGTCGTCGGTCGACGTGAGGGTCACCAGGACGCGCGTCCTCGACTCGAAGAGCTCACGGTCCGTACGCGGCACGCCGAGCAGCTCACAGATGATCAGCGAAGGCACCGGCAGCGCGAACGCGGACACCAGGTCGGCGGTGGTACCGGCGTTGAGCATGTCGTCGATGCAGGCGTCGACGACCCGCTGGACGGCCGGACGGAGCTCGGCGACCCGCCGTACGGTGAACTCGGGGATGAGGGCCTTGCGGAAGCGGGTGTGCTCCGGCGGGTCGTACGCGACGAACCAGCCGGGAATCTGGTCGGGCGGAGGCACCGTCCCGTTGCGCCCGATCGTCGGAAAGCCCGCGTGCAGGGGGCTGGCGCTGATCCGGGGATCGGTGAGCACGGTGCGCACGTCATCGTGCCTGGCAACCAGCCACACGGTGCTGCCTCCTGGCAGCGCCGACCTGACCGGTCCCGGCTGTTCCCGGAGTGAGGCGTACTCGTCCGGCGGAGAGAGCTGCCCGCGTCGGCGCCTCGGGAACTCGATGGATGTCGGGTCGCCGTTGTGCGTTTTCATGGTGTCGCCACGTCCTTCGGCAGTACCTGGTCGGATCATTTCAGCGCCGGGTTGCCCAGGATCAGATCGGCGGCCACCCTGGTGCCTCCCGCCTCCTGCTGCGCCTTGGCGAAGAACTCGGCGCGCTCACGGAAGGAAGGGGTGTCCAGCACCTGAGTGATCTTGCCGACCACGTCGTCGACGTCGATGGTCTGCGGATCGTCGAGGGTGAGGCTCACCCCGCTGTCCACGCCGCGCACAGCCTGGTCGTAGCAGTCGACCCACAGCGGGCGGATGATCTGCGGCTTGCCGAAATACAGGCTCTCGTGGAAGGCGTTCGCGCCGCCGTGGTTGAAGAAGAGGGCGACGTTGGGATGGGCCAGCACGTCAAGCTGGGAGGGAATCCAGCTCTCGATCCTGAGATTCGGCGGCAGCTCCTCCCGGGGAGGGAGGAACTGTTGCTGCCCGGCCGGGAGCTTCCACAGCACGGCGTGCCTGCCGTCCAACCGGCGGGCGACCTCCACCAGCGCGTGCACCTCGGGGCGGGTCAGCCGGGTGATGGTGCCGAGTCCGACGTAGATCACGGAGGGGTTGGCGTCGAGCCAGCCGGACAGGTCGCGGTCGTCCTGCGCCTCGGGTAACGGCGGGATGATCGCGCCGACCAGGTGGAACTTGTCCGGAAGGGGAAACGGGTACTCCAGCCCGAAGACCGTGTAGCACAGGACGAGATCGGCACGGTCGACCTTCGCCGACGGACGGAGCGCCTCCTTCGGAAGCTGGATCTGCTTCGCGTACGAGATGCCCTTGAGCGCGAGCCTCAGCATCCTCGGGTGCAGGAACATCAGCGCGGCCCGGATCTTGAACACGTTGCTGCGGACCCGCTGCGGGAACGACATGTTCAGGGGCAGCCCGGTGTGCAGCATGGGGAATCCGCGCGGTGTCCTGGTGATGAGCAGATTGCTCGGCAGGAAGGGCGAGCTGAGGACGTACGGGATGTTTCTCCTGAGCGCGATCATGAGCGCGACGGGGTTCACGCTGTCGAAGACCATGAGAGCCGGGTTCAGCTCTTCGACCAGGGCGTCGAGTGCCAGATACTTCTGCTCCCCGCTGTCGGGGTCGAAACCGCGCCGCACCACCGCGTGGTGTGCCTTCCAGCGGGACCGCTGGGTGGCCAGCCGGTACATCTCGTCGTCCCAGTCGGCGGGGGATTGCAGTGGATCCGTCTCGCCGAGCGAGGCGAACCGTACGCCGCTTCCCTCGTTGATGCTCTCGATGTCGGCCCTGCAGGACTCATCCGTCGCGAACCACAGATCCTCCGTACCACGCCTGGCCAGCTCGGCGGCGATCACACGCAGCGGGTTGAAGACACCGGCCCCGGGATTGCTGACGAACAGCACTGGCTTGCGGCCCTCGCCCATCACACACACCTCCATCGCGGGAGCCGGGCTGTTCGAACAGCCAGTGACGCGCGGGCGCCTGCTCCGTGCGGATCCGTCCTCGCCGTGCGCGTCTTCCCTGCTCTGACGCCGGCGTGCCCGCACGGTATCGCGGCGATATTAGGGGGATCACTAGTTTTCCCGGGGCGCGGGGCGGTGGGCGCGGCAGGTCTCTCCCGGAGGTGGTCCGCGCGGTCGGGGTCGCCCGGAGGCGGTCCTGTGGGCGCGGCCGGCTCGCCGGGCTTTCCAAAGACTAGGCGTTTGCCGAGTCGCCATCGGCCTAACTTCGCCGAATGGATGGCATGCTCGACGACTTCTCTCTCAACGGGAGTCCCGTCGTGCATACCGCCGGTCATCCTCTCCGACCATGTGGAGACCCGTGCTACCGCCCCCCCTCCCCGGTGGGGACGCCTCGCCGGGTGAGAACACCGCGTGCCGGTGCGTGCGGAGAGGGCCGTGGTGACTGACGCGATCGACGCGGCGGTGGTGGGTGTCCTGGTACCGGCGACGCCGGACGCAGGTTTCCCGACCCCGCCCGACGTACGGAGGCTGTGATGGATACGCCCAGTGAGCAGGTCGTACAGGCGCTCCGGACCTCCATGAAGGAGGCCGAACGGCTAAGGCGTCAGTACCAGAAGCTGGTCGCGGTCACCACAGAACCGATCGCCATCGTGGCGATGAGCTGCCGGTTCCCCGGTGGAGTGTCCTCGCCCGAGGACCTGTGGCGGCTGATCGCCGAAGGTGGTGACGCCACCTCGGGCTTCCCGTCCGACCGCGACTGGGATCTCGATCTGCTGTCGGCTCCCGATTCGGATGGCCGGCCTCGGAGCGACACCGACAAGGGCGCCTTCGTCAGCGACATCGCGGACTTCGACCCCGGTTTCTTCGGGATCTCGCCGCGTGAGGCGCTGGCGATGGATCCGCAGCAGCGGTTGCTTCTTGAGGTGTCGTGGGAGGCCGTCGAGCGGGCCGGGATCAACGCGGCCAAGCTGCGCGGTAGCCGTACCGGGGTCTTCGTCGGCATGAGCGGCCAGGACTACTCCTATCTGATGGTCGGCTCGCTGGCCGATCTTGAAGGCAACATCGGGACCGGCATGGGCGCGGCCGCGGCCTCCGGCCGGCTCTCGTACACGCTGGGCCTGGAGGGCCCGGCGGTGACGGTGGACACCGCCTGCTCGTCGTCGCTGGTGGCGGTGCACCTGGCGACGCAGGCGCTGCGCAGCGGTGAGTGCTCGCTGGCGCTGGCGGGCGGGGTGACCGTGATGGCCACCCCCGGCGCGTTCGTGGAGTTCACCCGGCAGGGCGGGCTGGCACCCGACGGCCGATGCAAGGCGTTCGCCGACGCGGCGGACGGCACGGGGTGGGCCGAGGGCGTGGGCGTGCTGGTCCTGGAGCGGCTGTCGGACGCCCAGCGCAACGGCCACCAGGTCCTCGCGGTCCTGCGCGGTTCCGCGGTGAACCAGGACGGCGCGTCGAACGGCTTCACCGCGCCGAACGGTCCTTCGCAGCAGCGGGTGATCCGCCAGGCGCTGGGCAGTGCCGGGCTGAACCCCGCCGACGTGGACGTGGTGGAGGCGCACGGGACCGGCACGACGCTGGGTGACCCGATCGAGGCGCAGGCGCTGCTGGCGACGTACGGTCAGGATCGGCCGGAGGATCGGCCGCTGCTGCTGGGTTCGGTGAAGTCGAACATCGGTCACACGCAGGCGGCGGCCGGTGTGGCGGGTGTGATGAAGATGGTGCTCGCGATGCGGCACGGGGTGCTGCCTCGGACGTTGCATGTGGACGAGCCGTCCTCGCACGTGGACTGGGCCTCGGGTGCGGTGGAACTGCTGACCGAGAGCAGGCCGTGGCCCCAGGTGGAGCGGCCGTGGCGGGCGGGTGTGTCGTCGTTCGGTCTCACCGGCACCAACGCTCACGTGATCATTGAGCAGGCGCCGCACAACAAGCGAGTCGAGGTGAACACGGAGGACTGGTACCCGGCGGTGACCCCGGATGTGCCTCCGGTGCTGATCTCCGGTCGTACGGCGGAGGCGCTGCGGGCACAGGCCGAACGGCTGGTGTCACACCTGGACGCCGAACCTGATTTTGATCTGACCGACATCGCCTTCTCCCTCGTCTCGACGCGATCGGTCTTCGAGCACCGGGCCGCCGTACTGGCCGGTGCTCGCGAGAATGTCGTGGCCGGGCTACGAGCCGTGGCCGAGGGGCGACCGGGCGCGGGCGTCCTGCTGGGACAGAGCGGGCGGCAGGGCAAGGTCGCGTTCCTGTTCACCGGTCAGGGCAGCCAGCGCGCCGGGATGGGCCGGGAGCTGTATGAGCGTTTCCCGGTGTTCGCGGCGGCGTT
>NZ_JBITIZ010000007.1:0-250558 GCF_044459525.1 Streptosporangium sp. NPDC050284
TCGTCGGGGTCGGCGGAGGCCATCGCGGGGGCGGCGGTGGCGGCGAGGGCGAGGCCGAGCAGGGACGCGGCGATGACCCGGGTGGTGCGGGTGGTCTTCATGGGCTTGCTCCGTTTATGGGGGGCGGGGCCGACCGGCATGTCGGCCGGCCCCGGTTGAAAGTGGCGACGTTCAGAGGTGTGTGCTGTGTCGCCGTTGAGGTCGGGTCAGCTGCAGCTGAGCGTGTTGTAGGCGGTG
Organism: Streptosporangium sp. NPDC050284; assembly: GCF_044459525.1. Taxonomy (NCBI): domain Bacteria; kingdom Bacillati; phylum Actinomycetota; class Actinomycetes; order Streptosporangiales; family Streptosporangiaceae; genus Streptosporangium; species Streptosporangium sp. NPDC050284. The sequence continues at coordinate 238 of NZ_JBITIZ010000007.1, forward strand.
CTGTGGTCGGCGGTGATCGCCTGGCCGCCGATGGTCGCGGCGCCCGCGGCGGTCACGGTGCCGGCGGCGAGCTGTGCGGTCCGGGTGTTGAAGGACTGGTAGGCCTGCTTGCCCGGGGCGACGTCGGCGAACGTCTTGGAACCGTAGGGGGTGGTCAGGGTGATGCTGGCGGGCACGGTGCCGTTGTTGACGGCCGTGACCGCCAGGTGCGCCGTGGTACCCACACAACGAGCCTGCGTGGTGAGGGCCATCGAGAGGCCGGAGGTGAACTTCGTCTGGTTCTGCGGGTTGATCCTGTCGCTCTTCACAGCCGCCGCCGCGTTGATCTCGGCCTGGGTGAGGGACTCGCTCGGCTTCAGCTTGAAGGCGTCGAAACCGCGCACGATCTCGTTGCCGTAGATGTGGCCGTTGTACCAGTAGGCGGACCAGAAGCCACCGGTGACCAGCGAGGACGCGTTGACCGGACCGCGGTCGAAGAACGCGATCTCCTTGGGGTTGGCGGAGTCGGTGAAGTCGAACACCGACAGGCCACCCTGGTACCAGGCCTGGACCATGACGTCACGGCCGGGGATCGGGATGAGCGACCCGTTGTGCGCGACACAGTTCTCCGCCGTCGTCTGCGGCACCGGGAGCTTGTAGTAGCTCCTGAAGACGAGCTTGCCGTCGACGATGTCGTAGATCGAGTTCGCGCCCCACGACGGCAGGTCGGTGGTCCGGCAGCGCGCACCGGAGCCGCCGCCCCACTCGTCGGTGAAGACGACCTTCGTACCGTCGTTGTTGAAGGTGGCCGAGTGCCAGTACGCGTAGTTGGGGTCGGAGACCGCGTCGATCCGCTTCGGGTTCGTCGGGTCCGAGATGTCGATCAGGATGCCGTTACCCGCACAGGCGCCGGCGGCGAGGCCGATCTCCGGGTACGACGTGATGTCGTGGCACTGGTTGGTGACCGGTGACGGCGACCAGTTGGTGCCGGCCGGGTGCTGCGGGGTGGGCGGGGTGTTCTGCAGCCCGTTGATCGCGCCGGTCTCCTCGTTGGTGAAGATCCGGGGGTTGCTCACGACCGAGGCGTTCTGCGGGGCGGCGAGCGGAACCCGGATGACGTCGATCCGCCACAGCGAGGTGGCCGGGTCGGTCGCCGCCGTGTTGGCGCAGCCCGCGAGCTCCTGGCCGGAGCGCACGCTGGAGGTGCCGGAGACGTAGACGTACAGGTTCTCCGGTTCGTTCTTGCTCGTCACCAGCGAGTGCGTGTGCGAACCACGGCAGGTCTGCACCGCCGCCACCTGCGTCGGGTGCTCGATGTCGCTGATGTCGAAGATACGGACGCCGCGGAACCGGTCGGGGTTGACGGTTCCGGTGGCCCCCTGAGTGCCGCAGTCGATCCGACCGCGGGTCTCCTCGACCGACAAGAACAGCAGGTTCCCCTGCACCGACAGGTCGCCCTGCCCACCGGGGCAGACCACCGAAGTCTTCAGAACGGGCGTGCTGCCCGTGGAGATGTCGTAGATGTTGAAACCGTTGTAGTTACCGGAGAACGCGTAGTTCCCACTGAACGCCAGGTCGGAGTTGAGGTACGAGCCGCTACCTGGGCTGGAGGGGTTGTAGAAGCCCTCCGGCCTGTCCAGGTGTGCGGTCTTCTCCAGGTTGCTGATGGCTTCCTGGGCGTCCAACCATCCGGCACCAAGACCGATGCGGGGGTCGACGTCGGCCGCCGCGGAGGCCATGGTCGGCAGTAGTCCTGCCAACACCGCACCTATCGCGATGATCCCGAGCTTCTGTAGTCTGGCACGTCCCCCACGCGCCGAACGGCTACCTCTCACGGGCCGTTTCCCTTTCTTTCGGGCATCCCCTCCCTAGGTGATCTATCGCGAAGGGCGACCCGGGATCTGCTGGTGCCTCTTTGTGACGCCAGCTGGGGGGAGATCCACTTTGGTGTTACACGCGAACTGTAACGGAAGCGGCCTTGATGTTCTATACCCTGACATATCTACTGTTCCGGATGACCGCTACCTAGAAGGGTGCAAGAGGTTCACATAATGACTTCACTGCCCAAATGGCGAAATGTAAGCATGTTTGTAATCGCCGTCGGCATGATCGCCGGATGTACCACGGAGTCGCCCAAGGCGTCGGCCGCTCCAGTGATCGTTCAACCGGGAGCCCCGGGCGATCGCGGACAGACGCTCGCCGCCTCCTCGATGCCGACGGTCGCAGACACCCAGTTCACCGCCGCCGACGTGCTCTTCATGCAGGGCATGATCCCGCACCACGCCCAGGCGCTGCGGATGACCGACCTCGTGCCCTCCCGCAGCAAGAACCGGGACATCACTTTGATCGCCCAGCGGATGCAGGCGTCCCAGGAGGACGAGATCGCGCTGATGCGACGCTGGCTCCAGGACCGCGACCAGAAGGTGCCGGACGCGAACCACGATCACTCCGGCGCAGGTGGGGAGCTCATGCCCGGGATGCTGACCGAGGAGCAGTTCGCCGAGCTGAAGAAGGCCACGGAGAAGGACTTCGACCGGCTCTTCGTGCAGTACATGATCACCCACCACACGGGCGCGCTCCAGATGGTCGAGAAGCTGTTCGGCGACGGTGGCGGCCAGGAAACGGAGATCTTCACCTACGCCTCCCATGTCGACGCCGACCAGCGCATCGAGATCGACCGCATGCAGAAGCTCCTCGCCCAGTTGGGCGGCCCCGCTTCCGGCTGACGTGCCGTTTCCCTTTCGGCCGGGACGCGTTCGCTCGGGGAGGGGAGGTGAGAAAAGCGCGGACGGGCGGCTGCTTTGACGACAGGGGCGACGGTCGCCGGTCTTTGTTGTTCACCGTCGCCCGAGAGGCGGCGAACAGGAAAGAAGGTGTCCTGTAAACTTTTCCGAAGATCAAGGTAAAGGGCTGAATCAAATTTTGTCGCGACAAAGTCATCCTTTGTCGTCCTAATTGTCGGGACGGGCGATTCGCTGATTCATGCCTGTCCCATGTCGCCCCAAGGCCGGGATCGACCCGGTCGAGGCGCCGGACACCCTGCGGCGGGGCTACGACGTACGGTCATGACGACGGCGGTCCGCGCCGGGTGCCTGATCAGGGGTGAGCGCCCGGCGGAGGCGAAGGACGGCGCGATCCTCGCGAGCCGTCCACGCAAGAGGGGCGAGTCAGAGCTCGGCCTGCATCTCCCGCATCCTGCGGATCTCCGCGCTCTGGGTGACCGAGATGTCGTTGGCCAGCTCCTCGACCCGCACGTGTGAGCCGGAGGTCAGGACCTGCTCGGACATCGCGAGGGCGCCCTGATGGTGCGCGATCATGAGCTGGAGGAAGAGCCGGTCGAAGTCCTTGCCCGAGGCGGCCGTGAGCGCCTTCATCTGCTCCGGCGTGGCCATGCCGGGCATGTCGCCGTGCCCTGCATGGTGTTCGGGAACCCGCTGCCCCTGCTGCTGGAGCCAGGTGGTCATGAACTGGATCTCCGGCCCCTGCGCGTCCTTGATGCGGGAGGCGAGGCCCTTGAGCCTGGTGTGCTCGGCCCTGGTCGGGGCGAGGGTGGCCATGTCGAGGGCCTGGCGGTGGTGAACGATCATGTCCTGGAGGTACTTCACGTCGGCCGCGTTCACGGTGGGCGAGGGCACGAGCGTGGCGACCTCACTCGGGTCGACGGTCCTGGCGACCTCGCCCGGCCTGCCTGGGACGATCACCGGCACCGAGGCCTGGGCGGCCTCGGGGGGTGCGGGGGCATCCGGCTCCGAGGTGCACGCGCTGAGAGACAGGGCGGCGACCACGGCGATGAGCGCGACGCGCACCCGGCCTCCTTCGTGAATGTCCATTAACGTCCTTCCGCGGCCTGCGAGCCGGGGATATCGGCTTCCGGCCCCGGTCGGATCCCTCGATCCGCGGGTCGGGCACGCCCAAAGCTCCACGCGAGCATCCAGGCGAACACGGCACGCCCCGTCCCCTCAGGAACGCCACGTCCATCGTGTCCGCCGCGGAACACCCCAACCCTAACGGGTCGGGCTGACGTGAGGAGAGAGGCCTCGCACGGGAGATGTGGGATGTTTCGGGCTGTATGTCCAGTGCCGCAAGACCGTAGCCCCTCCGGGCCGCGTTCGTAAAGGCCTCATGTCGGAAACAGTTGCTGACACTGTGACGGCTTGCCTGGCCGGCCGTTCAGGATGAACGATTCAGACATTTATGCACGCTTTATCAGTGCATGTAGCTAGGAGGTACAAAGTGTCCACCCCCCCAGGGAAGGGTCTGACCGGCCGCTTTCTGTTCGTGGCCGGCCTCGCCGTCGCCACGGTTCTGGCCGCGGTACCCGCGCAGGCCGCTGACATCCCGGCGCCGGGCGAGATCGCCAAGAGCGGAAACGTCGAGCACGTCACCAACGTGCCCAAGCCGGCCAGCCTGACAGACATCAACACCGACATGGCGTTCCAGGGTGACTACGCCTTCGTCGGCAACTACAGCGGCTTCTCGATCTACGACATCAAGAACCCGAAGAAGACCTCGGTGGTCAGCTCGGTGATCTGCCCCGGCGGCCAGATGGACCTGTCCGTCCATGGTGACCTGCTCTTCGCCGCGGTCGACTCCTCACGCAACAACGACTCCTGCAGCAGCGTCGGTCAGAGCGCCGCGATCAAGGAATCGTGGGAGGGCGTCCGGATCTTCGATGTCAGCGACAAGAAGAACCCCAAGTACGTCAAGGCGGTCGAGACCAACTGTGGCTCGCACACCCTGACTCTCGTCCCCGGCAAGGGCAGGGACAAGAAGAACGTCTACGTCTACGTCTCCTCATACAGCCCGAGCGCGTCGTTCCCGGACTGTCAGCCGCCGCACGACAAGATCTCGATCATCAAGGTGCCGGTGAAGAACCCGGAGGCCGCCGCGGTCGTCGCCACGCCGGTTCTGTTCCCGGACGGTGGCAACCCCGGCGAGAGCCTGCCGTACCCCTACCGCACCTCGGCGACGAGCGGCTGCCACGACATCACCGCCTACCCGGAGAAGGACATCGCCGCCGGAGCCTGCATGGGCGAGGGCATCATGATGGACATCTCCAACCCGGTCGACCCGAAGGTCACCGCCACGGTCCGTGACGACGAGAACTTCGCGTTCTGGCACTCGGCGACGTTCAACAACAAGGGCACCAAGGTCGTCTTCACCGACGAGCTCGGCGGCGGCAGCGCGGCCACCTGCAACGAGGCGATCGGCCCGAACCGCGGCGCCAACGCCTACTACGACATCGAGGACGGCCAGTTCGCCTTCAAGGGTTACTTCAAGATCTCCCGCCACCAGGACGACACCGAGAACTGCGTCGCGCACAACGGCTCGCTCATCCCGGTCAAGGGCAAGGACATCATGGTCCAGGCCTGGTACCAGGGCGGCATCTCGGTCGTCGACTTCACCGACTCGGCCAACGCGCAGGAGATCGCCTTCTTCGAGCGCGGCCCTGACAGCGCCAACCGGCTCAGCGGTGGCTTCTGGTCGGCGTACTACTACAACGGTCACGTCTACGGCAGCGACTTCAACCTTGGTCTTGACGTTCTGAAGATCAATGACAAGCGCCTCGACAAGGCGGACAAGGTCAAGTTCAAGGACCTGAACCCGCAGACCCAGGACTCCTACCAGCCCGACAACAAGGGTCACTGACCTTTGACGTGACGGTCGTCGGGCGCCCGTCCGGCACCCGACGACCGTCACTCGCCCCGGAACCACCCGGCGAGCCATAAAAAGGGGTAACAGTAAACTTTTCTGGAGTTCAAGTAAAGAGGTTGAATCAAATTTTATTGTGACAAAGTCACGTCATGTTGACTCGGGTCTTCGGGGCGGACGGTTTGCTAATTTATGCATGCCTTATGTCCGCTTCAAGGAGGCACCCGCAGTGTTCGCTCCCCGAAGGGTCGTCCGGGCGTTGGCGGTGGTGGCCACGGCCGCCGCGATGCTGATGTCCACGGTCTCGGCCCAGGCCGCCGACATTCCTCCGCCCGGCGAAGTCGTCACCAGCCCCAACGTGACGCACGTCGGGACCCTGCCCAAGCTTCCCGGCCTTGAGAGCACCGTCAACAGCGACATCGCCTTCCAGGGCAACTACGCCTACGTCGGCAACTACGGCGGTTTCTCGATCTACGACATCAGCAACCCGAAGCGCGCCAAGCTCGTCAGCGGTGTCCTGTGCCCCGGCTCCCAGATGGACGTGTCGGTCTACGACGACCTGCTGTTCGCCGCGGTCGACAACTCCCGCAGCGACGACTCCTGCAACAGCGTCGGCCAGCCGGCCAGCGTCAAGGAATCGTGGGAGGGGGTCCGAATCTTCGACATCAAGGACAAGAAGAACCCCAAGTACATCAAGTCGGTCGAAACCAACTGTGGCTCCCACACCCTGACCCTTGTTCCCGGAAAGACCGGGGACCGAAAGAATGTCTACCTCTACGTCTCCTCCTACAATCCGAGTGACACGTTCCCCGACTGCCTGCCACCGCACGACAAGATCTCGGTCATCAAGGTGCCGCTGCGCAACCCGACCGCCGCCGCCGTGGTCAAGACGCCGGTCATCTTCCCCGACGGGGGCAACGAGACGCAGCCGGGCCTGCTGCTGCCGACCAGCGGCTGCCACGACATCACCGTCTACGCGGAGAAGAACATCGCGGCCGGGGCCTGCATGGGTGACGGCGTCCTGTTCGACATCTCCGACCGGGAGAACCCGGTGATCACCGCGCGGACCACCGACCCGAACTTCGCGTTCTGGCACTCGGCGACGTTCAACAACAGGGGCGACAAGGTCATCTTCACCGACGAGCTCGGCGGCGGCGGCGCGGCCACCTGCAACGAGGCGATCGGCCCGAACCGCGGCGCCGACGCCATCTACGAGATCAAGCGCGGCAGGCTGGTCTTCAAGAGCTACTTCAAGATCGCTCGCCACCAGGCCGACGCCGAGAACTGCGTCGCGCACAACGGCTCGCTCATCCCGGTCAAGGGCAAGGACATCATGGTCCAGGCCTGGTACCAGGGCGGCGTCTCCTTCGTGGACCTCACCGACTCGGCCCGTCCGAAGGAGATCGGCTACTTCGAGCGCGGTCCCGAGCCCAACGGCGGAAGCGGCGGCATCTGGTCGGCGTACTACTACAACGGCTATGTCTACGCCAGCGACTTCCACCGGGGGCTGGACGTCCTCAAGATCGACGACCGTCGCACCGACCCGGCCAAGAGTGTCCGTACGGACCGGCTGAACGTGCAGACCCAGGCCTCCTACGGAGAGCACGGCCACCACTGACCGTCCGAGCGGCCCGTCCTCCGAGGAGACGCGGTCGCCCGCGAGACGTACGTGAGGGGCGGTGGGCCTTCCCACCGCCCCTTTTGCGTGCTCCGGCACGACGCTCTTCACCGGCGTGAGTGCTCGCCTACGGGGAGGTGAGGGTGCGGGGGCCTGTCAGGCGGGAGGGACGAAACCGCCGGGCGTGGAGTCGGGCCGCCGCGCGGGGGGCGGGGACGTGGGCGGGAGAGGTGCCGGGTGGGGCGGCCCAGCCGGAGGCGGCAGGGGGATCCGCGGCTGCGACGGCCGGTAGTCGGGCCGAGGCGCCGATCCGGGGGGCGCGTACGGAACGGGGACGTACGGAGCGGAAGGGTGCGGCTGACCTGTCCACTGCCGCTCCGGCCGGTGCCCGCCGGTTCGCTGGGCCAGGCGCGCCTGCTCGCGGCGACGGCGTTCGGCCAGGACCGCGGTCAGGTAGGCGAACGGCGGCACACCCGGCGGGGCGGGAGGGGAGACGAAGGCCGACATCTCGGTGGCGATGCGCACGCCCATCTCGTGCTGGACGGCCGGGGCGAGGTCGTGCCAGCGCATGAGGTACTGCCTCGCGGTGGCCGCGACCTGCTCGGGCAGCCGCGACAGCTCCAGCGTCGCCGCCCACGGGGCGAGCATCGGCGGCATGTCCAGCGGCGGCCCGTACTGCCGCGGGACGCGCTCGGAGATCACGATGGTGCCGGAGAAGATGTCGCCGAGCCGCTTGCCCTTCTCCGAGATCAGCGAGCTGATCAGCGCGGGGGCACCACTGAGCATCCAGAACTCCAGGACCCCCGCCAGCCCGCGGAACAGGGCCTGCCGGAACCGCTCGGGACCGCCGTCGTCGCTGACGACCCGCAGCCCCAGCGCGAGCTTGCCCAGGCTGCGCCCACGCGTGAGCGTCTCGAAGGTCACCGGGTAGCCGACGACCACGAGCACGGTGAGCACGATGTAGACCATCGTCGTCAGCGCCGGATCGTCCAGGAATCCCAGGTTGCCGACGAGGAGGGAGGCCCCCAGCAGCGTCACGACCTGGATCGCCATGTCGATCAGCAGTGCCGCGGCCCTGCTCGGGAGCTGGGCCACGCGGACCTCGACGACCACGGCCTCGCCGGTTACGACATCGGACACAACCAGCACCCTACCTTCGACTGGATAGGCTGATCGCGTGGACATCGACGCCTTTGTCACCGCGCACCGGCCCGCCTGGGATCGTCTTGAGGATCTGGTCCGGCGTCGCGGCTCGCTGGACGGTGCCGAGGTCGACGAGCTGGTCGACCTCTACCAGCGGGTGGCCACGCACCTGTCCCTCGTCCGCTCGGCCTCCGCCGACCCCATCCTGGTGGGCCGCCTGTCGGCGCTCGTCGCCCGGGCCCGCTCCGCCGTGACCGGGGCGCACACCCCGGCCTGGCGGGAGTTCGTCCGTTTCTTCACCGTCTCCTTCCCGGTGGTCGCCTACCGGGCCCGTCGCTGGTGGCTGGCCACGGGCGTCGCGTTCCTGCTGGTCTCCACGGTCGTCGCGGTCTGGGTGGGGGAGAACCCCGGTGTCCAGGCGGCGATCGCCACCCCCGAGGAGATCACCCAACTCGTCGAGCACGACTTCGCCGACTACTACTCGGAGAACCCGGCGACCTCGTTCGCCGGACAGGTCTGGGTCAACAACGCCTGGGTCTCGATGCAGGTCATCATGATGTCCGTCCTGCTCGGCCTGCCGATCCCGTACGTCCTGTGGGAGAACGCGCTCAACGTGGCCGTCTCCGCCGGGCTGATGGCCTCGCGCGGCAAGCTCGACATCTTCTTCGGGCTGATCACCCCGCACGGCCTGCTGGAGCTGACCGCGGTGTTCCTCGCCGCGGCCGTCGGCATGCGCCTCGGCTGGACGGTCGTCGACCCCGGCCCGCGCAGGCGCACGGAGGCTCTGGCCGAACAGGGCAGAGCCGTGATGAGCGTGGCCCTCGGCCTGATCGTGGTGCTGTTCGTCTCCGGGCTGATCGAGGGCCTGGTCACTCCCTCGGGTTTGCCCACCTGGGCGCGGATCGGCATCGGGGTGGTCGCGGAGGTCGCGTTCCTCGCCTACGTGATCTTCTTCGGCCGCCGCGCCGTGGCCGCGGGCGAGAGCGGGGACATGGAACGCGCCCCCGACCTGGCTCCGAGCGCCGGCTGAGCACCGGTGGGTGCCGGGGCGGCTCAGAGCCGCCCGGCCGCCTTCAGCGCCAGGTAGGCGTCGGCGAGGGCCGGGGCGATCTGGTCGGGGGTGGTGTCCACGACCTCCACACCCTGGCGGCGCAGCAGGGTGGTGATCCTGCGCCGTCCCGCGCGCAGGTGCTCGGCCGCCGCCGCGCCGTAGACCAGCTCGGAGGTGCCGCGCCCGGCGGCCATCTCGGCCACCTGGGGGTCGGAGACGGCGGCCAGGAGCACCAGGTGCCGCGAGGAGAGGCGGGGAAGGACGGGCAGAAGCCCTTCCTCAAGCGCCGCCGGGTTGAGGTCGGTCAGCACGACGACCAGGCAGCGTCGCCTGGCCCGCGCCATGACGGCCGCGACCATCCCCGCGGAGTCGGCCTCGACCAGTTCGGCCTCGATCGGGGCCATGGTGTTGACCAGGGACGACAGCAGCTCCGTACGGCCGGTGCCGGACACCCAGGCGCGTACCCTCCGGTCGTGGGCCATGAAGTCGACCCGGTCGCCCGCACGGGAGGCGAGGGTGGCCAGCAGCAGCGCCGCGTCCATCGACCAGTCGAGGCGGGGCCAGCCGGGCACGACCCGCGCCCCGCTTCCGGCGCCGGTCCTCGGCACCTCCCCGGCCAACGGGATCGGGGCGGTGCCCACCCGTCCGGCCGAGGTACGGCCGGTGTCGAGCACGATCAGCACCCGACGGTCGCGCTCGGGCCGCCAGGTGCGGACGACGACGTCGTCGCGGCGCGCGGTGGCCCGCCAGTCGATCGAGCGGACGTCGTCGCCGACCACGTACTCCCGCAGCGAGTCGAACTCGGTGCCCTGCCCCCGGATCATCGACGGGTGCCGGCCCTCCAGCTCCCTGAGCCTGGACAGCTTGGCGGGCAGGTGCTTGCGGCTGAGGAAGGGGGGCAGCACCCTGACCGACCAGGGCACCCGGTGTGAGCCCTGGCGGGCCGCCACACCCAGCGGGCCCAGCGTCCGCACCGTCACCGTGACCGCCTCGCGGTCGCCCCTGCGGGTGGGAGTGAGCGTCGTGACCAGCCGGCGGCGCTCGCCGGGGGGAACGTCCAGCGGCAGGTGCCGGGGCGTGGCGCCCGCGGAGGGCGGCCAGGCGTCCCTGAGCACGCCGCGCGCCCTGCGGGGGCCGGGGTTCTCCACGATCAGCTCGACCGTGACCGACTCGCCGAGCCGTACCAGCCGCTCGCCCGAGCGGGTGAAGCGCAGCGGGCGCACGCTCCCGGCCAGCAGCAGGTCGACCGCGACCAGCGCCACGATCAGCAGCGCCACCCCTGCCACGGCGAGCCCGGGCCGGGGGGCGAACAGCACGACCAGGGTGCCCAGCAGCGCCAGCAGCGCGGCCCGTCCTGTCAGCGCCATGGTCAGCGGGGGACGGGGACGGAGGCGAGGATGGCGTCGATGAGACCGTCGGCGGTCGCGCCCTCCAACTCGGCTTCGGGACGTATCTGGATCCGGTGCCGCATCGCGGGCCTGGCCAGCGCCTTGACGTCGTCGGGCGTCACGTAGGTGCGGCCGGACAACCACGCCCAGGCCCGCGCCCCGGCGAGCAGCGCGGTGGCGCCGCGCGGGGAGACACCGAGCTGGAGCGAGGGCGACTGGCGGGTCGCCCTCGCGATGTCCACGATGTAGCCGAGCACCTCGGGGCCCACGTGGACCTTGCCGACCGCCGCACGTCCCGCGGCGAGGTCGGCGGCGGTGGCCACGGCCTTGACGTGCGAGAGGTCGCGAGGGTCGAAGCCGAGCGCGTGCCGCTCCAGCACCGCGATCTCCTGGTCGCGGGGCGGCAGCGGGACGGTCAGCTTGAGCAGGAACCGGTCGAGCTGCGCCTCGGGCAACTGGTAGGTGCCCTCGTACTCGACGGGGTTCTGGGTGGCGGCCACGATGAACGGGTCGGGCAGCGCGCGCGCCGCCCCCTCCACGCTGATCTGACGCTCCTCCATCGCCTCGAGCAGCGCGGCCTGCGTCTTCGGCGGCGTGCGGTTCACCTCGTCGGCGAGCAGGAGGTTCGTGAAGACCGGCCCCTCGCGGAACTCGAACTCCGACGTCTTCGCGTCGTAGATCAGCGAGCCGGTGATGTCGCCCGGCATGAGGTCGGGGGTGAACTGCACCCGCTTGAAGTCGAGTGAGAGCGCCGCCGACAGTGTCCTGACGAGCAGGGTCTTGGCGACGCCGGGCACGCCTTCGAGCAGCACGTGGCCCCGGCAGAGCAGCGCGATCACCAGCCCGGTGACCACGGCGTCCTGGCCGACGACCGCCTTGGAGACCTCGGCGCGCAGGGCTCCCAGCGCCTCCCTGGCCTGGTCCGCGCTCTGCGCGGCGGGTACGGCGGATGCGCCGGGCGCGGACCTCGCGACGGAGACCGCCTCGGTGAGACCGTCGTTCCCCGGTGGTGTGGTCACGACTTTCCGACCTGCCTTTCCAAGATGTCCATGTATTCGGCGAGGGCTACCAGCCCCGCCTCGTCGACCGGCGGAGGTCCGTACAGGGCGGCGCCGACGTGCGACGCCGCCTGGCCGGTCCGCTCGGCGATCGCGTTCACCAGCGCGTCGGGGCCGGTCCCCGGGGGCAGCCCGAGGCGGGGGGTGACCCGGTCGGTGAAGCCCGCGCGCAGGGCCGCGGCGGCCCGGTCGCGGGCCCGCCGCGCCCGGTAGAGCCTGGCACGTCCCTCGACGGTCTCGGCCGCCCGCACGACGACGGGCAGCCGCTCGGCCACCACGGGACCGAGCCTGCGGCCCCGCCAGAGCGCGAGCAGCAGCACCGCGAGGAACACCTGTACCACGGCCCATTTGACCCCTTCGGGGACCAGGTCGTAGAAACCCTCCCCACGGTCGCCCGCCTGGGGGGTGGCCTCGGGAGGCGTGAGCCAGAGCAGGGTGGGCCGCCCGCCGGCGAGGTTCGTCGCGAGCGCGGCGTTGCCGTCCTCGGCGAGCCGCAGGTTGGTCATGAACTGCGCGTCGCCCGCGACGGTGACCGTCCGGTCCCCCACACTGTGGGAGACCAGGGTGGGCTTCCCGCTCGCCGGGTAGCAGCCGATCGCCCCGGCGGGCAGGGTGAGTGTCACGCCGCCGCTGTAGGCGCTGCCCGCTCTCGTCGCGGCCGGCAGCGCGCACCGGGGCTCGCGGGATCGCGCCCGCGCCTCACCCACCGGGGCCACCCCGGGCGCGAGCAGGTCCAGGTGCTCGGGTACGCCCACCACCAGCAGGTCCGAGGGTGCGGCGGCGAGCCGCTCCGCCTCGTCCTCGTCGAGCGGGAAGGTCCGGCTCACCAGCAGGGTGCTGCCCGCGGGGCCCGCCTGCTCGGCCAGCGACGCGGCCTCCGCGGCCGAGGTGACCCGCGTGACCCGCACTCCGTTCGCCTGCAGCAGCCGGGCCAGGCCCTTGCCTCCCGACAGCGAGGTGTCAGCGGGGTCGAGAGGTCTTTCCGGTCCGCCGGAGCCTCCGAGCAGCACGCCGGCGACGGCGACGGCGACCACGAGGAGCGCCACCAGCAGGATGCCCCTGCCGCCGCGCCAGAGGCCGCCCGCGGTCGGGGAGGTGGAGGTCGTCGCGGAGACCCGCGCACCGGCGTGCCCTGAGGTCCGCGTCGCGCTCCCGGCGTTCTCTGGGTTCCCAGCGTTCTCGGGGTTTTTGGTGCCACCCGCGTCCTCGGCGGAGGTCGATCCCGTCTTTCCCGGCGGGGCGAGGCTCATGGCGCGTCCGTCCGTACGACGGGCGCGGGGCGGGCCGTGCGCAGGTGCTCGTCGAGGTCGCGCATGATCCCGTACGCCTCGGGCGTGCCGGGCACCTCGCCGTAGGTCACGTCGTCGAACACCCGCGCCGCCGCGGCGAGTTCGGAGGCGAGCGCGGGCAGGGCTCGGCCCGCCTCGGCGGCGAGCTCGTCGGCGGTGCGGCCGGGCGTGTGGTCGATGATCACGCGGTCCTCCAGGTCACGGGCGACGGCCCGGAGCCGTTCGCGGACCGCCTCGGCCCACCGGGCCTCCGCCGCCAGCCGCTCGGCGGCCTCGCGGTGCTCGGCGGCGCTGAGGCGGCGGTCGCCGAAGATCCCGCCCTCGCGGGTGCCGCCGCTCCCGGCGGTCCTGCGGGCGACCAGGAGCAGCGCGACGACGATCCCGATCACGATCACGAGAAGGGCCGCCCGTGCCGCCAGGCTGCCGACGGTGCCCATGGACTCCTGGTCGAGCAGGTCGCCGAGGAACTGGTTGACGTTGCGCCAGACGCGGTCGACCAGGGACTCCTTGGCGTACTCGGATCTGAGCAGCTCCTGGATCGCCTGGCGCCGAGCCTCTTCGCGCCCGATGTCGACGGGGGACGTCAGGAATGGGACCACGGGGCTCCCTGGCCGGGGGGCTCATGCCGCGCGGGGCCCGCGGGTGTGATGGAGGGGTCCCACAGATCGTCGGCCGACGCGTGGACCCAGCCCTGTCGCCGCTGCTCGATCGCCGCGGTCTGGAGCACCAGGTCGAACGCCTCGGAGCGCATCCGCCGGTCGGCGTAGAGCAGGCCGTTCACCCCCGCCTGGAGGGGATAGGTGATCATCGAGCCGAGGGTGACGCCCACCGCGATGAGGATCGCCGCGGCGATCCGCGCGCCGCCTGAGCTCTCGCCGAGGAGGACGAGGAAACTCCCGCCCAGGACGAAGGGGAAGGAGAGCAGCTGGCCGACGAGGAACGCGATGATCTGCGTGAGGACCACGATGCCGAGCGTCCGCCAGAAGCCGCCGGAGACGAGGTGCCAGGACCTGAGCAACGAGTCGACGACGCCGCGCCGCTCCAGCACCGCGGCCGCGGGGGCGAGCACCAGCCGGGTGTTGACGAAGAGGGCGTAGACCACGTAGGCCAGCACCGCCACCACGCCCACGATCGCGACCACAGTGACACCGGCCCCCGCCGAGCCGAGCGCGAAGAACATGCCGATGATCATGGCCATCGGGACGAGCAGGATCACGAGGTTGACGACGACGAGCCCGAACAGCGTGGGCACCCGGCTCCGGGTCAGCGTCCATGCCTCGCCGGCCGTCATCCTGCCGCCGAAGACCGCGCGGCCCAGGATGCGGGTGACCACGCCGGTGAGCAGCGTCACGGCGACGAACTGGATCGCGTAGGAGAGCAGGGTGCCGCCGTACTGGGAGAGGAAACTCCCCTCGTCGGGGGTCGCGTTCGGGTTCTCCAGGATCGGGGTGATGGAGTCGAGCGCGATCACCTGCCCGATCGCGAGGGGGATCGCGCCCAGCGCGGCGGCGATCGCCGACAGACCCAGGACGCTCCTGGGGTTGGAGCGCATCAGCTTGATCGCCCCGTCGAGGATGTCGCCCACGCCGAGCGGACGCAGCGGGATGATGCCGGGCCGCATCGCGGGAGGCGGCATGTGCGCGCCGTACGGCGGCCCGTAGGGGCCCTGCTGGTACGGCTGCTGGTACGGCGGTTGCCGGTGCGGTGCCTGGCCGTGGGGCTGCCAGGGCCCCTGAGGGGGCCCCTGCGGCGGCGCGGGAGGATCGGGCGCGGGGCCGGGGGCGGTCCACGGGGATCCCTGGGCGTTGCCGTACGGCGGAGGTTGGTTGGACGCCCAGCCCGAGGGCGTGCCGGGATCGCCGGGACTGGAGCCGTGACCGTCTGACATATCCCAATCCTGGCATGTGGACACACCATCCGTGGTGATCGGGTGATCACGCGAACGTTTCATCCCTCACAGCGAGGGCGGAGATGCCGGAGGGATGGCCGAGACACCGTGGTTTACCGCAGACTGTGAACGTGGTCATCACCGCCCGGTGCCCGCAGTCACCGGGTCGGTGGCGGCCGTGGGGGGCGTAACTGCGCGTTTTACGTTGAATGCGCCTAAAATTCGTCAGTTGGACGCCCCGTCGTCGGCCGGTGTCATCCAGTAGGCGGGCGAGGGTAATCTTCGATGATCGACCGATTTATCACGATAACTCCCGAACTGCGTAAAACGAATGAGGGGCCATGAAAGGACGCGTGCTGGTCGTCGACGACGACGCGGCTCTCGCCGAGATGCTCGGTATCGTGCTGCGCGGAGAGGGCTTCGAACCCTCCTTCGTCTCCGACGGCGACAAGGCACTCGACGCGTTCCGCGACACCCGGCCGGACCTGGTCCTGCTCGACCTGATGCTGCCGGGGGCCGACGGGATCGACGTCTGCCGCCGCATCAGGGCCGAGTCCGGGGTGCCGATCGTCATGCTGACGGCCAAGAGCGACACCATCGACGTGGTGCTCGGGCTGGAGTCGGGGGCCGACGACTACATCGTCAAGCCCTTCAAGCCCAAGGAACTCGTCGCCAGGGTCCGCGCCCGGCTGCGCCGCACCGACGAGCCGACGCCGGAGATCCTGCAGATCGGCGACATCACGATCGACGTCGCCGGGCACTCGGTGAAGCGGGAGGAGGAGACCATCAACCTCACCCCGCTGGAGTTCGACCTGCTGGTCGCCCTCGCCAGGAAGCCTCGCCAGGTCTTCACCCGCGAGGTCCTGCTCGAACAGGTCTGGGGCTACCGCCACGCGGCCGACACCCGCCTGGTCAACGTGCACGTCCAGCGGCTCCGGGCGAAGATCGAGAAGGATCCCGAGCACCCCGAGATCGTCGTGACGGTCCGCGGGGTCGGGTACAAGGCCGGACCGGCCTAGCCGCCCCTCTTCCCCCGGACCCCCGAGATGCCTCCCGCACCGAAGAAACGCCGTCGCACCCCGCGCCAGCTGCTGCGGGGTGTCCGGCGTCGTGTCCGGCGCGTCGCCGGCCGGGCGCGACGCGTCTTCTGGCGCTCGCTCCAGCTGCGCGTGGTCACCAGCACGATGGTCATCTCCATCGTGGTCGTCGCCGTGCTCGGCGTCTTCCTGATGCAGCAGATCATCAGGACCACCCTGGAAACCAGGGAGAGCGCGGCCAAGAGTGAGGCGCAGGCCGACAGGAACGCGGTGCTCGGCTATCTCAGCCAGCCGGCGGCCGAGGCCGCCAAGCAGGCCGCGGAGCCGGGCCAGGCGCTGCAGCCGGCGGGAAGCAGCCCGCTCAGCCAGGCCACGGAGGCGCTCGCGCGGCGCGCGGGCTCGGCCAGCCGCTACTCGGTGATCATCCGTAACGAGACACTGCCGGGGGCGTTCTACGGAACCACGGACATCGACCCCGTCAGCATCCCGCCCAGGCAGCGTGAGGAGCTGTTCAAGAAGGAGGCCGGCGAGGACAGCACCTGGTACACCCCCCTGTACTACAAGGGGCAGCCGGAGCAGCCCGTGCCCGGCATGATCATCGGCACCCGCCTCGACTCGTCGTACGAGATCTACCACCTCATCCCGCTGGACAAGGAGGAGCAGACCCTCGCCTCGGTGCAGCAGATGATCATCCTTGTCGGCGCCGGCCTCGTGCTGCTGCTGGCCGTGATCTCCTCCCTGGTCACCCGCCAGGTCGTCACGCCGGTGCGGCTGGCCAGGCAGGCCGCCGAACGGCTGGCCGCCGGGCGCCTGGACGAGCGGCTGAAGGTGCGCGGCGAGGACGACCTCGCCCGCCTGGCCGCCTCCTTCAACGAGATGGCCGCCAACCTGGCGCTGAAGATCCACCAGCTGGAGGAGCTCTCCCAGGTCCAGCGCCAGTTCGTCTCGGACGTCTCGCACGAGCTGCGCACCCCGCTCACCACCGTGCGGATGGCCGCCGACCTGCTCTTCGACGCCCGCGAGGACTTCGATCCGATGGCCGCCAGGTCGGCCGAGCTGATGCAGAACCAGCTCAACCGGTTCGAGGCGATGCTCACCGACCTTCTGGAGATCAGCCGCTACGACGCGGGCGCGGCCGACCTCGACGTCGACTCCGTGGACGTCAGGGACGTGGTGCTGCGTGCCGTCGCCGACTCCGAGGCGCTGGCCGAGCGCCACTCCACCCGCTTCGACCTGCGCCTTCCCGGTGAGCCGTGCATGGCGGAGATGGACAGCCGCAGGGTCGAGCGCATCCTGCGCAACCTGCTGTTCAACGCGATCGAGCACGGAGAGGGCCGCGACATCGTCGTCTCGGTCGCCGCCGACAGGGACGCGGTGGCGGTGGCCGTACGCGACCACGGGGTGGGACTGAGAGCCGGCGAGGAGAACCTGGTCTTCGACCGTTTCTGGCGGGCCGACCCGTCCCGGGCGCGCACGATCGGCGGTACGGGCCTGGGGCTCGCCATCTCCCGCGAGGACGCCATCCTGCACGGCGGCTGGCTGCAGGCGTGGGGCTCGCACGGGGAGGGCTCGCAGTTCCGGCTCTCGCTGCCCAGGGTGGCGGGGGCGGTGCTGAGGGGCTCGCCGTTGCCGCTCGTACCCCCGGAGGTGGAGATGCGGCGCACATGGCGAGGGCACATGACGCCGGTGCTGTCACCGGCGGCGGCCGACGGGGGGCGCGATGCGGACTAGGACGGGAGGCGCGCGACGCCGGCCGGAGCCTGTGGGAAGCGCGACGCGGGTCGGGGGCGGAAGGGCACGGCGACAACCCGAGCCGGTCGGGGGCGCCGCGCGGACCGGTGTCCGCGGGAGGCGGTACGCGGCGCTGAGGGGAGGCGCGCGGAACGCGGGGACGGTGATCCTCGCGATCGCCCTCGTCTACGCGGTGAGCGCCTGTTCGGTCATCCCCACAGGGGGCAAGTCCGTCGTCGCCGTCGACAACGAGCGCAAGGGCAACCCACTGGGCGACCCGTACGCGCGGGTCATCGCGATGCCGCCGAAGGCGGGCTGGTCGCCGGAGGAGGTCGTCACCGGCTTCCGCGCGGCGATGGCGAGTCTCGACGACCCCGCCTTCCAGGTCGCCCGCGAATACCTCACCGGCGACTTCGCCGCCAAGTGGAACCCGCGCAGCGGCGTCACGGTCTACCGGCAGGGCACGTACGAGAAGTTCGCGCCCCTCCGCGACGAGGACAAGCAAGCCCAGGTAACGCTCAAGGGCAGCAAAACCGGGATCATCGACCAGGATGGCCGATACCGCCCGAGCGGCGGCCCCCTGAACCAGTCCTTCACGCTCGCCATGGACGGGAACGGCGAGTGGCGCATCAGCGCGGCCCCCGACGGGCTCCTGCTGTCCGAGGCCGACGTCGCCCGCGGCTACCTGCCCGTCGACCTGTACTTCCTCGACTCCCAGTGGAAGGGCCTGGTGGTCGACCAGGTACGGGTGCCGATCGACCCGGCCGCCAACTTCGCCAAGACGACGGTCGAGCGGCTGATCAGGGGGCCGAGCAGTTCCCTCAAGGACGCGGTGCGCACCGCCTTCACCGGCACCGAGCTCATCGACGTCACCATCGAGAACAACCGGGTCGTCGTCGACCTGACCAGGCGGGTGGACTCCGACCTGATCGACCCGATGTCGGCCCAGCTCGCCGCGACGCTCGCCGCGCTCACCAAGGGCGGCTGGGGCTTCGAGGTCACCGTGAACGGCGAGTCGTACTATCCCGACGCGTCCCTTCAGATCGACGCTCAGGAGCATTCGAACTTCGACCCCTGGACGACCCCCGACGCCGTCTACCCGTTCTATCTCGCGGGCGGCGCGCTGCGGCTGCTGGACAAGGAGAACGTCGGGCGGCCCGTGCCCGGCAGGGCCGGTCAGAAGGGGGCGGGGACCCACCCCGCGATCAGTGGCCAGCCCGTACAGCAGGTGGCGGTGCTCTCAGGAGACGGCAGGAGCGTCTCCGTCGCGCCGCTCGCCGCGGGCGGTGAGTGGCGCGACTGGATCACGGGGGTCTCCCTCGCCCCGCCCGCCTGGGACCGCTATCACACGCTCTGGACGGTCGACCGGCCCAACGACCACGCCTCGGTCATCACCCGGCACGACGGCGACAACAAGCACCGGTACCGGGTGTCGGCCCCGGACCTGGAGACGTTGTACATCAAGTCGCTCAAGGTCGCGCGGGACGGCGTGCACGTCGCCGTGATCGTCAAGGACGGGCTGGGCGAGCAGGTCCAGGTCGGCACCGTCATCGGAGAGCGGGAGAACACCCGCGTCACCAACCTCCAGACCGTGGTCAACGCCGACGGCAACCGGACGATCAAGGACATCGCCTGGAAGGACGGCAAGACCCTGTACGCGCTCACCGGCAAGTCGGAACTGCTTGAGGCCTCGGTCTCCGCCGAGCCCAAGTCCCTGCCCTTCGACTCTCGGATCGAGAGCATCACCGCCCTGGACAGCACCCTGCTCGCCGGGGCCAGGGACGAGCAGGGGGCCCGGCAGGTCCTGTTCTGGAACTCCACCAGGTGGGAGTCGCTGGTCAAGAACGAGACCGGGACCACGGACTTCACGGAGAACGGTCCCGCCTTCCCGGCCTTCCCCCTGAGCTGAGCGACCCCTTCGGGAGTGGGTTTCCCCAGGTTTCCCGCGGTTTGTCGCGGTGCGGTGCCCGGGCCGTGCGATTCGCGCCGTGAGGGCGACGGCCGTGGTGAACATGCGGCGTATGCGGCCTCACCCCGGGGTGAGGCGTTCTCCCGTGCGCCCTGTCACGTCCCTGTCACGTCCCTGTCACGGCCCTGGCAGGGCCGGCCATCGCCTCCGGCGGGGGACCGAACCCCCCTCCGGTACCGTGGGCTGGGCTTTTTTGTCGGTGCCATATGCAACCTTGGATCCGTGACGACCGCCATGCTCGACCTGATCCTGCCGCCCCGCTGCGCCGGATGCGACGCGTTGGGCGCCCTCGTCTGTTCCCGCTGCGCGAAGGAGCTGCACGGGGCGCCCGCCCTCCGGATGCCGGACCCCGTTCCGCCAGGCCTGCCCGAGTGCTGGTCGGCTGCCGAATACACCCCCGCCGTGCGGCGAGCGATCATCGCCTACAAGGAGCGCGGTCGCACGGCCCTCGCCCCTCCGCTGGCCGGGGCCCTCGCCCTCGCGGTGGCGACGGCGGCCGGCGAGCGGCCGGTGTTGCTGGTGCCGGTGCCCAGCGCCCGCCCGGTCCTGAGGCGCCGCGGGCACGACCCGGTGACCCGGCTCGCGACGCTGGCGGCCGGTTACCTCCGCGAGGCCGGCTGGCCCGCGAGCGTGGCACGGGTGCTCGCCCAGCGCCGCCGTGTCGCCGATCAGGCGGGGCTGAGCTCCCTCCAGCGGGCCGCCAATCTCTCCTCCGCCTTTACGGTCACGATCGGCCGCAACGCGCCTGTGCCGCGCTCCTGGGGCGGTACGGAGGCGATTGTGCTGGTCGACGACATCGTCACCACCGGTGCGACGCTCGCGGAGGCGGCGAGGGCGATGCGCGAGGCGGGGGTCACGCCCTCCCTCGCCGCCACGGTCGCCGCGACACGCCGGAGATCGAGAACCGGTGATCGCGACGGATCGTGACGCAGGGTGAGGTGGTGACCCGATTTCGGGGTCACCTCGGCGCCACACCTCACTGTCCTGATCGTCTCGACGATGCCTTCATGGCTGCTCAAGAACATGAGAGGCCCTTACCGCTCCCGCCGTCACCTCCCGGAAGCGGGAGCCCCGGAGCCGGTCGGCCGGTCCTGGATTACGCAAAGTGATCCTTTGGTCGATGGTCAGGCTGACATTCGGCCGGGATGCGGATAGCGTCTGAGCCATGGCACCCGCTCGGGTCCGTGGTTGCGCCGGACCGACCTCCGCGAAGAGGCCGGCCCGGCTAGCCGATGCCAGCCGCAGGCGAAACGGTCCACGTAAGACGACTTCTCGTCGATCGATCACGGTGCGGCTTAGAGGTAAGTCCTGCCTTCCCAGGGAGCCAGATGTTCCTTGCCAGAAGAGAAGGGCATGTAGTGGCAAAGAGCTGCGAAACCCTCAGCAGGCGGATGTGGGGACGAAGACCAGGTCGGCCGAGCGGGTGTCGCAATACCACCGTCGAGGTTCGAAGGGGGGCTGTGCATGGAGATCATCGTCAAGGGTCGGCACACCGGAGTGAGTGACCGATTCCGCGACCACGTGAATACCAAGCTGGCCAGGATCGAGCGTTTGGACCACAAGCTCATCCGCGTTGACGTGGAGGTGTCCAAGGAAAGTAATCCCCGCATCGTCGACCAGCGAGAGCGCGTCGAGCTCACCATTCACTCACGTGGTCCCGCGATCCGGGCGGAGGCTTCGGCCGACGACCGATTCGCCGCCCTTGACATCGCGCTCGGCAAGCTCGAAGGACGGCTGCGGCGGCTCGCCGACCGCAGGAAGATCCATCACGGCAACCACTGCCCGCCCTCGGTCGCCGAACTGACGGCCACCGCGCTCGCCGAATCCTTCGACACCGCACCGGCTCATCTGTTCACCGAGCAGTTGCCGGCCGAGTCCAAGAGCGAGGCCGACGCCGACGCCGACGTCGCGGAGGACAAGAGCATCATCCCGATCCAGATGGACGGGGACGGTCCGCTGATGGTCAGGGAGAAGTTCCACGAGGCCGATCCGATGACCGTCGATCAGGCTCTTCTTGAGATGGAACTCGTGGGACACGATTTCTATCTCTTCCGTGACAAGGAGAGCGGGCAGCCAAGCGTCGTATACCTCCGACAGGGGTACAACTACGGCGTGCTGCGGCTCGTTGAGCCCTGAAGAACGCGTTCGAAGATCCTCTCCGACCAACCGAGGACCATGAAACCCGTGTAATCATGGCGGTCCACCGGCTCTGGCCCCCCGAGGAGGAGGCGTGACGGAACCCGACGACGCAACCGGCCCGACCGGACACGGCGAACCGATCCGCGTGCTGATCGTTGACGATCACGCGTTGATCCGCCGCAGTCTGGAGATGGCGCTGGCCGCGGAGACGGACATCGAGGTTGTCGGCGAGGCGAGCGACGGCCAGGAGGCGGTCGAACTCGCCGACCGCCTCACCCCGGATGTCATGCTCATGGACGTCCGGATGCCACGGAGGAGCGGTATCGAGGCCACTCGTGAGATCAAGGCCTCGGTGCCGAGCACACGGATCATCATGTTGACGGTGAGCGACGAGGAGGAGGATCTCTTCGAGGCGATCAAGGCGGGTGCCACCGGCTATCTGCTGAAGAACGTCCAACTCGACGAGGTCCCGGAGGCCGTCCGCGGCGTCCACGAGGGACAGTCGCTGATCAATCCGGCGATGGCCGCCAAACTCATCAGCGAGTTCGCCAACATGAGCCGTAAGGAGGCCGAGCGCCCCCCGCAACTCCCCGTCCCGCGCCTGACCGAACGGGAGATGGAGGTGCTCCGCCTCGTCGCGAAGGGCATGAACAACCGCGAGATCGCCAAGCAGCTGTTCATCTCGGAGAACACCGTGAAGAACCACGTCAGAAACATCCTGGACAAGCTTCAGCTCCACTCCAGGATGGAGGCGGTGGTCTACGCGGTCCGCGAACGGATGCTTGAGATCACCTGACGCGTGCCCGGTGCGGTGACCGCCCGGCGGTCACCGCGCCCGGCTCCGGGCGCCACGTTCGCGGGCCAGGCCGCGAGGTCACCGTGCTCAGCCCTGGGCGCCATCCTTCAGGGCGTCCTGCAGGGGGCCGGCCAGGAGAGGATCGACGCGCTCGACCCGGACGGCCTCGCAACCGACCCAGCTCGCGGCCTCCCAGAGCGCTCCGGCCAGTGAGGCGGCGCCCCTGGCCGGTGTGACCTCGGGTTCGAGGCTCACCTGACGGGCCACCAGCGTGGACCCCTCGCGGGCCGGGTCGATCCGCCCGATCAGCCGGCCCCCGGCGAGGACCGGCATCGTGAAGTAACCGTGGACACGCTTCTCCTTGGGCACGTACGCCTCAAGGCGGTGGTTGAAGCCGAACACGCGGGCGGTGCGGGCGCGATCCCAGACCAGGGAGTCGAACGGGGAGAGCGGGGTCGTGCGGTGACGGCCCCTGGGCTCGGTCTCCAGCGCGGCCGGGTCGGCCCAGGCGTCGGCGGACCGCTCGGGCCACCCGGCGACCCGGACGGGCACCAGCCCGGTGGAGCCGTCGAGCAGGCACGCGTCGAGCAGCCGTGCCTCGGGGGCCTTCAGCCGCAGGAAGTCGACGAGGTCGGCGCGGGTGGCCACGCCGAGCGCGGCCCCGGCGATCCCGGCGAGACGGGTGACGCACTCGGCGTCGGACAACTCCTCGGCCAGCAGGTCCGCGGGGACCGCGCGCTCCGCCAGGTCGTAGACGCGGCGCCAGCCCACCCTGCGCGTGCAGACGACCTCGCCGGTGTCGAGCAGCCACTCAATGGCGATCTTGGAGTCCGACCAGTCCCACCACGGCCCGCCCTTCTTGGCGCCGCCGATGTCGGCGGTGGTGACCGGGCCGCTCTCACGGACCAGGTTCAGCACCTTGTCGACGCTGTCGGGGACCTCGTGCCAGCGGAACTTCCTCGCGCGGAAGTATCTCCGTCTGAAGGCGTACAGCGCCCAGTCGCCGATCGGCAGGATGCAGGCGGCGTGACACCAGTATTCGAAGGCCCGCGCGGGCTCGTCCCAGTAGGCCCGCTCGACCTCCTGCCTGCCGACGGCGCCGAGGCGGGCGTACGCGACCAGCTCGTGGGAGCGGGCCAGCACGGAGATCGTGTCGAGCTGGACGGCGCCGAGGCGGCGCAGGGTGGCGGGGGCGCCGCCTCGCCGGGACTCGGCGCCCAGGAACCCCTGGGCGCGCAGGATGACACGGCGGGCCTCGTCGGAGGAAAGGGAGAGCTGCATGACCGCCCCAGGGGGAGACAACACGTCGTGGGCCGAGGCTAGCGCCTGACACCGACGAGGCGGCCATGCCGGTGTCAGGGGCCGCGTCCGGGACGGGTCGGGGTGAAGCCCGCCGCGTCCGGGACGGGTCGGGGTGAAGCCCGCCGCGTCCGGGACGGGTCGGGGTGAAGCCCGCCGTGTCCGGGGCGGGAGTGAGCAGGGGTGAGCCGGGATGTACCCCGCCGCACCGGGTGGTCAGTCCAGGACGCTCCGGCCGGTCCCGCTCATCCTGCGGGGGGCCTCGACGACGATGTCCTGGAAGACGCGGAAGACCAGGGTGAGAACGCCACCCATGGCGCAGACCGCCGCCCCCATCCAGAAGACGAACCAGTTGGGGCCCAGGCAGAGGGCGACCCCCGCGATGGTGAAGCCCAGCAGGATCACGGTCACCGCGAGCCAGGACGACGCTCTTCCACCGTGGCCCCCCGAGCCCTTGTGGAGCGCGGGACCGCCGTCGCCCCCCTGACCCTCGTGGGTCCCGCCACTCGCCGGACGCGTGTCGTCCGTCATCACGACTCCTCCTCCCAGGCAGTGACCAGGCATGGCGACGCGCCCGCGCGAATCCCTCGCGGACGCGACAAAGAACGGCATACCCTATGAAGCTGGTCGTACTCTCTCAAAGAAGCGGGCAAGGAACTCCCAGGGCCACAAGAGCGTCTTTGAGGGTGGCTGTGTCTGGTGGCGGAACCGCCTACGATGGCAGCGGAGAACCATGTCTCGTCCTCAGCCGGGCCGGTCCGGCCGCGGAAGACCTGCGAGGAGCTTTACCTAAAGTGCCAGCCTTTCTCGATAGAATTCTTCGCGCCGGCGAAGGCAAGCTTCTGCGTAAGCTCAAGCGGATCGCCGACCAGGTCAACTCCATCGAAGACGACTTCACGAGCTTGACCGACGCCGAATTGCGCGCGCTCACCGACGACTACAAGCAGCGTTACGCCGAGGGTGAATCCCTCGACGATCTGCTTCCCGAGGCGTTCGCCACGGTTCGTGAGGCGTCCAGGCGGGTTCTGGGCAAGCGTCACTTCGACGTGCAGATCATGGGCGGGGCCAACCTGCACATGGGCAACATCTCGGAGATGCGCACCGGTGAGGGCAAGACCCTCACCTGTACGCTGCCCACCTACCTCAACGCCATCTCGGGCAAGGGCGTCCACGTCATCACGGTCAACGACTACCTGGCCAAGCGTGACGGCGACGAGATGGGCCGTATCCACCGCTTCCTCGGTCTCGAAGTCGGCGTGATCCTGGCCAACATGCCGGCCGACGAGCGTCGCAAGCAGTACAACGCCGACATCACGTACGGAACGAACAACGAGTTCGGCTTCGACTACCTGCGCGACAACATGGCGTGGTCGCTCGAGGAGTGCGTCCAGCGCGGCCACCACTTCGCCGTCGTCGACGAGGTCGACTCCATCCTCATCGACGAGGCCAGGACGCCGCTGATCATCTCCGGTCCCGGCGAGCAGTCCGGCAAGTGGTACGCCGAGTTCGCCAAGATCGTCCCCCGGCTTCGCAGGGGCACCGAGGGCAAGGACGGCGAGGAGAACACCGGCGACTACGCCGTCGACGAGAAGAAGCGCACGGTCGGCATCTTCGAGTCCGGCGTGGAGAAGGTCGAGGACTGGCTCGGCATCGAAAACCTCTACAAGCCCGAGCACACCCACCTGGTCGGCTTCCTCAACAACGCGTTGAAGGCCAAGGAGCTCTACAAGAAGGACAAGGACTACATCGTCGTCGACGGCGAGGTCCTGATCGTCGACGAGTTCACCGGTCGAGTCCTGCACGGACGCCGCTACAACGAGGGCATGCACCAGGCCATCGAGGCGAAGGAAGGCGTCAAGATCAAGGACGAGAACCAGACTCTCGCCACGATCACGCTGCAAAACTACTTCCGCCTCTACGAGACCCTCTCCGGCATGACCGGCACCGCGGCGACCGAGGCCAACGAGTTCCACCAGACCTACAAGCTCGGTGTCGTCCCGATCCCGACGAACCGGCCGATGATCCGTAAGGACCAGGCCGACGTGGTCTACAAGACCGAGGACGCCAAGTTCCTGGCCAGCGTCGAGGACATCAAGGAGCGCTACGAGCGGGGCCAGCCGGTCCTGGTCGGCACCACGAGCGTCGCCAAGTCCGAGCGCCTGGCCAAGGAGCTCAAGCGCAAGGGCGTCAAGCACGAGGTCCTCAACGCCAAGAACCACGCCCGTGAGGCGGCGATCATCGCCGAGGCGGGCCGCAAGCACGCCGTCACCGTGGCGACCAACATGGCCGGTCGAGGCACCGACATCATGCTCGGCGGCAACCCCGACTTCCGCGCCGACCTGGAGCTGCGCAGCCGCGGCCTCGACCCGGTCGAGACCCCGGAGGAGTACGACAAGGCCTGGGGCGAGGCGCTGGAGAAGGCCAAGGCGGCCGTGCAGGCCGAGCACGACGAGGTCACCGAGCTCGGTGGCCTCTACGTCCTGGGCACCGAGCGGCACGAGTCGCGGCGCATCGACAACCAGCTCCGCGGTCGTTCCGGCCGTCAGGGCGACCCGGGCGAGTCGCGCTTCTACCTCTCGCTCGAAGACGACCTCATGCGCCTGTTCAACTCGGCGAGGGTCGAGATGATCATGACGCGTCTCAACATCCCCGACGACGTCCCGATCGAGTCCGGCATCGTCTCCAAGGCCATCGCCTCCGCCCAGCACCAGGTCGAGCAGCAGAACTTCGAGATCCGCAAGAACGTTCTGAAGTACGACGAGGTCATGAACCGGCAGCGCAAGGTGATCTACGCCGAGCGTCACCGGGTGCTGGAGGGCGCGGACCTGCACGAGCAGATCCGCGGCTTCGTCAACGACGTGATCGACGAGTACATCGCGGGCGCCACCGCCGAGGGCTTCGCCGAGGAGTGGGACCTCGACAAGCTGTGGAAGGCCCTCGGCCAGCTGTACCCCATCAGCATCACCGCCGAGCAGCTCGTCGAGGAGGCCGGGGGACGCGAGGAGCTGACCGCCCAGTTCCTCGACGAGCGGATCAAGGCCGACGCGATGGCCGCCTACGACCGTCGCGAAGAGGAGATCAACGCCCAGGCCATGGACCCGGAGGCGATGCGGGTGCTGGAGCGCCGCGTCATCCTGTCGGTCCTCGACCGCAAGTGGCGCGAGCACCTCTACGAGATGGACTATCTCCAGGAGGGCATCGGCCTGCGGGCGATGGCCCAGCGCGACCCGCTGATCGAGTATCAGCGCGAGGGCTTCGAGATGTTCACCCAGATGCTTGAGGGCATCAAGGAGGAGTCGGTCGGCTACCTGTTCAACCTTGAGGTCGAGGTCCAGAGCAACCCGATCGTCGAGGAGCACGACCACTCCGAGGACGCCGCGCTCGCGGAGACCCGCTCGATCATCGCCCGTGGCCTGCGCGGCCCGCAGCGTCCCGCCGAGCTGGAGTACACGGCTCCCGGCGAGAGCGGCGAGGTGGAGCACACCCGGGTCAGCACCAAGGCACAGCGCGACGCGTACGGCAACGTGGAGCGCAACGCCCCGTGCCCCTGCGGCTCCGGCAAGAAGTACAAGCGCTGCCACGGAGACCCCAAGAACGTCGAGGTCTGACCGTCGCCGGAGGGCCCGCACCAGCACGGTGCGGGCCCTCCGGCGTGTCCGGATCTCCTCCGCTCCCGGGCGGAGCGCCACGGGCCGGGGGCGGCGGGCTGCACGGACTCCGACAACGAGCGGTCACGGGTGTGACGGGCTCCGCGCGGGAGCGGCCGGCCACGATTTCCTGGAACGAGCGACGCGCGTGGCGGGCTCTGTTGCGAGCGGGCCGGTCAGGGTGTCACCGGCTTCACGGCCTCCGGGGACGAGCGGCGGATGCGGCGGTGGGCCTGGGCGTCGCGGGCCCTCGGCGCGGGACGCGGTCGGGGGCCGTCTCGAACTCGGTGCACAGCCAGCGCACGCCCCTGCGTTCCAGCCTCAACGCCAGGACGCGCGAGCGGTCGCCGCAGTCGACCACGACGCACATCTCCACGATCCCGTCCTCCGGCTGGGAGACGTGGACCCTGCCGACCTGGGGTGGGCGCGCACTGTGGATGACCTTCCCGCTCCTGGTCAGCTCGGCCTGGACCCTGCCGGTCAGGTGACAGGAGACGCTCGCCGGGGGACGCCTGCCGGACAGGATCTCGGCGACGGCCTGCGCGAGGGCCCGCAGCCTCCGCTCGTCGGGGACCGCGCCGGGCGGGCCCCAGACCAGCGGTTTCCTGGCCGAGGAGCCAGGCTCTCGGGGATCGAGGGCGAGAGCGAGGGTGCCCTGCACGTACGGCGGTATGGCCGGGGTGTTCCCGGTGGGGCGGTCGTCGTCGTAGGGCGGTTCCGCGGCGGGGGAGGGGGCGATTCTGGGGAGTGCTGCCGGGCGTCGTGGGGGCGACATGAGGGCTCCGATTTGCTGGTCCGGGGGCGGAGAAATTAACACATCAGGGAGTTTCCGGCCCGCTGTCCAGATACGTGGCCCGCCAACTTCCCGGAAATCGCGGTCGCTTCGTCCTGTTGGGCGGAGAAGGTCGCCTCAGGTTGGAGCGGTCACCTCCCGTGATGAGGCGGGTTGTGGCCAGAGCCGTGATCGCAGACGGACGGCCGAAAATCACTCGGCGCACCTCTCAGGAGAGGGGCGGTCCGCTCTTCGTGTCTCCCTGAGCCCGGTCGGTGTTCGTGTCTCTCCGAGCCCGGTCGGTGTCCGCGTTTCCCCGTGCCTGATCGTCGTCCGCCCGGCTTCGCGCCCGGCCGGTGTCCGTGTCTCCCCGTATCCGGCCGGTGTCCGCGTTCTCTGCTGCCCGGCCACCGTCCGCGCCTTCCCGTACCGGTGCGGAGGACTCCCCGGAGTCGACGTCGGGTTCGGGCTCGCGGCCGGGGGTCATGATGTTCAGTCTTCTGATCAGGAAGCTGAACACGGTGTAGTAGATCACCGCGTAGAACAGCCCCATCACGATGATGATCGGTATCCCCCGGGCGTTGGGCGCGGTCCCGTACAGGCCGAGGTCGATCAGGCCGGAGGAGAAGCTGAAGGCGAGCTTGGCGCCCAGGGCGGAGGCGACGGCCATGGAGATGCCGGTCAGCACGATGTGGATCATGAACAGGACCGGCGCCACGAAGATGAAGGCGAACTCGATCGGCTCGGTGATCCCGGTGAGGAACGCGGTGAGCGCCGCGGAGATCATGATCGAGCCGACCGCGGTGCGGCGGTGCGGCGGCGCGGCCCGCCAGATGGCGATCGCGGCGGCGGGCAGGCCGAACATGAGGACCGGATAGAAGCCGGCCTCGAAACCGCCGTAGCCGACGGCGCCGTTGTTGAAGCAGATCAGGTCCCCGGCGAGCTTCTTGCCGTCGACCACGCACTCGGGGACCTGGGTCCAGATCACGTTGTTGACGATGTGGTGCATGCCGAGGGGGAGCAGGGCGCGGTTGATCATGCCGTAGATCCCGGCGCCGAGCTCGCTGTTGGAGGCGAGCCAGGCCCCCGAGGCGCGGACCCAGCCGCCCAGCAACGGCCAGACGAAGCCGAAGAGCACGCCGATCACGAGCCCGGCGAAGGCGGTGAGGATCGGCACCAGGCGACGCCCGCCGAAGAAGGCGAGCCAGGTCGGCAGCTTGGTGCGGTAGTAGCGCTGCCAGAGCAGGGCCGAGACCAGCCCCATGACGATCCCCCCGAGCACCCGGGTCGGGTTCTGCGCGCCGAGGTTCAGCACCGTGTCGGGGACGCCGGGGTTGCTCCTGTCGAACACCTCCGTGGTGATGGGCCCCCTCAGATCGGCGTCGAAGAGGATGAAGAACATGTTCATGCTCACGGCGTGGAAGACCAGGTAGCCGACGAGTGCCGCCAGGGCGGTGGAGCCGTCGGCCTTGCGGGCGAACCCGATGGCGACGCCGATCGCGAACAGGATGGGCAGGTTGTCGAACAGGGCGCCGCCCGCGGTGCCGACGACACGGGCCACGTCGTCGAGCGGCGCGCTGTCGGTCCGGCCGAGGAGGTCGTCCTGCCCGAGCCTGAACAGCAGACCCGCGGCCGGCAGGACCGCGATCGGCAGCATCAGGGACCGTCCCAGGCGCTGAAGCACGCTCATCGCTGTGGACCCGCGCGGGTGGGCGGCGGGCGGGCCCGCGTCCGCCGAGAGAGGGCTCATCGGGCTTTCCTCCAGAGGCTGGAAGGGAGGAGGGCGGCGAGGGGGCGGTGGGCGGGGTGTGACGGTGGCGGTGCGGGCACGGCGGATGGGACGTGGTCGGGGGGCGAGGTCGGGAGGCGAGGTCGGCGGTGGACGGGACGTGCGCGGGAAGTCGAGGTCGGTGGCGGGTCTCGGATGTGGTCGGGGGGTCAGGTACGGCGGGTCGGTATCTCCAGGATCGTACGGAGCTGGTAGCGGTCGGCGCGATAGGTGGACACCCCGAGTTCCGCGCAGACGCCTCCCGCGAAGGAGCGCCGCTGGAGTAGCAGCACGGCCCCGCCTCGCGGCAGTTTCAGCAGGTCGGCGTCACCGGGATCGGCGATGCCGCCGTCGATGGTGAGCTCTCCGGCGTCGAGGACCAGGCCGTAGCGGGTCTCCAGAAGGGCGTAGAGAGAGCGGCCCGTCAGATCGTGGGTGTCGAGGTCGGGCGCGAGGGAGACGGGGATGTGGGCCCGCTCGATGCACATGGGCTCGTCGGCCGCGGTCCGCAGCCGTTCGATGAAGTGAACCTCGTCGCCCGGCTGGATGCCGAGTTCTCTCGCCAGGTGCGCGCTCGCCCTGACCACCCGCCGGTCCAGGTCGCGGGAGCCGGGTTCCATGCCCCTGGCGCGCATCTCGTCGCTGAAGGAGGTGAGCCGCAGGGACATCTCGATCTTGGGGCGGGCCACGAAGGTGCCCTTGCCCGCCACCCGCTGCAGCCTGCCCTCGGAGACGAGGTGGTCCACGGCCTGCCGCACGGTCATGCGGGACAGTCCGAAGCGCTGGCAGAGCTCGCGTTCCGACGGGATCGCCGTGCCGATCGCCAGCTCGTTGTTCTCGATGAGATCGAGCAGGATCTCCCGGAGCTGGAAGTATTTGGGCACCGGGCTGTCCGGATCGATCCGGGCCACAGGACCCTCCCCTCTCGATCTGAGATACCTCATGAGTTATGGTTCGTACTGGTCTAGTCCGGACTAGACCACAGGCCGGAAAAGGGTGTCAACGTACGGACCGGAGACGGATCGGTAACGGCCCGGTCTCGTCCGTCCGAACCGAAGGATGAGCGCGAGATGACGACCAAGATGCGCAGCGAGATCGCCGAGCAGCCCGCCGCGCTGCGAGCCACGCTCGACGCACTTCTCCCCAGGGTCGGGGAGGTGGAGCGGCTCGCCGGGCAGACCCGCCAGCTGCTGTTCATCGCCCGCGGCACCTCCGACAACGCCGCGGTCTACGGCCGCTATCTCGCCGAGACGCACACGGGCAGGCTCTCCACGCTCGCCGCTCCCTCGATCGCCACGACCTACCGGCGCAGGCTGGACCTCGACGGTGTGCTGGCCGTCGCCCTCTCACAGTCGGGCAGGACCGAGGAGATCGTCGAGACCCTCGCCTGGGCGAAGGGCTGCGGCGCCAAGACCGTCGCCATCACCAACGGCGGCGAGCGGACTCCCCTCGCGCAGGCCGCCGACCTCGCCCTGTGCACGGTCGCGGGTGAGGAGAAGGCCGTCCCCGCCACCAAGACCTACACCACCGCGCTCGCCGCGCTCGCCGTGCTCGCCCTCGGGCTCGGCGCGGACGTCGACGCCGCCGACCTGCGGCGGGTGCCGGACGCGGTCGAGAAGCTGATCGGCGACCCGGGCGACCTGGAGGCGATCGTCGAGGGCCTGGCCGACAAGCCGGGCGTCGTGGTCTCCGGCCGGGGTCTGGCCTTCTCCACCGCACTGGAGGTGGCGCTCAAGCTCAAGGAGGCCTGCTACCTGCACGCGATGGGCCTGTCGTACGCCGACCTGCTGCACGGCCCGATCGCCGTGGTCGACTCCGACACCCCGGCCATCCTGGTCGCGGCGGGCGAGGGCCCGACCCTGGCGGGCACCGTGACGCTCGCGGAGAGGGTGACCGGCGCGGGGGCCTCGGCGTACACGGTCGGTGGCGGCGATGCGCTCTCCTCGGTCGCCACCGCCGCGCTGAACGGCCCCGACCTTCCCGAGTGGGTCGCACCGCTGGGCCTCATCGTCCCAGGTCAGCTGCTCACCGAGGCGCTCGCGCGCAGGCTGGGGATCGACCCCGACTCTCCCCGAGGTCTCAACAAGGTGACCCAGACCGACTGATCGTGACATGTCCTTTAGCCTGGTCATAGCCTTGGGGACAGGGTGATCACATCTGGAGGGCGACATGGCGGCCGACGCCGACGCGATCATCGCTGGACTCGGTGGGGCGGACAACATCATCGAGATCGAACCGTGCATCACCCGGCTTCGCACCGAGGTGCGCGACGCCTCCAGGGTCGACCAGGCCGCCCTGCGGGCGGCCGGCGCGCACGGTGTGATGGCGGCGGGCAACGTCGTCCAGGTGGTGGTGGGCCCCGAGGCCGACACGATCGCCAGCGACATCGAGGACATCATCGGCTGAACACGACCGACGTGGGCATGGGCATGGGCCGATCGGGGCAGGGGCGGACGCTCTCACGGCGGAGGTGTGCCCAAACGGCACGGGCGACAGGGGCGGCAGGGGCGGCAGGGGCACGGACGGGCCGCCCTCGCGGGTGGCGGCAGGCCGAGGGGGAGACGGTGACCACAGTTCTGGCGCCGGTCGCAGGGGTGGCCGTGAGGCTCGGCTCGGTGCCCGACCCGGTCTTCTCCGAGGGGCTGGTCGGGCCCGGTGTGGCGATCGAGCCGGACAGGGCGCCCGGCAGGGTGCTCTCTCCCATCGCGGGCACCATCGTCAAGCTGCACCCGCACGCGTTCGTGGTCGTCGGCGACGACGGCCGAGGGGTCCTCGTCCACCTCGGCATCGACACGGTCGAACTCAGGGGCGAGGGCTTCGAGATACTGGCCGCCGAGGGTGACCGGGTGAGCGCGGGGCAGCCGGTGGTGGCGTGGGATCCGGCCGGGATCGAGGCGGGCGGGCGCTGCCCGATCTGCCCGGTCGTGGCGCTCGACGCCGCCGCGAACGCCGTCACCGGCCTCGCCACGGGGGTCGTCGACGCCGGGGACGACCTTTTCGAGTGGGACGATCCGGTCTGAGCGCTCGCGGAAGCGACCACGAGACACCGGCCGTGCGACACCGGCCGCGGAGCCGAGAGTGGGGACGAGAAGTGGCGACGACAGCGAGACCGCCCGTGAAGGCGGCGCTCTTCGATCTCGACGGGACGCTGATCAACACCGAGCGGCGGAGCATGGCCATGTGGTCGATGCTGCTCGACAGCCACGGGGTGGTCCACGACGAGATCGTGCTGCGCGGATTCATGGGACGGCGTGGGCGCGACGTCCTGACGGAGCGTGCCCATCTCTTTCCCGGCAAGCGGATCGACGACCTGATCGAGGAGGTCTTCTCCTTCCAGGATCATCCAGGTCTGCCCGACATCGTGCCGGTGCCGGGCGCCGCCGAGCTGGTCCGCAGGGTATCGGCGCACGGTTCGCCGGTCGCGGTCGTCACCTCCGCCGACCGTGACTGGGCGGAGGAACGGCTCGCGCAGGTCGGCGTCCGCGACCTGCTGGAGACGATCGTGTCCGCCCACGACGTGACCGTGGGCAAGCCCGACCCCGAGGGGTTCCTCCTCGCCGCCGCACGCCTGTCGGTCGATCCGGCACACTGTGTGGCGTTTGAGGATTCCATTGCCGGGATCACGGCGGCGAAGGCGGCGGGCATGGCGTGCGTGGGCATAGCGACCACGCACGCGGGCACTGAGCTGGCCGGGGCCGATCTCGTGGTCACCGACCTGACGGGGGTCGCCTGGCCTCTGTCGCCCAACGATCTCGTGGTCTAGACCGCGGGAGGACTCTCGGGAGGAACACGTGGCCGAGCGCCAAGTCATCGTCAAGTCGGAGGTCGGCCTGCACGCCAGACCCGCCGCGACGTTCGTCCAGACGGCCGCCAAGGCGTCCCTGGACGTCACCGTCGCCAAGGGGGGCGGCGAGCCGGTGAACGCGAAGAGCATCCTGGGGGTCCTCTCGCTCGACGTCAGGGAGGGTGACACCGTGGTGATCAGGGCGGAGGGTGAGGGAGCCGACGAGCTCGTCGACCGGCTGGCCGACATCGCGTCGGCGCCGTGAGCACACTCACCGGGGTGGGTGTCAGCCCCGGGGTCGGTGTCGGCCCCGCCCACGTGCTCGCGTACGAGGCGACCGTCCCCGCCCCTGACTCCCGGCACGGCGGGGACGCGGAGGCGGAGCTGGCCAGGGCGGGGCGGGCGCTGGAGCGGGTCGCCGCCGACCTGGAGGAGCGGGGGATCCGCGTCGGAGGCGAGGCGAGGGAGATCCTGGAGGCGCAGGCCATGATGGCTCGTGACCCCGGCCTGGCCGACGGGGTGGCGAGGCTGGTCGAGGCGGGCACCTCCGCGGCCCGCGCGGTCTACGAGGCGTTCGGCCACTACCGCGACCTGCTCGCCGCGGCCGGGGGATACCTCGGCGCGCGCGTCGCGGACCTGGACGACATCAGGGACCGTGCCGTCGCGGTGATCGAAGGCAGGTCGATGCCCGGCGTGCCCACCGGCACCGGGCAGCCGTACGTCCTCGTCGCCCGTGACCTGGCGCCCGCCGACACGGCGCTGCTGTCTCCCGGCGTGGTGGCGGCCTTCGTCACCGAGCAGGGCGGGCCCACCGGCCACACCGCGATCCTCGCCCGCGCCCTGGGGGTGCCGGCCGTGGTGGCCTGCCAGGGGGTGACCTCGATCGTTCCGGGGACGCCGGTGCTGGTCGACGGGGCCTCGGGCCTCGTACGGCCCGCGCCCTCCGACGACGAGGTTCTCCGGGCGCGCGAGGCCGCCGCCGCGCGTAAGGCGGGACAGGCGTCCGCCAAGGGGCCGGGCAGGACCGCCGACGGGCACGCCGTGCCGCTGCTCGCCAACGTCGGCGGGCCGCGCGACGTGGCCGCCGCGCTGGAACACGGGGCCGAGGGGGTCGGGCTCTACCGGACCGAGTTCCTCTTCCTCGACCGGGCCGAGGCGCCCTCCGAGCAGGAGCAGGAGGCCGCCTACCGGGAGGTGCTGGACGCCTTCCCCGGCGGCAGGGTGGTCGTGCGGACCCTCGACGCGGGAGCCGACAAGCCCCTCGCCTTCCTGCCGCCGGGAGCGCACGAGCCCAACCCGGCGCTGGGGGAGCGTGGGGTGCGGCTGTTCAGGACGCACCCGGAGATCATGGACACCCAGCTCGCCGCGCTGGCCGCGGCGGCCTCACGCTCGTCGGCGAGGCTCCAGGTGATGGCGCCGATGGTGGCCACCGCCGAGGAGGCCGCCTGGTTCGCCGACGCCTGCGACGCGGCGGGGCTGCCGTCGGCGGGTGTGATGATCGAGATCCCGTCGGCGGCCCTGCGCGCCGCCGACCTGGCGGTCCGTGCCGGTTTCTTCTCCATCGGCACCAATGACCTCGCCCAGTACGCCCTCGCCGCCGATCGGCAGCTGGGCGCGCTGGCCGGGCTCCAGGAGGCCTGGCAGCCCGCGCTGCTCGACCTGGTCGCCCTGGCCGCGGCGGGCGCCGCCGAGCGCGGGAGGCCGTGCGGGGTCTGCGGTGAGGCCGCGGCCGATCCCGCCCTCGCCTGCGTCTTCGTCGGGCTCGGGGTCACCTCGCTGTCGATGTCCGCCCCCGCGCTGCCCGCCGTACGGGCCGCGCTGGCGCGCCACACGCGGCAACAGTGCCACCTCGCCGCCGTCGCGGCGCGGGCCGCCTCCTCTGCGGGGGAGGCGCGCGCCGAGGCGCGCTCGCACCTGCCCGGCCTCGCCGATCTCGGCCTCTGACGTGGGCGGATCCCCTTCACGGATGGTGGAGTACGGGATGGAACGCGCGGCGGGGACCCGGCAGGTGAGGGGCGTGTGACCGGTGGTGACCGAGGGGATGCGGAGGCAGCGGTGCGCGAGCCCGGATAGCGTAAGCGGCATGGCTCGGTGGACACGTGTGACGGGTATCGCAGTGATCGCGACGATGATGGCGGGATGTGCCGAGGCGGGGACGGCCGCTCCACCCACCTCCGGTGCCACGCGGGCGGGCGAGACCTCCGCGAACGCCGACGCGGCGGCACCCACCGGCACGACCGCTGTGACCCCCGGGGCCGCTGTGACCCCTGAGACCCCGGGTACCCCAGATCCCTCCGCTCCCCCCGCGGCCTCCGCGACGGCGGAGGCGCCGGGCGTGGAGGGCGTGCTCGCCTCGATGAGTGTGGAGGAGAAGGTCGGCCAGCTGTTCATGCCCGTGCTGTACGGGCCGTCGGCCGACACGGCGTCGGGGGAGAACCAGGCGAGGTTCGGCGTGGACACCCCGGCGAAGATGGTCGCCCGCTATCGCCCCGGCGGGGTGATCCTCTTTCCCTGGGCGGGCAACGTGAAGAATGTGCGGCAGGTCGTGGCGCTGACCAACGGGCTGCAGAAGGCGTCTCCCGAGATCCCGCTCCTGATCGGCACCGACCAGGAGAACGGCAAGGTCTCCCGTCTCGCCCCCCTGGTGACCCCCCTGCCCGGGGCCTCGGTCATCGGCGCGACCGGCGACGTCTCGCTGGCACGCCGGGCCGCCAGGGTGACGGGCACCGAACTGCGCGCCCTGGGCGTGAACCTCGACTTCGCGCCCGTCGCCGACGTCAACCTCAACCCGCGCAACCCGGTGATCGGCCCGCGCGCGTACGGCTCCGACCCGAAGAAGGTGGCGCCGATGGTCGCCGCCGCCGTGCAGGGCTTCCACGACGCGGGAATCGGGGCGACGGCGAAGCACTTTCCCGGTCACGGCGACACCGGCGTCGACAGCCACACCGGCCTGCCGGTGATCAAGCACTCCCGGTCCCAGTGGGACAGGCTGGACGCTCCGCCGTTCGCCGCGGCGATCGGTAAGGACGTCGACGCGATCATGAGCGCGCACGTCGTGATGCCGAAGCTCGATCCCTCGGGGGACCCCGCCACCCTCTCCAAGCCGATCCTGACCGGGCTGCTCCGCGAGAAGCTCGGCTTCGACGGGGTCGTCTCGACCGACGCACTGGACATGGCGGGGGTGCGCAAGAAGTATCGCGACGGGGAGGTCGCGGTACGGGCGATCCAGGCAGGGGTGGACCTGCTGCTCATGCCGCCGGACTACCGCGAGGCCCGTCGGGCACTGCTCGCCGCCGTGGCGTCCGGAAAGATCTCCGAGGCGCGGCTCGATCAGTCCGTCCGGCGACTGCTGAAGCTGAAGGCCGCTCGCGGCCTGCTGAACAAGGCGCCGGTCGCCGACCCGGTCAAGGCCGAGCGGGTGCTTCGCTCGGCCGAGCATTTCAAGGTCGCCCGGCTCATCACCTCACGGGCCCGCTGAGCGGGATCCCGAGGCGTGCCGTCAGGGGTGGGTCAGGCGACCTGGAGGTTGCCGGTCCTGGCCAGCGAGACGAC
Source organism: Streptosporangium sp. NPDC050284 (assembly GCF_044459525.1). Lineage (NCBI taxonomy): Bacteria > Bacillati > Actinomycetota > Actinomycetes > Streptosporangiales > Streptosporangiaceae > Streptosporangium > Streptosporangium sp. NPDC050284. The sequence goes on from NZ_JBITIZ010000007.1 coordinate 37,798, forward strand.
GAGCGACTGGATGATGCGCGTGAGCAGGGCCTCGATCAGCATGACGGCGGCCTTCGCGATTACGGTGGAGATGAATCCGTACATAGCAACCTCACAGGGAGAAAGGGGTCTTAATGCGATAATTCATACCAAAGGAGTACAAGTCACCAGTCATGAGGTTACCGTTTGGTGAACGTTCGGTGACAACCCCCGCCTCGACGCCTGGAAGGCCACCCCGGCCGCGGTCGTGGCGGCGGCGCTCCCCAGGGCGACGGTCCACCCCACGGGCCCCAGGTAGCGGCAGTCGAAGAACCGGCAGAGCCACGGGACCGAGACCGCCGCACCCAGGACGCCGAGGGAGAGCAGCGAGGCGAGAACGACCATGCGATCCCGGCTGCCCATCGCCAGGGTCTGCAGCAGCTGCGACGCCACGAGCGCGACCAGCCCCATGGAGTTCGCCCGCCCGTGCGTACCGGTCACCCTGCCGATCGACCAGGCCAGACCCGCCGCGCTCGCCGTGGTGGCGGCACGCAGGTAGATGTCGCGGGTCAAAGAGGCCCCCAGCGAGGCCTCGGGCCCCTCGTCGAGCAGCTTCTCCGGGCTGGTGGCCGTCGGAGGTCTGGAGGCCACCGCCATCGCGGGCAGCATGTCGGTGAGCAGGTTGACCAGCAGCAGCTGCCGGGCGTTCAGCACGTTCCCGCCGCTGATCAGGCTGGACCCGACCGCGAAGACGATCTCGCCGATGTTGCCGCCGAGCAGGATGCTGAGGGCGTCGCGGACCGAACTCCACATCGCCCTGCCCTCGATGATCGCGTCGACGATCGTCTCGATGCGGTCGTCGGTCACGACGATGTCGGCCGCCGCCCGCGCCGCCGGGGTGGCACGGGAGCCGAGGGCGATTCCCACGTCCGCGACCCGGATCGCGGGGGCGTCGTTGGCGCCGTCGCCGGTGACCGCGACCACCTTGCCGGTCCGGCGCAGGCAGCCGACGATCCGCGCCTTGTGCGCCGGAGTGGTCCTGGCGAAGACCGTCACCTCCGGCAGCGCCCCCACCAGGGCGTCGTCGTCCATCTCGTCCAGCTCGGGCCCCGTCATCACCTGCCCGCCGTTCAGCACGTTCAGCTCGACGCCGATCGCCTCGGCCGTGCTCGGATGATCGCCTGTGATCATGATGACGTGTACGCCCGCCCTGGTGAGGCGGCCGACGCTCTCGGCGGCCGTGGGCCGCACGGGGTCGGCGAGGCCGAGGAACCCGAGGAAGCACAGCTCCTGGATGCGGGACTCGTCGAGATCGCGGCGGTTGGAGGCGGGGCGCTCCGCGACCGCGAGCACCCGGTAGCCTTGCCGGGCGAGCTGGTCGAGCTCTTTTTCGATCTCCGCCACGAGATGGTCCGCGAGGGGGACCACCTGGCCGTCGCGAAGAATGGACGTGCACCGGGTGACCACGACCTCGGGAGCGCCCTTGACGCTCAGCAGCGGGCCGGAGCCGCCCTTGCCGAGTACGGCGTGGTAGCCGCGCCCCGGCTCGAAGGGGAGCTCGTCGATCCGCTCCCAGCTCCCGGTCCCCTTCTCGGTCACGCCCAGCTGCTCGGCCCCCTTGAGCACGGCACGGTCGGTGGGATGCGGGACGGAACGCCCCTCGCCGTGCTTGGGGCAGGCGCGCACCCCCGCGGTCACGACGTACCTCAGCTCGGGCGTCAGGTCCTCCACGGTGCGCTCGTCCTGCACGTCGGAGACGCACCGCAGGCTGATGCGCCCCTCGGTGAGGGTTCCCGTCTTGTCGAAACACAGGACGTTCACCCGGCCGAGTGCCTCGATCGTGGAGGGATTGGGCACCAGGGTCTTGCGGGTCGACAGCCGCCGCGCGGAGGCGAGCTCCGCGACCGAGGCGACGAACGGCAACCCCTCGGGTACGGCGGCGACGGCGAGACTCACCGCCGGCGCGAGCGCCTGCGCCGCGGGGCTGCCGCGCAACAGGTCGGCGGCGAGCAGGACGACGCCGGATCCGACCGCGACAGGAAGGACCCGCCGGCTCAGCTCCCGCAGCCGCAGCCGCACACCCGAGGCCGGAGGCTGCTCCGCGGCGAGCCTGGCGGTCCTCGCCGCCTCGGTCGACTCGCCCGCCGCGACCACCACGGCGAGCCCGCTGCCGGCCGCCACCGTCGTCCCCTCATAGACCATCGAGGTCCGGTCGGCGACGGCGGGCGCGTTGACGGGCTTCGGCGACTTGGTGACGAGCTGCGACTCGCCGGTCAGGGGGGCCTCGTCGATCTCCAGGCCCAGCGCCTTGAGCACGCGGCAGTCGGCCGGCACGGTGTCACCCGCGCGCAGCTCGATCACATCGCCGGGTACGAGGTCCTCGATGGTCGCGTTCACCTGCTTGTGGGGGTGAGCGGCGCTCGCCTTCTCGTGAGGGCCGGGATCGGAAGGTGGAGCCGATCTCGCACGCTTGCCCGGTGCGAGGTCCTTGGCGGTCGCGTTCGCCTGATCCTGGGGGCGGCGCAGCCGTACGGGAATCGCCACCGCCTCGGTCAGGCGGTGCAGCGCCCGATCGGCCCTGTATCGCTGGCTTCCTCCGATGAGAGCGTTGGCGAGCACGACCGTGCCGATCATCACCGAGTCGGAGACCGATCCGACCATGGCCGACAGGCCCGCCCCGGCCGCCAGAACGGGGGTGAGCGGGTTGGCCAGCTCCTCGGCGGACACGTGGAGCAGCGAATCGGGGCCCTTGGGCTCTCCCGACCCCTTGGCGGACCTGCGCCGCCTGGCCTCGGCCTCGCTGATCCCTTCGGCCGACGAGCCCAGCAGGGCCAGGACCTCCTTGGCCGGCATCGCGTGCCAGGGGGTCGTGTCGATCAGGACCGGCGGCGTCTCCTGCCCGGCGTGCCAGCCCGCCCACCCGCCCGCGACGAGGGCGGCCAGTGACGTGCAACTGCTCGCGAGCTGCGCCTTGTTCTGGGAGTTCTCCGCCGGTCCGAGGGTCGTCAACACGCCTCCGGCCACGGTTCCCGCGGTGGTGAGCCACACACAGCGTTCGCTCGTCCTCCTCGCGGGCCCCAGGCAGCTCAGGAGCAGGTGAACCTCTTCAAGATCGGCGATCACGTCCGCGTCCCAGGGCACCCGGCCCGAGCGGCGCAGCACGCCGATACCCAGGTCGGCCTGGGCGAGCGCGGCCATGCGGCGCTCCGACACCACGGCGACCCCGTGACCCGCCGCCTGGAGGGCGCGGACCGACCGGGCGAGCCGGGAACCGCCCGGCACGATCTCGTCGATGCCGAGCCGCAGGCCGAGTTCGGCGTCGCCTCCCGCGAGCGCCACGGCGCACGCACCCCTGGCCGCGGCGACGATCGCGTCGGCGAGCGGGTCGACCTGCGGCGCCATGCCGACCAGGGCGACGGGAACGCCCTTCCTCGTCACGCGAACGGCCCGGATCCCCCGGACCTCCCAGTCCCTGGCATCCTCCGTGACGAGCCCGGCGGGACCCGCGAGGGGTTCGGCCTTCCACGTGTCGCGCTCCCTCCGCGCGCCGGGGTCGTCGACGTCGATCAGGGTGAGCAACCGCGCACGCAGCACGTCGAGACCCTCGCCGTTCGCGGAGTCCGCGTCACTGAGGGGGATGATGCGGTCGATCTCCCACGAACCGGTGCCGAACACGTCGGCGTCGAGGATGACCGTGTCGATGCCGTCCATGCGGCGCAGGGCACGATTGTTGAGAACGATCGCACCGCGTCTCGCCATGGCGCGCCCGATCGCGACCGCGAAGAACTCGCGGCCCAGTTTCGCGGCCTTGGGCGTCGTCGCGGTGAGCATGGCGACGGCACGCGCGTGGCCGTCGCCGAGAAGGTACGTCAGCCCGGAGGCGCCGGCCGCCACAGGGCTCCCGACACGCTCGAACCGATCCACCGGGCTGTGGGTCATGGGCGCGGGACGAGGTCTCCTCGCGGTACGGATGTGGCGGTAGGAGCCCTTTCTCGACGCCAGTTCGTGCTGGCGCGCCTCCCAGGCCCGCCGCGTGTCGCGCGCCTCGGCGTAGCGGCCGGCGGCGGTGATCGACTGGACGAGCATCTCCACCCGGCGCAGCGCCAGCGTGTGGGTGATGATGTTCGCCGTCGCGAACAGGTTGACGGTGGCCGAAGCACCGATGCGGCGCTCCACCTCGTGGCGGACTCTCGGGGTGGACTCGGCCAGGCCCAGCAGGGCGGGAAAGATCGGTGGGATCGACGGGGCGCGCATCGCCTGCCCGGCGAACGCCACGCCCGCCCCGATCAGGTTCGCGCCGAGCCGGATGCCGGCACGGGTGTGCCGCTCCACCAGCCTGGAGGTATGGTGCTCCGCCAGCCTGGAGGCGACGAACCTCAGTGCCGGAGACGAGGTCTCGTCGGAATCGGTGTCCTCTTCCTCCTCGGCTTCCTCTTCCAGTTCCAGATCGTCGGTCAGGTCGTCGGTCAGATCGTCGCCCGCACCCTCGTCGTCGAATGCGTCGATGATCGCCATCAGCCTCTCCAGGTCGACCAGACCCCTGTCACACCCCACGAAGACGGAGCCGAGGACACCGTTGACCTCCGCTCGCTCGACCCCCTCCAGCTTCAGCAGGGCGTTCTCCAGCCGCCGGGCCTTGGAGTCGCTCCCCGGAGCGCCGATCACGCGCAGATCGACATGGAGCCCTCCGGAACAGACACGCCTCCCACGCGAACGTGGCAGGGCGTTTCTGACCGCGCCGGGTACGACCTTGATCGCACCGGGCACGACGCTCCAGAGGGTTTCCGCGGGAACGGACAGCAGGCGGGGCACGAACATTCAGATCTCCAGCAGACAAGATGACGGGGCCGATCAAGCCTTTGTTGACGCGTGGCCCGATCGGCCCCATCGCTGCGATTACTTGGACGACTTCCCGGAGGTCGACCCCTTCGAGCGAGAGGCGGACGGTGTCGCCCGGGACGCGGAGCTCGCGGTGCGAGAAGTGGACGCCGACGCGCGAGCCCGCGAAGTGGGCGTCGCGGCCCGTCGCGACGTGGACTTCGTGGTCCGTGATGCCGGTTTAGTGGTCCGTGCCGCGGGCTTCGCGGCCCGGGACGCGGGCTTCGCGGTCCGTGAGCGTGAGGTGGACGTGCCGGTGCGGGAAGCTCCGCTCGTGGTTCGTGAGGTGGTGCTTCCCGTGCGGCTCGCGGTGGTGCGGGTCCGCGAAGTGGGGCTCGTGGCCCGGGAGGCCGAGGCGGCCGCCCGGGACGCGGCGCCGGTCGCGCGCGAGGCGGCACCCGCCGCGCGTGAGGCGGTACCGGTCGCGCGTGAGGCGACGGTGCCCGCCGCGCGGGTCGCGGCACCCGCGGTGCGTGACGCGGCGCTACGGGTCTGTGAGGTGGTGCTTTTCGCGCGGGATGTTGGTTTCGCGGTCCGTGAGGCGCTGCTCCCTGTGCGGCTCGTGGTGGTGCGGGTCCGTGAGGTGGGGCTCGTGGCCCGGGACGCGGCGCCCGCCGCGCGTGAGGCGGTGCGGGTCGCGCGTGAGGCGGCGGTGCCCGCCGTGCGGGTCGCGGTATCGGCTGCCCGGGACGCGGCACTCGCGGTACGTGACGCGGCGGTGCCCGCGGCTCGGGAGACGGTGCTCGCGGCCTTGGAGGCGGTGCGTGACGCGGACGCCGCCGTACGGGAGGGTGTGGTCCGGGACGTGGTGCCTCCCGTGCGAGACCGAGACGTGGAACCGGTCGTCCGGGTCCGTGAGGTGGTGCCTCCCGTGCGAGAACGGGATGTGGTACCGGTCGTCCGGGTCCGGGATGTCGAACGCGTCGTCGGGGACGTGGCGCCTCCGGACGAGGAGGCGGATGTCGAGGGTCTGGAGACCGGGCTCGACGACCCGTTCTTCCCGCGCGCACGTTGCGCGATCAGCGTTCCGACCCCGATGGCCGCCGCTACCGGCCATTCGAGCAATCCAGCCACCGCGAGAGCGCCGAGTCCTCCGTAGTAGGCGATGCGCTCGGCCGGTGGGAGGAAGGACCTGGCCGTGTCCATGGCCTGTCCCGCCTCCTGCCTGCTGACATGCGGCAAGTGAACATGCGGAGGCCGCAGCTGCACGGTCATCATCGGAAGTTTGAGCGTTAACGATTTGCCGTCCTGTTTCCTGCCTGCCTGGGCATGCGTGGTGGACGTCGCGGATGTGGTCGGTCGCTGTGCCGTACGGGCGCGCGACCGGCTCGCCTGAGCTACTGCCATGATCCCTCCTCATGGGAACCGAGGGAAGCTGCAAATGGAGCCCGCAGGAGGTCGATCATGCCTTCTACGTGCGGTTATATGGCCTGAGTGCCATTCTCGTAATCTTCCTCGTATTGAGGCTGCGAAACGCGTAACGGCCGTTGAATCGGATGTTAGGGGAGGAATCTCCGGCCCTTCGTGATCGCGCTCTGTCTGCTTAGGGATGTTTTAGGAGATATGCGAGCTGAGCTCGCAGTGGGCGACGGTTCGTGAACCACGGCCGGATCGTCGAAGGCGCGCGGCGCGCGGACTCACTCCTACAGTGCCGAGAGCGAGGCGTCGTCGGACGATCCCGTGCCACCACGGACCCGGATGGCGCGGTCGACGGCCTCGCGCGCCGTCCTCGGAGCGACGACCTCGACAGAGGCGGTCGCCCGTGTCCATCGGTCCGCGCCTAACCTGGAAACCGTTACGGCAAGGAGGAGAGATGCTGAAGGGCGTGCTGATCGACTGGGGCGGTGTGCTCACCGTCGATCTCACCGAGGCGGTCGCCGAGTGGATCGTCGCGGAGAGACTCGATGAGGCCCACTACCGCGAGGTGATGCGTGAACTCATCGTTCACGCGTACGAGAACACGGAGAACGGCGAGAACGCCATCCACGCCCTGGAGCGCGGAGAGATCTCCGGCCTGGACTTCGAACGTGACCTGGCGGCCAGACTGATCACGACGGACGGCGTGCCACCGGCCGCCGAGGGGCTGCTGAACAGGATGTTCTCCCGCTTTCACAGGGTCGAGCCGATGTACGAGATGCTCCGTGAGGCCCGCGCGGCGGGGCTGCGCACCTGCCTGCTCTCCAACTCCTGGGCGAACGAGTATCCCCGCGAGGGCTGGGATGACTTCTTCGACGAGGTCGTCATCTCGGGGGAGATCGGCATGCGCAAGCCCGAACCCAGGATCTTCGAGCACGCGCTCGGCAGGATCGGCCTGGCCGGGGAGGAGTGCGTGTTCGTCGACGACGTCAAGGCCAACATCGAGGCCGCCCGGCGGCTCGGAATCGTCGGCGTGCACCACCGCGACCCCGAGCTGACCATCGCCGAGTTGGAGACCCTGCTCCAGGTCTCGCTGCGCTGACCTGTCCCGCTCACCTCTCACCCTGTCACCGTGCCCGATGCCCAGGCCGCGGGTCGCCGTCCTCGGATCGTGCCGCTCCGCGCGGGTGGTAACACCGGGGGGCGCCGATGCTGGCACACTCGATGCGTGAATCGGCGCCGAACCGGTGCCGATGTCGGAGAGATAGATCGAGGCATGGATGCGCGTCTACCTGCCGTGTACGCTTCCGGCGCTGGCCCGCGTGGCCACCGTGGGGGAGCTGGGTCCGGCCCCGCTGACCGGCTACGCGGTGACCCCCGCGTTGACCGAGTGGTACGCCTCGGGTGACACCGAGGAACTGGAGTACGTCGCCCTGACCGAGGCGGCCAGGCATTCCCTGCGGATGCTCGCCGCCGACCGCGCCGACGGGGTGGAGGTCGCCGCGCGGCGGGTGGTCATCGCCGTCGACGTGCCGGAGAGTGACGTGAGCGCGAGCACCGACCTGGAGGCGCGCGCCCAGGTGCGGCTCGCCGCGGCGGTCCCGCTGAAGTTGGTCGCCGCGGTCCACGTGGACGACCTGCCCGCGGTGAAGGATGTCGAGGCCGCTCTCGCCGCGCTGCCCGCGGCCGATCGCGGCGACGACGACGCCCGCTTCACCGTGGACGGCGCCGAGGCGAACGAACTCCTGTGGTACGCCACCCAGGAGATCCCCGACCTGGTCGGCTGACCTTCTTCCTCCGAAGCCCGAAGCCCGAAGCCCGAAGCCCGGAGCCCGAAGCCCGGAGCCCGAAGCCCGAAGCCCGGAGCCCGGAGCCCGAAGCCCGGAGCCCGGGGTGCGTGCGGTGTCCGGGGTGCGGTGTCCGAAGCGCGGCGTCCGAAGCGCAGATTCCAGGGTGCGGAGCCCGGGTGCGGCGTCTGAAGCGTGGCGTCCGGGGCGCGGCTTCCGGAGTCTCGCGTCCTCTCCCTCGGGCCCCGGGGCCCGAGGGAGATTCCCCTGTCGTGAGCACCTCCGAGGGGCCGTCGAGCGGGCCGGCTTCCCTGTCGCGGCGCCGATCCGGCGGGAAATTTCGCTATTCTGGAGGGCAATATGAGACACATTGTTTGGGATTGGAACGGCACGCTGTTTCACGACATCGACGCCGTCGTCGGTGCGACGAACGCGGTGTTCGAGCCCTACGGGCGTTCCTACGATGCCGACAGTTTCCGCGCGGTCTACACGCGCCCGATCTGGACCGCCTACGAGCGCATGCTCGGCCGTGCCCTTGAGGACGGCGAGTGGGAGAGGCTCGACCTCAACTTCCACGAGAACTACCACCGGCTGATGCTGGAGTGCGGGCTCGCCGCCGACGCCCTCTCCACCCTGCGGAGCTGGGAACGCGCGGGGGGCAAGCAGTCTCTGCTGTCCATGTGGGCGCACGAACGGCTGGTTCCCAAGATCGCGGAGTTCGAGATCGACCACCACTTCACCCGGATCGACGGCCTGCGCGGTGTCCCCGGCGGCCACAAGGCCGAATCCATGGTGGCCCATCTCGCCGCCCTCGGCGTCGACCCGGCCGATGTCCTCGTCATCGGCGACAGCCTGGACGACGCGCACGCCGCTCAGCACGTCGGGGCGCGCGCGGTCCTCTACACCGGTGGCATGACCAGCCGGACCGATCTGATGGCCTTCGGCGTCCCGGTCGTCGACACCCTGGAAAACGCACTCGACCACGCCTGAGGGCACCGAGGGCGCTGAGGACACTGACACGACCTCACGAGAACCGGCGAACGGATCCTTTCGGTATCGAAGGCGGTCACCGTACCCCCGGGGCCTTACCCTGGGCATCCACCCCCATTCCGGGAGGCCCCCGATCAACCGCCTCGTTCTCTGGAACATCGACCTCACGCTGGTCGACGTGTCGATCGTCACCCGTGAGGCATACGCGGAGGCGTTCCGCGCCGTCACCGGAAGGCCCCTGGTCAAACTGACCCAGGCCAACGGGCGTCCCGACTCGGAGATCGTGTTCGAGATGCTCGCCATCAACGGGATCGTCGCCGAAGACGACCATCTCCCCAGGTTCCTCGACGCGCTCGCCGAATCCTTCGGAGCCCGGCGCAGGCGCCTGGCCAAGGAGGGCCGGATGATGTCCGGCGCCCGCGACGCCCTGAAGGCCGTGGCGAGGCTCGACGGCGTGGTCCAGTCGGTGCTCACCGGCACGATCAAGAGCAACGCGGTGCACAAGCTGACCGCGTTCGGCCTCGACAGGCACATCGACTTCGAGATCGGCGGTTACGGCGAGGAGGTCTACCCCAAGGCGACCCTCCTGCAGGTCGCGCAGGGACGCGCCAAGCGGAAGTACGGGGCGACCTTCGACGGGCGGAACACGGTGCTGGTCGGCGACTCGGCCAGGGATGTCCAGGCAGCCAGGATCGCCGGGGCCGCGATGATCGGGGTCGCCTCGGGGCGTTCCCTCCCCGCCGAACTGCACGAGGCGGGAGCCGACGTGGTGCTGCCCGACCTCTCCAACCCCTCCGAGGTCGTCGCCGCCGTCGCCGGTCTCACCTCTCCGGCCCGGCGTGCCGGCCACTTCCCCGCGGACCGCTGACCTCCGGCCCCGGCGGCGACCAACGGCCGTACGAGGGCGAGTCACGCGGAGTCCGTCGCTGTCCGTCGCTGTCCGTCGTCGCCGATCGGCCCCACATGTCCGACGGCGATCCATGTCCCCGGCCCGATGCCGCTCGTTCCCTTCGAGAGGTCCGTACGTGGGCGCCCCACACTGGAGGTCCGGAGGGTGTGTGGCCCCGGGGGATGACATTCGGGTGGGGCACCGAGAGGATGGAGTCATGGTTGAGGAAGGTGCGCCGCTCTGGGAGCCGTCCCCGGAGATCGTGAGAAACGCCAAGGTCACCCGCTACGCGGAATGGCTGGGCCGGTCCGGTGACTACGAGTCCCTGTGGCGGTGGTCGGTCGACGCGCCTGAGGAGTTCTGGACGTCGATCTGGGACTACTTCGGGGTGGTGGGGGAACGCGGCGACGGGCCCGTCATGTCGGGGGGGATGCCCGGCACCGAGTGGTTCGCCGGGTCGACGCTGAACTACGCGGCGAACGCGCTGCGCGGGGCCGCGTCCGACCCAGGGCGGCTCGCGGTGGTCTCCCGCGACGAGGCGGGCGGGCGCCGGGCGCTCACCCTGGGAGAACTCGCCGAGGAGGTGGCGCGGGTCCGCACGGGGCTCGCCGCGCTGGGTGTCGGGCGCGGTGACCGGGTGGCGGCCTACCTGCCGAACGTCCCCGAGGCGCTGATCGCCTTCCTCGCGACCGTCTCCCTGGGCGCCGTCTGGTCCTCCTGCTCGCCCGACTTCGGCGCGCCCAGCGTGATCGACCGTTTCACCCAGATCGAGCCGAAGGTGCTCGTCGCGGTCGACGGCTACGACTACAACGGCAGGCGCTTCGACCGGAGCGCGGTCGTCCAGGACATCGCCGCCAAGCTGCCGACCCTGGTGGCGCGGGTGCGTGTCCCGGCCCAGGACGCGCTCGGCGCCGACACCTCCGGTACGGCGCAGGACGCGGCCGTGACCGGTGACGGCGTCCGTACGGTGAGCTGGGCGGAGGTACGCGCCGTCGCGGGACCGCTCGACTTCGAGCCGGTGCCGTTCGGGCACCCGCTCTGGATCGTCTACTCCTCGGGTACCACCGGGTTGCCCAAGCCGATCGTGCACGGTCACGGCGGTGTGGTGCTTGAGCACCTCAAGGCGCTCTCCTTCCACCAGGACCTGGGCGAGGGCGACGTCTTCTTCTGGTACACCACGACCGGCTGGATGATGTGGAACTACCTCGTCGGCGGCCTGCTGGTCGGTTCGGCGGTGGTGCTCTACGACGGGGCGGCGACCTACCCGGAGACCGGCGCGCTCTGGCGGCTCGCCGCGGAGGAAGGGGTCACCTACTTCGGTACGGGGGCTCCGTACGTGATCGCGTCCATGAAGGCCGGTCTGGAGCCGTCAGGTCTCGACCGGCTGCGTGGCCTCGGCTCCACCGGCTCGCCGCTGCCGCCCGAGGGGTTCGCCTGGGTGTACGACGTGATGCCGGAGGTCCAGCTCGGCTCGTTCTCCGGCGGCACCGACGTGTGCACCGGTTTCGTGGGCGCCGTACCGCTGCTCCCGGTCCGTGCGGGGGTGATCCCGTGCCGGTGCCTGGGGGCGAGGGTCGAGTCCTTCGACCCGTCGGGTGCCTCGGTGGTCGGCGAGGTGGGCGAGCTGGTGCTGACCCTGCCGATGCCCTCGATGCCGGTGATGTTCTGGAACGACCCCGACGGGTCCCGCTACCGCGACAGCTACTTCTCCGAGTATCCGGGCGTCTGGCGGCACGGCGACTGGATCAAGATCCTTCCCGACGGTGGCTGCGTGATCTACGGCCGCTCCGACTCGACCCTGAACCGGGGCGGTGTCCGGATGGGCACCAGCGAGTTCTACCGCGTGGTGGAGCGCTTCGAGGAGATCACCGACAGCCTGGTGATCGACACCGGCCAGCTCGGTCAGGAGGGTCGCCTGCTGCTGTACGTCACCATGGCCGAGGGGTCGCACCTGGACGACGATCTGGTCGGGCGCCTGCGCAGGGAGCTGAGGGAAGGCCTCTCGCCGCGACACGTACCGAACGAGATCATCGAGGTTCCCGGTATCCCCCGCACCCTCAGCGGCAAGAAGCTGGAGGTCCCCGTCCGCAAGATCCTCCTCGGCGCCGCCCCTACGATGGCCGCCAACCTCGACGCGATGGCCAACCCCGAGGTCCTGTCCTACTTCGTACCGGGAGCCGACGTCACCCGGCACTGACCTCCCAGGAATCACAGGCACGCGGCGCCGACCGCCCCGGAGCCACGCGGCGTCGACCGTTCAGGGATCGGTGCCACAGGGTACCGACCTCCCGGGGAGCGGTGTCACATGGCACCGGCCGCCCCTCGGAAGCGGTGTCACGCCGCTCCGGCCTCCGGGGGAGCGGCGTCGTACGACGGCGGCCGCCCCACGGGAGCGGTGTCACGCGGTCTTCGGAGGTCAGATCCCCTGGGGAAGGCGGAACAGGCGGCCCGGGTCACGGACGGCCTTGACCTGGGCGAGCCTGGTGGCGTTGCCCCCGTAGTAGGCGGCGCGCCAGCCGCCGAGCTCAGGGTCGACGTAGTTGACGTACGCGTGGTCGCCGAAGTGGGGCCGCATCGCCGTGCGCGCGGTCCTGGTCCAGGCCTTCGCTCCGAGGCGGTGGGCGTAGTACTGCACGCTGTAGAGGGCGGTCCGGTGCGGGAAGGCCGTGGCGTCGGGGCGGACCCTGGCGACGGCGCCACCGAGGGCGTCCAGCAGCACGGTGTGCTCGCCGGGGCGGGCCACCTGGGCGACGAGGGCCTTGGCCCCGGCCTCGGAGAGCGGACGGTAGGCCATGTGTGACTTGGCGGTGAAGTTGCCCCTGGACAGCCGCCCGCCCCGGGCCTGTCCGGGCAGGGTCGCGGGCAGACGGCACTCGGCGACCGAACGTGAGGCGCAGCCCGCCATGATGAGCATGGCCTGGCGGTAGGAGGTCTGGGTGACGGAACTCGACGACGGCGACCCGGCCGCGTCGGCGAGCCGGTCGAGCAGCCGTTCGCAGCCGGCCTTGCCGCCGAGGTAGAGCCCGACGACCTCCACGTCCGTCCCGCCGTTGCGGCTCAGGTGCATCCCCGACCACATGGCGTCGGGAGCCGAGGGAGCCCACGCCTGCCAGGCGCGCAGGGCCTTCACCGCCTTCGACCACGGCCAGTGCAGGAAGAACACCGTGACCTCGCGGGTGGGGTGGGTGCGGAACTCGAAGGAGACCGCCACGCCGAGGTTGCCCCCGCCGCCGCCCCGTGAGGCCCAGTACAGGTCGGCGTTGTGGTTCGCGTCGCAGGTCAGCAGCCGTCCGTCGGCCGTGACGATCTGGACCGACTCCATCACGTCGCAGGTCAGCCCGTACTTCCTGGAGACCACGCCGATGCCGCCGCCCAGGGTCAGCCCGCTCACCCCGACCGTCGCGCAGGTCCCTGCGGGGATGCTGACCCCGCTCGCGGCCAGCTTGTCGTAGATGTCGATCAGCTTGGCGCCCGCCCCGACGGTCGCGCGCCCCGAGGAGTGGGCGACCTTGTTCATCCGGGACACGTCGAGGACGAGACCGTTCCCGGTGGACCAGCCCGCGTAGGAGTGCCCGCCGGAGCGTACGGCGAGCGGCAGTTTCAACCGGCGCGCGAAGCCGACGCACTCGGCGACGTCGGAGGGGTTGGCGCAGAGGGCCACCCCCGCGGGCCGGATCACGTCGAAAGTGGGGTTGAACAGCTTCCTGGCGCCGGAGTACGCGGCGTCGCCGGGCCGGATGAGCTTGCCGTCCAGTCCGTCGGCGAGCGCTCGCCAGTCGGCGGGCCGTGGCGCGCCCGCGGCGCCCCTGGCGGTGGTGTCGGCCTGGGCGCCGTTCATGCCGACGGCGCCCAGGGGGGATACGCCCTGAGCGCCCAGCGTGAGGGCGGCGAGGCCGCCGGTTCGAAGGAATGCCCGCCTGTCCGGGGGGGTCGGCATGTTCTTACTCCCGAGATTCGGTGTCACCTGCCTGATAGGACGGCCACACCGCCCTTCAGGTTGATCACGTTCGCATCACGTCCTCTGCACCACGCGCAGCGCGAGGGCCGGGCACATCTCGACGGCCCTGCGGGCCATCCGCCGGAACTGGGCGGGTACGGTGTCGCGACTGAACACCGGGTAGCCGTGCTCGTCGAGGTGGACGAGGTCGGGGGCGAGTTGCGCGCACAGGCTGTGGCCCTGGCAGCGGGTCCAGTCCACGGTGAGCTTCACCTCCGGCTCGTTCTCCTGCGGGGGCAGGGGGAGCACGCCGAGCACCGGGCGCCCGCAGCCGCCGCGCAGCAGGTGCTCCTCGATGTCCTCGGGGAAGGCGTCGAGCGCCGACAGCACGAACCTGGACGTTCCGTCGGGGTGGAAGCACGCTCCCCTGCCCTTCACGCTCGCGGACCTGCTTCGCAACTCGTCCAGGGCGGAGGCGGACCCGTTCACGAGCTCGGCCATCGACTGCGCGACGTCCGGGAGCCCGAGGCGGCAGGGGCCGCACTGCCCCGACGACTGGGCGGCGAGGTATCTCGCGACCCTGACCGTCTCGCCCAGCGGGCAGGTCTCCCCGCCGAGCGGCACGATGATCCCGGCTCCGAGCTGGCCGCCCGCCTCCGCGATGCCCTGACGGGAGACGGTCGCCACGGCCGCGGCGTCCGCGTGCAGCCACGCGCCGTGGTAGCCGCCGACCAGCACCCCGTCGCCGGTCGAGGCCTGGCAGGCGTCCAGGACCGCGTACAGCGGGGTGCCGGTCGCGACCTCGACCACGGCGGGGGCCTTGGCCGAGCCGCCCACGGTGAGCAGGACCGTCCCCGGCTCGCGTGCCGTGCCGACGTCGGCGTACCGTTCCGCTCCCAGGGTGGCGAGGACCGCGAGCTGGGCGTACGTCTCGGCGTTGGACAGCAGGGTGGGCAGCCCGTTCACGCCGCTCTCCACGGCCCGCACCTTGCGGCCGGGCGGCTCCCCGACCTGGCCGTTCACCGAACGGACCAGGGCGCCGCCCTCGCCGGAGATGAACCTCTCGACGATGCCGACCACCCGGACCCGGTCGGCGATGCCCCGTTCCTCGACCGCGGCGGCCACGGACGACTGGCCCATGCCGCCCTCGACGGTCGCGATCACGACCTGCTTGGCGCCGATCGCGTCCGCGGCGAGGAGGGCGCCCTCGATGACCAGGTGGGGAGTCCTGGTGAGAAGCATGGTGTCCTTGCTGCTCGCGGGCTCGCCCTCGGCCGCGTTGACCAGGACGATCTTGTCGGCCTTCTTGTCCATCACCGCGCGGACCTTGCGGGCGAAGGGGAACGCGGCCCCGCCCCGCCCGCGCATGTCCACCTCGTCGGCGAGCGCCGCGAGCTCCTCACCGGACATGGTCGGCGCGGTGCCGTGCATGTCGCGGTGTTCCGCGAGGTCCATCCTGCGGCGGTCGTCGAGCCCGGCGGTCAGCCTGGCCGGCCCCAGCCGGCGCACCGGGGGGACACGGTAGGGAATCATCCGACACCTCCGATACGGCGAAGCTCCGGCTGCTCCTCACGGACGATGCGCGGGATGCGGCCGACGATGCTCGTGGGCGGGGTCAGGCTCGTGGGCGAGGTCGTCTCCGCGGCGACGGGCACCGCCACCGGCGCCTCCTCGGGCACGAAGATCGGCTTGGGCTGCAGTTCGGAGATCACCCGGATCAGCAGGGCGGCTCCCACCGCGACCAGGCAGACCACGTAGCTCCAGGTCACCCACTCGGCGGGTGCGCGGCCCGCGGTCAGCCCGTGCAGGACCGCCATCGGCCACGCCAGGTAGGCGGAGCCGTGCAGCATGCGCCAGAGCCACGGCCTGCTGTTCTCCGCGAACCTGGCACGGGCGACCCCGGTGAGGAAGACGAGGATCATCAGGTCGGAGGCGATGGCGCCGAAGCCGACGTACAGGCCCTGGCCGCTCGCCGAGAGCGGGATCACGACGGAGGGGAGAGACGTCCTGCTTTCGATGATCTTCATCGTGACGTGGATGGCGAGGAAGCCCATGCCGACCATGGCGGTGGCCCGGTGGGCGAACTGCGACCGGATCCTGCCCAGGACGGGCAGCACGATCCGGTCGGCGGAGAGCAGGCCGAACGCCACGGTCACGGTGAGCGAGACGAGGGCGATCACGCCGGAGAAGAACGAGAAGACGCCGCGGACGGCGGCGGCCACCTCCATGCCGGGCGCCGTACGCCCGAGCATCAGGAGGCCGACCACGGAGACCGTGATCGTGACACCGAGGCCGATCCTGGCGGGCCTCTGGTCGAGGCTGATCCCGGCCTCGGACCGGGTGTGCCTCGGAGTCCGTCTGTTACCCACCTGTTGCTCCTGTCTGCGAAGCGGCTCGAACGACGTCTGCGTTCGAGGGGGATGGACTCTGATATCGCGAGATGCCGCCCCCCGTCTCCGCGGGGTGTGGAAGAGGCGCGGAGACGGGGAGCGGCGGTCCCGGGAGGGATTCCGTCAGCAGCGACGGTTCCTGTTGATGCAGTCGACCGCGAACCTCATGAGCCGGTCGGGCATCACGTTGGCGAAGTCGGCGTGGTCGGTGACGGGGTTGTGCCGTTGCTCGGGGAAGGCGTCCAGCGCGAAGGACGCGGTACGCGGTGTGGCGTAGAACAAGCTCATCCGTAGCTGCGGGATCGCCCTGGTGCCGGACGGGCAGGCGCCGTTCGCGTCGGGGAACACCACGTGCGTGCGGTGGTTCGCGCTGTCGTTGTTCTGGCCGTCCCAGCAGCTGGGGAAGTCCAGGATCCGGACGAGCAGGCTGCCGCGCGGGCAGAGCGGGTACTTGGTGGTGATCCGGTTGGTGAACCCGGTGCAGGTCCACTTGGCGAGGGCGTTCGCGCCGCCGTTGGTGGCGGCCTTGGCGTCGCCGGTGAGCATCCTGATGAAGCGCGGCATCGGGCTCACCCTGGAGACCGGGTTCCCGCGGAACTGCAGGTTCACCTGGCGGGCCCGCATGATGGTGCCGACGTTGCCGTCCGGGTCGCCTGCGTTGGCGTCGCTCGTACGGTCGCGAAGGACCGGCCAGAAGTAGGTCGAGCGGTCGTTGAACGCGCACGTGGTGCCCGCGGCGGCCAGTGACTGGTCCGTGGAGAAGGCGTCGGTCGACAGGTTGCCGACGTAGTCGTGGATGTGGTGGGCGCCGTTGGACACGCCGGGGGCCACGATGAAGTTGTCGGAGTTGTGGTGACCGTTCCTGTTCGTGCCGCACCGGGAGGTGAAGACGCCGCCGGAGCCGCCGCGCCGGGTCCGGACGTCCTGGAAGTTGCGCGGGACTCGCCGGATGTCGATGAAGTCCTCGGGGAACGGCCCGAGGTCGGCGCACTCGGCCTCCTCGCCGCCGGGCGGGGGAGCGGAGGTCTCACCGGGAGCCGGGTTCGCGGGCGGGTCGGCGGGCGGGGCGTCGGTCGGCGGAGTGTCGGCGGGGGGCTGGTCGGGGTTCTGCGAGGGCGCCTGGTTCGGCCGGCGGCGGGCGTTGGAGTCGTTACCGTTGCCGCCCAGGGTCTGTGCCTCCTGGTCGGCGAACTCGTCGGGGGTGGCGGGTTCGGTGGGAGAGGCCTGGATGAGTTTTCCGCCCGCGGGAGGCGCGTCGGCGGGCCGGTCCTGAGGGAGCTGATCCTGAGCCGGCTGGTTCTGAGCCGGTTGGTCTTGATCCGGCTGGTTCTGGGCGGGCTGGTCCTGGGGGGGAGCGTCCTGTGGGAGTTGGTCCTGGGCCGGCTGGTCCTGCGGAGGAGTGTCCTGCGCGGGCTGGTCCTGGTTCTGGCCCTGATCCTGTTGGCTCTGATTCCGGTTCTGCCGGTTCGGGTCCTGCTGACTTCGCTGGTTCTGCTGGTTCTGGTTCTGTTGTTCGGCGGGGTCGCAGTGATCACCGTAGGCGGGGGTCGTGACCGCCACCGTGAACGT
The DNA here is from genome assembly GCF_044459525.1 of Streptosporangium sp. NPDC050284. Classification (NCBI taxonomy): domain Bacteria; kingdom Bacillati; phylum Actinomycetota; class Actinomycetes; order Streptosporangiales; family Streptosporangiaceae; genus Streptosporangium; species Streptosporangium sp. NPDC050284. The sequence goes on from NZ_JBITIZ010000007.1 coordinate 55,552, forward strand.
GACGGTGGTGAGCGTGCTGGTGGCCAGTGCCAGCGCCGACAGGGAGACGAGCGAGCGTTTCATGATTTTCAAGCGATTTCTCTCCTCACAGGTGTGTCGAGAGCGGAGACGGGCGGCGGCGGTGCGGGCATCGGAGGCTCGGGCAGGTCCGAGTAGTCGACCAGCCCCGTGCTCTCCAGCAGGGTCATGTGCTTCATGACCACCTCGACCGCTCGCTGGGCGAATGTCCTGACCAGGTCGTTGCGGGTGCCGGCTCGTACGCCGGCGACCACCCCGAAGACCTTTCCGTGGGCTTGGCGCAGCAGCCGGGCGAACAGGAGGTCGTACTCGGCGCCGGCCTTCACCGCCGTCAGCTGCGCCATCCAGGACTGCTGGTCGGCGTTGGCCTGGTCGGGCAGCGGCACGTTCAGCTTGGCCGCGAGGGCGCGGACCTCCTCGTCGAGCTTGAGGTGGTCGGTCATCAGGTGCATGCCGACCTCCTTCACCCGTTTGCTCGCCGCCCGCTGCTGGGCCTGCTGGCCGCTGGGAATCTCCCAGAGTCCGGCCAGGCGGACCTTGACCAGCAGGTCGCGATCGGCCGGGCCCAGGGGGCCCTGCGGGGTTTGGACCCAGCTTTGATCGGCCAGTGCACCGCCGCCGGGAGGGGTGATCAGGACGACCGCCACGGCGGCGATCGCGATGAAGACCCCGAACAGCAGGGGTTCGCCGTTCTTGAAGCGGCGGAACAGTGATCTGAACATGGCCCGGCCCCGCTCTCAGAGACTGGCCGCCATCGGGGCCTTCTCGGCGCCCGGCGCGGTGACGAACGTGCCGCCCGACCCGTGAGGGGCCGGGTGCGTGAGGAGGAGGACAGTTCCGACCGGCCACGGGATATGCCGCACCGCCATGTCGTTTCCTTTCCCCGGGGCCCGCCGATGCGGGCGCACTTGGTGGGAGGTACGCGGCGCTGCCCGGGGTGGTTCAGCAGAAGTGATGAGATAGTTAGAAATGATTGGAGTTGCCAGAGTTGCAGACGGGACGGATAACGAAGGTGTAAAGATGTGCCCGTGCGTCAACTCGACAGTCGGTTCGAGAGCGCGGACACCGATGTCCTCCTGGTAGAAGATCTGTACCGAGAGTTCGGTGTACCCCTGCTCCGCCATGTGCGTAAGGCCACCGGTAACGATCTGCAGTGGGCAGAGGACGTCGTCCAGGAGACGCTCGTCCGTGCCTGGCGCAACGCAGGAAGGTTGCAACGAGAGCCCGGCCTTCTGTGGGCCTGGCTCCTGACAGTCGCCCGTCGTATCGTCATCGACGGTCGTCGTAGACGAGGCATCCGACCACAGGAGGTCGAACCCGCCGACGCGAACGCCGTGCCCGTTCCCGACGGGGCCGATCGCGCGCTGGAGGCGATGGTCGTCGCCGAGGCGCTGCGAGAACTGTCCCCAGAACACCGCGAAGTCATCGAGCACACTTACCTACGGGACCGTACGATTAACGAGGCGGCGGAAATCCTCGGGATACCGCCGGGTACGGTCAAGTCCCGGCTCTACTACGGGATCCGGGCTCTCCGAAAAGTCTTGAAGGAGAGAGGTGTCGCGAGCTGATGTTGCCCTCCCCGCATCATGACGTGGCGGCGTACGCCCTCGGGCTGCTCGACGAAGAGGATCACGAGACGTTCCAACGCCATCTCATGACCTGCGAGGAGTGCCAGGTCGAGCTCCGGGAACTCAGCGAGGTTCCCGGACTTCTCGATGCGGTGAAGCGGGACCGCTCCAATGCCCTGGACGATGACCGCACGCCACATTGACGTTTAGCTGCTTTTGGGGTGATATCAGGAACGGTGGTACGTCCCGGTCAACGAGGATCGGGACAGACGGCCACTGGAGGTGTCGTGCCGCGGGCCATGCCCGATGGGCGGAGCGCGGGTCGGTCGACCCCGATCGCCGGGCGAGGCGTCCGGGGCGAGGCCAGACTCGCCCGGCTGCGCCGTAGCCCTTCCGAGGCGACCCTGTGGAATGATTGCCCCACCGCCACCTCGTGGGGAGAACCCGCCGTCTCCGACCAGGAGCCCTTCCGTTCCCCGTTGGCAGCGGCGAGAGACCGCGGTTCCCATGACGAGTCGTGGCGCCTGGCTGCGATCCCGATCACCCGTGAAGAGACGATCACCCCGTGGTGGGCGTTTCGTGCCCCCGCTCCCGGGGAGCTGAATGTGGCCGGAAACGGGCTGCAGGGCGAGGGCAGCGAGAGCACCGCATCCCCGAGGGCGCGGGCGACATCACTTTCTCTCCGCCGGGCACCATTTCCGCGGAACCTATGAGATTCCATCCTGGAGTCTCACCCAACTATGCAAAACCCCTCACAAAGGAGTGAGAGCGACATGCCGCTCGACGAGGCCAAGGACGAGCTGCTGAGGAGTGCCGCGGAGACGTGTGCGCGCACACCGGGCAGTGATCACGTGAGCGTGGAGGAGGCGCTCGCCTTCCTGCGGCTCTACTACCGGCATGTCGCCCCCGAGGACCTGCTCGGCCGCGACCTGGTCGACGTGTACGGCCCGGCGATGGTTCAGCGGCGGCTCGCCGAGCAACGCCCCCAGGGCCGCGCCCTGGTGCGCGCCTACACCCCCGCTCCCGAGGAGCACGGCTGGGCACCCGGGTTCTCCGTCGTGGAGATCGTCACCGACGACATGCCCTTCCTCGTCGACTCGGTGACCATGGAGCTCAACCGGCACGGCGTCGGCATCCATCTGGTCGTCCACCCGCAGATGCGCGTGCGCAGGGACATGACGGGCAAGCTGCTCGGCCGCGACGAGGAGGACGTCACCGGGCAGGTGCTCGCCGAGTCCTGGATGCACTTCGAGATCGACAGGCAGAACGACGAGGCCGCGCTCAAGGCGATCGAGACCGACCTGCAGCGTGTCCTGGAGGACGTGCGCGGCGCCGTCGAGGACTTCGCCAAGATGCGGGCGCTCGCCCTGCGGACCGCCGAGGACGTCTCCGTCAACCCGCCGCCCCTCGACCCCGCGGGGGTGGAGGACAGCCTGGAGTTGCTGCGCTGGCTCGCCGACGGGCACTTCACCTTCCTCGGCTACCGCGAGTACCGCCTGGAGGTGGGCGAGGAGGGCGACAGGCTGCACCCGATTCCCGGGACGGGGCTGGGCATCCTCCGCGGCGACAGCGCCGACTCGGGCAGCTTCGCCGCGCTCCCGCCCGACCTGCGCGCCAAGGCCCGCGAGAAGCAGCAGATGCTGATCGTCACCAAGGCCAACAGCCGCGCCACCGTCCACCGCTCCGCCTACCTCGACTACGTGGGCGTCAAGCTCTTCGACGCCTCGGGCGAGGTCGTCGGCGAGCGGCGTTTCCTCGGCCTCTTCACCCACGTGGCCTACAGCGAGTCGATCTCGCGCGTCCCGGTGCTCCGGCGCAAGCTGGCCGAGGTGCTCGTGCTCGCCGGGCTGACCGCCGACAGCCACGACGGCAAGGATCTCATCGAGATCCTGGAGACCTTCCCCAGGGACGAGCTCTTCCAGACCTCGGTGGAGCAGCTGCTGCCGATCGCCCTCGGCGTGCTCAGGCTCCGCGAGCGCAAACAGGTCAAGGTCTTCCTGCGTCCGGACGACTACGGCCGCTACGTCTCGTGCCTGGTCTACCTGCCGCGCGACCGCTACACCACCAAGATCCGTATCAAGCTGCAGGACATCCTGCTCAGGACGCTCGGCGCAGGCACCTTCGACTACAGCGCGATGATCGGAGAGTCGGCACTCGCCAGGCTGCACGTGGTCGTACGCGGTGAGCGTGGCAGGCCGCTGCGCGTCGACACGGTGAACGTCGAGGAGCTGGAGGCGAGGCTCGCCGCGGCCACCAGGTCCTGGGAGGACGACCTGGTCTCCGCGATCACCGAGCTGTGCCCCGAGGACGAGGTTCCCAAGCTCGTCCGCCGCTACGTCCCGGCGTTCCCCGAGGGCTACAAGGCCGACTTCCCCGCCCGGATGGCGGTCGCCGACCTGCGCCGCCTGGAGGAGCTCGCCGCCTCCTCGGGCGAGATCGAGATGAACCTCTACGAGCCGCACGACGCGACGGAGGGTGAGCGCCGCTTCAAGCTCTACCGCCTCGGCGCGCCGGTATACCTGTCGCACGTGCTGCCGCTGCTCCAGCGGATGGGCGTGGAGGTGGTCGACGAACGGCCGTACGAGGTCGACCGCGACGGGGACCCGGCGACCAAGGACGCCTGGATCTACGACTTCGGCCTGCGCTACACGCCCTCGCCCGAGGTCGACAGGGATGAGTTCAAGCGGCTCTTCCAGGACGCGTTCGGCGCGTTATGGGCCGGGCGGGTGGAGAACGACGGGTTCAACGGGCTCGTCCTGGTCGCCGGGCTGACCTGGGAGCAGGTCGAGATCCTGCGCGTGTACGCCAGGTATCTGCGCCAGGCGGGCACCGCGTTCAGCCAGGAGTACATCGAGCGGGTGCTGACGGGCAACGTGCGGCTCGCCCGGCTGCTGGTGCGCCTGTTCGAGGCGAGGCTGAACCCCCGGCGCCCGGCCGAGGTCCGCGCCGACCTGTCCGACGCGCTGCACGAGGAGATCCTCGCAGCCCTGGACGACGTGGTCTCGCTGGACGAGGACCGGATCCTGCGGGCCTACCTGGAGATGATCGGGGCCACCCTGCGGACCAACTACTTCCAGCGGGTCGACGGCGAGCGCAAGCCGTACATCAGCCTGAAGCTCGACTCGCCGTCGATCAGCGTGCTGCCGCTGCCCCGGCCCGCGTACGAGGTGTTCGTCTACTCGCCCAGGGTCGAGGGCGTGCACCTGCGCTTCGGCAAGGTCGCGCGGGGCGGGCTGCGCTGGTCGGACCGGATGGAGGACTTCCGTACGGAGGTGCTCGGGCTGGTGAAGGCGCAGATGGTGAAAAACACCGTCATCGTCCCCACTGGCTCCAAGGGTGGCTTCGTCGTGAAAAATCCGCCGAAGTCGGGGTCGCGGGAGGACACCCTGGTCGAGGGCATCGCCTGCTACCGGATGTTCATCTCCGGCCTGCTCGACCTCACCGACAACCTCGTCAACGGCGATGTGGTCCCGCCCGCCGACGTCGTCAGGCACGACGGCGACGACACCTACCTGGTGGTCGCCGCCGACAAGGGCACCGCGACGTTCTCCGACATCGCCAACGCCGTGGCCAAGGAGTACGGCTTCTGGCTGGGCGACGCTTTCGCCTCCGGCGGCTCGATCGGCTACGACCACAAGGCGATGGGCATCACCGCGAGGGGCGCCTGGGAGTCGGTCAAGTACCACTTCCGCACGACCGGCGTCGACATCCAGAACACCGACTTCACCGTCGCCGGAATCGGCGACATGTCCGGTGACGTGTTCGGTAACGGCATGCTGCTCTCCCGGCACATCCGGCTGGTCGCCGCGTTCGACCACCGGCACATCTTCGTCGACCCCCGGCCCGACGTCGCGGTGAGCTACGCCGAGCGCGCCCGGCTGTTCGCGCTGCCCCGCAGCTCCTGGGAGGACTACGACGCCTCGCTCATCTCCTCCGGAGGCGGCGTCTGGCCCCGTACGGCCAAGTCGATCCCCGTCTCCGCGCAGACGCGCGCCGCGCTCGGCATCGACGCCGACGTGACGTCGCTCGCCCCGGGCGACCTGATCAGCGCCATCCTGCGGGCCCCGGTCGACCTGCTGTGGAACGGCGGTATCGGCACCTACGTCAGGGCGTCGAGCGAGTCCAACGCCGACGTCGGAGACAAGGCCAACGACGGCCTGCGGGTCACCGCCGGCGAGCTGCGCTGCAAGGTGATCGGCGAGGGCGGCAACCTGGGCTTCACCCAGCTCGCCCGGATAGAGTTCGCGCTCAACGGCGGCCTGGTCAACACCGACTTCATCGACAACTCCGCCGGGGTGGACACCTCCGACCACGAGGTCAACATCAAGATCCTGCTGGACCGGGCCGTCCGCGACGGGGAGCTCACCGACAAACAGCGCAACCAGCTCTTCCTCGACATGACCGACGAGGTGGCCGAGCTCGTCCTGCGCGACAACTACGACCAGAACGTGGTGCTGGCCGCCGCCCGCGCGCAGGCCCCCGACATGCTGCACGTCCACGCGCGCCAGCTGCGCAGGCTGGAGCGGGCCGGGCTGCTCAACCGGGAGCTGGAGTTCCTGCCGTCGGACAAGATGCTCGCCGAGCGGCGTCAGGCCAGGCTCGGGCTGACCGCGCCGGAGTTCTCGGTGCTGCTCGCCTACACCAAGCTGGTGACCGACGCCGAGATCCTCGCCTCCGACCTGCCCGACGACCCCTACCTCGCCTCCTGGCTGGTGTCCTACTTCCCCTCCGCGCTGCGCGACGCCGGGATCCGCACCTACATGGACACCCACCCGCTCCGCAGGGAGATCATCACCACCGGGGTGGTGAACGACCTGGTCAACTCCAGCGGGACCACCTTCCTGTTCCGCATCGGCGAGGAGAGCGGCGCGTCCACCCCCGACATCGCCCGCGCCTACCTGGTCACGCGCGAGGTCTTCGACATGCCCAACCTCTGGCGCCAGATCGAGGAGCTGGACAACAAGGTCGACACCCCCACCCAGATCGCGATGGAGCTGGAGGCCCGCAAGCTCGTCGAGCGGGGCACCCGCTGGCTACTGGGCAACCGGCGCCCGCCGCTCGACCTCGCCTCCACCGTCGGCTTCTTCGCCAAGGGGATGAACGGTCTGCTGCCGCACCTGCCCAAGCTGCTGACCGGGGTCGACCTGTCCGCGTTCGAGGAGCGGCGCGACGGCTTCGTCTCCCGGGGCGTCCCGGACGAGCTGGCCGAGCGCGTCGCGGCGATGGTGCCCGCCTACTCCACGTTCGACCTGGTCGAGGTGGCCGCACGCACCGGCCGTCCCGTGCACGACGTCGCCGAGGTCTACTTCGACCTCGCCGACCGGCTCCAGCTCTCCAGGCTGCGCGAGCGCGTCGTCGCGCTGCCCAGGGACAGCCGCTGGAACTCCATGGCGCGGGCCGCGCTCCGTGACGACCTCTACGCCGCGCACGCCGCGCTCACCCACGGCGTCCTGACGCACAGCACCCCCGGACTGTCGCCGGAGGAGCGGCTGGCACGCTGGACCGAGGCGAACTCGGCGGCGGTCTCGCGGGCGCGGCAGACCCTGTCGGAGATCTGGGAGAGCGACAACTTCGACCTCGCGACCCTCTCGGTGGCACTGCGCGCGATCCGCACGCTGGTGGCCACCATCAACCTCCCGCGCGCCGACGCCTGACCCGCCCGCCGCCCGGCCGGGCCTCCTCACCGGGGGCCCGGTCACGCGGCGCGCCACACGGTCACCCGGCCGGCTCCCTAACTCACGATGACCTTGGTGAGGCCGCCGAGATAGCCGATCACCTTGGCCGCGTGGCCGCTGTCCTTGGCCGGGACCGTGCTCACGTACAGCTGCGTCTCCACCGTGCGCAACTCCTTGAGGATGAACCGCTCCTTCGTCAGCTTCCTGGCCTCGGGCGGGATACGGGTGTCCGACCCGCACGGCGTGACCTTGATCGACCGTGTCGTCGTCCTGATGAGGGAGTAGAGGACGAGAGCGCCGCCGTCGGCGGTGCGCAGCGCGTGAACCGGGTAGTCGCTCGCCGCGAAGATCGAGTCGTAGCCCAGGCAGTTGTTCTTCTCCTCCGCGCGCCTCCTCGTGATCTCGTCGGCGAGCCCCGTGGTGTGCGGGCCCTCCTCGATCAGCCCCGTCGCGAACCCCCGCTCGCCCTCCTCCGCCGAGGTCGCGTGCAGCGGGGCCATCAGGCGCGGGCTGATCGCCACCGTCGCGTCCTCCTCGCCCAGCGCCGTCGCGTACCCCTCGGTGTCCGTGACGACCTCCGGGGGCCGGACGCCCTCGTCGAGCAGGGAGGTCGAGCTGACCCGCCAGTCCTCACCGCCCTGCCGCATCAGGGTGAGCACGGCGGTGCGCACCTCGCCCGAGGACTCCTCGCGGTCCACGAACGCGGCGAACCAGAGCGGACCCTGCTGGTTGCGCGGGACGAGCAGCCGGGGAGTGCCCCACGTGTAGTGGGGAAGGTCCTCGGCGGAGCCGCTGAAGGCCGCGATGGTGAGGGCTTCCTGCCCGTCGCGGGTCTGCTCCAGCATGAGCCTGCGGTCGGCGTCCAGGTGCGGCGTCGCCGCCCCCAGCACCCCGTCGGCGCCCACGACGCCCGCGAGAGCCCTCTTCGCCTCGGCGAGCGTGACCGGGGGCGGCGAGGGGGTGGCCGTGGGACGGGCGGTCGGCGTGACGGCGTCGGCCGAAGGGCTCCGCTCGGGCCGGCCGTCGCCGGAACCCGAGCACGCCGCGGTCGCGGTGATCAACGCCAGCGCGAGTGCGAGCACACCCTGCCGCCCGTTTTCGCGCACGTACACCTCCCGATACTCCCCGATGCGGGCCATGCTAGCCATGGTGGGGGAGCCTGCCGTACACGATGGGGTTCGGAGGTCGCGTACCCTTTACAGACGTGGCACTCATCGATCCGGCAGAACAGATCAACGAGCTTACCGGGACGCTGAACAGCATCCAGGATGTGCTCGACCTTGGCGCGATGCGCAAGCAGATCGAGGAGCTGGAGGATCAGGCCGCCGCCCCCGACCTGTGGAACGACCAGGAGCGCGCGCAGAAGGTCACCAGCAGGCTCTCCTATCTCCAGGGCGAGATCAACAGGATCGAGTCGCTGGAGCAGCGGCTGGACGACCTCTCCGTCCTGTACGAACTCGCCGCCGACGAGGGGGACGACGACACGCGGGAGGAGGCCGACCGCGAGCTGGAGTCCCTGCGGGGCGACATCGGCGCCCTGGAGGTCCGCACCCTCCTGTCCGGGGAGTACGACGCCCGCGAGGCGGTCGTCACGATCCAGTCACAGGCGGGCGGTGTGGACGCGGCCGACTGGGCCCAGATGCTCCAGCGGATGTACCTACGGTGGGCCGAGCGCAAGGGCTACCCGACCGACATCTACGAGACCTCCTACGCGGAGGAGGCGGGCATCAAGTCGACGACCTTCACCGTCAAGGCCCCCTACGCGTACGGCACGCTGCGCGGCGAGCACGGCACCCACCGGCTGGTCCGCATCAGCCCGTTCGACAACCAGGGGCGCAGGCAGACCTCGTTCGCGGGCGTCGACGTGGTGCCGGTCGTCGAGACGACCGACCACATCGACATCAACGAGGACGACCTGCGCGTCGACGTCTACCGCTCCTCGGGGCCCGGCGGCCAGGGCGTCAACACGACCGACTCCGCGGTCCGCCTCACCCACCTGCCCACGGGCATCGTGGTCTCCTGCCAGAACGAGCGCTCGCAGCTGCAGAACAAGGCGACCGCGATGGCGGTCCTGCAGGCCAAGCTGCTGGAGCGCAAGCGCCAGGAGGAGAAGGCGGCGCTGAACGAGATCCGGGGCGAGTCGACCACGTCGTGGGGCACCCAGATCCGTAACTACGTGCTCCACCCGTACCAGATCGTGAAGGACCTGCGGACGGGCGCCGAGGACGGCAACCCGAGCGGGGTGCTCGACGGCGACCTGGACGGCTTCATCGAGGCCGAGATCCGCTGGACCCGCCGCCAGGAGTCGGGCGCCGACGACTAGGACGTTCTTCTCCCGTCCCCGAGGGCCGGACATGGGCGGACACCCTCGGTCTTCGTCCCCGGGGGATGGACGAGCGGGAACGGCTGCTCGCCGGCATCCGGGGCCCTCGTCCCCGAAGGACGGACGCCCGCGGGAACTCCCGGTGAGCCGGGAGTCGGCAGGGAGACCGTGTTCCGGCCCCGGACAGGTCGGAGTCCTCGCTCACGGGCGCTTCTGAGCGCCCGTGAGGCGGTTCTCCCGCGCGAGCCGGGAAAAGGCCTCGGACGGGCGTGTCAGGCGCCGCTGAGGTGCTTCAAGGCCAGGGTGAGGAAGAAGAGCGCGATCAGCACCAGCGACAGGAGCGCGGGGGTCATGCCCCCGAAGGTGTGCTGGTGCATCCGCTCGCGGTACGCGCGGCAGCGGGGGCAGCGGCCTTCGGCCACGGGGTGGGCGCACCCCGCGCAGACCAGGTCTTCACAGCTCATGATGTCCTCCCTCGTCGAGGTCAGAACTACTTTATGCGGTCGTTACCGGGCGCCGAATCGTTTTGTTTCCGTTATGGGCTTTCCATGTCAGTCTTCCCCCTAGACTGGGCTCCGGCCAACCGGAACGTCGATCAAGAGCAAAGACCGGCGCCCCCCGGCCGGCGAGAGGCGGAAGTGGCCCTCTGCCACTCCTGCGACCGTCCTAACCCCTAGACTGGCATGCCGTGATGCGCCCGTGATCCATTTTGATAATGTCACCAAGGTCTACGCGAACCAGAACCGGCCCGCGCTGGACCACGTCAGCGTCGATGTCGACAAGGGCGAGTTCGTGTTCCTCGTCGGCCCCTCGGGGTCCGGGAAGTCGACCTTTCTCCGCCTGGTCCTGAAGGAGGAGCGCCCGAACTCGGGCGCGATCCACGTGGCCGGCAAGGACCTCGCCCGACTGTCCAACTTCAAGATTCCACACCTGCGCCGCCGGATCGGATGTGTCTTCCAGGACTTCCGGCTGCTCCCGAACAAGAACGTGTACGAGAACGTCGCGTTCGCCCTGGAGGTCATCGGCAAGCCCCGGCGTTTCATCCGTAAGGTGGTCCCGGAGGTCGTCGAGCTCGTCGGCCTTGAGGGCAAGGCACATCGGATGCCCGACGAGTTGTCCGGTGGCGAGCAGCAGCGGGTCGCGATGGCCCGCGCGTTCGTCAACCGGCCGATGATCCTGCTGGCCGACGAGCCGACCGGAAACATCGACCCCGCGACGAGCATCGGCATCATGAAGGTGCTCGACCGGATCAACCGGACCGGCACCACGGTCGTCATGGCCACGCACGACGCGGCCATCGTCGACTCCATGCGCAAGCGGGTGGTGGAACTGGAGGACGGCAAGATCGTCCGTGACCAGTCGCGAGGCGTGTACGGCCAGGCGTACTGACACCAGGACCGGATAGAGCGACAGGAAGAGCATGCGGGCAAACTTCATCTTCTCCGAGGTCTGGATCGGCCTCCGCCGCAACCTCACGATGACCATCGCGGTCATCGTGACCGTGGCGATCGGCATGGCGTTGCTGGGCGTCGGTCTGATGATCAACTCCCAGATCTCCAGCATGAAGGACTTCTGGGCGGACAAGGTCGAGGTCTCGGTCTTCCTGTGCAAGAAGGACGACCCCTTCCCGCAGTGCAAGGGCAGCGGTGGCGTGAACGCCCAGGAGCGGGCCGCGCTGAAGGGGGACATCGAGGCCATGCCCCAGGTCGAGAAGGTCGACGTGGAGGACGCGGCCCAGGCCTACAAGAACTTCCGGGCACAGAACGCCAACAACACCGTGCTGCTCTCCGCCATCCAGGTCGAGGACATGCCAGAGTCGCTGCGGGTCAAGCTCAAGGACCCCGACGCCTACGCGGCGGTGATCGAGGCGGTGAAGGGCGCACCCGGGGTCTCCAACGTGGTGAACCAGAGGGAGCTGCTGGAGAAGTTCTTCGGGTTGCTGGAGAAGCTCCGCTGGGCGGCCCTGGTGGTGGCCATCATCCTGGTCTTCGCGGCCACGCTGCTGATCGGCAACACCGTGCGGCTCTCGGCGTACAACCGCAGGCGTGAGACCGGCATCATGCGGCTGGTGGGGGCCTCCAACCTCTACATCCAGCTGCCCTTCGTGATGGAGGGCGTCATCGCCGGTCTGATCGGCGGTGTGATGGCCGCGATACTGCTGATCATCAGCAAGGTCTTCCTCTTCGACGGGGTGCAGCTCTACCTCTCTCCCAACAGCCAGCTGTCCTGGGAGACGGTCGCCTCGGTGATCAGTATCACCATGATCTTCGGCGTGCTCATCTGTGTTCTGGCGTCCTTCGTCACGCTCCGCCGCTACCTGCGGGTGTGACGCTCCCGTGTCCTCGTACGCCCCGCGGGCGTGGCGCGTCCGTACGTCGCTCCGGGCCTCGCCCGCGCTCGCGGGCGCGGCCCGACACCCCGGTCACCGGTAGGCTCCAGACATGCCACGTGAGACCGGGCGGAAGGTAATCGCTCAGAACAAGCGTGCCTGGCACGACTACCACATCGAGGACACCTACGAGGCCGGCCTCGTGCTCCAGGGCACGGAGGTCAAGTCGCTGCGGCTCGGCCGTGCCTCCCTCCTCGACGGGTACGCCGTCATCAAGGACGGCGAGGCCTGGCTGATCAACGTCCACATTCCCGAATACACCATGGGGACCTGGACCAACCACGCCGCGCGCCGAACCCGCAAGCTTCTGCTCCACCGCAAGGAGATCGACAAGCTGGTCTCCAAAACCAAGGAGGGCGGGCTCACCCTGGTGCCGCTCGCCATCTACTTCAAGGACGGCAGGGCCAAGATAGAGATCGGCCTCGCCAAGGGAAAGAAAGACTGGGACAAGCGGCAGACGCTGGCCGAGAACCAGGCCAAGCGGGAGATGGCGCGCGCGCTCAGGCACAGGAACAGGTGATCGTGAGGGGCAAGGCCCGGCGAGCCACCGCCGCGGCGCTCGCGCTGGCGGTGACGACTCCCATGTTGTCCGCGTGCCTAGAGGAGCCCTCGGCTCACGAGGCGGTGCGCGACTTCCTGATCGGCTGGCAGACGGGCGACTACGCCGCCGCGGCCAGGCGCACGGACGGCGACGAGAAGGTGGTGAGCCGGGCGCTGGAGGACGCCAAGCTCCAACTCGACGCGGCCTCGTTCCGTTTCGACGTCACGAGCATGCGGCGCGCGGCGGACGAGGTCGAGGCCGACTTCGACGCCGAGGTCGACCTGGGGGAGAACAACCCCCTGTGGGAGTACGAGGGCGTGCTGCCGCTCCACCTGGTCGACGGCCGATGGAAGGTGCGCTGGTCGCCCAGTGTCCTGCACCCCCAGCTGCGCGAGGGTGAGCGGTTCGCCGTGAAGGTCACCCCCGAGGGGCGTCAGCCGATCCTCGACCGCAACGGTGACCCGCTGCAGGAGAAGGCCGTCCTGCACGTGGCGAGCGTGGTCCCGGCCACCCTGAAGAGCGGCCAGGCGGACGAGCTCTGCGAGAAGCTCTCCAAGATCACAGGTTTCCCCCAGGACCGCCTGCTGAGCCGGATCCGCTCCGCGCCGCCCAACCTCCAGGTCCCCCTGGTCACCTTCGGTCGTACGAAGTTCGGGCAGTTGCGCGCGCAGCTGGAGGCGATCCCCGGGATCACCCTCTCCGCGCAGGAGCAGGCGGTCGCCCCCGCCTCGCCCACCCAGATCGTCGGCACCGTCACCGCGGTCACCCCGGAGAGCGAGCAGCAGCTCGGCGGCCCGCAGCGGGCCGGGGACACGGTCGGCAGGGCCGGTCTGCAGAAGGCGTACCAGGAGCATCTGACCGGTTCGACCGACACACGTGTGATCATCGTCGATCTCAAGACGCTCAAGGTGACCGAGCTCAAGAAGTGGCGGCCCGACCGCTCCACCTCGCCCGTGCAGACCACGCTCGACCGTTCCCACCAGAAGGCGGCCGACAGCGCGCTGCTCGGCGGTGGGGCTCCCGGCATGCTGGTCGCGGTCCAGGCCTCGACCGGCGACATCCTGGCGGTGTCCAGCACCGAGCAGTACGACCAGGAGAGGCACGCCCTCGCGGGGAGGTTCCCCGCGGGGACCGCCTTCTCGATCATGACCGTCGGGGGCATGCTCAAGGCGAAGATCGACCCCAGGCAGAAGATGGCCTGTCCGGCCGACAGGTCCGTCGGGGGGGCCGCGTTCCACCAGGAGGGTGCGCCCGCGGGGAGCTCGCCGAGCATCCAGGCCAACTTCGCCACCGGCTGCGTGACCGCGCTCGCCGCGCTGGCCCGCAGGATCGACGGCGCGGAGCTGGCGGCCGACGCCGCGAAGTTCGGCATCGGGGCGCCGTGGACGCTCCCGCTGAGGTCGTTCAGCGGCTCCATGAAACCGCTGAAGAACGACGCGGCCACGGCCAAGGCCATCGCCGGGCAGAACGTCCTGGTCAGCCCGCTGTCCATGGCGCTGGTCGCGGGAGCCGTCTCCTCGGGCACCTGGCGCCCGCCGGTCCTGGTCACCGAGCCCGAGGTCGCCGACTCCACACCCGACGCCAAGCCGTCCAAGGCGCCGGACCCGGTCAAGCTGGACGACAAGACGGTCGAGACCCTCCGCACCTTCATGCGCAGTGGAGTGACGGTGGGCTCCGCGCGTGCCGCGGCGGCACCCGGCGACCCCGTCCACGGCATCACCGCCGTCGCCTCGCAGAAACGCAAGCCGCTCGCCTGGTTCGTGGGGTGGCAGGGGGACGTCGCCGTCGCCGTGCTGACGCAGAGCTCGGACGCCACGGCCGGTGCGGCCGTCGCGGGGAGGTTCTTCCAGGGGCTTCACGCGGGGTTGTGACGTTCCGCACTGATTTTTTCACCCTGAGCAACCATTGGGTGTCTTGTTGGCGTCCTTCTAAGTGACCGGGCCCGCTCGGGGGGTTGCGGACCCGGTCGCAGTGATGGGACAGGGCTTCATCTCGGGGGAAGCCCTGCCGTCAGAACCGGCTCGACCCTGCCGGTCGACCCCGGGGACGCTCGCGATTCGCGGGTGTCCCCGGGGTTTCGGCGTTCGGGGCTCCTGACGCCGCGCGGGAATTCGATTCGCGTCGGCCGTGTTGTAGGAGGTATCTTCGGATGGCTCGACCCCTCGGGGTCGCGTTGAAAACTCAACAGGGGGTGACTGGTTTCGACTTTGGCTTTTCAAGCCAGGTGAAGCGGGTCGAGGACTGCGGACATAACCTCGTTAACACTGTGACCGCGACCAACAAGTGCCAATAAGACGCACTCCGAAGTCAGCCAGGGCAACCTGGCACTCGCCGCCTAAGCAGCGAGTGACTTCTGCCGGCCCGGGAGCGCCTCCGGCCCGGATCCGGCATCGCTAGGAGGCTCAACCGATCGACCCGGCCACGGGGAAGATCGGGAAATCTTACAGTGGCTGAGCCCGTCGGCAACTTGCCTGCGTGATTGCCGGGGCTGAGAAAAGCACAGCAGGCTGCACCCGGAGAAGCCCTGTCCTGGAGTTGAAGGACGCGGGTTCGATTCCCGCCACCTCCACCCCCGTTCCGCGCCGACCGCGCGGAACAGATCGCCGAAGGGCGGTCGAGTCGGCCCAGTGCCGCCTCGGCCGCCCTTCGTCTTTTCCTGGCCACAGCATCTTTTCCTGGCCGCAGCGGGGTCGCTCTTCGGAAGCCTTCGTCGCCGGGTGAACTCGCCTTCCGGTGGTGATGCCGTCCCGTGGCTCTCGCGGCTAGATGGTGAGCGCGGACTCGATGCGCCTGAGGTGGTGCCTGGCCAGGGCGAGGTTGGAGCGGTCGCGGTCGAGCACCAGGTAGAGGAAGGTGTGGCCGCCGCTGTCGGACAGGAGCCTGATGATGTGATACTGCCTGGCCAGCGTGATGAGGATGTCCTCGACGGAGTCGTTGATGTTCAGCGCGGCCATGGTCCGCACCTTGGCCCGGACGACCTCGGTGTTGCCCGCGGCGGCCACCTCCAGATCGAGGTCGCGGCCTCCACCGATCGTGCCGAGAGACATGCCGCTTTCGTAGTCGACCAGCGCCGCGCCGACCGCGCCGTCGATCGCCATGGTCTCCTTGAGGGCGGTTTCGATGTTCATGATCTTCTTTCCCGGGCGAGCGACCGCACCCCGGCGCCTCGCCGAGGAGGGGACTTATCGGACATACAGATGGGGCAGTTTGTGGCTGTCGATACGTAAAGTACACTTAACTACTACCGTTAGTGAAGTGCAATATGGTCTAGTAGCGGATGAACAGCTCATTAGGGGAGATATCCGGAGTTCGTGGCCGGGGGCATGACCTGTCCCGTCCCATGGAGTCAGGGGTGTCGTGCCGCGTCCGGGCGTCTCCCGGCTCGTCCGGAGTGCGCGGGCGCCGGGATCGCGTCGTCTCCCGTCCGAGCGCCCGTGAAAGAGCCGAGGGAGACATCCGGTGGTGAAGACCGGCCCACATTCCGTTCGTGAACGACTCACCCTCAGCGAGCAGAACCAGAGGTGACCCTGTGCCGTCGTCGGCCGCTATCCAGCCGATGCCGTCTCGTGGAGCGGCCGGCCGCTCCCCTTCCCTGAACAGGATGACGGCGTGACCGCCGGGGAGCCGGAGGTCCTGGGCGAGATCGGGAGATGCCTGCAGCGGCTCTCCCGCGAGAGGTTCTCCGGCGTGCTCCGCGTCGAAGGAGGCCCGGGAGGAGCGCTGTGGGTGCGGGACGGCCTCGTGGTGGCCGCCACGACCCCGGCGGCCCCCGGCCCCGAATCGTTGCTGCTGCGCTCGGGCAGGGTGTCGGAGAAGGACTGGACCGACGCGTACACGACCGGCGCCCCCTCCGACCGGCTCGCCGCCGAACTCGCCGAGCGCGGCGTCATCGGCGAGGCGGGTCTGGAGGCGGTGTGTCTGGCCGCGCTCTTCGACGCGGTGTTCGCCATGGTCCTGTACGGCGTCGAGTCATGCGCCGCCGAACCGGTGGGACCCGGCGACCGCCAGCCGCTGCTGCCCGTCCTGCCGGGGATCGGGCACGAACGGCTGGCACGGGAGACCGCGCGCCGCACGGGGTACGTGGAGACCTGGCGACGGCTGGGCCTGTCCATGCGCGTCAGGCCCGTGCCCCCGGCCGTCTCCGTTCCCACGCTGCTCGGCGCGGACCGGATCCGCCGTGCCGTCCTGGAACGGGCGAACGGGCGCCGGACGCCGCGGGACATCGCCTTCGTCCTGGGCAAGGGCCTGTTCGCGGTGATGAGTGAGATCGCGAGGATGGTCGAGGAGGGGGTGCTCGACCTCGGCGGTTCCCCGGCGGGGGAGGTGACGCCCGCTCCCGAGCCCGCGGCGGAGGACCCGGACGAGAGTCCGGCCTCCCGGCTGCCGCGCCGCCATCCGGGCAACAGCAAGATCAATGAGATGCTGGCCGCCGCCGGGGGAGGACCGATCCCCTCCCGGCCACTCCTCGCCCTCCGGTCCCTGCCGCTGCCCTCGTCTCCGCCCTCCCGGGAATCGGAGGGTGATTGATTTTCTCCCCACGGTTGAAGTCAGGGGATTCCAACCCTCACGGGTCGGGTTTCCTGCTTCGTCGCCGGTTGCCCGCCAGGAGGAAAACTCTCCCCATTGAGGTCTTACACCAGCCCCACAGGCGTTTTTCCTCTCCGCCTGCCCGGCGGCGAGGGTGGTGCGGGTCATATGTGCGGCGGCTTGGTTATCGCCACCGCACGCACATGCCGACAACCCGTGCGGTGTCTTGCCGCGTTTTCTTCCCACGCCTAAAGGCGGGGTTCTCCACGCTGAAAGGAACACGATGACCAGGCAAGCGGTGCTCGCCGAGCTGAAGATCCTGCGCGATCAGGTGGCCGGCGTGATGGAGACGGCCGTCGCGTCCGTGGACGGGCTGCTCGTCGCGGCCGACAGCGAGGGGCCGAGGCCGGAGGTGCTGGCGGCACTGGCCGCCGCCACGCTCGGCCTGGGCAAGCGGACGGGCTACGAGGTGGGCATGGGGGAGCTTCGTGAGGTGGTGACCCGCTGTCGCAGCGGGTACATCGTCGTCTACGCCGTGCGTCAGGAGGCGCTGCTCGTCGTGCTCGCCGACGAGGGGTTGGACGTCTCCCGGTTGCACGTGGAGTCCCGGCCCACGGTCGAGCGGCTGGGCGCGCTCCTCGTCGCCACCTGACCGGAACTCCACCCGCGACCGGGACTCCACCCGCGACCGGGATCCCGCTCACTGCCGGAGCCGTACCCGCGACCGGGGTCCCGTCGGCGAGCGAAGTCGTACCCGCGACCGGGGGCCGGTCGTTCAGGACACGTCGACCCAGTCGAGGGTGCGCTCGACCGCCTTCTTCCAGTGCGCGTAGCCGTCGGCCCGCTGCTCGTCCGACCACTGGGGCTCCCAGCGGCGGCCCTCCTGCCAGTTCTGCTTGAGTTCGTCGGTCGACTTCCAGAAGCCGACGGCGAGCCCCGCCGCGTACGCGGCACCGAGGGCGGTCGTCTCCGCCACTACGGGCCGGGAGACGGGCACGCCGAGTATGTCGGCCTGAATCTGCATACACAGGTCGTTGGCGGTGACGCCGCCGTCGACGCGCAGGACGTCGAGGGCGACGCCCGAGTCCTGTCGCATCGCCTCGACCACGTCGCGGCTCTGGTAGCAGATGGACTCCAGGGTGGCCCGCGCGAGGTGGGCGTTGTTGTTGAAGCGCGACAGGCCGACGATGGCGCCCCGGGCGTCGGATCGCCAGTACGGGGCGAAGAGGCCGGAGAAGGCGGGGACGAAGTAGACGCCGCCGTTGTCCTCGACCTGCCGGGCGAGCGCCTCGCTCTGCGACGCCCCCGAGATGATGCCGAGCTGGTCGCGCAGCCACTGCACGGCGGAGCCGGTCACCGCGATGGAACCCTCGAGCGCGTACACCGGAGGCTCCTCGCCGAAGCGGTAGCAGACGGTGGTGAGCAGGCCGTTCTGGGATCGCACCAGCTCGGTGCCGGTGTTGAGCAGCAGGAAGTTGCCGGTCCCGTAGGTGTTCTTGGCCTCGCCGACGCCGAAGCAGACCTGGCCGACGGTGGCGGCCTGCTGGTCGCCGAGGTCGCCGGAGAGCGGGACCTCGCCTCCCAGCGGGCCTCTCGCCAGGGTGGTGCCGTACAGGCCGGGGTGGGAGGAGGGGGCGATGGCCGGCAGCATCTGGCGGGGGATGCCGAAGAACGACAGCAACTCGTCGTCCCAGTCGAGGGTCTCCAGGTCCATCAGCATCGTGCGGCTGGCGTTCGTCGGGTCGGTGACGTGCACGCCGCCGTCGGGGCCGCCGGTCAGGTTCCACAGCAGCCACGAGTCGGTGTTGCCGAAGATCGCGTCTCCGGCCTCGGCCGCCTCGCGCACTCCCTGGACGTTCTCCAGGATCCACTGGATCTTTCCGCCGGAGAAGTACGTCGCCGGGGGCAGGCCTGCCTTGTGGCGGATGACGTCGCCCCTGCCGTCGCGGTCCAGGGCTGAGGCGATCCGGTCGGTACGGGTGTCCTGCCAGACGATCGCGTTGTGGTACGGGCGCCCGGTTCTGCGATTCCAGACCACCGCGGTCTCGCGCTGGTTGGTGACACCGAGCGCGGCGAGGTCGGAGGCGGAGAGTCCCGCCCTGTTCATCGCGGTCTCGATCACCGCCCTGGTGCGCTCCCAGATCTCCGTGGGGTTGTGCTCGACCCACCCGGCTTGTGGCAGGATCTGCTCGTGTTCGAGCTGGTGGCGGCCTATCTCGTTACCGCCGTGATCGAAGATCATGAAGCGGGTGCTCGTCGTTCCCTGGTCGATGGCTCCGACGAAGTCGGGCATGGATGGTGCCTCCTCTGTGAGACTCTCCGGGAGATCTGCCGCTCTCCCCGTAACGGTTCTCGGCCGTGGTTGTCGTTCCGCTCCCGTTCAGGCGGTGTCGGCTTTCTCGTCGGACGGCATCCGTCCCACCTCGGGCTCGGCCTCCTCGGGAGGAAGGAACCTGGAGATCAGGACCTGGTACAGGAACGCCCCGATCAGTCCTCCGACCACCGGCGCCACGATCGGCACCCAGAAGTAGAGTTGGCCGTATTGATCCTGCCAGGCGGTCTCATACCCGGTGAGGTATGAGGCAAGCCGGGGCCCGAAGTCGCGGGCGGGGTTGATGGCGTACCCCGCGTTGGTGCCCCAGGCCATGCCGACGGCCACGACGATCAGGCCGATCACGAAGGGGGCGAGGTTGGCCATCGGCGCCGAGTTGCGCGCGTCGGAGACGGCGAGGATGAGCAGGAGCAGGATCGCGGTGCCGATGACCTGGTCGCGGAAGGCGCCCCAGGTGCCGATGGGCAGGGTCCCGTTGCCCGGCAGGGTCGAGAAGACGCCCTGGGTCTTGATCGTGAGCCCGGGGTCGGCCTTCTGCAGCACCTCGCTGTAGTTGAAGCGGACGATGAGCGCCGCCACGAACGCCCCCGCGGTCTGTGCCAGGGCGTAGGGCAGGACCTTGCGCCAGGAGAAACCCTTGAAGGCGGCGAGGGCGACGGTGACGGCCGGGTTGAGGTGGGCTCCGCTGGTGCGTGCCGCGACGTAGACGCCCAGGGTCACCCCGAGTCCCCACGCCCACGCGATGCTGTCGTGGTCGCCGATCTCGGCCGCCGCGACCTGGGCCACCACCCCCACCCCGAACAGGATAAGGATCATGGTGCCCACGAACTCGGCTGCCATCTCACCAAGAAGATCCCGGTTTTTCCGGCGTTCTGCCATATCTCCCCCTCACGGCGCCGCTCCGGATGCTCGGACGGTAGGCACGAATTCCAGGGCAGTCAACGATTTCCTGACGAGATTGTTGACTTTTGGTCAACAATCTAAGTAATTGGCAACGTCACCGAAACATGCCCCTATGCCTCTACTTGCGATGTATCCATCGGGTAAGAATCCCGTCACCTTCCGGGACCCCACGTGAGAATGCCCTCGTTTTTCCCGGGCCGCACCGTGCTCCAAGGTGCCGCCAAGGGCCGCTCAGGCGGGAACCTTTGCCGGGTACGGAGGTCAACTCGCAGGTCAGAGGGGGATGAGAAGCGTATCTTCATGCGCTTGGAGGAATTCGATGGGCCGTCTCAAAATGTGCAGGGCCGGTGTGGCCGTCGTCGCGACGGGAGCCGTGCTGGCCGGATGCGGATCGACGGGGTCGGATGAGAACGACGAACAGAAGGCCAGGGTGGCGGCGGCGGCGAAGGCGTCGGCCGCCGCGGCCTCGCAGGCCAACCTCCTCAAGGCCAAGACGGAGGCCGCCGCCAAGGTCAAGGCCAACGAGCTCGGGCAGGTGCCCGTCCTCATGTATCACCGGATCGTCGACAAACCCTCCACCCAGGACGACCGCACACCCAAGCAGTTCCGCACCGAGCTGGAGCGGCTCGCCAAGGAGGACTACGTCGCGATCACCGCGGCCGAGTTCGTCACCGGGCGCATCGACATCCCGGCGGGCAAGCACCCCGTCGTCCTCACCTTCGACGACTCCTCGCCCTCGCAGTTCGATCTGGACGGGATGGGCCTGCCCAAGCCGAACACCGCCGTCGCGATCCTCCAGGAGGTCGCCAAGGCACGCCCGGGCTTCCGCGGGGTTGGAACGTTCTATGTGACGCGCGACATGTTCGGCAAGGCGACGCCCGAGGAGGGGGCGCAGATGCTCCTCTGGCTCGCCGAGAAGGGCTTCGACATCGGCAACCACACCCGCGACCATCTCAGCCTGGGTGGCAAGCCGAAGAAGGCGGTGAACGCGGAGGTGGCGTCGGGCCACCGGCTCATCACCGACCTGATCAAGGTGCCGCCGGTCACGCTCGCCCTGCCGTACGGCAACCAGCCCGACGGCAAGGAGTGGGGACGCAAGGGCTCCTCGGGCGACGTCTCCTACGACTACGGCGGCGTCTTCCTCGCCGGTTACACCCCGGCGATGTCACCGTTCAACAAGAAGTTCGACCCGCTCGGCATCCCGCGCATCCGCTCGATGGACAAGAAGGGCGACTGCGCGAAGTTCTGCTCCGTGGCCTGGCTCGACTGGCTGAAGGCGAACGCCGACGAGCGCTACACCTCCGACGGCGACGTGAAGACGGTCGCCTTCCCCAAGTTCAAGGCCCCCTTCGTGGCCAAGTCCTTCACCGACCGTGTCCTGCCCTACTGATCCGGACCGGCCTGCCCGTCCCGGACCGGCCTGCCCGGAAACGGCCAGAGTCAGCCCGGACTGACCTGAATCATCCCGAACCGACCTGAACCGGCCGAGGATCGGGCTGCCGATCCTCGGCCAGGCGGTCGACGTGTCTCCGAGGTGTTCCCGTCGTGCCCCCGAGGTGGCCGAGCAGGATCCGGGCGTGTCCCGCGGTTTGCCGCGGGGCACCGGGATCAGCCGGGGAGTTCTTCGAGGGGAACCGCCACGGTGGTCGTCGAACCGTTGGGGCGCAGGGTCTCCACCTTCGCGTCGTCGCCGGGCTTGAGCTGCGCGAGGACCGTCGCCAGCTCCTGGGTCGACGGGGTGGGGGTGCCGTTGACCGAGACGATCAGGTCTCCGGCCTTGAGTCCGGCCCTCTCCGCGCCGCTGTTCCTCTGTACCCGCACGACGCTGACGCCCGCGGGCTGTCCGTTCATGTCGATCACGGTCTGTACGACGACGCCGAGCGCGGCCCTGCGGGTGTTGGTGACCTTGCCGTCCCTGATGATCTGCGTGGCGACGTCCTTGGCGGTGTTGGCCGGGATCGCGAAGCCGATGCCGGGGGCCTGGGCGTTGCCGAGTTCGGGGTTGACGGCGGTCAGGGTTGGCACGCCGACGACCTCGCCCCTGAGGTTGACCAGGGCGCCGCCGCTGTTGCCCGGGTTGATGGGAGCGGATGTCTGGATGGCCCCGGTGATCGTCGCGCCCGGCGAGCCCTCGCCCCCGGGTTCGGTGATCGTGCGGCCCAGCGCCGAGACGATCCCGTCGGTGACGCTGCCCGACAGGCCCAGTGGGTTGCCCATCGCCATCACGATCTCACCGACGCGCAGCCTGGAGGAGTCACCGAAGACGGCGGGCCTCAGCCCGGTCGGGTCCTCCACCTTGATCACGGCCAGGTCGCCCAGCTCGAAGGAGTCGACCAGCCTCGCCGTGCGCGGGGCGCCACCGCTGGCGAGCGTGACCTCGAAGCGCCTGGCGTTCCCGACCACGTGGGCGTTGGTGATGATGTGCCCGGCGTCGTCGTAGACGACCCCCGAGCCGAGGCCGTTGTCGGTGGTGATCTGCACGATGGACGGCAGTACCTTGGCGATCGTCCGCTCGTACGCGGCCTCCAGGGCGTCCGGAACGTACGTGGGCTCGGGAGAGCCCGGCGGGGATGCCTCGGCGGAGGTGCTCGCCGGCGCGCTCTGTGTGGGAGCGCCGGGTGAGCCGACCGTCCGGGATGTTCGCAGTTCCGGGCTCTGACCGCAGCCCGCGAGTGTAACGGCGGCGGCCAGTAGCGCGACGCCTGTCTTTGATCCCCCCATGCAAGGGTATTTGCCCAGCTCAGGGAGGAAGATACGCCTTGTGAGGGTTGTCGCGGCTAAGCTCGCCCGATCGTGGGCGCGTCGACCCCTCGCGCACCCCATGCCGGGACCAGCGGAGTGACATTCTGTTCATGGAGCGGAAAAGGCGGTCACCTGGGCGGATGTGCCTCCCGTGGCCGAAGCGTAATAAACGACGATGCGTCGAATCTTTCCGAGGTGACATAACCTGGCGCGTATGGCGGACGTCGGCGGCAATTCCTCCGGGCGCTCTCATGAGAGATACATCCCCTCATACGAGGCGCCCACGGCTCCCATACCCGCCATACCCGCCGAAGACGGCTCGATCATCAGCCCCCGGGTGCCCCGGAGGTTTCCCATCGGCGACGGCGAGGAGACCGTTCTGGTCTCCGGGTCTCCTGGATCGTTCCCTCGTCCTCAATCCTCGCCGGGCACGGCGTCGGGCGACGGGCGGGACGAGCCGCAGGAGGACGCCGACCAGGTGCGCGAGTCAGGCGGTCTCGGGACGATCCCGGTCAGGCAGGTAGGCGGCTCCGCGGGGCTCTGGCGCCCTGATCGGAGCGGTATGCCCGGCCGGCCAGGTGGAGGGGCTCTGGCGGGCGCGGCCGGGGGGCAGCGCGCGGGGCAGGGCGACCGGCGCGGCAGCGGGCAGGACGGTGGACAGAGCGACGGGCAGAGCACGGCGGCCGGGTGGCCCGGCGCGGCGCGGCGGCCCGGCGTGTTCGCGGAGTCCGGCGCGCAGGACCGGCCGGAGGCGCAGAGCGGGTCACAGGCGCGGGGTGGGACGAAGAGGCCCGGCGGCCTGCTGATGCGGATCGGCGACATCCCGATCCGGTTGGCCTACAGCCTGGGTGCCGCCGTCCTCACCGGTGTCATCGTGGCCCTGATCTTCGTCCTGTTCTCCGGTGACCAGCCCAAGGACCCGGCGGGGGTCGGCAGGGCCGTGATGCCCGCCGCGAAGCCCTCGCCGACCGTCTCGCCGATCACACTGCCGGCCCTGCCGGGCGCGACCGCCCTGCGGGTCCTGCCGGGCACGCCGAGTACGGTGCTGGGCGCGGTGACCGACACGAGGTCCGCGCTCACCTACGCCAGCCTGGGGGCGCCGTGGGAGAGCAAGGCCGTGCCGTCTTTCTCGGCCGGTCAGCAGGTCGGCGCGACCCGTCTGCCACGCACGGTCATCGCCTCGGGGCCCCTGCCCGGCGCCACCCCGGCCAAGGCGCTCAAGAGCGACGCCGACTACCGCAGGGCGGCGCTGAACGCGGTGAGGTGGACGATCCGCAGCCACCACCCCGCGGGGAGCAAGGTCGACTGGACCGCCTCGCAGCGGCCCGCCGGAGGCAAGGGATGGCTGCTCGCCTACAAGGTCACCTATGAGGTCAACGGCAAGAAGCGCACCTCGCAGGCGGCGCTCGCCGTGATCGACGTCGGCCGTCGCAAGCCCTCGATGCTCTTCGTGACCGTGCCCGACGGGCGCAAGCGGCTCTGGGCCGACATCGCTCCGCTGATGGCGAGCGTCCGCGCCCTCTGACACTCTTCTGCGTCCGTCCCCGGCTCACGGGGGAGACCGACGGGCGGGCACAGTACGGGCGCCGTCCGCCCGGCTCGCGGGGAGTCGGAGGTCGAGGGCCTTGGCGGGCGAGATTTTCGCTGATTGTCCACGGCGCGAGATCGCGTGCCCGGAAGATGATCTCGTGCGTTGTGATGGAAGTACCTTCTAGAATATGGTTCTGTCATTGAACCCTGTCTGGAGGCTGTCATGGCGATCGGATTGAGCGAGGAGCACGAGGCGCTCCGGGAGTCGGTGACCAGGTGGGCGGAGCGCAACATCCCGTCCGAGACCGTGCGCGCCGCCGTCGCGGCGGAGGGTGAGGAACGCCCCGGTTTCTGGGCAGGACTGGCCGACCAGGGCCTGCTCGGCCTGCACATCCCAGAGGAGCACGGCGGCAGCGGCTACGGCCTGCTGGAGACCGCCGTCGCCGTCGAGGCCCTCGGCGAGCGCGTCGCCCCCGGCCCGTACGTTCCCACGGTGCTCGCCGGCGCCGTGATCCTCGCCTCCGACGGCAAGGCCCAGGCCGAGCTCCTGCCCGGTCTCGCCGACGGCACGCTGACCGGTGCGGTCGCGCTGGGCGCCTCCATCACCGGCACTCGCGCGAAGGACGGCACCCTCACGATCGCCGGCGTCGCCGAGCCGGTCCTGGGCGGCGCGTCGGCCGACGTCCTGGTGCTCCCGGTGAGCACCGACCGCGGCGAGGAGTGGGTCGCGGTGGACGCCTCCGCGGCGACCGTCACCCCGGTCAGGTCGCTCGACCTCACCCGGGGGGTGGCCAAGGTCGAGCTGGACGCGGTCACCGTACCGTCGGGGCGGGTCCTCGACCGGCTGCGGGGCTCGCAGGTCCTCGATCTGGCCGCGATCCTGTTCGGCGCGGAGGCCGCGGGCGTCGCGTCGTGGTGCGTGACCGCCGCCGCCGAGTACGCCAAGGTGCGCGTGCAGTTCGGCCGCCCGATCGGGCAGTTCCAGGGGGTCAAGCACAAGGCCTCCCGGATGCTCGTCGCTCTGGAGCAGGCCCGTGCGACCGTGTGGGACGCCGTCCGCGCCGTCGAGGTGACGGGCGGCACCGAGGTGTCGGCCGACGAACGGGCGTACGCCGCCGCGATCGCCGGTGTGGTCGCCCCCGACGCGGCCGTGCTCTGCGCCAAGGACGCCATCCAGATCTTCGGCGGCATCGGTTACACCTACGAGCACGACGCCCACCTGTACTACCGGCGCGCGCTCACCCTGCGCGCCCTGCTCGGCTCCTCGGGGGAGTGGGCGGAGAAGGTCGCGGAGCTGGCACTGAACGGCGTGAGCCGGGAGCTGGAGATCGAGCTGCCCGACGAGGCCGCCGAGCTGCGCGAGAGCATCCGGACCGAGATCGCCGGGATCGCCGCGCTGGAGGGCCAGGAGCAGAAGCGGGCGCTGGCGAGCGCCGGATACGTCATGCCGCACCTGGCCAGGCCCTGGGGGCGCGACGCCAAGCCGCTGGAGCAGGTCCTCATCTTCCAGGAGCTCAAGGCCGCGAAGGTCAGGCTGCCCCAGATGATCATCGGTGCCTGGGTGGTGCCCTCGATCGTCACGTACGGCACCCCCGAGCAGCAGGAGCGCTTCCTGCCGCCCACGCTGAGCGGCGAGATGATCTGGTGCCAGCTCTTCTCCGAGCCCGGTGCGGGCTCCGACCTGGCGAACGTGCAGATGAAGGCCGAGAAGGTCGAGGGAGGCTGGCGGCTCAACGGCCAGAAGATCTGGACCTCGGTGGCGCACTTCGCCGAGTGGGGCATCTGCATCGCCCGCAACTCCTCCGAGGGTTCCAAGCACGAGGGCATCACCTACTTCCTGGTCGACATGAAGGGGGCCGGCGTCACGGTCAGGCCGCTCACCGAGATGACGGGGGAGAACCTGTTCAACGAGGTCTTCCTCGACGACGTGTTCGTCCCTGACGAGCTCGTCGTCGGCGAGGTCGGCCAGGGCTGGAAGGTCGCGAGGAACACGCTGTCCAACGAGCGGGTCTCGCTCTCCTCCGGTTCCGGCGGCACCGGATCGTCCGTCCCCGACCTGCTCGGCCTGACCGGGCGCCTCGGCAGGGGGCTGACCCCCGCCGAGCGTCAGGAACTGGCCCGGGTGGTCTGCGAGGGCCACTCGATCGCCGCGCTCGGACTGCGGGTGACCCTGAAGCAGCTGACCGGCCAGGAGCCCGGCGCCGACGCCTCGGTCCGCAAGTTCCTGTCCACCTCGCACGCCCAGCACGTCTCGGAGTGCGCGGTCTCGTTGCTCGGTTCCTCGGCCGTCATCGCCGCCGACATGAAGCTCGGCGACGCGGGCTACTGGAACCGCGCGGTGCTCTCCACCCGGGCCATGACGATCTACGGCGGTACCACGGAGGTGCAGCTCAACATCATCGCCGAACGCATGCTCGGCCTGCCCCGCGACCCCGAGCCGGGAAAGTGAGCTGAGGGGGCGCGTTCTCGCCCGCCCGTGATCCTGCGGGCGGGCACCGCAGGTCAAGACTGGTTATTTCAGTACAGGTCGGGTTTGACCCCTTCGGTTAGGATTCGCGCATGTCAATGCGGTTCCGGCCAGGTGTGGTCGTCCGGAGCGCCGTGGCCGGCGCGATCCCGCTGCGCTGGTTCGGCGCCGTGATCCGCCGGGTCTATCCCCGGCTGGACGCCGAACTGGCCCGTGCCGAGGAGTTCGTGCCACGCGGCGGTACCGCCGTCGACGTGGGCGTCTGGTACGGGCCGTGGACCGCGAGGCTTCGGCGGCTCGGCTGCGACGTCGTCTCGATCGAGGCGAACCCCCGCCTGGCCGCCCTGCTCGGGCGGACCTTTCCCGACGTCCGGGTGATCGCGGCGGGTGCCTCGGACAGCTCGGGCACGGCGCGGCTGTGGATACCAGGCGGCGGGCGGGGAGCGGAGGCCACGGCCTCGCTCGTCCACGGCGAGGGGGAGGGGGCGCCGGTGGACATCCCGACCGTCACCATCGACGAGCTGGACCTGAAGGACGTCCGGTTCATCAAGGTCGATGTGGAGGGCCACGAACTCGCCGCGCTGCGCGGCGCCGCGCGGACCGTCCACCGGGACCGGCCCGTCCTGCTGGTCGAGCTGGAGACCAGACACCAGGACATCGGCCTGGTCGTCGACCAGCTCGCGGAGTGGGGCTACACCGGCTCCGTCCTCACCGGCGGCACCTGGGTTCCGCTGGACGGCTTCGACCTGGCCGCCCACCAGGCGGCGGCGGTCGGCGAGGTGGAGCGAAGCTTCATCTCCCGTCTCGTCAGGCCCGGCGGCGAGTACGTGAACATGGTGCTGTTCCGTCCCCTCGTCCCGTAGTGCGCGCCCCTCGCGCCCCCCGCGTGTCCGCCTCCCGCGCCTCCGCCCTCCGCGCCTTCGCCTCCCGCGCGCTCGTCCCCCGCACCCCCGTCCCGCACCCGGCCGCGGGGCACGTCTTCGCGTCGTTCCTGGTTCCGGCCCTGGTGGGGCTCGTCCTCGGAACGCTCGCGCTCTGGCCCGCGCTCGGTCCCGGTTTCGTGCTCCGCTACGACATGGTGTTCGTGCCCGACCCGCCGATCCCGGCGCAGAGCGGCGGTTTCCCCCGTGCCGTGCCGAGCGACCTCGTGGTGGCCCTGCTCTCCTCGGTCCTTCCCGGCCAGATCGTGCAGAAGGCGATCCTGCTGGGGATCTTCGTGCTCGCCGCGACGGGCGCCGCGGCCCTGGTGCCGGGGGAGCGCCGGGTCGCCCGGCTGGTCGCCGCGGTCTTCTACGCCTGGAACGTCTACCTGGCCCAGCGGTTGCTGCTCGGCCAGTGGGCGCTGCTGCTCGGGTACGCGGGCCTGCCGTGGGCGGTGCGCGCGGTCACCCGAGGGGGGATGTGGAGGACGGTCCTCGCGCTGATCCCCGCGGCGATCGGGGGTTTCCAGGCGATGCTCGTCTCGGCGATGTCGGTCGTGCCCGTGGCGGGCCGCCGGGCGCCGCGAGCCCTGCTCGCCGTCGCCGTGCTGAGCCTGCCGTGGCTGGTTCCGGCGCTGGGAAGCTCCGCCGTCACCGATCCGGCCGGGGTCCGGGCCTTCGCACCACGGGCGGACGGGCCGCTGGGCACCCTCGGCAGCCTGTTCACCCTCGGTGGCGTGTGGAACTCCGGAGCGGCCGTACCGGGACAGGAGACCTGGTGGTCGGCCCTCGTCCGGCTCGCGGTGGCCGTGGCGGCGGTGACCGGGTACGCCCTCCTCGCGAGGGGGTGGCCGCCGGCGGGCCGCGTGGCCGGGGGCGAGCCGGTCGCGGGGAACAGGCGGGGCCCGCTCGGAGGTGGGCCGGATGCGGGGAACGGACGGGGCCCGCTCGGGGGCGGGCCGGGCGCGGAGGGGGGACGTCGCCGGGGCGCCGGCGGAGGGCGGGACGGTG
The DNA here is from genome assembly GCF_044459525.1 of Streptosporangium sp. NPDC050284. NCBI lineage: Bacteria > Bacillati > Actinomycetota > Actinomycetes > Streptosporangiales > Streptosporangiaceae > Streptosporangium > Streptosporangium sp. NPDC050284. The sequence continues at coordinate 84,498 of NZ_JBITIZ010000007.1, forward strand.
GGCGGCCCGCGTACTGGGGTGGGCTGACGGTCGCCTCGGTGGCGGGGCTGACGGTGGCGTGTGCCGGGGCCTTCCTGCCGGGGGCGGTGGAGACGCTGGTCGGGCTGTGGCCCGGCTTCGGGCCGCTCCGCGACGGGCAGCTCTATCTCGTCCCCTTCGCCTTGCTGCAGGCGGTCGGCCTGGCCGCGGTGACCGCGCGCCTGTCCCCGGTGATCCGTCCCGGCATGCTCGTGCTGCCCCTGCTGGTGCTGCCCACCTTCGCGATGGGGGCGTTCGGCCGGCTGGTCGCGGTCGACTACCCCCCGGACTGGTCCGGGGTGCGGAGCGTCGTGGACGCGGATCCCGCGCCGGGGGCGCTGCTGACGCTGCCGTGGGGGGCCTACCGGGCGTTCGGCTGGAACGGGGGCCGGGTGGTGCTCGACCCGGCCGTCAAGTCCTTCCGGCGCGAGGTCGTCTGGAACGACGGTCTGCCGGTCGGGCTGGGAGACGGTCGTACGCTCGTCCTCGCGGGCGAGGATCCGAGGGCCCGCAGGGTCGGCGCGATCCTCGCGGGGGCCGGCCCGCTGACCGGGCCGCTGGCCGCGGAGGGGATCAGCCACGTGCTGATCCAGAGGTCGAGCGAGAACTTGTTCCGTTCCAGACTCCCCGGCGCACGGCTGATCTTCGCCGGTCAGGAGCTCGTCCTGTACCGCATCTGATCCTCTGAGATGCGACCACAACAAGGTTTACCAGCTAGTAGCATTTTCCACACATTTTCCCCGATTGACTAGCTGACTACCTGTATCAGGTTCTACTGTCAGGCAGACCGCACGACCGCGCGTTGGAGGGAGACTCGGGTGTTGCGAGTGGTTGCCGCTCTGGCGGTAGGGGCAGTGCTGGCGATCGGAGCCTCGGTGGCCGTCGTGAACGTCGCGGCGCCGACCCCCGAGCCGCCCAACAGGCCGCTCTACAACTACGGCAGCAGGTGACGCGCGAAGGCCACCGATCGGCTCCGGCGCTCACCTGAGCATCCGGCCCACGGGGCGGGGAGACCCGCTCCGGATCACGTCGACGAGACAGGGCCTGGCCGCAGCATGCGCGAAAACCCTCGGCGCCGTCGTTCTCGTACGTCAGACAGCGACATTCACCGCATAAAGTGACACCTCGTCCGGAGAGCGCGGAGCGTACGGGGAGCACGGGAGAGTTCGGAGATAGGAGTGGTCGTGGCCGGACAGGGCGCCAGGGCGACCCGCCGGGCGTCGGGCCCGTCCCCCGCGGGCCTGGTGGCCGCGACGGCGCGGCAGCGGCCGTTGCTGCGCGGGGTGCGCGTCGCCGTCCTGAACTTCCGCGAGCCGCTGCAGTCGGTGGCGGGGGGCGCCGAGGAGTACGCCTGGCAGGTGAGCCGCCACCTGGTGGGGCAGGGGGCGTCGGTCACCTTCGTCACCTCCAGGGAGGCGGGGCAGTCCTCGGCCGAGGCGCGCGACGGCATCGCGCTGCGGCGGATGGGCAACCCGTTCCTGGTCTATCTGCTGGTCCCGCTCTGGATGCTGCTGCGGCGCCGGCGCTTCGACGTCGTCATCGACTGCATGAACGGCATCCCCTTCTTCGCCCCCCTGGTCACCGGACGGCGCACGGTCGTCATCTCCCTGGTGCACCACGTGCACGACCGCCAGTTCTACGCCTTCTTCCCGCGCTGGCTGGCCCGTATCGGCTGCTTCATCGAGGGGCCGGTCGCCCGGCTGGTCTACCGGCGCCGCGCGACGGTCACGGTCTCCGAGTCCTCCAGGAAGGAGTTGCGCGAGCGGCTCGGCTGGCTCGCGCCGATCCAGATCATCCCGAACGGCAGCCCGGTGGCGCGCCTGGTCGCGAGCGGCGAGGGCGTGACGGGGGACCCCTCGGTGGTCTACCTCGGCAGGCTCGTGGGCCACAAGCGCGTCGAACGGGTGGTGGACCTCGTGGGAGACCTCGAAGAGGCGTGGCCGGGCATCCACGTGCACGTCATCGGGCGTGGCTGCGAGCAGGAGCGGCTCACGGCACACGCCGCCCGCCGCGGCCTTGAGGACCGGATCCACCTGCACGGCTTCCTGCCCGAGGCCGCCAAGAATGCGATCCTGGGGGCGGCACGGGTCAACGTCACCGCCTCGGAGTTCGAGGGCTGGGGGCTGACCGTGATCGAGGCCGCCGCGCTCGGCGTCCCGACTGTCGCCTACGACGTCGCGGGACTGCGCGACTCGGTGCGTGACGGTGTCACGGGCTGGCTGGTCGGGGATGGTGAGGCGCTCGCCGACGTGGTGGACCGCGCGCTGCGGGAACTGTCGGACCCGGCCAGGCGCGAGGAGATCCAGCAGGCGTGCAGGCTCTGGGCGGCCGAATTCACCTGGGGGAGAACGGGCGCTACGATGACCGGACTAATCACCACAGAACTATCTAAAAACGGCCGCCACCTTCATGTATCCGATCTCTGTCTCGCCGCGGGTGAGACCGATCCGCCATAAGTGACGGTGATCCCCGAGGCGTGGATCACCCGCCTTTCCGCACCTCCCTCCGAGTTCGGAGCCTCCGACACCGGGCTTCGCCGCAGGCTCAGGCTGCTCGCCGGGTGCCTCTTCCTCGCCGCCGTCGCCTTCCACATGGCGCCGGGCATGCTCATCGCCGAGACGAAGCTGGACATGCCGATCAACCCGATCGGCTTCCTCTCCCAGGCGCTGAGCATGTGGGACCAGGATTATCTGGGACACCTGCAGAACCAGGCGTACGGCTACATCTTCCCGATGGGGCCCTTCTACACCCTGCTGATCAACGCGGGCATGCCCCCGTGGGTGGTGCAGCGGCTCTGGGTGACGCTGATCCTGTGCGTCGCCTTCGTCGGCGTCGCCCAGGTGGCCAGGGCGCTGCGGATCGGCGGGCAGCTCGCCGGGGTGCTGGCCGGTCTCGCCTACGCGCTCGCCCCGCACGCGCAGGCGCTCATGGGCTTCAACTCCGTGGAGTTCGCCCCCAGCGCCGTCCTGCCCTGGGTGCTGCTCTTCCTCGTCAGGGGCGCGCAGGGGGAGACGAGCCCACGCGGGGCCGCCTGCCTGTCGGCGCTCGTGTTCCTGTTCGCGGGCGGCATCAACGCCGCCGCCGAACTGGCCGTGCTCGTCGTACCGATGATCTACCTGCTCACCCGGGCGCGCGGCCCGCGCAAGCGGCGGCTCATCGCGTGGTGGCTCGCCGCGATCGCCGCCGTGTCGTTCTGGTGGCTCGTCCCGCTGGTGATGCTCGGCCGCTACGTCTTCTCCTTCATGCCCTTCACCGAGAACGCGTGGACGACCACGGTCGTGGGCTCGCTCACCAACGTGCTGCGCGGCATGAACAGCTGGGTCGCCTTCCTGCCGGTGGACGGGCGCCCCTTCCTGCCCGCCGCCTACGAGCACGCCACCGTGCCCTGGCTCGTGCTGGTCACCGCGCTCGTCGCCGGGCTGGGACTGGCCGGGCTCACCCTCGCGCGCACGCCCGAGCGGACCTTCCTGATCCTGACCGCGCTCGTGGGCGTCGCCGTCCTCGTCGCGGGCCACGCCGGGCCGCTCGCCGACCCCCTCAGGGCGCTGCTGGACGGCCCGCTCGCGCCGTTCCGCAACCTGCACAAGTTCAACGCGCTCGTACGGCTGCCGCTGGTGCTCGGACTCGCCGCGTTCGTCTCCTACGTGGGAGCGCGCAGGCCCGCCGTCCGCCTCCCCGCCGCGGTGGTGGGGGCCGGGCTGGTCGGCCTCACCCTCGTCCCCGTCGCCACCGCGGGCATCGCCCCGAGCGGCGCCTTCGCCGACGTCCCCGAGCACTGGCGGCAGGCGGCCTCCTGGCTGGACGACCGGGCCGAGGAGGGCACCGTGCTGGTCCTGCCCGGAGCCCGGCGAGGCGAGTACACCTGGGGGCGCCCGCTCGACGAGCCGTTCCAGCCGCTGCTGAAGAAGGCCCGCTGGGTGAGCAACACGATCGTGCCGTGGGGTACGGCCGGCTCCAACCGGCTCGTCAAGGCGATCGACGACCGCTTCGCCAACGGGCAGGGATCGGAAGGGCTCACCCGGACGCTGCGCCGGATGGGGGTGCGCTACCTGCTGATCCGCAACGACCTCGACAGGGTCGCCTTCGGTGACGCGTGGCCCGCCCGCGTACACGAGGCGCTGGACCGCTCTCCCGGCCTGAGCCGGGTGCGTGGCTTCGGGCCCACGGTCGGCTTCGAGGACTCCCAGACCGGCGCGAGCTGGCTCGACCAGCCGTACGCGTCCCTGGAGATCTACGAGGTCACCGGGGCGCGTCCCGTCGTCGGCACGGTCGCGGCGCAGCGGCCGCTGCGGGTCTCCGGCGGTCCCGAGGCGCTGCTCACCATGGCCGAGGAGGGGGTCCTCGAAGACGACCGGCCGGTGATCCTCGGCGACGACCCCGGAGCGGACGCGATCCCCGCCGCCGACACGGTGCTCACCGACACCATGCGGCGGCGCGAGCTGGTGGTGAGCGACCTGCGCAGGCCGTACGGCGAGACGCTGACGCCTGACGAGCCCTACGAGGGTTACGGGCCCGCCTACGACCTCACCGACCCCGGCTGGTCCGATCCCACCACCGTCGCAGCCTTCATCGGGATCAAGGGAGTGACCGCCTCCTCCTCGCAGTCCAGGCTCGGGGCGACCCCGGGAACCCGCGACAGCGGGCAGCAGCCGTACGCGGCGGTGGACTTCGACCTGCGCACCGGCTGGCGCTCCACCGGCTGGAAGCCGGCCACCGAGCAGTGGCTGGAGGTACAGCTCGCCAAACCGACCTCGGTGCCCTTCATCCAGGCGGTCTTCGAACGCTCGGAGGAGACGGTGACGGTCTCCGAGGTCATGGTCGAGACCGACACCGGCAGGGTGCGCACCCGGCTCGGCCTCACCTCGCTGTGGGAGCGTCTGAACGTTCCGCAGGGCGAGACGTCCCGGATCCGGATCCGGGTCACCCGCGTCCTGCGTGACCCCAACCCCCGGGTCGGCATCACCGAGCTGTCCATTCCCGGGGTCCGCCCGGAACGCACGCTCGTGGTGCCCCCCGTCTCCTCGTCCGCCTCCTCGGCCGACCCCGCGTCGCCGGGGCAGACGGTCGTGACCAGCCGGACGGACACCGCCCCCGGCTGCATGCTCGGCTCCTACGCCTGGACCTGCGCGGACAGGCTGCGCTTCGTGGGCGAGGACGGTTACGCCTTCGACAGGTTGGTCCCCGTCGCCGAGGGAAGGCAGACGCTGGAGGGCAGGGCCGTGCTCACCGACCGGCGGGTGGCCGAGACCGTGCTGATGCCGGAAGGGAGCTTCCCCCGCGCCAGCGCCTCCTCCACCGCGAGCGACATCCCGGCCACCGGCGCCTACGCGGCCTTCGACGACGACCGCAGGACCATCTGGTACGCCGGGGACAAGGACCTGGAGCCCTCGCTCTCCTTCGAACTGGGCAGGAAGGTGAACCTGTCCCGGCTGCGCGTCGACTTCCCCGACACCAGGCTGGGCGCTCCACCGGTCCGGGTCACCGTCACGACCGACGACGGCGTCCGGTACGCCTGGGCCTCGAAGGACGGGTGGATCCGCTTCGCGCCGATGAGGGCGAGCCGGGTGAAACTCACCTTCGCCGCCCTCGGCTCCTGGCGGATGGAGGTGCTCGGGGTGGCGATCCCGGGGGTCGCGCCGCTGCCCACCCCGGACACGCAGCCGGTGAGGATGCCCTGCGGGTTCGGTCCGACGCTCACCGTGAACGGGGTCGCGACGCCCACCGAGATCCACAGCGGGACCCTGGGCGATCTGTTCAACGGCCGTCCGGTCGGCTACCGGGCCTGCGAGGCGGTGGAGACGCGGGACGGCACGCTGCGGGTGCGCGCCGCCGCGCTCCAGGGCTTCCGGGTGGACTCGATGGTCCTGCGCGCCGCCGACACGAGGAGCGAGGGGAACGGCGACGGTGCCGCGAACGACGCCAAGGACGCCGCAGAGAGCCCGAAGAGCCCGAACGGAAGCGGCGCCGGGACCATCGAGAGCACCGAGAGCACCGAGAGCACCGAGAGCACCGGGAACGCAGGGAACGCCGGGAACGCCGCGGCGCCGGAGGTGATCCTGCGGCCCGCGACCGTCGAGAGCTGGGAGGCGGGGGAGCGCCGGGTGAGGGTCTCCACGGCGGAGCCCTCCTACCTGGCGCTCGGTGAGAACTTCAACAGGGGCTGGCAGGCGTCGTTCGACGGACGCGTGCTGGAACCGGCGAGGCTGGACGGGTGGCGGCAGGCGTGGCTGCTGCCCCCCGGGAGCGGGACCGTCGTGATGACGTACGCCCCCGACGGCCTGTATCGGATGTCGCTGATCGTGGGATGGGTGCTGGTCGCGCTGGTCGTCGCGCTCGCCCTGGTCCGCCCCCGCCGCCCGCTCCGCGGGCTTCCCGCGTCGTCGCCCGCGGTGCTGCGGGCGGCCTGGCTGTGGCCGCCGGCCCTCGTGCTGGGCCTGGTGGCCGAGGGTTGGGCCGGTGCCGCCCTGACCGGTCTGGTGGCGGTGCTCGCCCTGTGGCTGCGGGGTATCGCGGGGGCCGAGCACAGCGCGGGCGGCCGGCTGTACAGGATCGGCCGGGTGCTGCTCACGCCGTTCCCGGTGGTGGCGGCGCTCGGCGCGGCCGGTCTCGCGCTCGGCTACGGCGAGGAGACGGGGGCGGTGGGAGCGCAGTATCTCTCCCTGGTCGCCGTGGGCCTGTTGTTCGCCGCGGCGCGCGTGTCGAGGTCGCCCCGCCGTTGGCTGCGGGCGTGGGAGAAGGACGGTCCCCTCCAACCCACGGAGCGACGATGATCGACCGGAGACTGCGCGGTGTGCTGGTCCTGGTCGCCGGCGCCTTCCTGATCACGCTGGCCGCGCTGGTGCACCTCTACATCTATCCCAGCGGCCTGGTACTGCCCGCGGAGCAGGACCGGATCACCAAGCTGACCACCGAGTCCGGTTCCTACTTCGACGCCGCCACCCTGCGCACGCACCGGGGCGTCCCGCTGGAGACGGCCGTGGCCAGATACGGGGACACGGTCAGGTCCACGCCGGACGTTGCCGTGTGGACGGAGTTCGTCTCCCTCGCCACCCGCGACGGGCAGCGCATCGACTACCACGAGCGGCGGGTCGCGTTCGACCGCCGTACGGGGCAGGCGGTCAACTGCTGCGAGAACTACGTCGACGAGAACGGCAATCCCGCCCCGCGCGGGCTGGTGTTCCGCTGGCCCTTCGGAGCCGGGCCGGTCGCCTACCAGGTCTACGACCCGCTCGTCCGGCGCCCGGTGGCCGCCCGCTTCGAGGGGATCGAGACCCTGTACGGCGTCCGGGTCAACCGCTACGCGCAGCGTCTGGTCAACGAGCGGCTCGTCCAGCAGGCGATGGAACTGCCGGGGACGGTTCTCGGGCTGGGCGGCAGGAAGACGTTCCCCGTCAACGCCTACCTCGATGGGACCCGTACCTTCTGGGTGGAACCGGAGAGCGGGATGGTGATCGGGGTCAGGGAGAACCTGGTCAAGACCCTGCGCGCCGACGACGGTGGGGGACGGCTGGTCGCGCTCGCCGCCGACATGCGCACCAGCACCGGGGACGAGCGGTGGAACGCGGGGGAGGCGCGGCAGTTCCTTCGCTGGGCGACACTCGTCAACCGGGTGATCCCGCTGTCGTGCGCCGTACTCGGCGTGCTGCTGCTGGTCGCGGGCCTGCGCCTGCAGAGTCGCGCCTCCGCCGCCTCCGTCGCTCCCGCTCCCACCTCCGGTGATCCCGCTGCCGGGAGCGGAGGCGCGGGCGATGAGGGCGTCGCGGGTGGTGCGGACGGCCTCGACGACGGTGGCGGGGTCAGAGGCGGTGCCGGGGTCAGTGGCGGCGGCGCCGCCCCCGACCCCGGCCTCGGCTCCGGAGCCGCAGCGCCGGAGCCTCGACCAGCCGATGGCTGAGGTCGGCGAGCAGTACGGTGAACGCGGTGCACACCACCAGCGTCGTGAGCAGATCGCCGCTGAAGGTCTCCTGCCCGGTCAGCTCGTACCAGCCCACGATCACCACGAACTGCCACAGGAAGACGCCGTAGGAGATGCGGCCGAGATAGCGCATCACCCGGTTGCCGAGCAGCGAGCGCAGCGGCGAGGGCTCGGGGGTCTGCAGGGCCACGGGAGAGAGCAGGGCGAGGACGAAGACCGTGTAGAGGGTCATCTCGAAGATGTCCGTCCACAGGTCCTGGATCTCGAAGAGGCGGCCTCCCGCGATGGGGCTGGCCGCGACGGCGTAGACGAGGGCGGCGATGATCCAGCAGGTCACCCACGACTCGCGCACCCCCCTGGTGAGCCGCCGCACCGGGGCGTCCGGGTCGGTCTCGGCATGCGCCCAGAACGAGACGACGGCGAGAGCCATGCCCGCCGCGAAGTAGAGCATCGACCGGGGGAGCCAGAGCCCGAGTTCGGGGCGGTGCGCCGGGACGTGGCTGAAGATCGCCCAGAGGGGGGAGACCAGGGCGAGCGCGCAGATGCCGGTGAGCAGCAGCTTGGCCCTGGCCACAGGGTCCGCGCCGCGCCGCGCGAGGGCGCGCAGCGCGACGGCGAGGAGCGGGAGGGCGAGATAGAAGGTCATCTCGACCGAGAGGCTCCACATCTGCCCGAGCCCCGGCGGGCTCGCGCCGGCCCACCACGGCTCCGGCACGTAGTTCTGCACCAGCAGCAGGAAGGGCAGCCAGTTGACCGGGTCGGCCGCCTGAGGCCACGACCACAGCGGCAGCGCGACGGCGACCACGAGCCAGTACGCGGGCAGGATGCGCAGCGCGCGCTTCCACAGGTAGCCGCCGGCGCCGGGGGGCGCCTCACCCCGCACGACCTCCCCGGCCCAGGGCCGGTAGAGGAGGAAGCCCGACAGCAGGAAGAAGATCGGCACCCCGATGTCGCCCCTGGAGAGCAGGGCGGGGAGGAACCCCTCCCTGAGGGAGGCGCCCGTCGTGCTCGCCACGTGGTAGAGAAGAACACCGAAGGAGGCGACCGCGCGGACGCCGTCCATCGCGTCGAGATGCCCGCCGACCGCCGGAAGATCCCGCACGTCCCTGCCGGTCGACCCCTGGTGAACCGGCATAGAACCTGTTTCGGTCACTTTTTGGCATCCCTGGTGACTGTAGATGTTTGCCAGCACTAACATATCGCGAAATGGAACTTGTTATAGGGCGAGCGGGATACATGTGTAGCGGGCGGCCCCAGGAGGAGCGATGCGTCGCGTCATCGGTTTGATATTCATCGGACTCGGCGCGTTTCTCATCGTTCTCGCGCCGCTCGTGCGGTTCCAGGTGGCGACCGGTCTCATCGCCGCCCCCGCCGACCAGTACGGCATCAGCAAGCTGGAGGCCCTCGACGCCCAGTACTTCAGCCCCGGGGACCTGAAGGTGATGAAGGGCGACCTCGACATTACCGTCACCACCAGGGGGGACGTTACCGCGGCCGAAGGCGACCGGGTCGTCTGGGAGGAGGCCATGGCGGTCAACGACGTCACCAACCAGAACCCCCTCATCTCGTTCAGTGAGCGTCGCAGCGCGTTCAACAAGTACACGGGCGAGGGCGTGAACTGCTGCAACGTCAACATCGACAAGACCCCCGTGCAGCTCCAGGGGCAGATCTACAAGTGGCCCTTCGACGTCGAGAAGAAGACGTACAGCGTGTTCAACGCGACCACCGGCAAGGCGTTCGACGCCAAGTTCGTCGGTGAGGAGCAGGTCGGAGGGCTGTTGGTATACCGGTTCGAGCAGACCGTCCCGCCGACCAAGATCGACACCGTCACCGTCCCGGCATCCATCCTCGGCATGGACGATCCTGGCGACGTGAAGGCGGATCGCGTCTATGACGGCGTCAACACCTTCTGGATCGAGCCGGCCACCGGCTCGCCGGTGCGGCAGGAACAGCAGCGCCACGACGTGCTCAAGACCCAGGACGGCGTCGAGCGCTCGCTCGCCTTCGTCGCCGACGTGAAGATGACCCAGAACACCGTGGACGACCTGGTCAAGAACGCGTTCGACGGCAGGAACAGCATCATGCTGCTCAGGACCATGATCCCGCTGGTGCTCCTGCTGATCGGCCTCGCCCTGGTCGTCACCGGCGCCGTGCTCGTGAGGCGCCGCGGGGACATGTGAGAGACCGGGGGCGCCGGGCCCTCGACGGAGAACGTGTGGAGGGAGGCTGTGGGTACGTGCCCGCGGCCTCCCTTTCCGTTCGCCGCGAACCTCGTGAATCACCGTTCCCCGGACGCGCCACTGGAACACGTTCCATCGTTTTCCCCACTTCATTACTCGCGAGTAGCTTAGGTTTTCAGTCGAAAGAAAGGTTCTCTACTAGAACGCGTTGCAGTTAGTTTGACGCGGTCGTACAGTCGCACCATGCGGACACGTGTTACCGACATGCTCGGGATTGAATTTCCGATCTTCGCGTTCAGCCACTGCCGTGACGTCGTCGCCGAGGTCAGTCGCGCGGGGGGGATGGGCGTGCTCGGCGCCCTCTACTTCACCCCCGAGGAGCTCGAAATGGAGCTCAAGTGGATCGACGACCACGTCGACGGCAAACCGTACGGCGTCGACGTGGTCATGCCCGCCTCGTACGCGGGCTCCGACCTCGGCGTCGACTCGCCCGAGGACCTCGTGGGACGGCTCCAGGGGATGATCCCCCAGGGCCACAGGGACTTCGTCGACGGCCTGCTCGCCTCCCACGGCGTGCCGCCGCTCTCGGCCGACGCGGACGCGGGGAAGGTGCTGCTCGGCTGGACCGACGCCACCGCACGCCCGCAGGTCGAGGTGGCCCTGCGGCACCCGATCGCACTGCTCGCCAACGCGCTGGGCCCGCCCCCCGCCGACGTGGTCGACCAGGCACACGCCAAGGGGGTGAAGGTCGCCGCGCTCGCCTCCACCCCACGGCACGCGATCAAGCAGGTCGAGGTCGGGGTGGACATCGTCGTCGCCCAGGGCACCGAGGCGGGCGGGCACACCGGGGAGATCTCCACGATGGTCCTCATCCCGCAGGTCGTGGACGCCGTCGACGTCCCCGTACTGGCCGCGGGCGGCATCGGCGACGGCCGCCAGATGGCGGCCGGGCTCGCGCTCGGCGCCGAGGGCGTGTGGACGGGATCGATCTGGCTCGCCGTGGAGGAGGCCGACACCTCCGAGGTGGTCAAGCGCCGCATCCTGGGGGCGACCTCGCGCGACACCGTGCGCTCGCGGTCGTGGACCGGCAAGCCCGCCCGGCTGCTCAGGAACGAGTGGACCGACGCCTGGGAGTCCCAGGAGTCGCCCGGCACGCTCCCCATGCCGCTGCAGTTCATGCTGATCTCCGACGCGCTCCGCAGGATCGGCCGTTCCGACGCGACCGAGCTGGCGACCTTCCCGGCCGGGCAGATCATCGGCGCGATGAACCAGGTCAGGTCCACCAGGGACGTCGTGTTCGGCATGATCGAGCAGTACGTCGAGGCAATGGAACGATTGGGTCGCATTACCGGTGAGTAGGTAGCTCATGTCCGAAGGAATGGGCTAAGAACTCATCAGAGCCGATGAGTTTGGAGAATGATGGCGTCCCCGCAGGTCACCGACCATGTCACCGATCCCCCGACAGGACCTTCGCGGTCCTTTCCCGGGGGTCGGCGGGTGCTCGGCGCCGCACTCGTCCTCATCGTGGCCCAGCTCGCCTGGCGGGCCGTGATCCTGCACAGGGGCGGCTTCTTCGGCGACGACCTCAACATGGTGGGCAGGGCCGCGGCCGAACCTTTCGGGCTCGACTACCTCTTCGGCGTCTACTCCGCGCACGTGATGCCGGTCGGGATGATCGCCAACACGGTCGTCACCTCGCTCGGCGCGTACGACTGGACGGTGACCGCGGCGGCGCTGCTGCTCTTCCAGCTCGCCGCCTCGCTCGCCGTGTACCGCATGCTGCGCGTGCTGTTCGGTGCCCGCTGGATGATCCTGGTACCCCTGTCCCTCTACCTGTTCACGCCGCTCGCCCTGCCCGCCTTCTACTGGTGGGCGGCGGCGGTCCAGGCCCTGCCGCTGCAGATCGCCATCGCGATGGCGGTCGCCTCCCACGTGACGTTCCTGCGCTCCGGGCGCGGCGTGGACGCGGTCGTGACCGGACTGTGGTTCCTGTTCGGGCTCGGCTCCTTCCACCTCAAGGCCGTCTTCGCCATTCCCCTGCTGCTCGTCCTGGTCACCGTCCTGTACTTCCCCGTCCGTGAGCGCCTGCGCTCCCTGGCGACGGTGTTCGGCGGGTACGCGGTCATGGCGGGCGCCTACTCGATCCTGTTCCTCCTGCAGCTCGACCGCCTGCACGGCCAGGAGATCGGGGCGCCCTCGTCCGAGGTGGCCGGCCGGGCCATGGCGCGGATGCTGGGCGTCACCCTCCCGGTGCTCGCGGCCGGGGGCCCCGGGCCCTGGTGGTACAAGTTCTACGCGGTGCCGCCGCAGGCGATGGTCGGCGCGGCCTGGCTGCTCATCGCGCTGGTCGTCGCCGTCACCCTGCTCCTCAGGCGGGGAGCGTGGAAGGCGTGGCTGATCCTCTGCCTCTATCCGCCCCTCCTCATGGTGCCGATCCTGGCCGGACGCTCCCTGGACCGCGCCCTGGGCGAGGAGGCCCGTTACCTCGCGGACGTGACCCCGGTGATCGCCCTCTGTCTGGGGCTGGCGATGCTCCCGCTGCTGGGCGAGGCGCGCCCGTACCGCTGGCGGATCCCGGCCCGCGCCGCCGGGTTCGGCTGCGCGCTGCTGGCGGCCACAGTCGCCGTCTTCTCCGTCTACTCCGCGCACAGATACGTGATGGGGACGGAGCCGGGGCGGGCCGAGATCCGCTCCTACCTCGCCTCGGTGCGGGCCACGCTCGCCTCCGCCCCGCCGGGTAGTGACGTCTACCCCCAGCGGACGCCCTACGACCAGTTCGGCTTCGGGTACGGGGACGAAGGGCTCAGCCACCTCACCCTCAGCCCGCTCGCCCCGCCCGAACTCGCCGCCCTCATGCGCAACCCCCGGCCCGCCGCCGCCCCGCTCGTGCTCGACCCCACCGGGCGCAGCCTCGTCCCGGCCCGCCTCACCGGTCCCTACGTCGCCGCCCCCGGCGGCTGCTTCCCCCAGCTGGGCGGCGCGATCTCGATCCCCCTCGCGCACAAGGGCGGCATGGTCGTCCTCGGCCTCGACTACCGCTCCACCGCCAGGACGGCGGCCTACGTGCAGGTAGGAGAGCAGGAGGTCGAGATCGTCCTCGAACAGGGAACCGGCAGGATCCACATCCCCTTCACCGCCCCCGGCACCTCGGTACGGATGGAGGTCCTGTCGGCCGAGGTCCAGGTCTGCGTGATCGGCGGCCTCTTCGGCGGCCCGGTCCCGGGCTAGAGGGATGGGTCCGAAGCCCGGTCGGCGATCGGGTGATCGGGTGATGGGCCGGCCGGTGGCGCGGTCACGCCGGAGCGCGGCATCACCTGCTTTTGTCTTGGCAGGCGCGACTTTCGTTGATTTTCGGCATAAAGATATGGGCAAGTAGAAAATCTTGCTTTAGATTACGGCCAGAGCGGCTTTAACCCCTTCCTGTCACAACGAATCAGGTCCGGCATCCGCCATCCGATCAGTCATATCGGCGGTGCCGCACCCCCAGGCCGCACCCCCCACACCGCGCCGAACGCGGTACCCCCACCGAGATGGAACCGGCTATGCGGAAATCCCCCCTGTTACCCGTCTTACTGCTCACCGCCCTCTCATGGCTCGTCGTACCCGCTCAAGCGCGCGCGGCGGTGCCGCCACAGGCGCCGGGCGTCACCCTGCGCACCTACGACGTCCAGGTCGAACTGTCCAAGCTCTGCACGCTCAAGCCCGGTCAGACACCCAACGTGGACAAGCTGATGCCCACGATCGACTGGAGCTCCGACGCCGACTTCGGCCTGACCGACATGTTCGTCACCGAGGCGATCGGCAACATCTCCATCGCCACCGCGGGCACGTACGAGTTCCGGCTCACCAGCGACGACGGCTCTCGGTTGCGCATCGACGACACCGTCGTGATCACCAACGACGGGCGGCACGGGCCGGTCGTCGTGGACGGCACGATCACCCTGACCACCGGCTACCACGCGTTGCGCGTCGACCACTTCGAGCACCTGTACGGCCAGCAGCTCAAGCTGGAGTGGAAACCACCAGGATCCTCGGAGTTCGCCCTCGTGCCGAACTCGGTGCTGAGCACGGACGCGGACGTGGTGCGGGTCACCGCCCCCGGGCGCAAGGAGTGTGAGAGCGGCGCAGACTCTCCGGGCGACGGGCTGCCGCTGGAGTCGGTACACCCCGACTTCACGCTCACCGACCTGCGGCCGGAGGGGTTCCAGCCGCAGGTGACCGCGATGGACTGGCTGCCCGACGGCCGGTTGGCGATCGCCACGTGGGGTGGCTCGGAGACCAGGCTCGGCGAGGTCTACCTGCTCGACAACGTCACGGGCAAGACCTCACCCGCGCAGGTGACCACCAAGAAGATCGCCGGTGGGCTCCAGGAGCCCATGGGCATCAAGTACGTGGACGGCAAGCTCTACGTGTCGGAGAAGTCCCGGCTGGTGGAGCTGAACGACACCAACGGCGACGAGGTCGCCGACAACCTCAGGACCGTGGCGACCTGGCCGTTCGGCGGCAACTTCCACGAGTTCGCGTTCGGGATGCTCTACCGTGACGGCCACTTCCACATCAATCTCTCCGTCGCCATCAACTACGGTGGCGCCTCCACCGACCCGCAGCCGGCGCCGGACAGGGGCACGACCATCAAGGTCGACAAGGCCACCGGTGAGGTCGAGTACATCGCCGGGGGCCTGCGCACGCCCAACGGGCTCGGCTGGGGTCCGAACGACGACCTGTTCGTCATGGACAACCAGGGCGGCTGGCTGCCCGCCTCGAAACTGGTGCACGTCAAGAAGGACCGGTTCTTCAACCACTACACCAACCCCGACGGCCGGTTCGACGACAACCCGGTGAGCGCGCCCGTGCTCTGGCTGCCGCACAACGAGATCGCCAACTCCCCCAGCACGCCACTGCTCATGAAGCAGGGCAGGTTCGCGGGGCAGATGTTGTTCGGCGACGTCACCTACGGCGGGATCCAGCGCGGCTACCTGGAGAAGGTCAACGGCGAGTACCAGGGCGCGGTCTTCCGCTTCACCCAGGGCCTTGAGGCCGGGGTCAACCGGATCAGCCTGGGGCCCGACGGCGCCGTCTACGCCGGAGGTCTCGGCGCCGGCGGGAACTGGGGCCAGACGGGCAAGCTCACCTACGGACTGCAGAAGCTGACCCCCGGTGACAGCAAGGCCTTCGACATCCTGAGGATGCGCGCGATCGCGGGCGGCTTCGAGCTGGAGTACACCCAGCCGCTGTCGGCCGAGACCGTCGCGTCGCTGGCGGCCAAATACCAGGCCACCCAGTGGCGGTACGCCGCGTCCTCCACCTACGGCGGCCCCAAGGTGGACGAGGAGCCGCTGACCGTCACCTCCGCGGACCTGTCCTCCAACAAGAAGAAGGTCACGCTCAAGATCGCGAACCTCAAGCCGGGGCGCGTGGTGCACCTGCGGTCGCCGCGCCCGTTCAGCTCGGCGTCGGGGCAGCCACTGTGGAGCACCGAGGCCTGGTACACGCTCAACTCGATGATCGACGGTCCGGAGACGGACACCGTGTACGAGGCGGAGAGCGCCTCGCACAGCGGCGGCGCGAAGCTGAACACCGATCATCTGAGCTACTCGGGAAGCGGCTTCGTCGACGGCTACCAGACCGCGGGAGCGGCCACGCAGTTCGCCGTGCACGCGGCGAGGGAGGGCACGTACCACGTCGGCCTGCGCTACTCCAACGGCCCGCACCCCGCGCCCGGCACCAAGTCCCTGAGCGTGTACGTCAACGGGACCAAGGTCAGGCAGGTGCCGCTGCCCACCACGGAGACCTGGGACCTGTGGGCCACCCAGGTCGAACCGCTCACGTTGAAGAAGGGCGCCAACCTCATCACCTACAGGTTCGACAGCGGTGACGTGGGCAACGTCAACCTGGACTCCATCACCGTGGCCGCGCAGCGGGTGTTCGAGGCCGAGAACGCCTCGCTGAGCGGTGGCGCGAAGGCGAACCAGAACCACCAGGGCTACACCTACAAGGGCTTCGTCGACGGCTACTGGAACGAGGGCGCGAGCACGTCGTTCTCCGTGTGGTCGGACTCGACCGGCACGCACAACGTGGGGCTCCGCTACGCGGCCGACGCCGGCAGGTCGGTGAGCGTGTACGTCAACGGAGAGAAGGTCAGGCAGGTGCGGCTGGCCGCCACCGGCGGCTGGGACGCCTGGGCCGTCCAGACGGAGCCGCTCAACCTGAACCGGGGCACGAACACGATCGCCTACAAGTACGACTCCGGCGACACGGGCAACGTCAACCTCGACCACATCACCGTGTCGAAGGCGCAGCGGATCACGCTGTTCGACGGGTCCAGTCTGGCGGCGTGGGAGAAACGGGCCGGCGGGGCGGCGACCTGGCCGATCGCGAACGGCTCCGTGGAGTCCTACGGCGGCGACATCCGTACCCGGCAGACGTTCGGCGACTTCAAGCTCCACGCCGAGTGGTACGAGCCGGACTACCCGCCGGACGTGACCGGGCAGCAGCGGGGCAACAGCGGCGTCTTCCTCCAGGAACGCTACGAGATCCAGGTCCTGGAGTCGTACGGTGACACCACGCCGGCCGCCAACGAGGCGGGTGCGATCTACAACAAGCGCGCGCCCGACCGCAACATGGCCACCGCCTCGGGAACGTGGCAGACCTACGACATCACCTTCCGCGCGGCCCGGTACACCAGCGCGGGAGTGAAGGTCGACGACGCGCGGGTCACGGTCGTCTGGAACGGCGTGGTGGTGCACGACGACGTGGCCGTCGACGGCGGCACGGGCGACCACATCCCGGAGAGCGCGGCGTCGGGCGGGATCCGCCTTCAGGACCACGGCGACGCCGGCGAGAACCCCCGTTTCCGCAACATATGGATCGAACCCGTCTCCTGACCTCATCCGCTCAGCAGGCCGTCCCGCTCTCCGCGCGGGGCGGCCTGCCCTTTGCGCGAGGCCACCCGCCGGGCCGTGAGCGCACCGCGACGCCCTCGTCCTCCCAGCCGTTCGCCCGGGAACCGGGCTCCGCCCGTAGCGGTGCCGTTCACGCCGGTTCGGGCCGTGCCGCCTTCCCGGCCAGCTCCTGGACACCCTTGAGGAGCCTGTCCACGTCGGACTCGTCGGTGTACGGCGCGATTCCGGCTCGGACGGCGCCGGTGTCGCCGAGGCCCAGGCGGCGGGAGCACTCCAGCGCGTAGAAGCTGCCCGCAGGGGCGTTGACGCCGCGTTCGGCCAGGAAGCGGTAGGCGTCGGCGGACCTGACGTGGTCGACGGAGAACAGCGTCGTGGGGGTGCGGGCGCGTGACGCCGCGCCGTAGAAGGTCACTCCGGCGATCTCGGCCAGACCCGCGTCGAGCCGTTCGAGCAGGACCCTCTCGTGCTCCTCCAGCGCGGCCATCGAGCCTTCCAGGCGTTCGCGCCTGGTCCCCTCACCCGGTACGAGCCCGGCGAGGAAGTCGACCGCCGCCGTCGTGCCGGCGAGCAACTCGTAGGGCAGCGTGCCCAGCTCGAAGCGTTCGGGCACCGCGTCGGTGGCGGGGAGCAGCTTGTCGGGGTGGACACTCTCCAGCAGGCCGGGGTCGGCGGCGAGCACGCCCAGGTGCGGGCCGAGAAACTTGTACGGCGAGCAGGCGTAGAAGTCGGCCCCCAGCCGTCCGACGTCGATCAGGCTGTGCGGCGTCAGGTGAACGCCGTCGACGTAGAGCAGCGCCCCGGCCGCGTGCACCTGTTCGGCGATCGCCGGGATGTCCGGACGGCTGCCCAGCAGGTTCGACGCGGCCGTGACGGCCACCAGCCGGGTGCGCCCGCCGAGCAGGCCGGCGATCGTGCCGACGTCCAGCTCGCCGCTTTCCGGGTCGAAGTCGGCCCGGCGCACCGTGACCCCGCGCGCCTCGGCGGCATGCACCCAGGGCCGGATGTTCGCGTCGTGGTCCAGGGTGGTGACCACGACCTCGTCACCGGGGCCCCACTCCTTGGCGAGCGCGCGGGCCATGTCGTAGGTGAGCTGCGTCATGCTCCGGCCGAACACGATGCCGCCCGGGGTGGCGCCGAGCAGGTCGGCCATCGCCTGGCGCGCCTCGGTCACGATCCCGTCGGCGCGGCGCTCGGCGGCGGTCTCGGCCCCCCGGTTGGAGACGGCGGCCCGCAGCGCACCGGCCACGGCCTCGGCGACCGGCTGGGGCACCTGCGACCCCCCTGGCCCGTCGAAGTGCGCCGCGCCCTCGTCCAACGCGGGAAAGTGCGCCCGTACGGCCGTCACGTCGTATGCCACAAAACCTCCAGGACCGCTGCCGACCATCGGTGTTCTTGTCAGGCGTCCCCATTGGAGCGGATTTTCGCGGTACGTGGCCAGAGTACTTCGTTAGGTTGGTTTGGGGAGGAAGTGTTCTGGCTGGGGTGGGCCGGGATATCGCGGTGGCAGGTGGGGCACGCGCTGGTCCGCGCGTGGACGAGGGCTTGGAGCGTGGACAGAACCCGGGTCATTCGCCTCGGTAGGCGGGTGGGCGCTTCTCGCGGAAGGCGCGGGAACCCTCCTTGGCGTCCTGGGAGCCGATGACCGGCCAGCCGATGGCGTCGGAGACCTTCAGTGCCTCGGCCTCGGGCAGGCCCAGGGTCTCGCGGTAGGTGCGGAGGATGGCCTGGACGGCGAGGGGGCCGCACTCGGCGATCTGGGCGGCGATCTCCAGGGCGGTCGTCAGTGCCTCCCCGTCGGGGACGACCCGGTTGACCAGGCCCATGGCCAGCGCCTCTTGCGCGGTGACGGCGCGGCCGGTGAGCAGGATGTCCATCGCGAAGGCGTACGGGATCTGGCGGGGCAGGCGGATCGCGGAGCCGCCCATGGGGAAGAGGGCGCGGCGGGCCTCGAACAGGCCGAGGGTGGCGGACTCGGCGACCACCCTCATGTCGGTGCCGACGAGCAGTTCGGTGCCCCCGGCCACGGCGTACCCCTCGACCGCGCAGACGATCGGCTTCGTCGGCAGCGCGCCGGAGTCGCGGAGCAGGCCCTTCCAGTGGAAGTCGGGGATGGCCGTGGCGCGCTCCCTGACCCGGGCGTCCTGCGAAGGGGTGCCCATCGCTTTGAGGTCGGCGCCCGCGCAGAACGTCCCGTGCGCGCCGGTGAGGACGGCGACGCGGACCTCGGGCTCCTCGGAGACGTACGCCCAGGCGTCGGCGAGGCCGACCAGCATGTCGGTGGAGAGCGCGTTCCTCGCCTCTGGCCGGTCCATGGTGACGACCACGATGTGACCGTCACGCTCGACCCGGCAGTGCGGTGTGCTGATCGGCAGGAGTTCCACGGGACGACCTCCGTTGGTTCAACCAGGTGCCTGGTGGGAAATTCTGGACGCGTATCGGCTCCCGCGCGGTCTGGCCGCCCGGGGTGAACGAGGGTTCTGGTCGCTCTCCGCGCGGTCTGGCCGCTCGGGGGCGTTTCGCTCCCGCGCGGGATGGGGTCGGGGTTCCGGCGACGCCGGGCGAGACGTCTCGGAGGAGGGCCGATCCTGCATTGAAAAGGTGAGGCCCGTACTGAGTCAAGCGCTTGCTAGGGGCACCCTCCGAGGTTAGTCTGCCCATGCGTACAAGAACAGATTCTTGTTCCATATACCCCGTTCCGCCAGGGCTTGTCGGGATAAAGAGAACGTGATGCACTTCGGTGTGCCGGGGCCTTTCCAGCGAAAGGATGTCCGATGGGTACGCTCGGTTTCTGGAGACTGGCGCAGGCGGACCCCGACTGGGTGGCCGCCGTCGACCCCGACGGCGCGGAACATCGCGCCGGTGACCTCCTCGCCCGTGCCAACCGCCTCGTCCACGGCCTGAGGGAGCTCGGCCTGGTGGCGGGCGACGGCATCTGCGGCCTCGTGCCCAACGGCTCCGACGGGCTCGTCCTCTATCTCGCCGCCCTGCAGGCCGGCTGGTACTACACGCCGATCAACTGGCACCTCACCGGCCCCGAGATCGGCTACATCGTCGCCGACAGCGAGGCGCGGGCCTTCTTCGTCGACGAGCGCTACGCGCGGGAGGGCCTGCGCGGTGCCGCCGAGTCGGGCATCGCCCCCGAGCGGGTCTTCGCGTTCGGGCGGGTGGAGGGCGTGCGGCCCGTCTCCGAACTGACCGAGGGGCGGCCGGACACCACCCCCGCCGGCCGTACGGCCGGCGCCACCATGCACTACACCTCCGGCACCACCGGCAGGCCCAAGGGGGTGCGGCGCCCGCTCAGCGGCATGGACCCGGACGACGGCGCCGAGCTGATGACGTTCCTGCTCACACTGTTCGGCATCACCCCCGGCAAGGAGAACGTCCACCTGGTCACCTCGCCGAACTACCACACCGCCGTCACCCAGTTCGGGGGGACGGCCCTGCACATGGGGCACACGCTCGTCTACATGGACAAATGGGACGCCGAGGAAACGCTCCGGCTCTGCGCGAGGTACCGCGTCACCAACTCGCACCTGGTCCCCACCCACTTCAAGCGCCTGCTCGCCCTCCCCGCCGACGTGAGGTCGAAGTACGACCTCTCCTCCCTGCGGTGGATGATCCACGCCGCGGCCCCGTGCCCGGTCCCCGTCAAGTGGGCGATGCTGGAGTGGTGGGGTGACTGCGTCTACGAGTACTACGCGGCCACCGAGGGCGGCGGCACCATCGCCACCCCGCGGGACTGGAGGAGCCACCCCGGCACCGTCGGCACCGCCTGGCCGATCAGCGAGCTGCTCATCGTGGACGAGAACCTGGAGCCCGTACCGGCGGGGACACCCGGAACCGTCTACATGAAGATGCGGGGCCTCAGCTTCGAGTACAAGGGCGACCCGGCGAAGACCGAGGCCAACCGGCTGCGCGACCACTTCACCGTCGGCGACATCGGCTACCTGGACGAGGACGGCTTCCTCTTCCTCTGCGACCGCAAGGCCGACATGATCATCTCCGGCGGGGCGAACATCTACCCCGCCGAGATCGAGAACGAGCTGATGGTCCACCCCAAGGTCGCGGACGTGGCCGTGTTCGGCATCCCCGACGAGGAGTGGGGCGAGCAGATCAAGGCCGTGGTCGAGCCCGCGCCCGGCGTCGCCCCCTCACCCGAGTTCGCCGCCGAGCTCATCGAGTCGCTGAGGGGCCGCCTGTCGAAGATGAAGTGGCCGAGATCCGTCGACTTCGTCGCGGAGATGCCCCGCGAGCCCAACGGCAAGCTCCTCAAACGCAAGCTGCGTGACCCGTACTGGGAGGGACGTGAACGTGCCATCTAGCGAAGACACCCCGGCGCCGCTGCGGGCGCGGCACGTACTGGAGTTCCCCGGCGGGTACACGCGCACGACGGGACCGGTGATCGGGCGCTTCCTCACCGAACTGCGCGACGGGCGGCTCGTCGGGGTCCGCACGGCGGCGGGACGCACACTGGTGCCGCCGCTGGAGTACGACCCCGAGACCGGCGACGCGGTGACCGAGGAGTTCGTCGAGGTCGGCCCCGCGGGCACCGTGGAGAGCTGGGCCTGGGTGACCACCCCCAGGAAGGGCCACCCGCTGGACCGGCCGTTCGCCTGGGCCCTGATCCGGCTGGACGGCGCCGACACCTCGCTGGTGCACGCGGTGGACGCCGGAGACGTCAGGGCGATGCGCCCGGGGCTGCGGGTGCGCCCCCGCTGGCGGGCCGAGCGCACCGGGTACATCACCGACATCGAGAGCTTCGTCCCCGAGGTCACCAGGATCGTCTCCGAGGTTCGTGCCGAGTACACGGTCACGCCGGGGCTCGCGCTGCGCCGCTTCCTGGAGGGGGTCGCCGAGGGGGTCCTCATCGGCTGCCGGTGCGGCACCTGCCACAAGGTCTACGTGCCCTACCGGCTCTCCTGCCCCGAGTGCGGGGTCTCGATCACCGAAGAGGCGGTCGTCCCGGACACCGGCACGATCACCACCTTCGCCATCAACAACCTGCCCGACCCGCGGGCCCCCGAGGTGCCGTTCGTCTCGGCGTACATCCAGCTCGACGGCACCGACATCCCGATGATCGCCCTGGTCGGCGGGATCGCGGCCCACGAGGTGCGCCAGGGCATGCGGGTGCGGGCCGTGTGGGTGCCGCAGGAGGAGCGGACGATGTCCATGTCGAACATCAAGTGGTTCGCCCCCACCGGCGAGCCGGACGTGGAGCTGTAGATGCGGGAGATAGCGGTCGTCGCGTTCGCGCAGACCCGGCACAGCGCCGTCGACGAGGGACAGAGCGAGGCCGAGCTCATCCTGCCCCCGCTGGAGGAGGTGAGGGCCACGACCGGGCTGCGCAGGTTCGGCTTCACCTGCTCGGGGTCGTGCGACTACCTGGCGGGCGCGCCGTTCTCCTTCGTCTCCGCGCTCGACGCGCTCGGCGCCTGGCCGCCGATCTCGGAGAGCCACGTCGAGATGGACGCCGCCTGGGCGCTGTACGAGGCCTGGGTCAGGCTCCAGCACGGCGACGTCGACTCGGCCCTGGTATACGGCTTCGGCAAGTCCTCCCAGGGGGACCTGCGGGAGATCATGACACTCCAGCTGGACCCGTACTACCTGGCTCCCCTCGGACTGGACCAGGTCTCCTTCGCCGCACTGCAGGCGTCGGCCACCGGGGCGAAACGGGCCGAACTCGACGAGATCGTACGGCGCAGCCGGGCCGACGGTAGGGCGAACCCCTACGCTCTCGACCTGCCGGACCCCTCGGGGCAGGACGCGGAGGTCGCGCCGCTGCGGCCGTACGACGTCGCCCCGATCACCGACGGCGCCGCCGCGGTGGTGCTGGCGGCCGGAGACCTGGCCAGGGAGCTGTGCGAGCGGCCCGCGTGGATAACGGGGATCGCCCACCGCATCGAGCCGCACTACCTGGGCATGAGGGACCTCGCCCGGTCGGCCTCCGCCGCCGATGCCGCACGCGCGGCGGGGGCCGGCAAGGGTGACGTCGACGTGGCGGAGCTGCACGTCCAGTTCAGCCACGAGGAGCTCATCCTGCGCGAGGCGCTGGAACTCGGTGAGGGCACGCGCGTCAACCCGAGCGGCGGCCCCCTCGCCGCGAACCCGGTCATGGCCACCGGCCTCATCAGGATCGGCGAGGCGGCCGCACGGATCATGGACGGCAGCGCGAGCCGCGTCCTCGGGCACGCCACGAGCGGACCCTGTCTCCAACACAACCTCGTCACCGTGATGGAGGCGTGAGCGACCATGGGTAACCCCTGCGCGGTCATCGGTGTCGGCCAGACCCACTACACGACCAAGCGACGCGACGTCTCGCTCGCCGGGCTGGTCCGCGAGGCGGCCCTGCGCGCGCTCCAGGACGCGGGCCTGACCTGGAAGGACATCGACGCGGTCGTCATCGGCAAGGCCCCCGACCTGTTCGAGGGCGTGATGATGCCCGAGGCGTACCTCGCCGACGCGCTGGGCGCCGCGGGCAAGCCGATGATGCGGGTCCACACGGCGGGCTCGGTCGGCGGGTCCACCGCGCTCGTCGGTGCCTCGCTCATCCAGGGCGGCGTGCACGACCGGGTGCTGGTGGTGGCGTTCGAGAAGCAGTCGGAGTCCAACGCGACCTGGGCCCTGTCCACCCACCTGCCGTTCAGCGCCTCGCTCGTCGTCGGCGCGGGCGGCTACTTCGCCCCGCACATCCGCGAGTACATCCGCCGCTCCGGCGCCCCCGAGCACATCGGCCACCTCGTGGCCGTCAAGGACCGGCGCAACGCGCTGAAGAACCCGTACGCCCACCTGAGGATCCCCGGCATCGACCGGAAGATGGTCGAGTCGACCCCGATGCTCTGGGAGCCGATCCGCTACCTCGACACCTGCCCGTCCTCCGACGGCGCCTGCGCGATGGTGCTGGCCGCGCAGGACAAGCTCACCGGCAGCACCCCCGCCTGGGTGCTCGGTGCGGCGACCCGCTCCGAGCCGATCTTCCGCGCCGGCCGCGACACCGTGAACCCGCAGGGTGGCAAGGACTGCGCGGCCGACGTCTACCGGCAGGCCGGGATCGTCGACCCGCGCAGGGAGATCGACGTGGCGGAGGTGTACGTGCCCTTCTCCTGGTACGAGCCGATGTGGCTGGAGAACCTCGGCTTCGCCGCCGAGGGGGAGGGCTGGAAGCTCACCGAGTCAGGGGCCACCGCCCTGGACGGCGACATCCCGTGGAACGCCTCGGGTGGGGTGCTGTCGAGCAACCCGATCGGTGCCTCGGGGCTGATCCGGTTCGCCGAGGCGGCGCTCCAGGTGAGGGGGATGGCGGGGGAGCACCAGGTGGACGGCGCCCGGCGGGCACTCGGGCACGCCTACGGGGGCGGCGCGCAGTTCTTCGCGATGTGGATGGTCGGCAGCGACAAACCCTGATCCCCCAGGAGGGGTGCGAATGGAGTTCAACCACGCGGATCTGTTCGAAGGACTCGCCGACGCGATCGGGGACCGCACGGCCGTCGTCTGCGGCGACCGCCGCGTGACCTACGCCGAGCTGGACGCGCACGCCAACCGGCTCGCCCACTTCCTGCGGAGCAGGGGAGTGCGCGCCGGGCAGCACGTCGGAATACACCTGTACAACGGCATCGAGTACGTGGCCGGGCTGCTCGCCACCCTCAAGATCCGCGCCGTGCCGGTCAACGTGAACTACCGCTACGTCGAGGCGGAACTGCTCTACCTCTACCGGGACTCCGACATCGTCGCCCTGCTGTTCGACGTGGAGTTCGACGCCAGGGTGGCGGCCACCGCCCCCGACGCCCCCGCCCTGCGGCACCTGATCGCCGTGGGAGGACCGTCCCAGGTCGAGGGCGCGGTGCTGTACGAGGAGGCGCTGGCCGGGCAGCCGGAGACGCGCGGATTCCCCGAACGCTCCGGCGACGACCTCTACATCATCTACACCGGCGGCACGACCGGCATGCCCAAGGGGGTGATGTGGCGTACCGAGGACCTGTTCTTCGCCTTCGGCGGCGGCAACCCCTACGGCGAGCCGCGCGCCACCCCCGGCGAGGTGATCGAGGCGGCCTCGGCCGCGGGAGAGATGACCATGATGGCCGCCGCCCCGCTGATGCACGGCGCCGCCCAGATGGGCACCTTCATCACCTGGTGCATGGGGGGAACGATCGCGTACGTCCGCAGGTTCGACGCGGCCGAGGTGCTGCGGACGATCGAACGGGAGCGGGTCCTCACGCTCAACATCACCGGGGACGCGATGGCCCGTCCGCTCGCCGACGAGATCGCCACCGGTGCCTACGACCTGTCCTCGCTGTTCGTGCTGAGCTCCACCGGCGCGATCCTCAGCGGTTCGGTACGCGAGCGGCTGGAGGAGCTGCTGCCCGGCAAGATGATCATCGACAGTTTCGGCTCCACCGAGTCCGGCTACACCGCCTCGGCGGTTCCCGGATCCTCCCCCGAGTCCGGGCTGCGCTACCAGGCGAGCCCTCAGGCCACCCTGGCGGTGCTCAACGAGGCTCTCGAACCGGTCAAGCCCGGCTCGGACGAGCTGGGCACCGTGGCCAGGAGCGGCCGCGTCGCCTCCGGCTACTACAAGGACGAGGCCAAGACGGCCCGTACCTTCGTGACGGACAAGGACGGCGTCCGCTGGCTGCTCACCGGAGACATCGCCAAGGTCGAGGCGGACGGCACCATCGCGATCCTCGGCCGGGGCGCCGCGTGCATCAACACCGGCGGGGAGAAGGTCTTCCCCGAGGAGGTCGAGGCGGTGCTCAAGGGCCATCCGGCGGTTTTCGACGCGGTCGTGACCGGCATCCCCGACGAGCGGTGGGGCACCCGCGTGGTGGCGGTGATCGAGCCGCGTCCCGGCACGGCGCCGACGGCCGAGGAACTCGACGCCCACTGCCGGGAGAAGATCTCCGGCTACAAGGTGCCCAGGACCTTCGCCTTCGTCGACGAGATGGTCCGCTCCCCGGCGGGCAAGGCCGACTACCGCTGGGCCAGGACGACCGCCGAGGCCGCCCGTCCCTGACGGTTTCGCCGGTCCCGGTCAGAAAAGGGGCCGGAGCGGCAAAGGGGCCGGAGCGGCAAAGGGGCCGGAGCCGCAGAGGCAGAGGGGAGGGCACGCGGTCCGGTGAGGCGTGAACCGCCCGGACACCCGATCCGTTTCCGGGAAGTGATGCGTTTTCTGCGGACCGTCGTCCCTCTCCTCCTCGTGGTCGGTTGCTCGGGGGCCACCACCACCGCCGTCGAGACCACCGCGCCGACCGGGGTGCGGCCGGGTGACGTCGTCGTCAGGTACGTCAGCTGCGGCGGGATGACCTGCGAGGGCGGCGACAGTATGAGCGTCACCGCCGACGGGCGGGCCGTCTCGCTGCGCGACTCGGAACTCGTCGTCGTCCCGCTCCCTGTGGCCGAGCTGCGCGACCTGCGAGCCGGGCTGGTCGAATCCCTGGCCGGGAAAGAGGGCACGCTCGACCGTACGGGAGGGGCCACCGACCAGCCCTTCGCCGTCGTCACCGTGGTGGACTCCGGCGGGAGGACCCACGAGACCCGGCTGGAGGGGACGCCGACGACGGAGGACGCCCCGGTCGTCGCCGCGACCGAGCGCCTCTCGAAGCTGACCGCCCGGATCCGCGCCACCGGCACGCCCGATTCCACCGCGCCGGTCACGGTGACGATGTACGAGGACCCGAGCACCAGGCCCGTTCGGCGGGCGACCTGGCCCGAGGGGATCACCACACCGATCGAGGCCGCGTCCGGCGGCAATTTCGGCACCGAGACCTACCGGGGAGACGAGGCGAAAGCGCTGCGCACCGCCCTGGGCAAGGCGGGCGAGAACGTGACGGTGGTCGCCGGAGGCAAGACCCTGATCGCCCGCTGGGAGGCCGTGCTCCCGTGATTCGATGGGTGACACGCTGTGACAAGGCATCTGTCACCCGTCGACGAGGAGGAAGAGACAGCGTGAGCGAGCGGGAAAGCCGGCAAGAGCTCAGGGGCCGTCGGATGACCGAGCCGGGTGCGGTCGAGGCATATGAGGCCACGCGTCTCGCCTACGAACTGGGCAGAACGGTTCGGGCGATGCGCGAGGGGCGAGGCTGGAGCCAGAACGACCTGGCTCGTGCGGCGGGCATGACCCGGTCGGCGGTGGCGCGGTTCGAGGCGGGCGGGACCATTCCCACGTTGCCGGTTCTGGAGCGCCTGGCTCGCGCCCTGGACGCGGCGGTCGAGGTCCGTCTGACGCCACGGGCTCCCGCTGCCTGAGCCGGGGTCGCGATACCGGCTGGAAAAATCCATCGTCACATTGCCGTCCGCTACCACCCGCAATGCCGGTAGAAGTGCTCGTGGCCGAACGCCGCCGCAGGTCGGGGCAGGTGGCCGCTTATCGTCAAGCGGAGTCGTGCCGGGTTGGCCGATGGGAGGGAAAGCGCTTACCGTTGGCGGGTAGCCTGGCGTGGCAGGCTCCGTTGAGGAAAGGCTTTCGTGGTGATCCACTCAATCGACCCCAGGACCGGCGAGTCCTTCGGTGATCCCTTCCCGCTGACCTCGGACGACGAGGTGGACGCGATCGTCGGTGCGGCTCTCGCGGCCGGGGCCGCCTGGCGTTCCGCGGACCGGGCGGCGACGCTGGAGGCGGTCGCGGCGGCGCTGGAGGCGAACGTCGAGGAGCTCTGGCGGGCCGCCGACGCGGAGACCGCGCTCGGGGAGACCAGGCTGCGCGGGGAGGTGGCGCGGGCCGCCGGGCAGTTCCGGCTCTTCGCCCAGGTGCTGCGGGACGGCGGGCACGTGGAGGCGGTGATCGACCACGCGACGGCCCAGCCGCCGGTCCCCGACCTGCGGCGGATGAACCACCCCCTGCCCGGTGTGGCCGGGGTCTTCGCGGCGAGCAACTTCCCCTTCGCCTTCTCGGTCGCGGGCGGCGACACGGCCTCCGCGTTGGCGGCGGGATGCCCGGTGGTGGTCAAGGCCCACGACGGGCATCCCGGCACGTCGGAGCTGTCGTGGCAGATCATCCGGGGCGCCCTGCCCGACCCGGCACTGCTCGGCCTGGTCCGCGGACTCGACGCGGGTAAGCGGCTCGCGAGGCACCCGTCCGTCGCGGCCGTCGGGTTCACCGGCTCCATTCCCGGGGGCAAGGCGATCCAGGCGCTCATCGCCGAGCGGCCCGACCCCATCCCGTTCTACGGCGAGCTGGGCAGCGTCAACCCCGTCGTCGTGCTGCCCTCGGCCGCCCGCGACGGCCTCGCCCAGGGGTTCGCCGCCTCGCTCACCCTCGGCACCGGGCAGTTCTGCACCAACCCCGGACTGGTGTTCGTCCCCGACGACGCGGACCTTCTGGCGTCCATCTCCAAGGCGGTCTCCGAGACCGTGGGCGGGCCGATGCTCACCGAGCGGATGCGGGGTGGTTTCCAGCACGGGCTGGCCAGGCTCGGCAGGCTCACCCCGCTCGCCGAGGGAAGGCCCGGCGAGGGGGCGTTCGCGGTGACCCCGCAGGTGTTCGTCACCGACCTGGCGACGTTCGCCGCCGACCTGCCGGAGCTCGTGGAGGAGTGCTTCGGCCCGGCCGCCGTCGTGGTCGTCTACGCCGACGCCGCCGACCTGCCTCCCGTACTGGAGAGGCTGGACGGCTCGCTCACCGCCACGGTCCACGCGACCGACCCCGCCGAGGCGCGCGAGAGTGCCGAGGTGCTGCTCAGGAAGGCGGGACGGCTGATCTGGAACGGCTGGCCGACCGGTGTGGCGGTCCGCTGGGCGATGCACCACGGCGGTCCCTGGCCCGCGAGCACGGCCGCGGCCCACACCTCGGTCGGTGCCGCCGCGATCCGCAGGTGGCTGGTGCCCACCGCCTACCAGGACTGGCCGGCCGAGCTCCTGCCGCCGGAGCTGCGTGACGACAACCCCCTCGGCATCCCCCGCCGGGTCGACGGAGTCCTCGTGGAGGGGCACGCCTGACGCCTCCCGGCGGTTCCTGGACCCGCCGGAGAGGCGCCTTGTTGCGGCGTGCCCCCCACCGGCCTCGCCGATGCCTCTTCGGCGAGGCCGGCTCTACCGGCCCGAGGGGAGAACCCGAGGAACGGACGGCTCGTGAACGACGGGCCGTCCGGGTCCGCGGTGCCGGGCCGACGCGTTCTCAGCCGATCTCGCCGATCCCCGCGTGCATGGTGGTGGCGACGGCCCCGCACTGCGAGCACATCTTGGAGGAGGGGAACCACCGGTTGATCTTGGCGAAGGTGCGGCCGTAGCGTTTCGCCCTGTACTCCAGCATCCCGACGAAGGCCGACCAGCCCGCGTCATGGACGCTCTTGGCCAGCCGGGTGCGGGCCAGGCCCTGACCGACAGGTCCTCCACGTAGACGGCTTGGCTGTCACCGATCAACTGGGTGGAGAGCTTGTGGGCGAAGTCCCGGCGCGTATCGGTCACCCGGGCGTGAGCGCGGGCGACCTTGACGACGGCCTTGGTGCGGTTGTTCGACCCCTCCGCCTTACGGCTGAGGGCTTTCTGCGCCTTGCGGAGCTTTTTGGCCGCTCGGCGCAGGAATCGAAGGTTGTCGATCTTCCGGCCGTCGGACAGCACCGCGAAGTGGGTGAGGCCCAGGTCGACGCCGATCTCGGCGGTGACCTCGGGCAGCGGCTCCTCGGTGGTCTCGACCGCGAACGAGGCGAAAAATCTGCCCGCCGCGTCTTTGATCACCGTCACCGACGACGGCTCCGACGGCAAGGTCCGTGACCAGCGCACCACCACCTCGCCGATCTTCGGCAGGCGCAACCTCCCACCCGCCGTGACCGTAAACCGGGCGTTGCGGGTGAAGCGGATCGCCTGGCGGCTGTCCTTACGCGACCGAAACCGGGGCAAGCCGACCTTCGGCCCCTGACGCTTGCCGGTGATGGAGGCGAAGAAGTTGCGGTAGGCGGTGTTCAGGTCGGCCAAAGCCTGCTGCAACACCACCGCCGACACCTCGCCCAGCCAGGCGCGCTCCGGCGTCGCCTTCGCGGCGCTCAGCCGCCGGGACAACTCCCCGTCACACAGGTAGGCCAAGCCCGCCCGGTGGGCATCCTGGCGGGCGCGCAGCCCGTCGTTGAACACCACCCGCGCACCCGAACGCCCGCGCCGGCGCCTGATGCTGAGCGGCGTCCGGATAGAGCCGGTACCGGTAACGAAGCTGCACGGCACCGATGGTTCCATGACGGAGCGTATGAGTGTTCGACAACTCTGCGACAACCTGGGGCACCGGATCGGCGTCGCCCCCTTCACCGGCGAACCCACCATCGTGGAGCGGCACGGGGAGCCACGCGCCGTCCTGGTGTCTTACACCTGGTGGGCCGAGTGGCGCGACCAGGAAGGTCAGGGCACGGTCGCGCCCTAGCGGGCACTCTCGCGCGGGCCTTCACTCCCGTGCGTCGGTTCTCAGGGTGGCGGCGGACGCGGCCGGGGCGGAGAGGACCGCCAGGGATAGCAAGGCGGTGAGCGCGACGGCTCGTTTCACGGTGATTCCTTCACTGGTCAGGGGGGGAGGCTGGTGCGGCCCCGGTGGTCTTTCTGGTACTGGAGCGGGCGCACCCAGGTCAGGGGTGGGTACGCCCGCTCCAGGGCACCCGCAGTTCCGAGTAGAGCGCGAGCCGTTCCGCGCTCGCCGCCGTCACCTCGGCGATCCTGGGCAGTACCCGGCGCTCGTCGCCGACCTCCTGGAACACGTCCGGTATGGCGAGCGGTTCCGGCGCGAGCCGTACCGCCTCCAGGACGCGCATGAAACCCGCGGTCCTCTCCAGGGGTACGAGCAGCTCGGCGCCGTCGCGGAGGTGCGCGACGAGGTTCTCCAGCAGGTCGGTCCTGGGGTGGACGACCGAGGTCCCCTCGAACTCGACCCGGTCCTCGGTGTAGGTCAGCCGGATCCGCCCCCTCTCGCCGTGCACGATGAGGTACGGCTCATGCCGCCGGTCCGCGCACAGCGAGGCCGCGACCGTCACCGTCGTCCCGTCGTCCATCCGCACCCGTACGCACGAGGTGTCGTCCGCCTCGATCGCGTTGGCCCGGTAGAGCTCGACCTCGACGTTCTCCACCGCCGCGCCGGAGACGGCGAGCGCGGTCGCGGTCGCGTGCGCGAGCGGGTTGGTGAGGACGCCGTCGCCCGTGGGAACGCCGCCGGCCTCGCGCCTTCCCGCCCACGGCACCCGGTCGTAGTAGGAGTAGGGACGCTCCCACGCGCCCGCCGCGCCGATCCCGGTGACCCGGCCGATCGTCCCCTCGGCGACCATTCGCCGGATCGCGGGGATCGCCTCGGAGCCCAGGCTCTGGAATCCCACCTGGCAGGCGAGCCCGGTCTCCCCGGCCACCGCGACGATCCGCAGGTAGTCGGCGTACGTGGCGGCGGGCGGCTTCTCCAGCAGCACGTGCGACCCGGCGCGCAGCGCCTTCTCCGCCAGCTCGGCGTGGGTGTGGATGGGGGTGCACAGGATCGTCACGTCGGCACCGGTACGCCCGATCAGCTCGACCAGGTCATCGGAGAACTCCGCGCTCTCGGGCAGGTCGTCGACGGGCCGCACGTCGCATACCCCCGCGAGCCTCACCAGCCCGGCCTCGGTCAGCCGCCGCACGTTCGACAGATGCCACCAGCCGTGCCCGTGCGCTCCGGCGAGCACCACGCGAACCGGTTCCATTGCGCCATCTCCCATCGCGGTCCCGGGCCCCGGCATCCTGCAACCGGTTGCAAGAAACATTGATGACATCTGCGATTAACGTCAAGGGCCCAATTTAGTAAGGCGCTTCCCATCTGCGCGTTTTTCGATATTTCCGATCGCCAGGGCGACGCGATCGCTCCCGTATCGTTTGGCGGACCGTCCGATCTCGACGTTGACAGTCGCGCAACCGCTTGCACTAATGTGCTTCAAGGCCCCATGGTGGGCCAGGGCGAAGGAGCACGGTGGCAGCGACGATCAGGGATGTGGCACGGGCGTCGGGGGTGCACGTCTCGACGGTGTCCCGCACCTTCTCCGCGCCGCACCTGGTGAACGCCGAGACCCGCAACCGCGTGCTCGCCGTCGCCGAGGAGCTCGGCTACCGGCCCAACCGTGCCGCGCGGGCCCTCACCACCGGCAGGACCCACAACATCGGCCTCATCGTCGCCGACATCTCCAACCCGTTCTTCCCGCCGCTGATCAAGTCCGCCCAGGCGCAGGCCAGAGCCCGCGACTACCACGTGTTCGTGGCCGACACCGACGAGGACCCGCTGGTCGAGGAGGAGCTGATCCAGACGCTCGCCAAGCAGGTCGACGGGGTTCTGCTCTGCAGTCCCCGGCTGTCCAACCGGGTCATAGAGCGCCTCCGCGCCGACGTGCCGTTCGTGGTCGTGAACCGCAGGGTGAGAGGCATGCCGACGATCCTGATGGACGTCGGCCAGGGCGCCCGCCTCGCGATCGAGCACCTGACCCGGCTCGGCCACCGCAGGATCGCCCTGCTTCTGGGGCCGACCGGCTCGTGGACCAGCGGTGAGATGCGCGCCGCCGCGACCGCGATGGACGGCGTCGAGCTGGTGATCCTCGGCCCGAACGCGCCCACCGAGCAGGGCGGCCTCGCCGTCGCCGCCGAGGTGATCGCCGCAGGGGTGACGGGCGTGCTCGCCTACAACGACCTGGTGGCCATCGGCCTCATCGAGGGCCTGTACGAGCGCGGCGTACGCGTCCCGGACGAGGTCAGCGTGGTCGGCGTCGACGACATCGTTCCCGGACGGCTGAACCGCCCCAAACTGACCACCGTGGCCATGCCCACGGCCGCCGCCGGGCGGATGGCCGTGGACCTGCTGCTGCAGTCGTTCGACGCCGGCGCCACCCCCACCCTGGCCACCCTGGACACCAGCCTGGTCGTCCGTGAATCCACCGGAGAGGCACGAAAATGAGCTTCGGAACCACCCCGTCGGGCGAGCGAGTCGAACGGCACGTGCTGTCGAACGGGCCGATGCGTGCCGCGATCCTCAGCTACGGGGCGATCCTGCAGTCGCTGGAGGTCTCCGGCGTCAACGTGGTCCTCGGCTACGACAACCTCGGCGACTACCTGACGCGCAGCCGCTACTTCGGCGCGGTGGTCGGCCGGTACGGCAACCGCATCGCGGGCGGACGCTTCACCCTCGACGGCCGCGACCACGAGCTGCCGATCAACAACGGTCCCAACAGCCTGCACGGCGGGCCGCACGGCTTCGACACCCGGGTCTGGCGGATCACCCACGCCTCGGACACCGCGGTGACCCTGGAGTACGTGAGCCCGGACGGCGAGGAGGGCTATCCCGGCACGCTCACCGTCGCGGTCACCTACACGCTGACCGCCGACGCGATCCGGATGGACTATCGCGCGGCCACCGACGCGCCGACCGTGCTGAACCTCACCAACCACTCCTACTTCAACCTCGCCGGGGGCGGCGACGTCCTCAAGCACGTGGTCCGTATCGACGCCGACCACTACCTGCCGGTCGACGCCACGCAGATCCCGACCGGGGAGATCGCCCCGGTCGCCGGGACCCCGTTCGACTTCACCTCGCCGCACGAGATCGGCGAGCGGGTCGCCGACCCGCTGCTCGGGGACGGCTACGACCACTGCTACGTCCTGCGCGGTGGCATGGAGGTCCGCGAACCCGCCGGAGGGCTCACGATGGAGGTCACCACCACCGAGCCGGGCGTGCAGTTCTACACGGGCAACTTCCTGGACGGCGTCGCCACCGCGTACGCGAAGCACGCGGGCCTGTGCCTGGAGACCCAGCACTTCCCCGACTCGCCCAACCAGCCCGACTTCCCCTCGGTGGTCCTGCGGCCCGGCGAGCGGTTCGAGTCCACCACCACCTACCGCTTCACCTGACGGGCACCGGGCCCTCCGGAAGAATTTCCGGAGGGCCGGGCAGGGAGGTCCTTCCGAGGGTTCGGGACTCATGTCCCGCCAGGCTCCTCGGCGGGCCGGAAAAGGGAGGGCGGAGGAGGCCGAGGCGGGGTGTCTGCCCCGCTCAGGCCTTGGCCGCGGTGCTCTCGCCGCCGAAGGCCGCGACGGCTCCCAGGCCGAGGTAGACGAGGCCGCTGGTGACGTCCAGGCGGCGGCGGGCGCGGGCCGAGCGGCGCAGGCGGCCCGCCACGGCCGAGGAGAGCAGGGCGAAGGCGCCGTCGCTCGCGATGCCGAGCACCGTCCAGATCAGGCCGAGCAGCACGATCTGCGGGGCGATCGGTCCGGCCTGCGGGTCGGCGAACTGCGGCAGGAAGGCGAGGAAGAAGATCGCGGTCTTCGGGTTGAGCACGTTGACCACGAAGCCCTCCCAGAACATCCGGGACCTCGTCGCCATCCTCGGCTCGAAGGAGTCCTCTCCGTTCGAGCGGGTCATGAGCTTGCGCACGCCCAGCCAGACCAGGTAGGCGGCACCGAGATACTTGACGATCATGAATCCGGTCGACGAGGCCGCGAGCAGGGCACTGATGCCCAGGGCGGCGGCGGCCACGTGGACCAGCGAGCCGAGGTGGATGCCGAGCACCGATATCAGCCCGGCGGACCGGCCTTGGGCGACGCTGCGGGTCACGATGTAGAGGACCGCGGGCCCCGGTACGAGCAGCAGGGCGAGGGTCGCGGCGGCGAAGAGCGCGAGTGTGGACAAATCCGGCATAACCGGATCGTAGAGGCGTCGTCTCCCCGGCGCCTCGCATTTTCACCGTCGGTCAGCTCCGCACGGACGCCGCCCGGAGCAGATAGCCCAGCAGGACGGCCGTACCGGCCAGAGCCTGGACGGCGAGAAAACCGGCGAGGGAGGACGGCCGGAGACCCAGGGCGAGCGTCAGCGGGAGGCACCCGAGCACCGCGAGATCCACGCCGGTCAAACCCCAGGTGAGCGGGCCTGTCGGTATCGCCCCTCCCGGCGTCTCGATGACCGGCATGGAGTGGTCGATCGGGTTCCGGCGGGCCATCCGCAACCCTCCGGCGGTCAGCGCGGGGGCCGCGAGCGGTCCGAAGAGCCACCACGGGCCCGTTCCGAGCGCGCCCGTCAGGGACATGAAGGCGAGGGCGACGGTCAGCCAGGCGCCGCCCAGCAGCGTCGGCAACAGCGATCTGGCGGCCAGAGCCGCGCGGGCGCCGACCCCGAGGAGCCGGGCCAGAGCCGGATTGTCGCCGTCGCGGCGCGCGCCCGAGATGCCCGCCGTCGCGGCGGTCAGCGCCCCGGCGAACACGACTCCCGTCACGACCGCGCCGACCTCACCGGCCGCGAGCGCCGCCAGCGCGGGCAGTGCCGCACCCCCGAGCAGGGCGGCCAGGCGGCCCGGGCGCCGTCCAAGGCGACGCCAGTCCTGCCAGGCCAGGGCGAGCGGTGCGGGCAACGGCGGCCAGGGGCGCGAGCGCAGGGTGCGTCCCCGCCAGTGGTTGTCCTCGGCGATCCAGGTCAGGGCCGACGGATCCATGCCGACGGCGGCGGTGCTCACGCGACCCGCCCGGGTGGAGGCGGAGAGCACGGTCCGCGCCGGAATCCCGGCCAGGGCCGACCACGCCCTCCACCCGAGCAGGGCGGCCGCCACGGCGGCGAGGGCGGCCACCGACGCGCCGTGCGAGGCGGGCGCGTTCGCGATCTCGGCCACGAAGCGCCGCGTCGGGCCGCTCGCCGCCGACAGCGCCGCCGCCGCTGCCAGCAGGGCGGTCACGACGACGACCGCGTTCAGCCACGGCTGCCAGCTCTGTGACGACTGGGCGAGTACGGTCAGTGCCATGCCGCCCACACTCGCCGAGACACCCAGGATCACGGCGGTGGCCAGTCGCAGCGCGAGCAGGTCCGGCGCGCCGAGGACGGCGAGCGCACCCACCCCGAGCGCGACCCCGGCCAGGACGGACCCCACCAGGAGAATCGTCGCCGTCCGGCCCAGCACACCACGGCGGTGCAGCGGGGACAACAGCAGCCAGGCGGCGTCGGCGGACGGCAGCGCGACGGGACCGATCGCGCGGGCGGCGAGGAGAAGGCCGGCGTAGGCGAACGTGACCAGGGCGAGGCCGGCTCCCGCTCGCCACGGGTCCACCTGCCGGGAGAGCGAGGCGAGCGCGGAGGAGAAGGGTTGGGCCAGCACCATGAGCAGCATCGCGAGTCCGAACAGCCGCACGTAGCGGTCCAGCCAGCTCGCGGGGGCGCCACGGCGCGCTCCGACGAAGGCGCGGACGCTCCGGACCGTGCTCACGCCCTGGCCCGCGCTCACACCCGGCGCCGTGTTCGCAACCGTGCGTACGCCTTGGTCCGTGTTGGCACCTGGCGCCGCGTTCATGTCGTGTTCCGCGTTCACGATCGGCTCGTCGCCTGTCCGGCCTCCAGCACGACCCGGCGGGCCCGGGTGTTCTCGGCGAGCCGGTGGTCGTGGGTCGCCATGACCACCGTGCCGCCGGCGCCCGCGTAGTCCGTGAGGATCGTGGCCAGGCGCTCGCGGAACATCTCGTCGAGCCCACGCTCCGGCTCGTCCAGGAGCAGCAGCCTGCTCGGCCTGAGCAGGGCGGCCGCGAGCGAGAGCCGCTGCCGCTGACCGGTGGAGAGGGCCTGCGGCGACGCGTCGGCCCGCTCCCGGAGGTCGAACGACTCCAGCGCCGCCTCGACCTCCAGCCGGGCCGGAGCGTGGACGGCGTACGTCAGCTCCAGGTGCTCGCGCACCGTCAGACCCGGATACCAGGCCGGTTCGTCTCCGACCAGGGCGACGTCACGCCAGAAGCCGGCGTCGTCCCTCGGCGGGCCGCCCAGGACGCGCAACGCGCCGGAGGGCGTGGGGTGCAGCCCCGCCAGGCAGCGCAACAGCGTCGATTTTCCCGCGCCGTTCGCGCCGATCACGGCGATGACCTCGCCGGGGGCCGCCGTCAGGCCGATGTCGCGGAGCACGGGATTGCCGCCGAGCTCCACGCTGAGACCGCTCACCGTGATGATCGCTGTGGACACCATTCGAGCGTAGCCACTGCCGGCCCCGCGCGGGTCACGACGATCGCCGCGACCCGTGGCGGACTGCCCGCGCGTTCGGCCGGGGACCGATCGCGGGCGTGTCAAGGGCAGGTCACCGAGGTCAGGGCGCTGAGCAGGGCGGTGGTGGCCGGGGGGTCGGGAGGCTCGCCGTAGGTGGCGGCGTAGACATGGCGGGTCGAGCCGGGAAGCTCGGTCGTGGTGACCTTCGGATGCCGGTGGGCGTGCAGGGCGAGTCCCGGCAGGGCGCTCACCCCCACCCCGGCGGCGACGAGGGCCTGGACGGCGACGACGTCGTCGGTGGTGAAGGCGATCTCCGGCTCGAAGCCCGCCCTGGCGCACAGCTCCAGCAGGTGACTGCGGCACCGGTCGCAGCCGCCGATCCACCGGGAGTCGCGGTACGAGATCAGCTCGCCGACCGGACCGGAGGTGATGAGGTAGCTGGGATCGTCCAGCAGGGGGAGCAGCCGGATCCCGTCGGCCTCGGGGGCGGTGTCGTCGTAGCGGAAGATGACCGCCACGTCCACGTATCCGGCCTTGAGCATGCGCAGCGCGTCGGGAGGCTCGGTCTCGGTCAGCCGTAGCTCCAGGCCGGGGTGCGTCCCGGCGAGGGCGGCGGCGGCCTCGGGCACGAAGGTTCCCAGGGCGGAGGGGAAGGCCGCCAGCCTGACCCGTCCGGCGCGCAGGCCCACGTGCGCCGACAGCTCGGCGGACGCGGAGTCGAGACGGCCGATGATCTCGATGGCCCGTTCGGCGAGCAGGCGGCCCGCCTCGGTCAGCCGGATGCCCCGGCCGGCCCGCTGGATCAGCTTGGCCCCGGTCTCGGCCTCAAGCTTCGCGAGATGGTGGCTCACCGACGGCTGGGAGTAGTGCAGCTCCCTCGCCGCCGCGGTCACCGAACCGTGCCGGGACACCGAGGCGAGGACGCGAAGTCGCACGATATCGAGCATGTATCAACTTTATCTATGAATAAAGGGAAAGATGGGCATTAGACGTTATGGATCCCTCCGGAGCATCCTTGAGGCATGACAACCTTGACGCTCACCCGCCCGGGCCTGGCCGAGTTGGTCGCGGGGGTCCGGGAACTCGCCGACCCGTCCGCCGACCCTCGGGCGACGGCCTTCGCCGTGGCGGCGCTGCTGCGTGAACGGCTGCCGTCCCCCGAGATCCTCACCGAGGAAGAGCGCCTCGGCGACCCCGACCACTACGTCGGCCACACCCTGCACACCGAGGATGCCTTCTCGGTCGTGGCCGTGGTCTGGCGGCCCGGACAGAAGACCGTGATTCATGACCACGTCGCGTGGTGCGTGTTCGGCGTGCTGCAGGGGGTGGAGTACGAGACCCTCTACCGCGACCACGGCGACCACCTCACCGAGATCGGCAGGACCGCCAACCAGACCGGCGAGGTGAGCGGTTTCGCCCCGCCCGGTGACATCCACCGCGTCCACAACACGGGCGACGAGACGGCCATCTCGCTTCACGTCTACGGGGCCGACCTCGGCGCCGCTCCCACCAGCGTCCGCCGCGTCTACGACCTGCCCGTCCGCTGAACGAATCCCGCCCCGTCGGCGAGTGAGCCGAAGGGGCCGACGCAGGGAACCGCGCTCTCGCCTACTTCTCGACTTCGGGCTTCCCGTCCGGGTGCAGGCTCTTCCTGATGGCGTCCAGGCGGGCGGCGCCCTCGGCGTCGATGGCGGCGCGCTCGACCTCGATCATGCGGGCCTCGACGGAGCCCGAGGTCAGCTCGGCCTCACCCAGGGCGCGGGCGTAGCGCTTCTCGATCTTGTCGCGGACCTCGTCCATGGTGGGGGTGTCGCCGGCCGGGGTGAGGCCCGACAGGTCGGCCATCGCCCTGTTGAGCTCCTCCTGCACCTTGGCCTGGTCGAGCTGGGAGAGCAGTCGCATCCGCTCGGCGATCTTCTTCTGCAGGGCCATCGCGTTGGTCTCGACCGCGGCCCGCGCCTGGGCCGAGGCTCCCGCGGCCCGCTCGTGCGCCAGCCGCGACTCCTGCTGCGCGCTCTCGGCCGCCACCAGGCGCGAGGCGAAGGCGCGGGCCGAGTCCTCGTACGACGAGGCCTTGCTCTCGTCGCCCGCGGCCCGGCTCTGCTCGGCGAGCAGGAGGGCCTGGCGGGCGTTGGCCTGGAGCCGCTCGGTCTCCTCCACGGAACGGGCGAGCCTCATCTCCAGCTCACGCTCGTTTCCGATGACCGCCGCGGCCTGCTGGCTCAGCCGCCGGTGTTGCTCCTTGGCCTCCGCGATGGCCTGCTCGATCTGGACCCGGGGGTCGGACAGCTCGTCCAGCCGCCCGGAGAGGGCGAAGACCAGGTAGCGCCAGGCCCGACGGATGACCTTGAACATGGGGGACTCCTTATCGATCCAGCGCGTCGCGCGTGATCTGTTCGGTTTCGTGGAGGCCCTGGCGGACTCCTTCGAGGGTGTCGGCGAGTTCGTCCAGCACCCGCAGTGGCTCCAGCGGTCCGTTCGCCGACACCGCGGACAGTTCCACCAGCCGGGCGAGGAGCCCTTCGATGCCGATCGCGCTCGACTCCATCCGGGCGAGCACCCGCTGCCGGGTCGCGGAGAGCCGCTCGACCACGGCCCGCTGGGAGTCCAGCGAGGCGAGGGCACGGTCGAGGTCCTGGGCCAGGCCGGGTCCCGCCTCCTGCCGGGCCCGCGCCAGCCTGGCCCGCTCGTGTTCGAGCATGTCGAGGTCGAACCTGGCCAGCGCGGTGCCGGTGAGCGATGCCTGCTCGGCCAGCCGCTCCAGCGTGGCCGTCGAGTCGTCCACCTGGGGACGCATCAGTGCGATCCTTTCGGCGAGCGGGCCGCGCTCCAGCGAGGCGCTCAGCTCGCCGAATCCGTGCGCGGCGGATCCGGCCCGTGCGAGCCAGTACTCCTCCTGGCTGCCGAGGGTGACGGCGGGCCGGTCGCGGTCCCCGCGCTCCGACAACGCCGAGATCCCGGCCTTGGTCAGCCAGACGACGACACCGACGAACCCCGCGGCGATCGGGTGCACGCTGACGGCCCACGCGGCACCGCCGGCGGTCGCGCCCAGCAGCAGCCCCCATGGGTCCTTGAGTTCGTCGACGAAGCGTGCCATCAGAAGTTGGATACCACCGCGGTGAACACCTGGTCGATACTTCCGGGTTCGCGAGAGTCGTACGCGGCGGCGGCGGTCGCCTCGGAGATCTGCTTCAGCACGTCGAGGTCGGCGTCCTGGCCGTAGGCGATGGTGAACATCCGCACCGTCTCCTGGCCGGCCTCCGTACGCAGGTCGGGCAGCAGGTTCTCCAGGGAGAGGCTGTCGGGGTCCTCGTTCTTGCCGTCGGTCAGGAAGATCACCGCGTTGATCGCGTCACCGCCGCGCAGCTTGCGCACCTGCTCGTGGGCGGCGAGCGCGGTGTCGTACAGGCCGGTGCCGCCGTCGGGGGTGAGGCCCTCAAGCCTGGCCCGCAGCTTCTCGCGCTGGGCGTCGTCGACGGCGGAGAGCGGGGCCAGCTCCAGATGGTCCCTGTCGCCGTCACGCTTGGTGGAGAACATCCACAGCCCGACCTTGTCGTGCGCGGCGAACTGGGGCAGCGAGTTGATCGCGGCCTGCTTGGCCAGGTCGAGCTTGCTCTTGCCGGTTCCGGGCACGGTGGCGCCCATCGAGCCGGAGACGTCGATGACCATGAGGACGTTCGCGGGCTTGCGCAGGTCGGCCCAGCCGGTGAGCACCTTGTCGAGCACGTTCGGCGCGGGCGGGCTGAGGGTCGTCTTCGGCTCGGCGGGCAGCAGCCCGTTCGCCTGGGTGATCAGCTTGCCCGGCTTGCCCTCGTGGGAGCGGAAGGCGAACTCGGCGAACCGTTCCTGCTGCTCAGGGGCCTGCAGGTGCGCGAGGAAGTCGGCCGCCACCGCCCGCTTGGCGTCGTCGACCCATGGGGCGCTCAGCACCGCGTACGGGTTGTCGGAGTAGAGCGTGCCCTCCTTGGGATAGATCGCCGCCAGCGGCACCTTGGGCTTGGCGTGCTTGCCCAGCGTCGCGGGGTCACCGGTCGGGTTGCCCTGGTTGTAGTCCCAGACCGACTTCTCCTCCACCGCGACCGCGGAGATGTAGCTCAGGCCCGCGCCCGCGTCGTCGGCCCGCTGCAGGTTGGACAGGAACGTCAGCGTCGTGTCGCCGTAGTGCACGATCGAACGTTCCACGTCTCGGACGAAGTCCCTGGTCTTGGCGTCGGCCACGTTCTTCTCCGACAGGTCGCCCGACAGGCCCGTCGCCGCGAAGTAGGCGCCGATCGTGGCGTTCAGACCGCTGGTGGAGAAGTTGGGGTTGGTCTTGCCGAGCTTGAACCTCCCCCATTCGGGGTGGTCGTACTTCGCCCACGATCCGGCCGACACGGCGAGCACGTCGGACCAGCCGAGCTTCTTGTCCGGCCAGCCCAGCGCCTGGGCCATCGGCATGGGCATCGCGACGACCAGCGGCGTCTTGGCGATCGACGGGTTGTCGGCGGTGACGAGGGAGGCGGAGTCGTTTCCCGCGGCGCGCTGCTGGAGCAGGGTGATCCAGCCGCTGCTGGCGGGCGACCACACGTCGGGGCGGGGGCCGTCCTGGCGTTCGTCCCAGCCCCTGGCCAGCGCCTGCATCGCGCCGCCGCTCGCCTTGGTCTCGATGACGACGTCGGCGCAGCGCCCCTGCACGGTCTTGCCGTTGTAGTCGGAGGCGATCGTCCTGAGCAGCTCGGCCTTCTCCGACGAGGCGGCGACGGTGAGGGTGACGCCGTCGTCGCACATCTTGGACTTCTCGCCGGTCCCCGGCGCCTCCGACGCCCCTGACGCCCCCGCTCCTCCGGGTTCGTTCCCGCCGACGAAGATCCGCAGGGCGACGATCAGAGCTCCGGCGAGAATGATCGCGACGATGAACGGGGCGAAGTTCCTACGCCGTCGCTGCGGTTGCTGGTACAACCCTGCCTCCTGGGGGGATGTCTGTACTTATCCGACGAACGAACCGCCCCGAGAGTTCTCCGCGACCGGAGTTCGTCGCGGGCGCGGGAGCGGGCGGGGGAGGGAACGCTCCGCGATCGGAGACGCGAGCCCCGGAAAAACAGGGCGATCGGAGGGGGCCCGTACGCCAAGGGCACTCCCGGTAATCACCGGAAGTGCCCGATGGATGTCGGTCGTCGGACCGTCGCGGAGGCGTACAGCCTGTCAGATCACGATGGAGGCGTACTCCTGCAGGAAGAGCGCCTCGGCGGTGGCGGTGCGGCGCAGTTCCTCGATGTTCACCCGCTCGTTGGGGGCGTGGATCGCCGCGTCGTCGTCCTCGGCGCCGAAGAGCAGGATCGTGGCGGCGGGGAACTGCCTGACGAGGGTGGAGACGAGCGGAATCGAGCCACCGGCACCGACGTCGCGCGGGGGACGGCCGAAGGCGCGCTCCATGGCCCGGTTCAGCGCGGAGCGGGCCGCGCCACCGGTGTCGGCGAGGTAGCCGGAGCCCATGGTGTAGTCGCCGACCTCCACCTGGACACCCCAGGGGGCGACCTGCCGCAGGAAGTCGACGACGGCCTCGACGGTCGTCTTCGGGTCGCCGGCCGGGGGAACCCGCACGGTCACCCGGGCCCTCGCGACGGCCTGCACCGCGTTGATCGCGCCGGAGACCGTCGGCACGTCCAGGCCGGTGACCG
The DNA here is from genome assembly GCF_044459525.1 of Streptosporangium sp. NPDC050284. Lineage (NCBI taxonomy): Bacteria > Bacillati > Actinomycetota > Actinomycetes > Streptosporangiales > Streptosporangiaceae > Streptosporangium > Streptosporangium sp. NPDC050284. The sequence continues at coordinate 127,082 of NZ_JBITIZ010000007.1, forward strand.
TGATCGCGTACGAGGCCCACAGGCGGTCGGCGAGCGAGCCGGAGCCGACCGTGGAGACGCCGTCGAGCACGCCCGCGGTGACGCGGAACTCCTCTTCCGACGGGCCAGAGCCGAGGAAGCTGCCGCGAGGCAGGCCGGGGACGCGGATGTCACCGTGGTCGTCGTGCAGGGCGGCGAGCATCCGGATCAGCGCCGCGAGGGCGTCGGGGGCGGCACCGCCGAACGAGCCGCTGTGCAGCGACTTCTTGAGGGTGCGCACCTCGACGGTGAAGGCGCCCGTGCCGCGCAGCGAGGTCGTCACCGCCGGGTCGCCGACGCGGGGGTTGCCGGTGTCGGCGACCACGATCGCGTCGGCGCGGAACAGCTCGGGGTTGTGCGCGACGAAGGCCTCCAGGCGCTCGCCCGCGTACTCCTCCTGGCCCTCGACGACGACCTTGACGCCGACCGGGAACCGTCCCTGGAAGGCGCGGAGCGCCGCGACGTGGGAGATGACGCCCGACTTGTCGTCGGCCGCGCCACGGCCGTAGATCGCGCCGTCGATCTCCGTCGGCTCGAAGGGCGGGGTGCGCCAGAGTGCGAGGTCGCCCGTGGGCTGCACGTCGTAGTGCGCGTACAGGAGCACGGTCGGCGCGCCGGGCGGGGCGGGGGCCTCGGCGTAGACGGCGGGGAAACTGCCCTCGACGGGGATCTGCCGGACGTGCGGCAGGCCGGTGCTGCGCAGCAGTTCCTCGGTCACGGCGGCGGCCGCGTGCACGGGCTCCTCGGGGTGGCCGGGAAAGGCCACGGAGGGGATGGAGACGAGCCGCTTGAGGTCGGCCACCGCCTGGGGCATGCCGGTGGCGACGGCGTTCTCGATCTCGTCAGGAGTCACGACTTTCCCCCGCATCTCAATATCTGGTGCGTCCTATTGGATCACAGCCGTGAGTACGGCCGCTCTCGCGCACGATTTCAGCACATCAGGGTTCCGCCAAGTGGAACCGGGGTTTGGGTAATGATCGGCCCGCCATCTCATCTGATCGCGGATTTCGTCGTTGTTACACGGCGGTTTTGCGGATTTCGAGGTTCTCGCACTTTAATGCCACGTTTTCACTTGGCAAGCGCTGTTCTGGCAGGCAGACTGTTGGAAGCCCAGCTCAACGAGGGAAGATCGCGATGACGCACCCTGAAAACACCGACGTGACCTCGCTCATGAAGGCCGCCCAGGACAACCTGTGGATGCACTTCACCCGGCACAGCTCGTACGAGGGTGCCGAGGTGCCGATGATCGTGCGGGGCGAAGGCTCCTACATCTACGACGTGCACGGCAAGCGCTACCTCGACGGCCTCGCGGGGCTCTTCGTGGTCCAGGCGGGGCACGGCCGCAGCGAGCTGGCCGAGGCCGCCGCCAAGCAGGCCCAGGAGCTGGCGTTCTTCCCGCTGTGGTCGTACGCGCACCCCAAGGCCGTCGAGCTGGCCCAGCGGCTCGCCGCGGAGACCCCCGGCGACCTCAACCGCGTCTTCTTCACCACCGGCGGCGGCGAGGCCGTCGAGACCGCGTGGAAACTCGCCAAGCAGTACTTCAAGATCACCGGTAGGCCGCTCAAGCACAAGGTCATCAGCCGCCAGATCGCCTACCACGGCACCCCGCAGGGCGCCCTGTCGATCACCGGCATCCCGGCCTTCAAGCAGATGTTCGAGCCGCTGGTCCCGGGTTCCGTCAGGGTGCCCAACACCAACCACTACCGCGCCGACGAGATCACCGGCATGCCCGGCATGACGCCCGAGCAGTACGGCTACTGGGCCGCCGAGCGCGTCGCCCGCGCCATCGAGATGGAGGGCCCCGACACCGTGGCCGCCGTCTTCGTCGAGCCGGTGCAGAACGCGGGCGGCTGCTTCCCGCCGCCCCCCGGATACTTCCAGCGCCTGCGCGAGATCTGCGACGAGTACGACGTCCTGCTCGTCTCGGACGAGGTCATCTGTGCCTTCGGCCGCCTCGGCACCATGTTCGGCGGGCAGAAGTTCGACTACGTTCCCGACATCATCACCTGCGCCAAGGGCATGACGAGCGGCTACTCGCCGATCGGCGCCATGATCGCCTCCGACCGTCTCTTCGAGCCGTTCAAGAACGGCACCGAGATGTTCGCCCACGGCTACACCTTCGGCGGCCACCCGGTGTCCTCGGCCGTCGCGCTGGCCAACCTCGACCTGTTCGAGCGGGAGGACCTGCTCGGCCACGTCACCCGCAACGAGCCGGTCTTCCGCTCCACCCTGGAGCGTCTGCGCGACCTGCCGATCGTCGGCGACGTGCGCGGCTCCGGCTACTTCTGGGGCATCGAGCTCGTCAAGGACAAGGTGACCAAGGAGACCTTCAACACCGAGGAGTCCGAGCGCCTCATCAGGGGCTTCCTCTCCGGCGCCCTCTACGAGGCGGGCCTGTACTGCCGCGCCGACGACCGGGGCGACCCCGTCATCCAGCTCGCCCCGCCGCTCATCTGCGGGCCGAAGGAGTTCGACGAGATCGAGTCCATCCTCCGCTCGGTGCTGACGGAGGCGTGGAGCCGCCTCTGAGCGCGCACGTCCGCGCCTTCCGGGCGCCGGATCCGCCGGAGTGACCCGCGCCGCACCCGTAGAGACCTCGGCGCCACTCCGTTGAACCAAGGAAAGGAAATCCCATGAAGATCGGCGTGCCTGCCGAGGTCAAGAACCACGAGTACCGCGTCGCCGCGACCCCGGCGGGCGTGCACGAGCTTGTCCGTCACGGCCACGACGTCTACATCCAGCGCGACGCGGGCCTCGGCTCGCACCTCACCGACGAGGAGTACCTCTTCGCCGGTGCCAAGATCCTCGACACCGCCGACGAGGTGTGGGACCAGGCCGAGATGATCCTCAAGGTGAAGGAGCCCATCGCGGAGGAGTACCACCGCATGCGCCCCGGCCAGGTGCTCTTCACCTACCTGCACCTCGCGGCGGGCCGCGAGTGCACCGAGGCCCTCCTTGAGCGCGAGGTCACCGGCATCGCGTACGAGACCGTCCAGGTCGGCAACACCCTGCCGCTGCTCGCCCCGATGTCCGAGGTCGCGGGCCGGCTCGCCCCGCAGGTCGGTGCCTACAACCTCATGCGCTTCAACGGCGGGCGCGGCGTGCTGCCCGGCGGCGTGCCCGGAGTGGCGCCCGCCAAGGTCGTCGTCATCGGCGCGGGCGTCTCCGGGCTCAACGCCGCGCAGATCGCGGTCGGCATGGGCGCCGACGTCACCGTCCTCGACCTCAACGTCGACCGCCTGCGCTTCATCGACGCCATCTACCAGGGTCGTCTCAAGACCCTCGTCTCGACCTCGTACGCGATCGAGAAGGAGGTCCTGGAGGCCGACCTCGTCATCGGCGCGGTGCTGATCCCCGGAGCCAAGGCCCCGACCCTCGTCTCCAACGAACTGGTCTCCCGCATGAAGCCGGGCTCCGTGCTCGTCGACATCGCGATCGACCAGGGCGGCTGCTTCGAGGACTCCCGCCCGACCACGCACGCCGAGCCGACCTACCAGGTCCACAACTCGATCTTCTACTGCGTGGCCAACATGCCGGGGTCCGTCGCCAACACCTCCACCTACGCGCTGACCAACGCCACACTGCCCTACGCGGTCAAGCTGGCCGGCCTGGGCTGGAAGGAAGCGCTCCAGCAGGACGACTCCCTCGCGCCGGGTCTCAACACCCACGCGGGACGGCTCACCAACAAGCAGGTCGCCATCGCCCTCGAACTGCCGTACGTGCCGGTCTCCGAGGCCATCGCCGCCTGAGCCGGGCCCCGCACGTCCCGCGCGGTCAGGGTGCGGGACGTGCGGGACCCACAGGCCCGGCCGGACCGGCTCGTGAGACCGCGGTCGGTGCCGGTCACGGTGACAGGCCCGGGCGCAGGGCGCGGGCGGTGACCAGGACGTGTTCGATCTCCGCCGGCGTCGGCCAGGGGGCGCCGCCGGGGCGCAACAGCGCGGCCCGTACGGCGGCCAGGTGCTCGACCGCGCCCAACGGCAGCCCGCTCCGTTCGGCCAGCCACGTCGTGACGTCGGTGTGGTCGCGCAGCGGCCGGGTGACGAGATCCCAGGTGCCGAGGATCTCGGTCAGGTCGGCGATCCTCAGGGTGGCGCCGCCCCGCCGGGCGACGGCGGCCGCGGCCAGCTCGGCGCGGGCGACGAGCTCCGGCTCGGTGGTCCGGCCCCACGGGGGAGAGGGCGGATCGGACAGCCACCGTTCCGCCTCGCGGGAGAAACCCGCGGCCGACAGCAGCGCGGCCAGCTCGACCGCGGCCCGGTGGTGCCCGGCCTGTGCCGCCTGGCGGAACCAGTGCTGCCCGCCCTGCAGGTCGCTGTGCTCGGCGATGAGCAACAGGCCGAAATTGAAGGCGGCCTCCGGGTCGCCGCTCGCCGCGGCCCGGCTGAACCAGTGGCCGGCCCCCTGCGCGTCGCTCATCTCCACGCACACGAACCCGGCCGTTCGCTGGTCGTCGATCCTGCCGGTGCAGGCCGCCCGCTCGAACCAGGCACGCGCGGTGCGCAGGTCACCGAGGGAGAGCGCGATCCCGCCGAGCTGGGACGCGGCGCCGGGGTGCTCGTGCCTGGCGGCCAGCCGGAAGAACGCCTCCGCCCCCTCGGGATCGAGATTGGCCTGCAGGAACAGCCCGAGATGGTAGGCCGCGTCGGCATGACCGTTCCGGGCGGCCGACTCCCACCAGCGCAGCGCCTCGTCCTCCTCCCCGGCGGCGTAGGCGAGGAAGCCGAGATCGTGGGCCGAGGCGAGGTCACCGTCCATCGCGGCCCTGCGATGCCACTCCACGGCGGCCTTCACCTCGCCGCCGTCCTCGCAGAGCAGCGCGAGCCGCCTGGCCGCCGCCCGGGAGCCCGCCCCGGCCGCCGTCTCGAACCACCGCCGGGCGGCGGGGACGTCGCCGTGCTGGTCCAGCAGGAGGGTCGCCAGGTTCACCGCCGCCTCGACGTCTCCGGCGTTCGCCGCCAGCTCGTACCACCTCGCGGCCTCCGCGGGGGTGCCGTGTTTCTCGTGCCAGATACCCAGGTTGTAGGCGCTGTCGAGGTTTCCCGCGGCCGCCGCGCGCTCCCACCAGTGCCGCGCCGCCGAGCGGTCACCGCACTGGGCGAAGTGGCGGCCGAGCAGGTGGGCGGCCTGCGCGTCGCCGCCGTGCGCGGCGAGCAGCAACTCCGTCTCGCCGTCCATGTCGTTCTCGTGCTCGGTGCCGCGGGGGGTGGGTACCAGCCCCGCGGTCGTCTCCGGGTCGTCAGGCCACCCCATGATCACACTCCTCGCCGACGGCGCCCAACCGACAGATCACAGGGTGACACGTAAGCACTCCGTGACGGAGGGTAATCGCGGACTTTCGCTACCCGCCCTGCTCCCCGGTCCGCTCGGGTGTTCGGACGAGGCGTACGAATCCCGCCCGCACGCCTGTCGAGTCATCGCGGCGCTACGTTCGGTGAGTGCGGACGAACGCCTCCCGGCCGGGGTCGGCAGATCCTGTCGAAGACACCACGGTCAGGCAGACGACGAGCCAGACCTCACCGGGAGGCGTTCACCTCCATCCTCACTGTCAGACGAAGCGGATGAACCCCACATACATCCCCATCGAGCAGACGTAACGCAGCGATCCCGCGTCCCGCGCGCCCAGCCGTACGGTGGCGGGCAGTGTCACGTCGCGGCCGTCGATCGTGAGCGTCCGGGTGCAGCCGGGGGCGCCCACCAGGTGGAAGACGAGCTCCGTGGGGAATCCCGCGCGGGCGGTCACCACACCCGGTCGGTAGCCCCGGTCGGTGGCCCAGATGTCGATCCGCTGGACGCCGCCGGAGCGTACGGCCGCCCGCGCCTGATCGCCCGTCGTCCCTGCCGGACCGCCGGGGAGGTCGCCCGCCAGACCGTCCGCTGCTCCTGCCCTGTCCGTCGCCCCCGCCATCGGGTTCCGCGCGGTCCCCGCCGGGGCGCCCGCCGCCATCGCCGGGCCGCCGGATCCGGGGAGCCACCCTCCGAGGCTCAGCCCCGAGGAGATCGTCCACAGACCCGTCGCGAGTGCGACGACCCCGGTCAGCGCCGCCAGCCTGGTGGTCGCGGCCCGCCGCAGGACCAGCCCGAGAAGCGCGAACGCGGGCGTCGTCCCCACCACGAACCCCGCCATCACCGCGCTCCCGCCCAGCGCCGACCCGCTGGAGACCGCCACCGTCTCGATGCCGAGCGTCACCCCGCACGGCAGCAGGATCGTCGTGGCACCGAGCGCGAGCGCCCTGGGAGCGGGGGCGGTGATCCCGGTGATGCCGGTGATCCCGGTGATCCCCGTGATCCCGGATACGCCGCCGCGACGGGACGTACGCCCGCCCGATGCGACGCCCGGGTGGCATCCGGTTCGCGATCCGCGACCGAACATGCGGATTCCGAAGCCCGCGACCGCGATCCCGGCCGCGACGAGCAACGCGGCCCTGACCTGAGGGCCGAGCAGCACGGCGGACCCGGCCAGTCCGAGCAGCGCCCCGGCCACCGCGTGGGAACCGAGGCGCCCGGCGAGGAAGAGCGCGACGACCACGGGACCCGAAGGCCCCGTCCCGGCACCGCCGTCCTTGCCGTCTCCGCCGTTCCCGCGGTGCTCGTCGGTTCCGTCGGTCCCGCAGTGCTCGTTGGCTCCGCCGGGTTCGTCGGTCCCGTCGCATTCGCGGGTCTCGCGGTGCCGGCGGGAGCGGGCAGGAAGGTCACGCGAGGTGAGACCTGCGAGCAGGCCACCCTGCACGGCCGTGCACGAGGCCGTACCCGCGACCAGTCCCGCGGCGAGTCCGGCGGCGAACAGCGCGGCCGGCCCCGCGCTCAGCGGACATCCCCGGTAACCATCCCGATCTCCACTGACCCAACGTAATCTCGCCAGAGGATGACCGATAGTGATATTTCCTTACCGAGCGCTCACGCTGTCCTTACCGGACGTCCACCTTCCTCGGCGTTTTTCTGCGTCCCTTGACGACCCGGAAGTGCCCCTCCGGGGCGTTCTCGCTGTGCGATGGACATCACGGCGCGCGGTGAATCCCGCCGATGGCGAAACTCAGCGGGCGGCGGCGTTCAGGTCGACGAGAACCTGCGTGCCCGACCCCGACCGGAACCGGAGCATGTCCTCGTGCGTATACAGGGTGGGAGCGGCCTTGTCCCCCCGGCGCGTCGGAACCGGGAACAGCCGGCCGGTGCGTCCCGTGGCGAGGTCGTGCACAGAACTCGCCCCCCTGCCGTCGCGGTCCTTCTGGTGGAGAAGGACGAAGCGGCCCGAGTGGAGATACCCGCGAGCCGTCCCCGGCAGCGCGTGCCGCCCGGTTCCGTCGCGTCGCCACGCCTCGATGTCGTTGAAGCACCACGTCACCCCGCAGTCGTTCCACGACGTCCGCCCGGCCGGAGGAACCACGTCCCTGGCCTCGCCGGTGAGCACGTTCTTCAGGTGCTCCACGGGGCGGGAAGCGGATCTCTCCTCCGCGCTTCGCCGAGGCCGTTCGGCCCACGGCCAGTCGGCGAGGTGGAAACCTTTGGTGCCGTCGACCAGGGACGCCTTCCCACCCTTCAGCGGAGCCCGGTAGACACCGCCACCGTCGACCGGCGACCAGACGGCCGTGCCGTCGGCGACGGCCAGGTCGATCCCGCTGTAGCTGTCGTCGATGATCACGGCCTTGACCGAGGCGATCCGCCGCGGGACGCCGCCCGTGACCGGCACCGCCCATATCTCCGTCCTGCGGTCGTTGAGCGTGGACCATGCCAGGTAGCCGTCGCCGAAGACCAGCGTGCTCGACGCGTTCGAACTCGTGAGCGGCGCGATCCGGGTGAACCTCCGCCTGTCGACGTCGTAGGACCAGATCCCGTCGGGTCGGTTCCCGGTGAGTCCCGCCCCCACCACGACCCGGTCGGTGACGAACACGTCGGGGGTGAACACCCGGCCCCCCGGTGCCTTCGTCGGGATCTCGTGCACCGCGCCCGGCCAGACCTGCTTGACCGGCGGCGCGAAGGGACCGACGTAGGGCGTCGGCTGTGCCGCCGGAGCCGTTGGAACCGCCGGAACCGTCGGAGTAGGTGACGCGACCGTACGTGTTCCCACGACGGTGGCCGTCGTCACGATCGCGATGGAGGCCGCGACCGCCACCGGTGCCCACGACCTGAAGAGCGGCGACGACCTACGTGACGCGGGTAGCGTCCTGAACCGCTCGTCGTCCCGTACGGCCTCCGCCCTGGCGGTCATCGCGTCCCTGAGCCGATCCTCGATGTCGGTCATGCCTTGCCTCCCAGTTCGCGCTCAAGCCGTTCCAGGGCCCTGAAAACGGTGGACCGTACGGTGCTCTCTCTGACGCGCATCATCTGGGCGATGCCGGCGTGGGACAGGTCGAGGTAGTAACGCAGGACGAGGACCTCGCGCTGCCGCCTGGGAAGGCGGTTGAGCGCGGCCAGCATCTCCTGCCGTGACTCGCCGAGCAGCGCGGCCGTCTCCGCCGAGTCCACCGACTCCTCCCGCCGCCCCACCATCACCCTGGCGGCGATACCGCGCCTGCGCAGGACGGAACGTGAGGCGTTCAGCACGCAGACGCGGATGTATGTCAGGGTGAGCGGCTCGGGGGGCCTGCCGTGCAGCCTGGAGAAGACGTCCTGTACGACGTCCTCCGCGGCCTCCCTGTCGCCGAGGAGCAGTACGGCGAAGCGCACCAGGGCGAGTCGGTGCTCGCGATACAGGCCGACCAGTATCGTCTCGGCGCCTGGTGGTCCGGGCGCGCGAGCGACTATCTCACCGTTCATGACCTAAAGAACGCGTACCGCTCCCGATCCGCTGCTTCGACGGGCACGGTCATCGCGGCCCCGCCCTGTCGGCCGATCGGGGCCGCGGAGCCTACCTTCCGTGGCGTACGGCCCCGCTCCTCACGGTGCGCTCAGGGTGTTCGCGAAGATCGAGGTGTCGAGGGTGAAGTCGACCGGCTCGGGCAGGTGCAGGCGCGAGCCCATCTCGACCCGGGTGGAGGTCCGGTACTCGTCCTCCTTGGGGTCGCTCAGGACGGTCACGGTGGCGGGGGAGACCACGGGGTCGATCAGAAGCATCACGGGGACACCGCCCGAGGCGTAGATGGCGGGCTTGCGGTCGCGGTCGTCGAAGGTGCTGCCCGGGGACACGATCTCGGCGACCATGAGGAGGCCGGAGGAGAGCAACTCGCGGGCGCCCCAGCGCGGGCAGTCTTCGGGCGCCAGCACGAAGTCGGGGACGATCGGGTCACGCGGTCCGTCCATGCAGACGTCCACGTTGCCGCTGAAGCCGTCCCACTCTTTCTCCTCAAGGAGGGGAAGAAGGGCGCGATACAGGCGCATCGCGATCCTGGCGTGCTCGGGGGTGCCCATCGGGCTTACTACCAGTCTCCCATCGATGATTTCGGCCCGCAGTCCTGGAAGCTGCGGAAGCGCGTCGAAGAGTTCGCGCGCCGTTCCTGGCAAGGGCTGGGACGAGGTCTCGGGGGAGGGGCACAGCTTGGCGTGGCTCCGTCGCGATGTCATGAGCATGACGATATGTCCCTTCGTGTTCTTCTGAACACGTTGAGTATCACAAGTGGTGTGGGTCGGCGCGAGCCTTTACCGGAAGGTGGGGCGTCAGATCCAGCCGGGGCGGACGAGGCCGGATTCGTAGGCGATGACGACCAGCTGGGCGCGGTCGCGGGCGTGGAGTTTCATCATGGTCCGGCTGATGTGGGTCTTGGCGGTGGCGGGGCTCAGGAAGAGCTTGCCCGCGATCTCGTCGTTGGTCATGCCGGTGCCGACCAGGGTGAGGACCTCGCGCTCGCGGTCGGTGAGCAGGTCGAGGTCGCGGGCGTGGCGCGGCTCCTTGGCCCGGCTCGCGTACTCGGCGATCAGGCGACGGGTCACGCCGGGGGAGAGCAGGGCGTCGCCCGCGGCCACCACCCGGACGGCCTGGATGAGCTCGGCCGGTTCCGTGTCCTTGACGAGGAAGCCGCTGGCGCCGCCCCGGAGGGCCTCGAAGACGTACTCGTCCAGCTCGAAGGTCGTGAGGATGATGATCTTCGGCCCGGCGGGCATCTCCCGGGTGGCGGTCAGCCCGTCCATGCCGGGCATGCGGATGTCCATCAGGACCACGTCCGGCTCGTGCTCGGCGGCGAGCCGCAGGGCCTGGGCCCCGTCGGAGGCCTCGGCCACCACGGTCATCCCCGGCTGCGCGTCCAGCAGGGCACGGAACCCCGCCCTGACGAGAGCCTGGTCGTCGGCGAGAACAATCTTGATCATCGGGATTCCTCCGGGATCGGCAGCAGGGCCTCGACGCGGAAGCCCCGGCCGTGGTGCGTGGCGGTGAGCGTTCCCCCGAGCGCCGATGCCCGCTCCCGCATGCCGGGAACGCCGTTCCCGCTGCCCAGGCTCTCCCCGGGGGCGTCGCCGCCCGAGTCGGTGACCTGGACGGTGAGCGCGTGGGGAGCGTAGTCGAGCACGATCGTGACCGAGGCGCCGGGGGCGTGCCGGGTGACGTTGGTGAGGGCCTCCTGCACGATGCGGTACCCGGCCCGGTCGACGCCGGGAGGCAGCGGCCCGGCCTCGCCGACGATCTTCTTGGTGACCTGTAGCCCGCTGCGCTCGACGAGCTCGTCGAGCCGGTCCAGCCCGGCGGTGGGGGAACGGGGGGCGCCGTCGCGCAGGACGTTGAGCACCGACCGCATCTCGGTCAGCACGTCCTTGGACGCCTGCTTGATCGTGGTGAGCGCGGTCCGCGCCTGCTCGGGGTGGTCGTCGATGAGGTGCAGCGCGGTGGACGCCTGCACATGGATGAGGGAGATGTTGTGCGCGAGGACGTCGTGCAGCTCCTGGGCCATGGTGAGCCGCTCCTCGCTGGCCCGCCGCCGTAGCTCCTCCTGCTCCACCCGCGCGTGCTCGGCCTGCCGCTCACTCCTGGCCCGGGAGAACTCCGCGGCCACCACCGCGAGGCCCATCAGCGCGGCCACCGCGAGGTCGTGGAACCAGCCGGTCGTACGAACGGGGGCGAACCAGGACGTGTAAACCACGAAGAACACGTAGGCCAGGCCCCATATCGACCAGGCCACCCGCCGGTGGCCGGTGACCACGGCGGTGTGGAACGCGATGATCGGGCTGAGGAAGACCGGGCCGTAGGGGTAGCCGAGGCCGATGAAGATCACTGTGGAGCCCGCCGCGACGGCCAGGCTGAGCACCGGATGGCGTCGGCGTACGATCAGGACCAGCGGCCCGGCCAGCAGGAGCGCCCAGCCCAGTGGGTCGAGCGGGATCCTGAGTATGCCGGGGTCGTGGACCTGCCACCACTGCACACCGCGGGTGACCATGCCCTGGAAGACCCCCACGAGCAGCGGGAGCGGCAACTCGGCCCAGCGGGGTTTGGCACGCACGCTCAGCACTGTACGTGCGCCCACAGGCAGGGCGCGTCCATCTCGTGAGGCATGAGGTACTACACCCCCTGCGGTAGGGAAGGGGCTGACAAGGCTTACGGGCTGAGTCAAGCTGTCTGCGGGAGGTCATCATGATCAATCGTCGAATCGCCGCCCCCCTGGCGGGGGTCCTGGTGGGAAGTTCCTTACTGCTCGTCCAACCCGCCGCCGCCTCTCCACAGGCGTCACCGGTACGGCCGGGTGCGGAGAAGAAACCCGTCGCGGAGGGGTACGGGGGCGCGGTCTCGACCGTAGACCTCGACGCCAGCAAGGTCGCGCTGGGCGTGCTGCGCCAGGGCGGCAACGCCATGGACGCGGCGGTCGCCGCGGCGGCCGCCCTGGGGGTGACCGAGCCCTACTCGGCCGGGCTGGCCGGGGGCGGGTTCATCGTCTACTACGACGCGCGCCGCAAGAAAGTCCACACGATCGACGGCAGGGAGACCGCTCCGAAGGCGATGGGGCCGACCTCTCTGGAGGGCATCCCGTTCGAGGAGGCCGTGACCAGCGGGCTGTCCGCGGGGGTGCCCGGCAGCGTGGCCCAGTGGGAGCTGGCGCTGCGCAAATTCGGCACGCTCTCGCTGAAGCAGGCGCTGAGACCCTCGATCGAGCTCGCGTCCAGGGGATTCAAGGTCGACCAGACCTTCTACGACCAGACAGCCGCGAACGCCGCCCGTTTCAAGGACTTCACCTCCACGGCCAAGCTCTACCTGCCGGGTGGCGCCCCGCCGCCGGTCGGTTCCACCTTCCGAAACCCCGAGCTGGCCGAGACCTACCGCAAACTCGGCAAGCAGGGCGGCGGGTGGCTGTACGGCGGTGCCCTGGGCGCCGAGGTCGTGGCCACCGTCAAGAAGCCGCCGGTCACTCCGGGCTCCACCCGCAACGTGCGGCCGGGACTGATGGAGCTGGCCGACCTCAAGGCATACCGGGCGCTCGAACGGCCGCCCACGAAGGTGACCTACAAGGGCATGGACGTGTACGGCATGGCGCCGCCGTCCTCCGGAGGCTCCACGGTCGGCGAGGCGCTCAACATCCTTCAGGTCCTGCCGAAGGTCGGTGAGCACGAGTATCTGGAGGCCTCCAGGCTCTCCTTCGCCGACCGGGGCAAGTACGTCGGCGACATCCCGGGCGTCCCGCTCGAGGAGTTGCTCTCCGACGGGTTCGCCAAGGAGCGCGCCTGCCTGATCGGCGAGCGGGCGCTGACGAGCCCGGTCGCGCCCGGCAACCCCGACGGGACGTACGGGCCGTGCGCCCCCGCTCCCTCGGCGGAGGCCACCCCGTCGGCCCCCGAGGGGCCGGAGACCACGCACCTGGTGGTCACCGACCGGTGGAACAACGTGGTCGCCTACAACATCACCATCGAGTCGACCGGCGGCAACGGCATCGTCGTCCCCGGCAGGGGTTTCCTGCTCAACAACGAGCTGACCGACTTCACCTTCGGCCCGGCCCCCGGCGACCCGAACCTGCCCGCGCCGGGCAAGCGGCCCCGTTCCTCGATGGCGCCGACGATCGTGCTGGACGACGGCAGGCCGCTGCTGGCGCTGGGCTCCCCCGGTGGTTCGACGATCATCACCACCGTGCTGCAGATCCTGGTCAACCGCTGGGACCTCGGCATGTCGCTCCCCGAGGCGCTCGCCGCGCCCCGTGCCACCCAGCGCAACACTCCCCAGACCCAGGCGGAGCAGGCATTCATCGACCGCTACGGCGCCGAGCTCACCGAACGGGGCCACAGCCTCGTACTCAACCCCGAGATCGGCGCGGCCACCGCGGTCGAGTTCCTGCGGAACGGGAAGCTCCAGGCGGTGGCGGAGCCGACCCGTCGCGGCGGAGGCAGCGCGCTGGTGGTGAGCGAGCGCAGATAGGGTTCCCGTACTCGCGGCGGCACGTACGGTGACGGCGCGAACGGACACCGGACCCGGCGGCGCGGTCTCAGCCGCGCCGCCGGGGACGCCGAAGGGGCGTCGGCGGGACGCCTAAGGACGTCCAGGGACGTTCGGGAACGCGAAAAGCGCCGAGGGCGATGCCGTCGGCGCTGCGGACTCCCCGGTCGTCAGAGCAGCAGGTACGCGGCCACGGCGACGACGACCAGCACTCCGACCACCACCGCCGCCGTGATCGGCAGGACGAGCGACCGCTTCTCGGGGGCGGCCTCGGGGTCCTTACGCTGGGCGAACGCGCGGAACGCCTGGGTGTTGCCCGCGGGGTCAATCTGCTGAGGATCAGACATGGAGATGACTGTAGCGATACGGGATACCTCCCAACACTGATTTGTCCACTTTCACGAGACGGATTCCGCTGCCTGGCCAGGGACGAGGGCCAAGGGCCGAGGGCCGGACCGCCGACCCGGGCGGATAGCGTGGTGTCATGCTCCGGATCCTGTTCTCCGCCCGCGTGGTGGTGCTCCACCTGCTCGCGGTCGGGGCCCTCGTCGTGTGCGGGCTGCTGGGCAGGTGGCAGCTCGGCGTCTTCGAGGATTCCGGCATGCCCCAGTCGCTGCGGGATCCCGCCCCCGTGGCGGTCGCCACCCTCACCGCGCCGGGGAAGCACATGACGGCCGACGCGGTCAGCCGCCAGGTGACCGCCGAGGGCACCTTCGACGTCTCGAAACAGCTCCTGGTGGCCGAGCGCGACGGAGGGCTGTGGCTGCTGGCTCCGCTGGACCTCGGCGACGGCACCTCCATCCCGGTCGTACGCGGCTGGGTGGCCACGGCGGGAGATCCCGCCGTCACGGCCCCTGCCGAGGGGCGGGTGACCCTCAGCGGGCGCCTGCGGCCCTCGGAGTCCACCGACAGCGTCCAGCGCCGGACCAGGCAGCTGCCGCCGGGGCAGGTGCTGACCGTGTCGTCGGCCGAACTGGTCAACCTCTGGCGGGGCACGAAGCTGCGCGACGGTTTCGTGATCGCCACCGCCCAGTCACCGGCTCCCGCGGTCGCGGCCAGGCCGGTGAGCGCCCCTCCGCCGACCGAGCCGGGCGGGCTCACCTGGCGCAACCTCGCCTACGCCGCCCAGTGGTGGATCTTCGGGCTTTTCGCGGTCTTCATGTGGTGGCATTTCGTTCGTGACGCGCTGCGCGGCGGCACGCGGAAGAGCGACGCCACTCCCGCCGACGCCGACGCCGACGCCACCGCCACTGACACCGCCACCGACGCCGAATCCGGTGCCGTTCCCGACTCCGCCTCCGACGCCGGGATCGCCCCCGGTCCGGGGGCCGCCCACGGGGGCGGCGCCGGTGGAGAACCGGAGACATCCGCCCTGCCGGCCCGTACCGCCCCGTGAACCGAACCCCAAGACCGAGGTAACCGACCGTGGAATCCGCTCTCAAGCCCTTTCGCATCCTGGCCTACATCGTCGGCGTGATGCTGCTCATCCTGGTCACCTGCATCGTGCTCAGGTACGGCTTCGGTATCGAGGAGCCCTCGAAGATCGTCTCTCCGATCCACGGCTTCCTCTACATGCTCTATCTCGTGGCCACGATGAACCTGGGCATGAAGGCGCGCTGGACGTGGCAGTACATCCTCGGGGTGATGCTCGCGGGCACCGTGCCGCTGCTCTCGTTCGTGTTCGAGCGCAGGGTGACCCGCCGGGTGGAATCGGAGCTCGCGACCGCCGCCGCTACCGCCTGACCGATCCGGGCCGGGTTCGGAGGCGGCTCACGGTGCGTCCGACCGGGACCGGGCCAGGTCCGGAGGCGGGCTACCCGGCCCGGGCCGGGTTCGGAGACGGGCTCACGCGGTGCGCCTGAACGGTCCGGCCCGGAGGCGGGTCTGAACGGCCCGGCTCGGGAACGGGATCGCGAGGCCGGGCCGTGCGGGGGCGTCGCCGCGTCAGCGGCCGAGCCCCCGGCGACGCGAACGCTTGAGACGCTCGCGCTGAGACGGGTCGAGCATCAGATAGCCGACGACCGGGGCGGCGACGACGCCCAGGAGGATCAGCAGCGTCAGGAAACCTGGCAGGAACAGCCACGACAGGAACACCACTGCTCCGGCGCCGATCGCGTACTTCTGGACGGGCGACATCCTCAACATCCTCCGAACGCGGGGCGGACGCCCCGTCTGTAGTTCATTGTGCGTCGCCCGTCCAACGTGTGAACCCATCGCCGTGGTTCCAGCCGAGATATATCGCGATTTTCCTGTGATGGCAGCTCCCTGCCACGGGTGTGACAGGAGGGCATACCGGGCTGTCCGGGCGGCGCCGGGTTGGTAGTTTGGCGGTTTCGCCGGGAACGAGAGTGAACATGTTCCACCGGAAACCGACATGATCATGCTCGCCGGTGCCGGGTTCGGCGACGGGCACCACCGCAGGAGTGAGGACCGGACGGGCGCGACCACGCTCGCCGGCGGTGAGAACGATCACGCGACCATGTGGAGGACAGGCTGTGGACGGCACTGAGCGTGAGCCTGTACGAGGCGAGCTCAGTGCGATCGGACAGGCACTGGCGATCCTGGGAGACCGGTGGGTGCTGCTGATCCTGCAGCGGGCGTTCCTGCTGCGGATCCGGACCTTCGCCGGCTGGCACGACGCGCTGGGCATCTCCGAGTCGGTTCTCGCCGCCAGGCTCAGGGAACTGGTCGACCACGGCATCTTCGAGCTGTCGGCGTACCGCAGCGGTCGCACCCGCTACGAGTATCGGCTGACGGAGCGCGGGCTCCGGTTGTGGACCCTGCTGGTGGCGATCCAGGCGTGGGAGCGAGACTGGGTCGAGCCGAAACGGCGCCCGCCACTGCTGCACGAGCAGTGCGGCCAGGACGCCAAGCCGCACCTCGGGTGCGGTTCCTGCCTGCGGCCGATGAGTGCCCGCGACACCCGGACCGAGCCCGGCCCGCTCGCCACGTTCTCCCGGATCGGCACGCCGCGGCGGCACCGCCGCACGGTCCGCTCCGACACCCCGATCGACCTGATCGGCTACTACACGACGTCGATGGAGATCCTCGGCGACCGGTGGAGCACCAGTGTCCTGGCCGGGGCGTTCCTCGGCATCCGCCGGTTCGTCGACTTCCAGGCCGGTCTCGGCATCGCGCCCTCGGTGCTCACCGACCGGCTGCGCCGCTTCGTCGAACTGCGCGTCTTCGACGCCCGGCCCGACGGCTCGTACCGGCTCACGGACAAGGGACTCGCCTTCTTCGAGGTCTTCGCCTTCCTCGTCGACTGGGCCCAGCGCGAGTTCCCCGCCCCCGAGGGCTCGGCCCTGTCGATCACCCACGCGTTCTGTGGCGCCACCTTCCAGCCGGTCCTGCTGTGCAGGGCGTGCGGCCGACCGCTCCAGCGACGCGAGGTCCGCTTCATCCTCCCCGAGTGACGGCGGTCCGGGGCTCACCATCCCGATGACGACACTGGGGGGTCGCGACCGGAGGGGCGGCGATCGGGGATTCGCTACCCGGAGGGCGGCCTTTCTGGGGGCGTCTCCCGGACGCGGAGTGAGTCGACCGTCCAGCGGGCCGCCTGGAGGGCTCCGGCACTGCCCCTGCCATCGGTGTCCGGAACGGTGAACCGGTGATACTGCAGGGCCGTCACGATGTTTCCCGCACGGATGACGATCACCGAGTTGACGCTCGAATGGCCGTTGCTGATCTGGTAGGCGTAGGCCTCGTCACCGAGCCCCGGCACATCGGCGGGAGCGCTCACGGCCCGTGTGTCCTTCGCGTCCTGTGCGTGGAGGCGAAGGTATTTCGCGTGCGCGAGCGCCGCCTTCGATTCGCGGACGACCGTGATCTCCAGCGTGTTCCTGAGACTGCCGGGCGCGGTCGCGTCAGCCGCCTGCCACTTGCACGTCGTCTTCTCTCTCGACGGAGAGGGCGCGAGGTAGAGGCGGCCCGCCTGTTCCTCCGAGATCAGGGAGCACGGGTCAGGAGCCTTCGCGAAGAAGGTGGGCAGTGGCGCCGGAGCCGTGTTCGTCGGCTGGGACGCGGGACGGGACCAGAGCCAGAACGCCGTACCGCCACCGGCCAGGAGGACCAGTGCGGCGGCCACGACGAGCAGGCGGGTGCGGCGTGATCCGGCGGGACCGGGGGTGAGCCCCCGCAGGATCGTGCGGGCGGTGTCGGCGTCCGGGCGGTGGGCGGGGTCGGCCGCGAGCAGACTCTCCAACAGCGGGGCGAGCGGGCCGGAAGTCGCCGCGCCGGTGCCTCCCGAGGCGGGGCCGGATTCACCGATGTCTCCCAGAGGAGAGGCCGGAGCGGTGCCGTCCGCCGGGCGGGGGCCGGTGTCCGGCGCCTGCCCCTCGACGGCGGTGAACAGGACGGCGCCCAGGTCGCGCAGCTCGTCGGCGGCGTCGAACATGGCGAAGCCGGTGACCACGACCCTGCCGCCAGGGGTGAGAAGCACGCTCTCCGGGCCTGCCAGAAGGTGAACGCCGCGCTCGTGGGCGGCGGTCTGCGCGTCCAGTACGCACAACCCGACCTCGGCCGTCCGTGCGGAGGTGAGCGGCCCCTCGGCCCGGACGGTCTGCAGCACCGAGCGGCCCTCGACCGACTCCAGGATCAGCCAGACCTGGTCGGGGAAGGAGACGACGTCGTGCAGGGCGATGACGTTCGGGTGTCTGAGGTCCGCCGCGGCGCGGATCCTGGCGAGGAGCCCGTCGCGCTGCGGGCCGGGCGGCGGGAGCGCCATCCCGGTGACCGTGACGTCGCGCTGGAGCAGTTCGTCGCGGGAACGCCAGGTGGTCCCTGTCCGGTCGTGGCGCTCCAGCAACCGATAGCGACCGGCCAGCAGGTTCGGGTCGCTCATACCGGTTCCTCGGGTGCGATGGTGTCGAGCCGTGCGGGTCTCTCGGATGTGGCGGCGCTGAGCCGTGCCGGTCTCTCGGGTGCGGTGGTGCCGGATTGTGCGGGTCTGCCGAGAGCGGTGACGTCGAACCGCGCCGATCGCCCAGGGGCCGCCGGGGGAAACGCGGGACGGGGGCGCTCAGTCAAGGTTGTTCAGCTTCTCGGCGACCTGGCGGGCGGCGCGAAGGGCCCGCCCGCGCAGCTCGGCGTTCGGACGCTCGCCCTTCTGTGACACGTCGACCTCGATCAGCAGGTTGCTGATCCGGAAACGAACCGTGGAGTGGACCCGGTCCAGCGCGGTCACGTCGAAGGCGAAGGCCTCCGCGCCCACCCGATCGGCCTTCCTGACGGCACCGGTCGTGCCGAAGGGGCCTTCCCCCCTGTCGGCGATGGTCCTGGTGCGTTCGGAGACGAAGAACTCGTGGGCCACCTCCGGGGCGGCCTTCGCGTTCACGGGGGCCTTGCGGGTGAGTGAGACCCGCAACCAGCGCGCTTCCGACGGCCCGCCCCAGCCGCAGGAGGACCCCTCTTCCGCCGATGTGGTCGTCGCGGGCTCGGGGGTCGCGCCGGGCACCACGGCCTGGCTCTGGGCGTCCGCCAGCAGCGAGCAGGCGTCGGGCACGGTGGCGAACCGCCCGGCGCCGGCCGTGGGCGACGGGGTCGCGGGCGCTTCAGAGTCGTTCGACGTCATCAGGACCACCGCCCCGGTCGTGGCGAGCGCCACCGCGGCGAGTGCGACCCCGGTGATCAGGGCGGTACGGCGAGGCTTGGCCACCCGCCTTCCCGGCACGGTCTCCTGCGTGGAGAGGGGCGAGACGGCCGGGCCGGGGGAGACCGGGGAGACCGGGGAGAGTGGCCGCGGGGGCAGCCCCTGGGAGATCTGCCGCAGGGCCGTGCGCAGTCCTGCCTCTCCCGGGCGCAGCCGGGGATCCTTGCTCAGGGCCGCCATGAGCACCGGAGTCAGATCCCCCGCCCTGCGGGGCGGTGGTACCTCCTGGGTGAGGATCGCGCCGATGGTCGCGGCCGGGGTGTCGCGACGGAAGGGACTCCGGCCCTCGACGGCCGTGTACAGGGTCGCCGCGAGGGACCACAGGTCGGTGGCCGGGCCGTCGTCGGTGCCGCGCAGCCGCTCGGGGGCCATGTAGCCGGGGGAGCCGATCAGCGCGTCCGGGGAGGTGAGCTGGACGTCCCCCTCCAGGACGGCGATGCCGAAGTCGGTGAGCAGCACCCCGCCGTCCACGGCGAGCATGATGTTCGCCGGTTTCACGTCGCGGTGCACGATGCCCCGGCTGTGCGCGAGGGCGAGCGCGTCCAGCACGGCCAGGCCGATCACGGCCACCCTCCGGGGCGGGAGCGGTCCCTCGGCCTGGATCGCCTGTTCCAGCGAACGGCCTTTGACCAGGTCCATCACGATCCACGGGCGGCCGTCCTGCGCGACGACGTCGTGTACGGCCACGATGGACGGGTGTCCCAGCCGGGCGGCGGCACGCGCCTCGCGCAGGGTGCGTTCCCGCGCCTCGACGCGTTGCGCCTCGGGCAGGTGCGGGCCGAGCTTGACCTCCTTGATCGCGACCTCGCGGTGGAGCAGCTCGTCGCGGGCCCGCCACACGACGCCCATCCCGCCCGCGCCGAGCTTCTCCACGGCCCGGTAGCGACCCGCCAGTATCGGCAGCGGGCCCGCCATCCGATCAGTCATCGGTTTTCAGGGAGTCGTTGAGCCAGCGGGCCACCCGCAGCGCGCCTTCGGCGATCTTGCCGTCGGGGTCCTCCTTGACGCCGCCCCGCTCGTAGTCGACCTCGGCGATCAGGTTGCTGACCCGGAAGACCACGGTCGCCTTGTAGGAGCCGTTGTACAGGTTGATGGAGTTGTACGTGCCCGAGGTGAACGCCTCCTCGCCGACGCCCCGCAGGTCCTTGGGCGGGAGGGGCTTGGGGGTGGTGAACTGGCCCTTGTCGACGAGATCCTTCTTCTTGCCCGCCAGATACTCCCTCGCCCTCATGACCTCGGAACCGTCCTGCTTCTGGGCGATCAACCGGACCCGCAGGTCGTACTTCTCGACGTTGGGCTTGCGCCAGTCGTGCTGGTTGAGCCAGTTGCAGACGGAGTGCTCGACCTCCGAGCTCTTGAATCCCGGCACGACCTGGCTCACCTGGTCGTCGTCGAGCAGGCCGCAGGCCCGGGGAGCCGTGGCGAAGCGACCCTTGGCGCCCGACGGTTCGGCGGCGACGGTGTCGTCGGCGTTCGTGACGATCGAGGTGAGGAGGACGCCGATGGTGACCGCCATGCCGAAGAGCAGCGCGCCGGTGAGCGCGACGACGGGCCGGGGTACGAGCACCCCCGTCGTCCGCTCGGGAGGCTCCGCGGACGCGCCCGGTGGCGTGGGAACGGGAAGGGGGGCCGGCTCGCGCGAGGTGGGGGCGTCCTGCGGGCTCTGGTGGGACTGTGTGGGACCGGTAGGGAAGGGCGCGCCGGGGCGAGGCTGTCCCTGCTGGGGTGTGCCCTGGTGGGGCTGTCCCTGCGGGGGGAGACCGGGGGCGGTCCGCTGCTGCGGCGAGGGCTGGTTCTGCCAGGCGATCGGCGTGCCCGGAGATGAGGAGAGCGCGACCTGCGGGGGGACGGGGACGTCCTGCTGGGGGAGCTTCGCCGTGATGTCGGACATCTGCTCGGTGAGGGTCTTCCTGAAGGGCGCGGTCTCCTCTCCCGGGCGGGACGGGGCGGCCTCGTCCTCCTGCCTGCCCGCGACCCCGGGACCTCCGAGGGGCGCGGTCGCCTCGTACCTCTGCGGCCCTGTCGTGGTGGCCGCTCCCGGGGCCCCGGGAGCGCCGGGGCCCGGAGGGGGGGTCTGCCCGAAGGCCGCCGTCGCCGCGACAGCGGAGGGGGGGAAAGGGATGGAAGGGGAGGAAACGGAAGAGGAAGTGGGGCTGGAGGCTCCCGGCTCCGAGGTTCCCCCGACGAAACCTCCCGAGGTCGAAGGGAGCGCGCCGGTGGGAGGCGGCGTGGCCGGAGGTCCTGGACGGTACTGGGAGACCTCGATCAGGGCGCCGCGCAGGGTGATCGGGTCGGGCCGCTGGGAGGGATCGGCCGCGAGCAGGTGGAACAGGACGGGCGCGATCGGGCCCGCGTTGTCCAGGGAACCGCCGGGCGACGGCGGGCGGCCCTCGACGGCGGTGTAGAGGGTCGCGCCGAGTGACCACAGGTCGGCGGCGGGGCTGGTCACCCCCTCGGGGGAGGTGAAGAGCGGGGACGGCAGGGACGGCGCGGCGAGGACGATCTGCTCGTAAGGGCCGAGCAGCACCGAACCCGGCCGTACGTCGCCGTGGAGCATGCCCTGCCGGTGCGACACCGCGAGCTGGTCCAGCACGGCCACCCCGACCACCGCAGCCTGCTGCGGGGACATCGGCCCGAACCGGGCGATCACCTGTTCCAGTGAACTCTGTTCAAGCATCGGCGAGCCCTCGGCTCCGGCGATCCCGGGCCCCGGCGCGGTGGGAGCGGCGTGCGCACCCGCGTGCCTGCCCTGCGATCGAGGGACGTCTGGATGGTTCATCCGCTCGCTTTCTGCTTGTTCAAGGCGTTCGCGACCCATGTCGCGGTGGTGTGAGCGCCCGCCTGGATCGCCGGGCCGTCCTTGCTGCCGTCGACCACGGTGTAACCGACGTCGAGGACGAGGTTGTCCACGCGTACGACCACGTAGCTCTGCTCCAGCCTGCCTGTCTTGCGATTCTCGTAGACGTCGTAACCGAACGCCTCGTCCCCGACGGGTTCCACCGCCATCGGCGCCGTACTGCGGGAGGAGCGGATACCGGCCTGGATCTCCGGCCAGCTCCAGGCGTTCTCCCCGCTCGGTATGACCTCATGGCGCCGGTTCACGAACAGCTCGTGGGCCTGCCGCGGGCTCTTGCCCCACTGGTCGGCGCCGGAGAGACGCACCTCCAGCCCCATGCCGCTGGTGGCCCACTGGCAGCCACCGTCGTTGGTCGGCTTGCCCTCGCCCGCCAGCGCGGGCAGCAGTTGCCTGGCCACGGAGCCGGGGACGAGCGCGCATACGTCCACCGGCGTGGCGAAGGCGCCGGGACTCTCGCTGAGCCTGACCCTCTTCTCGGCGGCCGTGGGGTTCGAGGTGAGCAGGAACGTCACCCCGAAGGTGACCGCGACGACCACCGCGATCCCGGCCGTCTCGACGGCGGCCCACCGCGCCGTACGGCTCAGGCGCGGCTTGGGCGGCAGTACGGAGAAGGGGGCGGGAGACGGCGGGGGGACGGGCGGCGCGGCCGGTGTCCCGGTCGCCGTACGACCGGCGGCCAGCTCTCCCAGCGAGCGGGCGACGGACTCGAAGGACGGCCGGGTCTCGGGAACCGGGTCGAGCATGCGCTTCAGCAGCGCGCCCAGCTCGCCCGCGCGCTCCGGCGGCCTCGGCGGCTCGGTGAGTACCCGGCCGATCGCCGCGATGGGGCTCTCCGCAGGGTGCGGCGGCACTCCCTCGACGGCGAAGTAGAGCGTGGCGCCGAGGGACCACAGGTCGGAGGCGGGACCGCCGCGCTCGCCGCGCAGCCGTTCCGGCGCGATGTAGTTGGGTGAGCCGACCAGGTGGCCGGTCCGGCCCGAGGTGGCCTCGCCGTCGGCGACCGCGAACCCGAAGTCGGTGAGGACGGCCTTGCCGGTCCTGGTGAGGAAGACGTTGCCGGGTTTGACGTCGTGGTGGACCACCCCGGCGGTGTGGGCGGCACCGAGCGCGCTGAGGATGCCCACGCCGATCCTCGCCACCTGGTGCGCGGGCAGCGGGCTCCGGTCGTGGACGGTCTGCTCCAGGGAGGCGCCCGACAGCAACTCCATGACGAGCCAGGGCTGATCCCGATCGATGATCACGTCGTGGACGGTCACGATCGAGGGGTGCTTGAGCCGGGCGGCGAGGTTCGCCTCGCGGAGCGCCGAGGCGAAGATCTCCTGTCGCCTGGCGGGATCGAGGTCAGGCGGGAGTCGTACCTCCTTCACCGCCACGTCGCGGCCCAGCGTCTCGTCGGTGGCGAGCCAGACCGTGCCCGCCCCGCCCTCGGCGAGAGGGTTCAGCAGCCGGTAACGGCCCGCCAGCACTCGAGTGTCGATCCCGTTCACCCCGTTCGCTTATCCCATCGCGGACAGCAACATAGTCACTTAGTGGCACATGAACCAATGAACAATGATTCCGCCCCATCCATCGCCCCGTGGCTTCTGTTCTCGTAGTGTTACGAGCATCCTCATGATGCCCCTGGGGCGCGGTGAAACGGGAAGCAGGGGGACTGCTCGCAAGTTCTCCGAACGCCTGGAGATCGTCGAGACGCTGCTCCGCAACCCCCCGGGAAAGATCCTCAAACGGAGCCGAAGCAGTCACCGGTGACGGGCGGCGAAGGGCCGCGACCGGGGAGTACGGGAGTTTCGAGCCGGTCGGAGTCGGGCCGAGTCGAGAGCTGAACCGGGCCGGGTTGAGAGCTGGGCCGGGTCGGAGCCGGGAGCTGAACTGAGCCGGGTTGAGAGCCGGGCCGGGGCCGGAAGTCAGCGGGAGTCGGACCACTTCTCGTGGGCGGTCCACAGCTGCTGCCAGAGCTTGGCGCGTTCCAGCGGGGTGACGTCGGGCAGGTGCAGGCCGAAGACGTCGGCGAGGATCTGGAAGTAGTCGCGTTCGGTCCGCGCGGTCAGGGAGTGCTCGCGGTCGCCGCGACGACTCAGGATCAGCCCTCGCATGACGTCGACGCCGCCCGCGTCGCGCCGCTGGATCGTGGCCACGCGGACGAAACCCGAATCGGGCGAGGTGGAGAGAAACTCGTGCATCGCGGCGAACTCCCGCATCTCGGCGGGCGCGCCGCAAAAGTCCATGCCGAGGAAGTCGCCGCGCGGGTCGTGGTCGAACCGCCACCCGCCGGGCTCCACCTCGGAGGGACGCAGGCCGTAGGTGAAGGGACCCTGCCGGTACGTGCCCTCGACGAGCGGGAGCGGGTCGTGGAGCGCGTCGCCCAGGCCCTGGTCGACGAGCCACTCTCCTTGAGGATTGCCCGGGGTCGGCAGTCCGGAGACCGTGAGCACGAGGTGGCCGCCGTCCACGTTCGCCGGGCCCTGGGCGCGGCCCTGCACCCCGCCGCGATGCCGGGTCACCCGGTAGCCGAGCGCCTTCAGCAACTCGGAGAAGGCCCCGTTCAGGTGGTAGCAGTAGCCGCCACGGCCCCGGACGATCCGCGCCGCCGATTCCACCGGGTCGACGGTCGTCGGACGGCCCAGCCAGATCTCCATGCACTCGTACGGCACGCGCTCGATGTGTGCCCGGTGCAGCAGGTGCAGTGACTCCACGCTTGGAGGTCCGTCGACCTTCACGCCGATCCTGCGGAGGTACGCGGTGACATCGATCACCCTGTCACGTTAACGCCCAGGTGGGCGCGTACCTAGCCTCGGACATGCGCTTTCTCTGGAATGAACGGTGCGCGCCCGGATTATCCGGTTGAGGCCGCGCCGGGTACGCCGGTAGCCTGACCGTCCCCGCGAGTGTGAGGAGGTGAGGAGCACATGTTCGCCGTTTCGGTCACGCGCTCCCGCCCCGGGCGACAGGCCGCCTGAGACCGGGAAGCGCACCTGCTTTCTGGAGTTTCGCTTGTCCGAGCCGTATCTGTCCGACCTGTCCACCTCCGACCTCTCCGATCTGCGGTTCCGTCCGCTAGAAGCGGGCGAGTTCGACCTGTTCCACCGCTACGGCCCGCTCCCGGCCTCCGGCGTCGGCGCCCGCCACCTGCCCTTCGAGGAGCTCGACTACCGGCCCGGATGGGTCTGGGTCGCGCTGCGGGGCGACGAGGTGGTCGCCAGAGCCGCCTTCTGGGGTCCGCCGGGCTCCGAACATCCCTACAGCCTCGACTGGTTCGACCCCGGCTCCGGCCCGCGCCGGATCGAGGTGGGAGCGGCCCTGCTGCGAGCCGCGTACGCGGCCCTGGTCACGCCCGGGTACGCCACACCGTCCGGGGCACGACCCGACTACCACCTCTTCCTGCCCGCCGACTGGCACGAGCGCCCCGACGCGTTCGCGGACGCCTCCGACCGGATCGCCGCCGCGGAGAAGGCCGGGCTGCGGCGGTCCGTCGAGCGGCTCAACCTGCACTGGCTCCCCGAGTACGGTCTGCCGCCCAGGTCGGCCCGGCTCACCTTCGCCCCCGCCGCCGACGACGAGGTGGTGGTGAACCTGCTGGCCCGCGTCGCCGAGGGCAGCCTCGACGACTGGGACCGGCGCAACCTCGCCGAGCGGGGTGCGAGGGCGACGGCCGAGAGGACCGTGGCCGAGGTCGCCGACATGCCGGGAGGGCGCCGGAGGTGGCGGCTCGCCCGCGACGCGTCGGGAGAGCTCGTCGGCATCGTGATGGCGACGCGCAACTCCAGGAACGCCACGATCGGCTACCTCGGGGTCGACCCGGCCCACCGAGGCCGCGGTTACGCGGACGACCTCGTCACCGAGGCGCTGCACAACTTCGTCGCGGAGGGCGAGCCCGAGGTGAAGGACAACACCGATGTGGGCAACGCGCCCATGGCGGCCTCGTTCGCCAGGATCGGCTACCGGATCACCGGCCGTCGCCTGATCCTCGCCTGATTCCGGCCTCCCTCCGGATCCGCGGGGTCTTCGCACGCGCGGAAGGCCCTGCGGATCCGTTCGGGGGGCGCCGCACCCGC
Source organism: Streptosporangium sp. NPDC050284 (assembly GCF_044459525.1). Classification (NCBI taxonomy): domain Bacteria; kingdom Bacillati; phylum Actinomycetota; class Actinomycetes; order Streptosporangiales; family Streptosporangiaceae; genus Streptosporangium; species Streptosporangium sp. NPDC050284. Next base: position 152,938 of record NZ_JBITIZ010000007.1, read on the forward strand.
CGGTGGGGCCTCGTACGCGGGGCCCCGCCGGCGGGTCGGCCGGTCGCCGGGTGCGCAGAACCTTCACAATTCACCACAGGTCTTCTGCACGGCTCAGGTCTACGCTGCCGAGCATGGCAATCCCTCAGCAACGCCGTGTCCTCGTGGTCGAAGACGACGAGACGATCGCGCGGGCCGTACGCCACAGGCTGGCCGCCGAGGGCTTTGACGTGCAGGTCGTCGGGGACGGGCAGACCGCACTCGCCGCCTACGCGAAGACGGGACCCGACGTGGTGGTGCTCGACCGGCTGCTGCCCGGCCTCGACGGGCTGGAGGTGTGCAGGAGGATGCAGGCCGCGAGGCCGGTACCGGTGCTCATGCTCACCGCGCTGGGAGAGGAGACCGACCTTCTCGTGGGGCTCGGGGTCGGGGCCGACGACTACATGGCCAAGCCGTTCAGCATGCGCGAGCTGGTCGCCCGGGTGCACGCCCTGCTGCGCCGGGTCGAGCGGGCCTCCCAGCTGGCCGTGGCCGACACGGTCATCCGCCTCGCCGACGTCGAGATCGACACCGCCGAGCGCCGCGTCTACGTGCGGGGCGCCGAAGCCCAGCTGACCAGGACCGAGTTCGACCTGCTGTGCCGCCTCGCCGAGCGCCCCGGCCAGGTCTTCGAGCGGGAACGGCTGCTGGCCGACATCTGGGGCTTCTCCGAGGCCGCGGCCACCCGTACGGTCGACAGCCACGTGCGGGCCCTGCGCCGCAAGCTCGGCCCCGGAGTCGTCCGTACCGTCCACGGCGTCGGCTACGCCCTCGTCAAACCGTGAACGGTCGTCCCGGCACGCCGATGGCCGTTCACGGTCCGACAGGGGCGCCCGGCCGCGACCGCGCATCTCCGCGGTGCCACGGACCCACGCTCGTGTACGGCCAGAACGGCGGTTTCCGCGCGCCTTGGAAACGGTGCTCGCGCCCGGAGGAGAACCGATCGCCCTCTCCGTCACTCAGACACTCATGTGCCCTTCCACTCCAACACCGGGACGCGCCGACCATTGAGACCTCTCGACTTCCTGGGCCGGATCAAGGTAAAGCTCGGAATGGTGATCCTGCTGGCCGTGGTGACGGCGTTCGTCGTCAACGAGGTCGGCATCAACGCCGGCTACTCGCGCGACGTGCGCGTCGCGGTGGCCGTGGTGTTCGCGCTGATCATGGTGCAGCTGCTCGGGCGGGGCATGACCAAGCCGCTGCGCGAGATGGCCGCCGCCGCGCAGACCATCGCGAAGGGCCGGTACGGCCTGCGGGTCACCGCGTCCTCCCGTGACGAGGTCGGCGAGCTCGCCCGTGCCTTCAACGCGATGGCCGCCGACCTGGGGGAGGTGGACCGGCAGCGGCGTGAGCTGGTGGCGAACGTCAGCCACGAGCTCCGTACGCCGATCACCGCGCTCCGTGCGGTGCTGGAGAACGTGGTCGACGGGGTCTCAGAGCCCGATCCCGTCACCCTCGGCACCGCGCTCGCCCAGACCGAGCGGCTGGGCCGCCTGGTCGCGCAACTGCTCGACCTGTCCCGCCTGGAGTCCGGGGCACGGCTCATCGAGCGCGAGGACGTCGAGCTGCGTCCGCTGTGCGAGCAGGCCCTGCGGGAGGCCGTACTCGCGCGGGAGGGGGTGGTGGCGCGCTGCGAGGTCCCCGAGGGCCTGAGCCTGCGCGCCGATCCCGACCTGCTCGCACAGGTCCTCGCCAACCTGCTGGACAACGCGGTGCGCCACAGCCCCGCGGGCGGGGCGGTGGTGCTGGCGGCCACGGCCAGGGGAGAGGGGGTCCGGCTGAGAGTGAGCGACCAGGGACCGGGGATCGCGGTCGAGGACCGGGCACGGGCGTTCGAGCGCTTCTCCCGCCTGGACGCGGGCCGGGCCGCCGACGACGGCGGCGCCGGGCTGGGCCTGGCCATCACCAAGGAGATCGTCGAACTCCACGGCGGCTCCATCCACGTAGACGACGGTGTCGGTTGCCACATCGTGGCCGACCTTCCCGAAAGGATCGAGATGAACCCCCCGTCCCTCCCCGCCAAGGACTCCATCCCCTCGGGGGAGGACGCCGCCCGGGGCGAGGAGCCTTCGAGCGAGGCTCCCACGGAGCCCGCAGAACCCGCGGGTCTCGCAGCCTCCGCGCCACCGGTCCCGCTCGCGGCCGGTACGCCGTCGGTCCTGTCCGAGACCTCCACGCCGCCGCTTCCGTCCGTGGCCGGTACGCCGTCGGTGTCGCTCGTGGCCTCCACGTCGTCCGTCCCACTCGTGGCGGGTCCGTCGTCCGGACGCCGCGAGACCGTCGAGGTCACCGAGGTCACCGGGGTCACCGGGGTCGCCGCGACTGTCGTGTCCGACGAACCGGTGGAAGCCGGTCGGGCGTCCGGGGCCGATCAGGGTTCCGTGGCCGTCGAATCCAGGGAGCCGGTCGAACCGGTGGAGAGCGGTCGTACGCCCGAAGTCCCTGAGACGGTCGCGGCCGGACAGGTGCCCGCTTCTCCGGGACCGGGGTCGAAGTCGGGACCGGGGTCGGAGTCGGAGTCGGGGCCGGGACCAAGGTCGGGGTCGGGGCCGGCGCCTGCCGCCCTTGACCTCGGAGCCGCCGCCCCGCCTCCTCCCGTACGACCCTCCCCGCAGCCGTACCCTCCACGACCCGTGCTCGCCAGGGACGAGAGCGCGCGTCAGAGGCCGGTCGTGATGCGGAACTGGCCGGGAGCGTTCTCCGGGGTCTTCCTCGGCGGTATCGCGGGGTTGGTGTGCGGGGTGATCGTGGGCATCGCCCTCGCGACCCTCGACGCCCTGCTGGCCGCTTTCGCCGGATCCGTCCTCTTCGCCATCGGCGCGTTCGTCGGCACGGTCATCGGCGCCACCACCCCCACCACCGATTTCCTGGCCTCCGTCGAACCGCTCCCGCACCGGCCTGAGGAGCGAAAGCCCACCGCACGACGCGCAGCGGGCCCGGGAGCTCCCCGGCGGGAAGGCGAGGCGCGGGCGACGGGAGTCGGGGAAGGGGCGACAGGCTCACCGACAGGCTCACCGACGGGGTCACCGACGGGGTCACCGACGGGTCCGTCGGCGGTCTCCCGGCAGGGCGGGGGGAGCGGTCCCGGGGCGCCCGGAGGCTACAACGGCCCCGGGGCTCCTGGAGGGTACAAGGCGCCGCCGGTCTTCCCCCGCCCCGAGCTGCCGGACACCCCCCGGTGGGTGCTGCCGGTGTCCGCCGCCGTCGGACTGCTCGCCGCGGTCGCGGTGCCGTACAGCAGGGCCGGGCTGGGGCTCGTGCTGGTGTCCGCGGCGATGGGGGCGGCGACGATCCCCGCGGTGCGCAGGAGGATCACCCCGTGGTCGGCGGGGATGGGGGCGATCGCCTACGGGCTGGTCGCGACGGTGATGTTCAGGGACGCGGACTGGCTGGTCGGCATCCTGCTGCTGGCCGGGTTCCTGACGGCCGCGCTCGCTCTGTCGGGGGCCGGGCGCGGCTGGCTGGGGGTGATCAGGGGCGGCGCGTCGGTGATCCTGGGCCTGCTGCCGGTGCCGTGGTTCCTCGGGGCGAGGCTGAAGGGCCTCGCGTCCCGTCGCCGGGTGATGCCCCTGCTGCTGGGGGGTGGGCTGACCGTCGTGCTGCTGGCGGTGTTCGGGGCGCTGTTCGTCTCGGCGGACGCGGTCTTCGCCGAGGCCGTCGAGCGGGTGTTCAGCGCGCAGGAGTGGGCGGAGTCGCTACCGCTGCGTATCTTCCTCTTCGTCGTCTTCGCGTGCGTGGTCGCCTCCGCCGTGCTGGTCGGGCTGCGACCCGTGGCCGAGCCGAAGGCTCCCGACCTGAAGGTCACGGTCGGTCGCGGTCTCTGGGTGACCCCGCTGACGGCGCTCAACCTGCTGTTCGCCACGTTCGTGGGGATGCAGCTCACCGTGCTGTTCGGCTCCACCCGGTGGGTGGTCTCCGCCACCGGGCTGACCTACGCGGAGTACGCGCGTTCCGGGTTCTTCCAGCTCGTCGTCGTCAGCGTGTTCGTACTCGCCATCGTCGCGGTCGCCTCGGGGACGCTGGATCTCAAGGGCTCCGACCGCTGGCTGATGGCCGGACTGCTCGGCGTGCTCTGCGTGCTCACCCTGGTGATCCTGTTCTCCGCGCTGCACCGCCTGGACCTGTACGCGGACGCCTACGGGCTCTCCCGGCTGCGGGCCTCGGTGTCGGCGACGGTGCTGTGGCTGGGCGGGGTCTTCGCGCTGGTCCTCGCCGCGGGCGCGGCCCGGCTCACCGGGCGCGGGCACGCGCGCTGGATGCCCAGAACCCTGGTGCTGATGACGAGCGCCTCGCTGCTGGCGTTCGCGGTGTGGAACCCCGACCTGCGGGTCGCGGAGACCCAGATCGCCGTACGGGGCGTGGAGCGGGTCGACCTCGAATACCTGGGCGACCTCGGCGCGGAGGCCGTGCCCGCCCTGGACCGGCTGCCCGAGCCGTCCCGCAGTTGCGTCCTGCGGGATGTGGTCGCGGCCAACGACCTCGCCGGACCCGATTCGTGGAACGGCTGGAACCTGGCCCGCCGCGAGGCGAGGGACCTGCTGGCCCAGCGACCGGTGCTCAGCACCGTTTCCTGCCCGCAGACGATCTCCCGCCTGGAGATCCCCGACCAGGACTGAGGGATTCGAGGGCCGCCGGGCCGGGCGATTCGTCCACCGGTGGCCCGCACCCGTTCGGCGAGTCGCCGGACAGGGCGGGCCAGGTCGTCCAGGTCGGTCTACGCGATGTCACGGACGAAAGGGCGGACGGCGGCCTTGTTCACTTCGTCTCCGCGCCTTCCGGGTCGCCGGCGAGCGTGCGCGCGGCCGCCGCGTCGTCCTCGTTCCAGCCCCAGTGACCGTCGCGTTCCCCGGTCTGCTCGTCGATCCACCGGTTGTGGGCCTCCCACGCGGCCTGCTTGCTGGTCCCCAGCGCGGCACCGATCTGCGACCACGAGGCGCCTGCCCGGCGGGCGGAGCGTACGGAGAGCTGACGTCCGTAGCCCGCCTTCCGCGCGATCACCTCACCCAGCGCGAGGAGCTCCAGCGCCTCACCCCGGGTCAGGGGCTCGGCGCCGGGGTCGAGTGGCGCGAGCTCGGAGTCGTCCTCGTCGGCCGGTGCGGCCAGGGCCTCACGGGTGCGTAGCGCGTCGTAGCGCACGGTCGCGGTCAGCAGCGTGAACCGACGTTCAAGATCCTCTGGAGTCGCCATGGGTCGAGTATTTCGTCATGCTGTCTTGACGTCAAGCCTCCTTGACGTCAAGACAGCATGACGTTAGTTGGCGGCTCTCTTGGTAGTCATGCGAGAGGGCCGTCGTGCCCGTTCATCAGAAGTGGCCGATGCTGGCTGAGCTGGAGGTGAGTGCCCAGCGGTGGAGGACGGTCGTTTCTGCCTCGTACATCTGGGTCTTCAACCCCTCCAGGGTCCGGTCGCAGATGATCAAAGGTTCGGGGGTGGGCCAGGTGGCGATGGCGTGGAAGAGGCGGCTTCCGGTGCCGTAGAGCACCGACCAGCCTGGGCGGGTGGCCTGCAGCATCGCGGCTTCGGCTCGGGCTTCGTGGTCCCAGGTGTAGCGCGGGACCGCGATGACGGCCTGGCCGTCGCGGTGACGCCCCCGGGCTGCGGACAGGCAGCGGCGAATCATGAGATCACCTGCCCGGCCTGCGCCTCCCGCGCGATGGCCTCCTGCCGTTCGGTCTCGGCCCGCAGGGCCTCCAGGCTGTCGGCGTCGACGGTCCGCTCGGCACCGGCGTGGAATGCGACCGAAGGGAAGGGCTCCTCCCGGCTGGCCCATAGCCGCCCGGCATCACTGAGAATCAACCGCCAGCCGGGGATGGTGGATACAGGGTGGGTGGATTTGGCCTCGTTCACTGATTGGACCTCCATCCGATAACGGGCTTGTCCGATCGTTCGCAGTGATGGACGAGCCCGTTTCATGAGGTGGGCAAAGACACGGAGGGGATGCCGTACGGGCTGGATGGCCAGTACGAAGGCGGGGTGATTGCTGAGCACCTTCGGGTCCCGCCTGTTTGAATTCTCTGTCCATCACACGCGGTAAACCTGTGCATCGGTAGGTGGTGCTGGGGGAAAATAAAGGGATCGGCGTTTCCCTTCGGCCCTAGGTGCGTGATGAAAAAGCTTCCAGTATGGGCTGTTCGACTCCGCGAAGAGCGGTGCGCCCGGCTTTGGTCGCAAAAAGAGATGGCCAAACGCCTGGCCGAAGCGGCTGACGAGTGGACCCGCGAGCGCCTCCCGACCAGGGAGTCGCTGGTGCGATCGATCAAGGGATGGGAAGCGGGGAAACACCGGCCCAGGGAGCCTTATCTCACGCTGTACTGCCGGGTGTTTGGTTTCAGGGAAACCGAATTGTTTGAGGAGAACGTTCCTATTCGTCCAGATGCATCGGCATCACTGGGCATCGAGGCGCTTGATCCATTTGTCATAGACGGCCGACCGGCCGACGCGGACTATGTGATGACGCTCCGGACCACCGGGCAGGCGCTTGTCGCGCTGGACACCGCGTACGGGGGAAACGAGATCTTCCCCCTCGCAGTGCGGGTCTTCCGAACCGCCAGTGCCAAACTCGCCGCAGGAAACTTCACCGCGACCGTCGAGCGAGACCTCGAAGCCGCCGCCGGAGAGGCCGGAGAGATCGCCGCCTGGCAGGCCCATGACGCCGATCGGCAGGATGTCTCACGTCAGATCATCCACGAGGCGATGATGCTCTCCCGTCTCGCGGGAGATCGCAGTATGGAACTGCTGGAACTGGCCCATCTCTCGATGCTGTCCCAGTTCCAGCGTCGCCCGCACGAGACGTTGCGGATCGCCGACGACGTGCTCGCCGGTGGTGATCTCCCTCCTCGTGTCGAAGCGATATTCCAGGTACGGCGAGGTCGGGCGCTCGCCGCACTGGGTGACGGGACGCGGGGGTTCGAAGCGCTCCATCGGGCACGGTCCGCGCTCACCGAAAGCATCGGCGCTCGCGATCCGTACTGGTCGTGGTGGATGGACGAGGCCGAGTTGGCCGGGCATCAGGGGATGGCCTACGCGGAGCTGGGCGAGTGGGGCAAGGCTGTCATCCCGCTTACGGAGGCTTACGAGCATCACCTGACGCGGGGACGTTCTCGCTATAACTGCGGGGCCCAACTGCTCAACGGCCTCGTACACGCACAAGCGTGGCAGGAGGCCGAGCCGGTCATCGTGGAGGTGATGGCACAGGCGAGCGAGATCGCCTCGGCGCGTACGGTCAACCTGCTGCTCCGTGTCGCCGACCGCATCGAGCTCGCCGGAACGGGGCCGACGTCAACGCTGGCGGACTCGGCCCAGGACCTGGGCCGTGTGCTGACCTGCGCATAAGGCTCACGAACGAAACCCGCGTGGCACTTTCTGGCCGGCCCCGCCGGGGGCCGTCCGCCTAAGCACGGCGGCGTGTTCCGCTTCGTCGACCCGTCGACCTGGCACAGCCCGGACCAGGCCACCTCGACCCGGGCGACGCGCTACGGCACAGCGATCGCGACCGCATGGGACCGGCTGCATCATCAGCTCACTCGCCGGGCCGCCTGGATCGACCACGACGGCGAATTACCGATCATCGAGGGCACGCTGATCCGGCTGAGCGTGGAACGGCTGCCGGGCGATGCCCATCCCCGGCCGGTGTGGCTGTGGTCCTCGGCCCTGGGCCTGCCGGCCGCCCGGATCGACCTGCTGTGGCAGGCGTTCCTGCGCAGATTCGACCTGGAGCATACGTTCCGGTTCTTCAAGCAGACCCTGGGCTGGACCGCGCCGAAGATCCGCAGCGCTGAGGCGGCCGACCGCTGGACCTGGCTGATCATCGCCGTCTACACCCAACTGTGCCTGGCCCGGTATTTGGTGGAGGACCTGCGCCGTCCGTGGGAGAGACCTGTCCTGCCCGGGCGGCTGAGTCCGGCTCGGGTACGGCGGGGGTTTCGCAACATCCGTCCGGCAACGTCATGTCCGGCCCGTGCGCCCAAACCCGGCAAGCCCGGCCCGGGACGTCCGCCCGGTTCCCGCAACCAGCGCCGCGCTCCCCGCCACGAACTGGGGAAAGTCAACAAGCGACCGAAGTCCCTCACAGCCAAACGTGATCTCGGAGGTCAAACAACACGCTGAGAAAGAGCTACACCCATGCAGGTTCCCGCAAGTTACCGACCGGTACGGCCGGGTTTTGGGTCTACCGGGTCTCGATGGCGTTGCAGCCAGCCACAAGAGGATTCCCAGTGATCCGAACGATCCTTGACACGAATGCGGCGGATCATCGTCGTCTGGAAGGAGACAGTGGTGAGGGTAAGCAAGGGGTCACTGGCCATCGGCGCGGTGCTGGGGCTGGTCGTCGGCGGATCGGGGATCGCCGTCGCGGGAGCGGCGGACACCAGCGAGGTGATCACAGCATGCGTGAGCACGAACGGGGCGGTACGGATCCCGCCGGCCTCCCCCTCGCCCGGCGAGACCATGCTCGCCCCCGCTCCCACCACTACGGCGTCCCCTGGCAGGTGCCTGGCCACTGAGCGGCAGATCTCCTGGAACCAGTCGGGCCCCGCCGGTCCAGCTGGGCCGGCGGGCGACAGCGGCCCGGCTGGACCCAAGGGAGAAGTGGGTATCTCCGGGCTGGAGGTAGTCACGCGCGACGTCACGTTCCCCGCCGGTGCACAGAAAAGCGCCACAATCACCTGCCCGGAAGGCAAAGTGCCCATTAGCGGAGGGTACATGTATGGGCGTGCCGACCACTGGTACCTTGAGGACAACATGGCGGTGGGCTACCTGGGCTTGAGCATGGGCCAAGACGGCAAACTGGAAAACACCTGGGGCTATCGGGCCAGCAATCACAACACCTGGCCGGTCACGGTCCGCACGACCGCTCTGTGTGCGATCCTGCCCTGAACCAGTGGCGGGCGTTTGCGCGGCCCGCGCTAGTAGGCGGCCCTCGCTGGAAGGCGAGGGCCGCTTTAGTTCGGGTGAGGGTCAGGGCACCCAGTGGTTGCCGGTTACGGTGATCATGACTTGGAGCTGGACGCTGGTCGAGTAGTAGTCGTTCGCGGTGAACGGGGTGTTGAGCATCTTGTTCCACAGGGCGTCCAGCCAGGCCTGGCTGCCGGAGTCGGTCATCGCCGCCACCGCGAACGGGGCGAAGTGGGCCGGCGCGCTGCCGCTGGAGATCTGGGTGCCGTTGAGGGAGTAGCCGATCGCGATGTTGTTCGGGTTGCCGCCGGTCTTGCCCTTGATCCAGGTGTTGAGCTTGCGTGCGGCGGCGAGGGACTTGGCGTCGCCGCTGGTCACCGCGTCGTTGCCGATCCGCCACGGGTCACGGCAGGCGTTCCACCAGAACTTGCCGTCGTTGGCGGACTCCAGGACCTCACCCGGCGCGGGCTTGGGGGTGGTGTTGGTGTTGACGACGAAGTCGGCCAGCAGGCCGGTGTTCGGCGCGTAGGTCGACTGCTGGGAGGCGATCAGGTTCTGGTGGTTGGTGCGGACGGTGTCCCAGGTCGTGTCGCCGGTGGCCTTGCGGAACGCCCTGAAGTGATCGATCATCCAGTCCGAGGAGCGGCTGATCCAGTAGTACTGGTCGCCGGAGCTGCTCCAGTCGCCGAGCTTCATCAGCTTGGTGGTCGGGTTGACCTCACCGGCCTTGATCGCGTTGATGTGGTTGATCGCGAGCTGCCGGTAGTTGTAGGTGCCGGTGCTTCCCCACTGCCGGTCGGCCAGGAGCAGGCCGTAGGCCACGTCCAGGTCGCCGTCGGTGGCGGAGTCGCCGCCGTTGACGCTCTGGCAGGCGGTGTTCTGCTCGGCGGCGAGCAGGCCGGGGGTGATCGACGACGGGTGGGCCAGGACGTACTTCACCAGGCCGTCGAAGATCTTCTTCGCGTCCGGGTCGGCCCCGGCCATCGTGGCGGTGATGACCATGCCGTAGCCCTGCGCCTCGGCCACGTACGGGTGGTCGGCGTCGGGGGAGATGATCTGGTACCAGCCGTTGCCGCAGTTCTGCTTGACGAAGGCGGCCTTCCAGCGCCGGTAGTAGTCGACCACCTTCTGGTCGAGCGTCGCCTGGGTTCCGGTCGGGCGCAGCATCCCGGCCGCGTAGGGGATCTTGTGGGAGCCGAACGGCACGCCGGGGGCGCCGGGGGACGGGGTGGCCGTGGGGGTGGGGCTCGGGGTCGTGCCGCCCGTGCTGCCGTAGACCTCCATCTCGTACAGCGAGTAGCCGTACACGGTGCCCCGCGCGGTCCCGTACATCCGCACGTAGCGGCCGGTGCCCGAGAGGGTCAGGTCGTCGACGCCGCCGTCGCCGGTGGTGGTCGAGTAGACCGACGTCCAGGTGGAGCCGTTGGGCGAGACCTCGATGCGGTACGACTTCCCGTACGCGGCCTCCCAGGTCAGCTTGACCCGGGAGACGGTGGCGGAGGCGCCGAGGTCGACGCGGATCCACTGGGGGTCCTGGCCCTCGGCGGAGGCCCAGCGGGTGGCGGTGTTGCCGTCGAAGGCGGCGCCGGGAAGCAGGGTGGAGTCCTCGGTGGAGGAGGCGGTGGCCGGGCGGCCACGGGAGAGCAGGGAGTCGGCGGCGAAGCCGGCCGGTGCCGCCAGTACGAACAGCGATGCGATCAGTGCCGACGCCAGTGCCAGGGCGAGGACGGGCGAGGGGCGTTGGAGGCGTTCGAGGCGCGGTCTCGCGTGCACAGGGGTGCCCTCTCTGCGATCATCTAGTTAGGAAAGGTTCCTAACTAGGGAAAGATGGCGCCATCCCTGACACGCTACGGTCAAGGGGATGGGGGGCCCAAATTCCTCCCATACCTAGAACCGGGGAAATCCGGGACAGCGGCAGGGAGAACGAAGACGAGCGCTGGATGCGGCGCAGACCTTTCGGGTGATTGAATCCCCGCATGTCGTTCGATGTGTTGATCAGGGATGGCTGGGTGCTCGACGGTACCGGGGCTCCGGCTCACCGGGCCGACGTCGGTGTCAACGGAGACCGGATCACCGCCGTGGGCCGCCTGGAGGGCGCGGACGCCGCGACCGTCGTCGAGGCCGCCGGGCGCCACGTCATGCCCGGCCTCGTCGACTGCCACGCCCACGGTGACGCCCTCGTCTTCGACAAGGACGTGCAGTTCGCCGCGCTCCGCCAGGGCGTGACCACGTTCGTCCTCGGCCAGGACGGGCTCTCCTTCGCACCCTCCACCACTCCGGAGACCTTCGCCTACGCGACCCGCTACTTCGCCGCCGTCAACGGCGTCCACCCCTCGGCCGACGGGCCGATCGGCGTGGCGGAGCTGCTCGCGGGCTACGACCGGGCGACCGCGCTGAACACCGCGTACCTGCTGCCGCACGGCACGATCCGCCACGACGTGATGGGCGCCGCCGAGCGGGCAGCCACCGCCGACGAACTCGCCGCGATGCTGGCCCGCGTCGAACGCGGCCTGGCGGAGGGCGCCGTCGGCCTCTCCACCGGCCTGGAGTACGCCCCCGGCCGCTACGCCGACGCCGCCGAGATCGCCGCGCTCTGCGCACCGCTGGACCACCTGCCGTACGTGACGCACATGCGCGGGTACGGCGCGGCGGCCCCCGCCGGGATGGCCGAGGTGAGCGACATCGCCCGGCGCTCGGGCGCCGCCGTGCACGTCTCGCACTACCACGGCCCGGCCTCCACGCTCCTGCCGCTCGTCGACGAGGCCCGGCTCATGGGGGTCGACCTGACCTTCGACACCTACCCCTACCTGCGGGGCAGCACGATCCTCGCGATGGTCGCGCTGCCGCCGTGGGTCCCGGCCGCCGACGTCGAGCGCACGCTGGAGGTGCTGGAGTCCGAGCCGATCCAGTGGGACGAGACGCTCTGGCCGAGGATCACCTTCTCCCACGTACCCGGTGCCGAGTGGGCCGAGGGGATGACGCTGCCCGACGCCGCGGCCGAGGCCGGGCTGGAGCCGGGGGAGTTCTGCCGCAGGATCCTGATCGACACCCGGCTGGAGGCCGGATGCGTGGCGGCCCGCCCCGACGAGGGCCCCGAGGGTGAGGCGTCGGTTCGCGCGATCCTGCGCCATGCGGCCCACACCGGCGGCTCCGACGGCATCTACGTCGGCGGCCACCCCCACCCCCGTGGCTACGGGGCGTTCGCCAGGATGCTCGGCCACCACGTCCGCGAGACCGGCGACTGGACCCTGGAGCAGGCCGTCGTCCACCTCGCCTCGCACCCGGCCCGCCGCTTCGGTCTCGAAGGGCGGGGCCTCGTCCGTCCCGGCCAGGTCGCCGACCTGGTCGTCCTGGACGCCACCGCGGTCGCCGACCTGGCCACGTACGCCGTCCCGCGCACCCCGGCCACCGGGATCGGCGACGTCCTCGTCTCCGGGGTCCCGGTGCTCACCGCGGGAGCGCTCACCGGCGCCACCCCCGGCAGAGCGCTACGCCCCTGAGAAACGGCGTCACCCCTCGGCAAGACGCCGGGCTTTCGAGGAACGGTGCCCTCTCCAGGGCCGCCCCCGGAAGCCCTTCGGGCACGCCCCTGAAAAGGTCGCCGTGAGGATAGGGTCCTCAGGGCGGCGAAGGGGAATGCGATCTCCCACGCCCGGATCCGGCGGCCGACGAGCCGTCGAATCCACCAGGCGACCAGAGGGGGACGGGACGTGAAGGGCATCGTGGATCCCGGGGCGGTGCTGGGAGCCTCACTGTTCGGCGGGGCGTTCACCTTCCCGGTGATGGTGGCCCACCGCAGCGCGCTGAAGCACAACATCGCGACCCTCGCGGCCTTCACCCGCGAGTACGGGCTCACCTTCGCCCCGCACGCCAAGACCACCATGTCGCCCGAGCTGGTGAAGGCGCAGCTCGACGCGGGCGCGTGGGGAATGACGGTCGCCACCCCCAGCCAGGCGCTCACCCTGCGCGGGTTCGGCGTCTCCCGGATCGTCCTCGCCAACCAGGTCTTCGACCCGGCGGGGCTGGCCGCCCTCGCCGCCCGGCTGGACGAGGATCCCGCGTTCGAGTTCCTGTGCTTCGTCGACTCGACGGCCGGGGTCGAGGCGCTCTCCCGGCACGCGGGAGCCAGGCCGTTCCGCGTGCTGGCCGAACTCGGCCACCAGGGCGGGCGCGGCGGCAGCCGTACGCTCGCCCAGCTGCTGGAGGTCGCCTCGGCCGCGCAGGCGGCCGAGGGGGTGGAGCTGGCGGGCGTCGCGGGATACGAGGGCTCGCTGGGGTCGGCGGAGGAGGTACGGGCCTACCTGCACCGGCTGCTGGAGGCGCTGGAGCACCTGCGGGTGCGCGACCCGATCCTGTCGGTGGGCGGCAGCCAGTGGTTCGACGTGATCGGCCGCGAGCTCGCCGCCTGCCAGGCGAGGGTGATGCTGCGCAGCGGCGCGTACGTCTCCCACGACGACGGCTACTACCGCGAGCGCACCCCGTACACCCGGATCGACGGGGAACTGCGCGCGGCGCTGGAGATCTGGGCGCACGTGCTGAGCGTCCCCGAGCCCGGCCTGGCCGTGGTCGGGTTCGGCAAGCGCGACGCCCCCTTCGACGAGGGATTGCCGATCCCGCGTGGAGCCGTCGCGGACGCGACGGTGCTCAAGGTCCAGGACCAGCACACGCTCCTGAGGCCGGCACCCGGCTCGCCGGTGCGGCCGGGCGACCTGGTGTCGTTCGGTATCTCCCACCCGTGCACCGCCTTCGACAAGTGGCGGACCATCCCGGTGGTCGACGAGGAGTATGTCGTCGTCGATCTGATAAACACCTTTTTCTAAATTTCCATCGCTGAGGATTGGTGAGATGAGCGACAAGCAGGAGCTGAGGACGAGCGAGGGCGCGGCGCCCGTCGGGGCGTACTCGCAGGGTCTCGTGGTCGGCGACTTCGTCTACACCTCGGGCATGGGGCCGCTCAGCCCCGAGACCGGCGAGGTCGTCGGGACCGATGTGGCCGAGCAGACCCACCAGGTGATGCGCAACCTCGGCGCGATCCTCGCGGCCCACGGGCTGGGCTTCGACGACGTGGTGAAGTCGACCGTGCACCTGGAGCACCTCAAGCGTGACTTCGCCGCCTACAACGAGGTGTACAAGTCGTATTTCACCCGCCCGTACCCGGTTCGCACGACCGTCGGCTCGGACCTGATGGACATCCTCGTCGAGATCGACTTCGTGGCCTACAAGCCGCGTTAGAGTCTGACCGACTTCGTGGGAGGGCGGCGGCTTGGACAGCTCGCTATACGTCTACGTCGAGGACGTGCGCGGGGAGGGCCTTGAGGCGGTCCTCGACCGGATCACCGGATACGGCGTGACGGGCGTGACCGTGGCCGCGGCCTACCACCGTGCCCGCGACGTCACCCCGCACGGCCGCCCCCGGGTGACGATCCGCAGCGACGGCGCGCACTTCACGCCGCCCGCCGACCTGTTCGGCGGGCTGCGGCTGGTGCCGCCCGTCCAGGACGGCGCCGAGGACGAGCCGCTGGCCGCCCTGCGCGGGGCCACCGCCGAACGCGGGCTCGCCCTGCACGGCTGGACCGTCTTTCTGCAGAACACCACGCTCGGCCTGGCCAACCCGGACGTGACCGTACGCAACTGCTTCGGCGACCGCGGCTCGCCCGCCGACCTGTGCCCCTCCCACCCCGACGTGCGCCGGTACGCGGTCGCGCTGGGCCGGGCGGTGGCCAGGCAGGGCGTCGACAGCGTGGTGGCCGAGGCGTTGCACTATGGAACCTTCGGCCATGGCTACCACCACGAGCGCAGCTTCGTCCCGCTCGGGCCGATGGACGCCTTCCTGCTCGGCCTGTGCTTCTGCGGTTTCTGCATGCGCCGCGCCGCCGACCTGGGCGTGAACGCGGAGGTGGCGCGCGAGGAGTGCTCCAGGATCGTGGGCGCCGTGTTCGACGGCGATCCTCCCGCCCAGGGCGAGGTGACCCGCGCCGCCCTGACCGCGTACGCGGGGCCCGAGGTGGTCGCCTACGCGCGGGCCCGCTCGGAGACGGTGACCTCGCTGGTCTCCGAGGTCTCCACCGCCGTCACCGACGAGGGCTCGCGTCTCGTCTTCCTCGACGGGACCGGTGCGGTGAAGGGGTACACCGACGGGCTGCCCTCGCCGGGGTTCGCCGCGCACGACTCCTGGCAGCTCGGCGTCGACCTGGTCGCCCTCGGTGACCTGGTGCCCTCGCTCGGCGTGCTCGCCTACGCCCGGGACGTGGCCAGGGTGGCCGACGACGTCGCCGCCTACCGCCGTTCCACGGGCAAGGACAAGGAGTTGCGGGTCGTCCTGCGCCCCGGCCTGCCCGACACCGACTCGGCCGACCGGCTCGCCGCCAAGGTTCGCGCCGTACGGGCCTCGGGCGCCGACGCGGTCGACTTCTACGCGTACGGGCTCATGCCCTACCCGATCCTGGACCGCATCCCGGGCGCGCTCTCCACCTGAGACCGACCTGGTCCGGCGAGACCGGCCGGAGGAGGCCGATGTCTGGTCGGCCGGGGGTCTTCGCGAGGCGGGGCTCGGGTTCTGCGGCGGGTCCACGAGCGGATCTACGAGCGGGTTCGTGGGCGGGGTCGCGAGCAGGTTCATGAGCGGTTTCACGAGCGGGTCAGTGGGCGGGTCAGGAGGCGCGGGCGCCGTCCAGGACGGTGCTCACGGCGCGGGCGGCGAAGTCGTCGTCGAGGGGCAGGCCGCGGAAGACCGCGCGCAGCCAGACCGCTCCGGCGAGCAGGTCGACGATGAGCATGGGGTCGGCCCCGGCGGGCAGCTCGCCGCGCCGCCGCGCACGGTCGAAGACGGCCTGCTCCCGCGCGAACCGGTCGGCGAAGAAGCGCCGGGTCGCCTCGGCGAGCTCGGGGTGGTGAACGGCGGCACCTAGGGCCGCGACCGCGACGTCGGCGGCGGGAGGACGGGTGAGCAGGGCGGCGACCCCGCCGACCAAGGCCTCCAGATCCCCCCTGAGGTCGCCGGTATCGGGCGGCTCCATCGCGAGCAGGTCGGCCTCGACCAGGGCGGCGGCGAGCAGTGCCGCCTTCGATGTCCACCACCGGTAGATCGTGGTCTTGTTCACCCCCGACCGCTCGGCGACCCCTTCCACCGTCAGGCCCTCGTATCCCTTGGTGGCGAGAAGTTCGAGCGTGGCCTGGAAGATCTGCTGTTCCTTGCGCGGTGCCATGGGCCGACTATAGCGACTCATAGCAACGCAACGGTGCGTTGTGTTTTAATCGACGCCAGCTCCCCGGCCGGGTCATCTCCCCGATCGGGACGACCCTCTGGAGGCGTGCCATGCTCCCCGTCGTTCTCGTCCACGGCATCCGGCTCAGCGCGACCATGTGGGACCCCGTCATCTCCCACCTCTCCCGCCTGGGGCGTCCCGCGACGGCCGTGGACCTGCCGGGCCACGGCACCCGCCAGGGCGAGCCGTTCACGATGGACGCGGCGGCGTCGGCGGTCGCGGACGCCGTCGGCGCCCTTGGCGGCCGGGCGCTCGTGGCCGGGCTCTCCCTCGGCGGATACGTCGGCATCGCCACCGCGGAACGCTTCCCCGAGCGGGTGACCGGGCTGATGGCGATCGGATGCACCGCGCTCGGCTCGGCAGCGGGCCCCCACCGGGTCGCCGCCTCGCTCGCCGCCCGGAATCCGTCGCTCGCGAACCGGATCAGCTCCTACGCCCTTCGCCGTCTCCTGCCGGGACCCGTGGGGGAGGCGATGGTGGCCGGGGGAGTCTTCTGCGAGGTGATGCCCCAGGCCGTCGACGCAGTCGCCGACCAGGATCAGCTCACGGCCCTGGCCTCCTACCCGGGACGCGTGTGGCTGGTCAACGGCACCCGGGACCCGTTCCGGGTGCACGAACGCGCCTTCCTGCGCGCCTGCGGGAACGGACGGCTCATCCTCGTCCCCCGCAGGGGGCACCTGGGCGTGCTGGCGGCGCCGGGAGCGCTGGCCAGGCTGGTGGGCGACCTGTGCGACCAGGTGGACCACTGTTCACCCACCGGGGCGGAGTAACGCGTCCGGGTGACTTCGTACCCCTTGTGCATCACGGAGGTCTCGTACGTCCGGTCGCTCTCGTACGTCCGGCCGGAGCGGGCGGAGAGGGCGGTCGCGACGCCGAGATCCAGGTGGAGGACCCCGCTGAAGCGGCAGATCAGGGGCACTGCTCCTCGGCCGCTCGCCGACGGCACCCGCCGCCCTTCCGGGCGCACCATGCCAGATCGCTTCGCGGGACACCAATGACGCCACGTCATGGTGCCATCCGCGGAAATGTCATGGCGAGGACGTGACGTGGCCGCACTGCCGGACAGGCGCCGCGACGACTGTAATCGACGGTGTGAAGCACTCACCCCCCGGCCGCCGTCTCGGCCACCGGGGCGGGTGACCAGCCCGGACGCGCGCCGATCACGTCTTCCGACGGCGGTCCACACCCGCGCCCGTCTCCCGACCAAGCGATAGTTCACAAAAGGAATCAGATGCGAACAGCCCTGAAAGCCCTGACCGTCGCCGCCGTGGCGACGATCCTCCTACAGGGAGTTCCGGCCACGGCGGCGACCGCACCGAGTGCGGTGCGGTGGGGGGCGTGCCCCAAGGACGTCGCCGCGCCCGGCCTGGAGTGCTCGACGATCAAGGTCCCGCTGGACTACCGCAAGCCGGACGGGCGGAAAATCGAGGTCGCGATATCCCGCCTGGCGAGCAAGGACCAGGCGCGGCGGCGTGGTGTGCTGCTGCTCAACCCGGGCGGCCCGGGGGCGGCGGGCCTGCGGTTCCCGGCCGATCTCGTGACCGCCGGCCTGCCCCGGAGCGTGCTGGACACCTATGACGTGATCGGGTTCGACCCGCGCGGCGTGGGCCGCAGCACACCGGTGACCTGCGCTCTGACGCCGGAGCAGCAGTTTCGGGGCAACGTCCCGCCGTACGCGGTCACCACGGCCGACGTGGCGAAGCGGGCGAAGGAGGTCAAGGCCGTCGCCAGGCAGTGTGCCACCTCGAAAACAGCCTGGATGCTGCCGTACGTCACCACCGCCAACACCGCCCGCGACATGGACCGCATCCGCGAGGCGCTGGGCGAGCCGAAACTCTCCTACCTCGGCTACTCCTACGGCACCCACCTCGGTGCGGTGTACGCCACGCTGTTCCCGCGGCGCGGCAACCGGATCGTGATCGACAGCAACACGCCCCCCGGTGGCATCACCTACGAGGACAGGAGCCTGTTCGCCCGGGGCTTCGAGGACCGGCTCCCCGACTTCGCCGAGTACGCCGCCGCCCACCCCGAGCATGGGCTGGGCGACACACCGGAGCAGGTGACCGAGAAGTACTTCGAACTCGCCGAACGGCTGGACAGGACACCGGTGCACGGATTCGACGGCCCGATGTTCCGGATGACCACGTTCGGCATGCTCTTTCGCGACACGACCTTCCCCGCGCTGGTCGATCTCTGGAAGATGGCCGACACCGGCCAGGCGCCGTCGCCGCCGCCGGCGCAGGATCCCGTGCCGGACGTGGACAACTCGTTGTCCAGCCATCAGTACGTGGTCTGCGGTGACTCGCGCTGGCCCAGGTCTGTTCGTGCCTACCAGCGTGACGTCGAAGCCGACCGGAAGCGGTACCCGATGTTCGGTGCGGCGGCGGCCAACATCCGGCCCTGCGCGTTCTGGCCGTCCGGCCCCGTCGAGCCGCCGGTGCGCGTCAACGACCGAGGTCCGTCGAACATCCTCATGATGCAGTTCACCCGCGACGTGGGAACACCTCTGGCCGACGCCAGGAAGATGCGGCGGGCGCTCGGTGACCGGGCCCGGATGGTGACGGTCGACGAGGGCGGCCACGGTGTCTACCTGCTCGGCGGGAACGCGTGCGCGGACACCGCGGTGACGACGTTCCTGACCACCGGGAAGCGCCCGGTGCGCGACCTGGCCTGCGCGGCGGATCCCGCCTGATCCGAGCCGCCGCGACGGGGCCGACCTCCGTCCTGTCACGTCGCGGCGGTCCCGTGTGTCCGGATGGTCTTGTGTGTTCGGGTGGTTCGCGCGTTCAGACGGAGCGGCCGGAGAGCGCGGTCGCGACGCCGAGGCCCAGGTAGACGATCCCGCTGAAGTGGCCGATCAGAGGTGCCCTGCTCCTCAGCCGCCCGCCCACGGCGCCCGCCGCCACCGCGTAGATCAGGTCGGAGAGCAGGCCCAGGAAGAGCAGGGTTCCACCCAGGACGGCGATCTGCAGCGGCACCGCACCCGCCTCCGGCTCCACGAACTGGGGCAGGAACGCGAGAAAGAAAAGGATCACCTTGGGATTGAGCACGTTGACGACCACGCCCTCCAGGAAGATCGCCCGAAGCGGCTGCGGCGGGGTCTCCCGGCTCGCGAACTCCTGCCTGCTCGTCAACGCCCGGATGCCCAGGTAGACCAGGTAGGCCACCCCGGCCCACTTGATCACGTTGAACAGGGTCGCCGACCGTGCGATCACGTACGAGAGACCGGCCGCCGCGGCGGCGATGTGCACCAGCGTGCCCACCTCGACACCGAGCGCGCTCGCCACCCCGGCGGCGCGGCCCTGGGAGACGGCGCGGGCGATGATGTAGATGTGGTTCGGGCCGGGCACCAGGACCAGTGCCAGCGACGCGACCGAGAAGATCAGCAATGTGGACGGGGAGACCATGCCCCGACGATAGGGGTGTCCCGGCCCTCGCCGTCAGGGCCAATGCGCGGAGCCTTTGGTGTACCAATCGGTCCAGGTTCGCCCTCGGTTGATGTACCAATCGTTCCTTGTTCGTCCCCTTCGGGTGGAATGTCGATTCGGTCGGTACCCCGTGCGATACTCGCCGACGTGGGGTGGAACAGCACGCGGAGTGTTCTGATCGGGCGATCGGCGGAGCTCGATCGCCTGACCGCGGTGCTCGACACCGCGGCCGCGGGGCAGGCCGGGGTCGCCCTCGTGGGAGGCGACGCGGGCATCGGCAAGACCCGCCTGATCACCGAGCTGGCCGGGCGGGCCGAGGCGGCGGGGTTCGCCGTGCTCGTCGGCCAGTGCGCCGAACTCGGCGACGCCCTGCCCTACCTTCCGCTCGCCGACGCCCTGCGTTCGGCACGAGGTGAGCTGCGCGCGGCGCTCGACGAGCGACCCGTACTCGGCAGGCTGCTGCCCGGCGGCACCGACCAGGGCAGGGAGAGCACGTCGGGCCTGACGCAGCAGCAGCTCTTCGGTTCGATGCTCGGCTTCCTGTCCACGCGGCCCGTGCTGCTCGTCCTGGAGGACCTGCACTGGGCCGACCAGTCCACCCGCGACCTGCTGGTCTTCCTCAGCCGGATGCTGCAGACCGAGCGCGTCTGCCTCGTCGGCACCTACCGCACCGACGACCTCCACCGCCGCCACCCGCTGCGCCGGGTCCTCGCGGAGCTCAAGCGCCTCCCCTCGGTGACGCCGGTGGAGCTGGAGCCTCTCGACCGCCACGAGATGACCGACTACCTCGCCGCGCTCGGCGGCACCGACGCCGGCGTGATGAGGAAGGTCGTCGACCGGGCCGAGGGCAACCCGTTCTACGCCCAGGAACTGCTGGACGCCGCCTCCGAGGGCTCCTCGATCCCCGACGGCCTGGCCGGCCTGCTGCTCTCCCGCACGGAGCTGCTCTCCGACCCCGCGCAGCGGGTGCTCGGCGGCGCGGCCGTCGCGGGCCGCCGGGCCGACCACGACCTGCTCCAGCAGGCCTCGGGCCTCGCCGACCTCGCCTTCGAGGAGAGCATGCGGGAGATCGTCTCGCGCGGCCTGCTCCGCCCCGACGGGGAGTACGGCTACGCCTTCCGGCACGCGCTTCTCCAGGAGGTCGTCTACAACGACCTGCTGCCCGGCGAACGGACCAGGATGCACGCCGAGTTCGCCCGCCTGCTGACCGGCCGAGGAGGTTCGGCGGCCGAACTCGCCCACCACTACCTGGCGGGCCACGACCTGCCGGGCGCGCTCGCCGCGTCCGTGGAGGCGGGGCGCAGGGCCGAGCGGCTGGGGGCACCCGCCGAGGCACACCGCCACTTCGGCCAGGCACTTGGGCTCTGGGACCGCGTTCCCGACGCCGAGCGGCTGGCCGGGATCGACCACATCGCCCTCGCGGCGCGCAGCGCCGCCGCGGCGGCCGACAGCGGCGACAACCACCGGGCGATCTCCCAGCTCCGGAGTCTCCCGCCCTCCGCCGAGATCAACGAGCGGCTCTCGTACTACCTCATCGACGCCGAGGACGTCGAGGGTTCGATCGCCGCCGCGTACGCGGCCGTCGAGGCGGCGCCGGAGGGCCCGGTGCTCGCCCGCGCCCTCGCCACCTACGCCCGCTCGCTCTACTGGACCGAACGGCACGGCGAGGTCGAGGCCCTGGCCAGGCGCGCCCTGGAGACGGCCCGCGCGAGCGGCGCCGCCGACGCCGAGACCAGCGCGCTGATCACCCTCGCCGCCCTCGCCGCGCTCGCCGACGACATCTCCCACGCCAAGGACCTGCTCGCCTGCGCGACCGCGGAGAGCTCGGGCAACCTCGCCATCGACCTGCGGGCCATGTTCACCTACGCCCGGGTCCAGTACGAGAACGGTGACCTCGCCGAGGCGGCGACCACCACCGACCGGGGGCTGCGGCTGGCACGTGAGAGCGGCCTCAACTGGAGCACCTACGGCACCGACCTGCGCTTCCTGCGCCTCCTCATCCACTACGTCGCGGGGGAGTGGGACCTGGCGGAGAAGGTCGCCTCCGGGTTCGCCGTCCGCGTCGGCACCCCCTCGGAGGCACTCCTGTCGTCCTTCGCGCTCTTCGTCGAGGTGGCCAGGGGCCTGCCCGTCGTCGAGGACCGCCTGTCGTGGCTGGAGCCCTTCTGGCCGGACGACGTGACGATCGCCGCCATGAGCCGCGGCCTGGCCGCCGAGCACGCCCTGTGGCGCGGAGACCCGGAGTCGGCGCTCGAACACGCCCGTGTGGGACTCGACGTCATCCTCCCCAACGACCCCGCCGTGATCCGGCTCAGCGGCACCGCCCTGTGGGCGCTGACGGAGCTGGGACGCGCGGAGGAGGCCGACGACTTCCTGGAGCGGGCCAGGGTGCCCGCCGCCGTCGGCCCCGGCTCCGTCCGGCGGGGCCCGCTCGGTCCGGAGGGGCTGGCCTGGCTCGCCAAAGCCGAGGCCGAGTGGCACCGCGCGCACGGCCGCTTCGACGTCGCGGCGTGGCGAGCGGTGGTCGAGGCCTTCGACTTCGGATTCGTCTACGAGGTCGCGCGCTCGCGGTGGCGGCTGGCCGAGGCGCTGCTCGTCGAGGGCGACCGCGCCGCCGCGTTGAAAGAATGGAAGCTCGCCGTCGAGGCCGCCGAGTCACTGGGCGCCCGGCCGCTCGGCGCGGCCCTGGCGGAGCTGGGACGCAGGGCGCGCTTCACCTCCACGCCGTCGACCCTGCTCACCGCCCGCGAGCAGGAGGTGCTCGCCCTGGTGGCCGAGGGCCTGCCCAACCGTGAGATCGGCGAGAGACTGTTCATCGCGCAGAAGACGGTGAGCGTGCACGTCTCCAACATCCTGGGCAAGCTGGGCGTCTCCTCCCGCACCCAGGCCGCCGCCGTGGCCCACCGGGACGGTCTCGTCTGACCCGGGTGGATCCGCGTGGGCCGCATGGCTCAGGTGGCCTCGGCAGGGCCGGCCGATGTCGTGACTCGCGCTGCTGTGACCTACGGCCGGCGTGGTCCGCGACGTCGCCGTCCCGTGAGGTCAGGTTCTGCCTTGGCCGCTGCGCGCGGTCAGGGCGAGGTCCCGTACGACCTGGATCAGCTCGGCCGGGTCGAAGGGTTTCGTGAGGTAGGCGTCGACCCCGATTCCGAGGCCCCGCCGCTTGTCGTCCTCCTGTGCCCGCGCGGTGATCAGGACCACCTTGATATGGCTGGTCCCCTCGTCGCCCCGCAGCCTGGTGGCCGTCATCCAGCCGTCCAGCCTGGGCATCATGACGTCCAGAGTGATGACGTCGGGCATCACGTCCAGCACCCGATCCAGGCAGTCCTGCCCGTCGGAGGCCGTATCCACCTGGAACCCCTCCAGGGTCAGGTTGACCGCGATGAGCTGCCGGATGACGTCGTCATCGTCCACTACCAAGACCTTGCCCAGAACCTCTCCCACGGCGTGAGGCTAACTCCTCTCTCCCGTCCACGCGCGGCTTTCCGAAGATGTGTGCGCGTAGCTGTCGCCGTGTGACGGGTTTTCCTCTCCTGCGCGAGGAACGACGGTCTGCTCTCTGTGGACACATCGCGGAGACCGGGAGAGCGGGGCGAAGCCTCGGGTATCGGCTGCGAGAGCCGGGGTGCGGCGCTTACCGGCCTTCTTCTCCGGTGAGCCAGGGTGCTGCGGCGCCTACCGGCCTTCTTCTCCGGTGAGCCATGCCAGCAGGGCGAACCCGTGCCGGTCCACCGAGACCGAGGTCGCGGACATGACGACCACGCCGGTCCCCGCCGCACGGTCGACTCCGGTCCACGTACGGAACCCGCCGGTGCCGCCGTTGTGCCAGGTGACATGGCGTTTGTCCACTTCGAGAGTGATCCACGCGGCGCCGATGCGTACCGCCGAGCCGGAGAAATCCGCCACGGGGTCGAGGGCCGCGATGCCGGGGGCCGTGCCGTCGAGCAGCGCGGACGTCAGCCGCGCCATGTCCTCGATCGACGCCCGGATGCCACCGGCCGGTCCGATCGCCTCGCCCGTCCACGGCTGCTGCGTCCGTCCCGACCTGTTCCTGCCGATGACTGCGCCGGGAAGCAGTTCGTCCGGGGTCGCGGGGACGTAGAACACGTTGAGCCCCAAGGGCTCGGCGACCCGCTTGTGAACGAGATCGCGGTAACTCGTCCCGGCCGCGCGTGCGATCGCGTGGCCGAGTAGCTCGTAGCCGAAGTTGGAGTATCGGGGCCTCGGTTTGCCGACTCTCACCCCCTGAGCCTGGGTGAGGAGCTGCTCAAGGTTCTCACCGTAGGGATTCGTCCCGTACCGCCACAGCGCGAAGGTTCGCCGCCACGGCGCCGCCGTCCTGGGCAGCCTCGGCAGGCCGGAACGGTGCGTGCTGACCGATGCCAGCGTCACCCCCGCCACCTGCGTCCCGTCGAGCGGCAGGAACTCGCCGAGGGTCGACGCCGGGCCGATCTCTCCGCGCGCGAGCGCGTCGGCGTAGAGCAGGCCTGTGACCCCCTTCGAGATCGAGCCGATCTCGAAATCCGCATTGAGGGACGCGTCCAGGCTCGCCACCGTCACTCCCCTGGGGGACACCGTCGCGACCGCGATCACGGGGTGCCGGTCACCCACGAGATCACGGAGCCGCGCCGCGAGAGTTTCGTCACCGTACGAGGTCGTTGATCGCCTGTCGTCCATTCGTCAACCATAATTGACGCACATCCTGGCGGCAATAGATATACGAACTTGCGGCTACAGAATGCGCACCGGTTGCCTGGGTTAACCTTCGCGCTATCCATTCGAATATTAAGGGAGAGAGTATTCTCTTAATGAACGGTCAAGCTTCGTAGGCTGCGAAGTTTCCTTTCTCGGCGAAGGGCTGGGTGCTTGGAGGAGGGAATTGGGTGTCGGTGACGAGCAGTCGACTGTTCAGTTAGATTTCTCCGCTGCGGATGCCTGTCAGGAAGTTTTTCCAGGCGGTCGGGGAGAAGGTCGGCGCGGGGCCGGACGGGTCCTTGCTGTCGCGGACGGCGACGAGGCCGGGCAGGTTGGTGGCCACCTCGACGCAGTCGTTGCCAGTGCCCGAGTAGCTGCTCTTGCGGAACTCGGCACCGAACAGGTCAGGGGAGATCATGTTCGCTCCTCACTGCGACGAGGAAGGCCGCGGATTCCTCGAAGGACGGCTCCGATTGTTTCGGTGAAAAATCTAGTTGAAGCCGTTCCACCTCAGCTGGGGATGGCGAAGGTGTAGGACCAGACGAAGCGGCTCGCCGCGTGTACACCTCGGGCGTATTCGACCACGTGGCCGTCGGCCGTACGGGTGATGCGACACAGTTCGACGACGGGTTCGCCAGGTGGAAGGTCGAGGAGCAGGGCCTCGTCAGCGGTCGGCATCCGAGCGCGGAGATCTTCGGTGATCTCGTGCGGGGAGAGCCCTTTATCGGCCAACACCCGAAATCCGCCGCCCTGTCCGGCAATTCCCGGTGAGGGGTCGACCAGGGGCGTTCCCTCGACATCGGCCGGGCGATAGTACGAGGTCATCGTGTGGGTGGGGTTGCCCTCTCGGGTCACGACGCGAGCCCGCTCGTACACCGGTGCCCCGACCTCGACGCCGAGCGCGGCAGCGACAGATTCGTCAGCGGCGACTATGGACACTTCCTGTGTCTGGTGCCCTTGTTGCTGAGTGGTGTCGCTCTCCGGGACCTCGGTGGCGAATGCCTGGACAGTGGTCTGTTCCCAGCGATGACGCGCGTACCGCTCCGGACCAAGTCGCCGGATCGGGTGCGACTCACGTACGTAGGCGCCGGAGCCGTGTCGGGTGGTCACCAGCCCTTCCGTCTTGAGCAGGATCAACACCTTGCCCGCAGTGGTGCGGGATACCTCGTAGCGCTCGGCGAGATCTCGGACAGAAGGCAGTTTTTCACCTGGTAGCAGGCGTCCTGCCGCGATATCAGCCCGCAGATCGGTCGCTATACGCCGTGCGGGCGAATCCGAATCCATGTGCACGTACATCACCATACCCAAAGTGTCGTAGGCCATTTTCTTAACGGCTGACCTTGGCATCCCCTGGCGTCAAGTGTCGTACGACACTCTGCGGCAGGCCTGGCCGACACTGGAACACACCGGACAGGCCGTTGATCAGAAAGGCTCTCCGGCCCGTGACCAATCCTGGCGTTCCGGTGCTCAACCGGCTGGAGAAGAGCGGCTGCGGCTGTTTCGCCGAGGCGCCGCCGCTGCCGATGGGGTGTGCGACCTGCGGGCATGCCCCCTACGCGCACGGCTG
Organism: Streptosporangium sp. NPDC050284; assembly: GCF_044459525.1. Lineage (NCBI taxonomy): Bacteria > Bacillati > Actinomycetota > Actinomycetes > Streptosporangiales > Streptosporangiaceae > Streptosporangium > Streptosporangium sp. NPDC050284. Next base: position 178,803 of record NZ_JBITIZ010000007.1, read on the forward strand.
CCCTGATCGGCCCGCCGATCACGAGTACGTCCAGCCCTCCGGTGACCTGCTGGAGGTCCGGCTGCGGGTCCGTCGTACCGGAGACCGCTCCCTGCCGTGCTTCGAGCCGGTCCCCGCGGCCTCGGCTGCCGTGATCCCCGTTCAGCGGTCCGCCGAGGTGGTCGCGTCGGTATCCGTTCGGCGGTGTGCCGGGTCGGACCCGGTTGAGGGGGGTGCGGCGACAACCGAGCGGTGTCGTCCCGAGCGGAGCCCGGCCGCCGAACGGCTCGTACCGGTGTCGTCGCCTCGGCGGAGGTCCTGTCGCCCGCGCCCGGCGTCGCCGTCAGGGACCGCTCTCACCGGGCCGCCCCGGCTCGGGGGTGGACGCCACCTGGTGTCTCGCTTCGGGCGAAGAACCACCTGCGCACTGAACCGCTCAGCGGTCACTCCGTCTTCGTGCCGGTCACCTGGCCGGTACGGCGAACCCCTCCATTTCATGAGGCAGGCCCGCCCCACGCTACCAACGACCGGGCGGGCCCTTGATCGGATCGAGGTCCAATCAGCGACAGATGGTAGTTCCACCCACCCAGAGCCCACCAGTGGTTCCACGGCGACGATTCCCGGCTGGCGGCTGATCCTCAGCGACGCCGGACGGCTGTGGGCCAGCCGCGAGCGGCCCTTCTCCCTGGCGGCCACCCACGCCGGGGCCGAGCGGACCGTAGACGCCGACGACCTGGAGACGTTGCGGGCCGAGACCGACCGCCAGGAGACCTTCGCCCGGGAGGCGGACGAGCAGGCAGCGGAGGAGGAGCAGGCGGCACGCGAACAGCGGACGCGGCAGGCTCCTGCCCCGGACGAGAGGGAACCGCAGATGCGAGAGCGACAGGCGTCGGAGCGGGAGCAGGCCGGGCAGGTGATCTCATGATCCGCCGCTGTCTGTCCGCCGCCCGGGGGCGTCACCGCGACGGCCAGGCCGTCATCGCGGTCCCGTGCTACACCTGGGACCACGAGGCCCGCGCCCAGGCCGCGATGCTGCAGGCCACCAGACCGGGCTGGTCGGTGCTCTACGGCACCGGAAGCCGCCTGTTCCACGCCATCGCCACCTGGCCCACCCCCGAACCCCTCATCATCTGCGACCGGACCCTCGAGGGGTTGAAGACCCAGATGTACGAGGCCGAAACGGCCGTCCTCCACCGCTGGGCGCTCACCTCCAGCTCGGTCAGCATCGGCCACTTCTGACGAACGGGCACGGCGGCCCCATCCCTTCCCCGGTCCCGGGGCCGCCGTGCCGTCCACGACCTACCGCGCGAGGACGAAACCGCGGTGCGTCACGCGGGTCGCCCGCCCGGCCCGCCTGCGCCCTCCAGGGGTCGGCGTTCCAGTCGGTGATCCGGGCGCGGATGTTCTTCTCCAGAGCCCGGACGCTCTTATGGGCGCCGCAGCGGATCTTCTGTTCGGTCAGGTAGCCCGAAGCCTGCCGTCTGAAATCGATGTTCACGTTCATGGGGAATTTCCGCATGGCAGTAGGTAGAGCACGAGCCGACGCCGATAACATGTCGCCGAGGTCGGGGTCGGCCATCTATGTTGCAGCCCATGGCGAATATCTCCATGACGGATCGGTGCGACTGCGGTGCGACGGCCGGCCCACTGGGCATGTGCATGGACTATTACCACGGGATCCTGGCCGAGGAGCAGTCGGATCCGCAGATGTACAAGTGGCACGAGCCTGTGGTCATGACGTACCTTCTGCAGCATCCTTCCAGAGCTCATGAGAAATACCTCGACGGTCAGTTTCGCCAGTTGCAGCTCTACGTGGAGCATGGCCTTGACGCGCTGCTCCGCCTGTCGGCTCATCAGGTGGCACGAAACAACCACCGGGTACGGCTGGGCTACGACATGACACTGTTGGCGGCATACGCGCCGCTCCCGAAGGATGAACCTTCCGGCTTTCGCGCCTCGTTCAGCGGGTTGCCGTTCAGGGACGGCAGTTTTGTGTTTGACGGACATCTGGCGTACGGGGATCACATCAAAGCCATCGCCGAAGCGACGGTGGAGTCCTGGAGATCCGTTCAGAGCTGATGCTCGAAGGCCGGTGTGAGTATATCCATGCCGAGTGCTTCAGCCGCTCTTGCCGATATCGAGTTGTTGTCGCTGCCAATGGCTTTGCCGACCGAGCACGGGCTCGGCCCTGTCGTTATCCAGGGCCACCCTGGGAGTCGACGTGCGCATATGAAAATGCGACGGGAGTGCTACCCGGTGAACGTTCGTGGCCACCCCGCCAAAGACCTTCAAGGGGTAGACATATACGGCCTGACCTGGACGTGAGTCGGTAACCGGTCGTATGGCCACGGCGTACCGACCGGCCCTGTGTCCGGGATCAGCTGTTCGCCGTCAAGGCCCCGCGTGCGGCGGTGAGGATCTCCTCGGAGAGAGGGGAGCCCTTGGTGGCCCGGGCTAGGACGAGTGCGCCGAGCATCGTTGACAGCCGGGCGAGGCCGTCCTGGTCTTCGGTGGCGAGCCGCTCGGCGAAGTCGCTCACGCCCTCGGCGTAGACGCGGTGGGCCTCGCGATCACCGAGCTCCCGTGCCATGTCGGTGGCGAGCCCGGCGACGGGGCAACCGTCCGCGGGGTTGTCGCGGTGCTCGATGGAGAGATAGGTGTCGATCAACGCCTGCTGGGCGGCGTGCGACTCCGGTCCTGTCGTGCGGCGCCGGCCGAACTCGTCGAAGGCGTGGGCGGTGGCCTCGTCGACGAGCGCCTCCTTGGAGGCGAACTGCTTGTAGAAGCCGCCGTGGGTCAGACCGCACTCCTTCATGAGGTCGGCGACGCTGACCTGCGTGCCCCGTTCGCGGAACAGCCGGGAGGCGGCTTCCACGACCCGCTTGCGGTTCTCCTGTGCTTGCGCCTGCGACACGCGGCCCATCGGCCACCTCTCAAGTTGGATGTTGGTTGACATCTATCTTACCCTTTGGTTTAGATTATAGGTGTAATCTAATTTCAGGACTCGGTCATCGGAACCGTCCACGACGCTGGGAGCAAGCATGGAACTGAAGGACGCGGTAGCAGTGGTCACCGGCGCCAACCGGGGGTTGGGTCGCCAGCTGGTCATCCAGCTCCTGGAGCGTGGAGCGAAGGTCTACGCGGCGGCCCGCCGCCCTGAGAGCGTGGACATAGCCGGTGCTATCCCGCTCCGCCTGGACGTGACCGACGAGGAGTCGATCCGAACCTCGGCCCGCGTCGCCTCCGACGCGACGCTGCTGGTGAACAATGCCGGGATCTTCACCGGCACCCCCCTGGTCGCCGGTGACCTGGACTCGGTGCGGTCGGAGATGGAGACGAACTTCTTCGGGCCGCTCGCCGTGACGCGGGCCTTCGCCCCGGTCATCGAGAGCAATGGCGGCGGCGCCGTGCTCAACGTCCTGTCCGTGCTGTCCTGGCTGCACCCGGCCGGTTCCGGGGCCTATTCGGCGGCCAAGGCCGCCGCGTGGGCACAGAGCAACGCGGTCCGCGAGGAACTGGCTCCCCGGGGCATCTCCGTCTCGGCGCTGCACGTCGGGTACATGGACACCGACATGGCCGCCGACGTTCCTGCCGAGCGGAAAACCGACCCGGCCGAGGTCGCGGCCCAGGCCCTGGATGCCATCGAGAAGGGCCTTCCCGAAATCCTCGCCGACGAGATCACCCGGCAGGTCAAGCAGAACCTGGCCGCGACGCCGACGCCGGTCTGAGACGTAGCCCGCGGCGCCCGTTACACGTTGTCCCTGGTGGCATCACTCGGAACCCGGCCTCTTACCAGGCGCTGTCAGGGTCCATGTCGAGCTCGCACGCCCGGTCTGGTTCGGTGGTGGCGAGTCAACGGGTCGCGGGGCCGGTCCCGGAGCTCTCCGGGTCTCGTCAGGGGAGGCCGTACCGCTGCTTGATCATTTTGGCCTCCTCCTCGCTCACCTGGAGGGGGGTGACGGCCAAGGTCCTTCGCAGGTCGGAGATGATCTTCTCGCCCGCGCCCCGGACCCGAGTGCGGTGCTGAACGAGCTGGGCGTCGAACTTCTTGGCGGCCGGTCCTGTCCACACCCTGCCTTCGTGGAAGTCCCGGTACGGGGGCTCGATACCGCTCTCGATCTCCTGGACCAGCGGCTCGACCGTTCGGAGGGCCTCCCCCAACGCCGCGTGGAGCGGATTGGGCACCAGCTTGGCCATCAGATCAGTCCTTCTTCGGAGTGGGGGACTTCGGTGTCGGGGACGGCGCGCTGGCGTCGGTGAGCAGCTTGGGGGCGATCAGCTTCATGAGCGCAAGCACATCGGCGGCGTTGTCCCGCCCCTCGGCGCCGATCTCCAACTGAATGTTGATCTCCGCCTTGCCCCGTACCAGTGTGGAGAACGCGGCGTTGTCTTCGCCGCTGGCCCGCTTGAAGTAGTAGCCGGTGACCCCGGGGAGGATCTCCGGAAGCGGTGTGGCCCCATCTCCGAGTGCCTCCTTGACGTCTTCCGGGTCACTTGCCGGAGTGAGATCAACCTGCAGCACTTTCAGTCGATCACCCTCACGTTGGTAAATTGCACAACCTCCAATACCGAGGCCTCCGGAAAGCGTGAAGTCGAATGAGCCGCGAACCAGGGGGTTGCGTACCCCGGTCATCAGCTCCACTGCCCTCAACGGGATGTGCTCACAGAGGTACGGGGGGGTGGCAACGGTCGGTAGCGGAGTACGGTCAACCGCCACTTCCTCTCCCAGGCAGGCCGTCAACATAGCCAGGACGCAGGCAAGCGCGCTGGTTACAGCGAATGCTTTTCGCATCACGAGCCGTACTGGGCGAAGCCGATGGAAAAGCCCTGATCTAGGCGGTTCTCAGTCTCCAGCCACGGTTTTCCTGATAGCCCTTCATAGAGCCAGCGGTCATAAGCCTCGACCCGCCGATACTTGTCGGTGCTATTGGCAGCTGTTTTGTCGATCATCTCGTCCTTGGTCATGAGGGTCCGACCGTCGTCCTTGAGGAAGTTGTTGGGGTTGTCGCGGGGGTCGTCCCCCTTCTCCAGACCCTCAAGGGTGGCCCAGGGATGGCTTCGATCGGCGGGTTCGGCGGAGCCGAAGAGGCCATTTCTGAGCATGGCCTGAGCTGCGAGATCATGCACAAGCCCTCGGGTCTTGTCAACGACGGCGTTGGCGTCAACGCGGGCGTTGTCCTCCGCCTTGCCCTTGGCTATTTCTTCCGCTACCCCGCTCCAGGCTCCGATGACACCGGCGGCGATTGGCCAGGCTCCCCGTTGAGGGATGGCGAGACCGGTATTGACCGCAGCCAGGAGCATCTTCATGTTGCGCTGCTGTGCCTCGTCCAGATCCTTGCCTTCCTCGATCTTCGCTAGGCCCGCCGCATCAGTGATCATTCCGAATCCTGATCCGGCCCGTTTGGCGCCGGTCATAAACTTCTCGTTGCCCCGCCCGGCGGCCATCTCAGCAGCACCGTAATCAAGAAACAAGCCCGTGAATGCCGTCTGAGCAGCCAGAACAGGGGCAAATGCCTTCGGGTCTGCGAACGCCTCCTTCATCACTTGGCGGAGCGCCCCTTTATCGAACTCGGCTCCCCAAGGATCCAGTCCAGCAGTGAAGGGATTATCAGCCCCCCGTACTCCGGGCCCGGCGGTAATGCTGTTGTCCCCCTTTTGGGCGGTGCGGTTGATGTCGCTGATGTAACCAGCCAGGATGTGCCCCATCGATGCAGGGCTCACGGAGGATTCAGAGAGTTTGCCTTCCTTGATCCGTACGGCTTCCAGGTGGACGGTCTCCGAGGCGAGCTTGGCTGACAGGAAGCCGCGTGACGGGTTCTGCGGTGAGCCGTCGTGGTCGCGGAAGGTGAGTGTCGCGGCTTCCAGCGCCTTGCCCAGGGCCACGCCGTCGTCGCCCAGGCGCCGTTCGGTCAGGAAGCGTTTCAGCATGGTCGGGTCGCCCGCGAAGAAGTCCTGGGCCGCCACCGGATCACGGCTGAGCCCTTCCAATAGGGCCACCATGACACGCGGATCCAACATCACCCTTCCGCGATCGGCGGCTTCGATCTTTTTGGCGGTGGCGAGGAGGAAGGCGGTGCTGAAGGTGCCGTGCTTGAGGGCCGCCGCCATGGCGTAGCCCTTCTCCCAGCCGATGTAGCCGGTCGTCCGGCCGACTTCGAGGTCGGACAGGAGTTCCTTGTGCCAGGACTCGCCCAGCCGGGGAGTCGCTGTGCCGAGGGTTTTTCCGAGGGCGGCTTGCAGGCGCTTCGCTTTCTTGTCGTCCTTGCGCTTCGCGGTCTCGACCATCAACTGGCGGAATCTCACCGTGCCCAGCGTGTTCATCAGCGCGGCGGCGAACGTCGCGTCCCCCGTCCGCTTCTCCAGCCCTTTCAGGAGTTTCTCGTCTATTTCGCCGTCTTTGACGGTCTTGCCGAGGCCGAGGGTCGCGGCATAGATGTCCGGGTTGTGACCGGCCTTGCCGTACAGCGCCTCGTCGAAGGCGGCAAGCCCGCTGGGTGTCTCGGTAGCGGCACCCCACTCGGTGAGCTTGGTGCTGATCGTCTCGTTGCGACGTCGCAGGTCGGGGCGGCTGGTCTCGATCCAGTTCTGCATCTCTCGCAGCGCGCCCAGTCCCGAGGCGTCCAGGTCGAACCGTTGCAGGGTGCGGCGGATCTGCGGTTCGTTGCGTCCGAGTGCGTCCTGCGCCCGGCCGAGCCCTCGCTCGAAGTCGTTCATCCGCTCGGGGTCGATCCCCGAGTACTCGCCGTTCACGCTCGGAGTCGGAGTCGCAGGGGCTCTGTGCGGTGCGGGGGAGGGGGTGGCTGGAGCGGGTTGAGCGGTGCCGGTCGGCTGGGCGGTGCCGGTCGGTGGGGAGGGAGACCGCAGGTCAGGGGCGGGCTGGGGAGAGGGTGAGGGCGTGGGATACGGATGGGTCATGAGGGCGCTGGACTCCGGCTTGGTCCGTGAAGGTGACAGCTCCAGCGGACATGTTAATTTCAATCCATCTATCCCGTAAAGATATTTCCTAAAATGGACATAATTGATAATTGTGCCGCTTTGAAATAGGTGCCCAGTGAGTGCAAGTACTCACAGGTCCTCGGCTTGTGTCGCCGCTCGGACGGACTGTTTCACCATGCTCGGAGAGGTGGTGCTTCACGAGTTATCCCCAGAATCGGGTTCGGCTCATTGGTGATCGCTTCATCCCGCTGATCCTGGGACCTCGATCCTTCATCGAGCCCAAGGAGGGCGTGCGTGATCACGGCACTCGTCACCGTCACCATCCTCTCGGCGGCCCTCGCGGGAAACTCCCCCTTTCCCGCGCCCCGCCTCTCCCCGGAAGCCTGCGAGACCTGGGGCCACCTCCTCTCCTTTCCTCCGGTCGCCCCGCCGGACGGCACCCACCACCGGCTATCGGAGGAGGATTTCCTGCCGGAGAAGATTCGCACCGCTCTCGCCGCCATCTGCGCGCCCTGGGCCTCGCTCTCACCGGATGCGGGTGGCGGCCGATCGACATCCGCGCAGGGTCCCTTCCCTGCCTCGGCTTCGAATCCGGGCCTGGCCTCGGTGCTGGGTGTGGTCGGCGAATGGCCGCCCGAGTTCCCGGGAGCGGATGCCGGCTCCACTGACCCTTCCGGTCCGGAGGCGGGAGGGGCAGTGGAGCCGGTGGCCGACTCAAGTGACAGGGGAGACGCCTCGACCTCCTGGATGAATCCGGCATCTTGGGTGGGACTGAGAGATCCCCGGACCTCCTCCCGACCAGAGTCCTCCCGGTCGGAGTCCTCCCGGTCGCGAGCCAAACGGCCGCAGCGCCTTTCCGAGGGACGAAAAACGCCCTCCGATCGCGGGGTGGTGTCCTCACATGGGGCGGTGCCCCCACGCGGAGCGGCGTCTTCCCGTGGGGCGGCGCCCCCGCGTGGGGTGGCGTCCTCCCGGGGGAAGGCCCTCTCCGGTGGGCGGGCACCTTCGAGAGGGAGAGCGGTGTCCTCGCGCGAAGGTGCCCAGGGCCTGCGGGGCCGCATCGCGGCCGTCGCCGCGCTCCGCCAGGTCGGCAGGCCGTACGTCTGGGGCGGCGGTTCGAGCGCGGGCCCGACCGGCGGGGGCTTCGACTGCTCCGGGCTCGCCCTGCACGCCTGGGCCAGGGCGGGAGCCAGGCTCACCCACTACACCGGCACCCAGTTCAGACAGGGCCGCCGAGTGGCCTTCTCCCGGCTCCGCTCGGGAGACCTGGTCTTCTTCGGCGGAGGTGGCGGAGACCCCACCCACGTGGGCGTCTACGTCAAAGGCGGCGTCATGGTCCACGCCCCCAAGACCGGCGACGTCGTCAGGACGATCGACTTCACCGCCTCGCCCTACTATCTCTCCCGCTACCGAGGCGCAGTCCGCCCTATTCCGCGCTGACTCACCTCGTCCGGCCTACCTCATCCGTCCCATCTCGCGCCGAATTGCTCCGTCCGGCCTGCCTCATCCGTCCCATCTCGCGCTGACTCGCCCCGTCCGCCCCACCTCGTCCGCTCCACTGCGCGCCGACTCGCCCCGTCCGGCCCAGGCCGCACTCGATTCGCCTCCGTCTCGGAGATCACTCGCCTGCCCAACCGAGTGTCGGTTCCCCCCAGGATGCTGGTAATGTAATCACGCGTTGGCCCCCTTAGCTCAGGGGATAGAGCACCGGCCTCCGGAGCCGGGAGCGCAAGTTCGAATCTTGCAGGGGGCACCAGCGATCCATCAGAGGGAAACCCGGAGACGACCCGCGGAGACGCGGGTCGTTTTTTGTTTTCCGGAGTCCTTCCAGCGGAGTCCGTCTCGCCCTCGCCCAGCGGCGCTCAACCCGTTTGGGTGGTGGTCGATTGTGGGTAGTTTGAGGGCTGCCTCAGTGTGCGGCCGTGGGTGCTTCGTCAGGTGGCCGGTCCTGGATGACGCTGAGCGGACAGGGGAGGCCCTTCGGATGAAGGTCATTGCGTTGTCCTGCACGCAGAAGCGTCTCCCGTCGCTGACCGACGAGCTGCTGGAGGCGGCGATCACCGGCGTCGTCCGGGAGGTCGGTGACGCGGAGATCCAGCGGATTCGGTTGATCGACCATCGCATCGCGATGTGCGAGGGCGAGGACACCTGCCTCGATCCCGAGGTGGGCCGGTGCACGCTCGACGACGACTTCGAGCACGTCGTCGGTCTGGCCGAGGGCGCGCAGGCGATGCTGCTCGCCATGCCGGTGTACGCGGGGAACGTGCCCGCGGTGCTGAAGATCTTCCAGGAACGCCTGAAGAGCTTCATGAACGCCGGGCAACGCCCGTTCGGCAACCTGCTGGTGGGGACGATCGTGCATTCGCGCACGATGCTGACCGAGCCTGCCCTGGGGTCGTTGTTCCCCTGGTATCTGCGCCTACGGAACAAGAACGTGGCGTCGGCGTGCTTCACCCAGAACGATCACCAGGACCTGACCCGCACCGCGGCGCCCGACCTGTGCGTGGCCGTGGGCCGGCAACTCGGCATGACGCTCGACGCCGGCCGGTCGCCGGCCGACGACCGCACGGCACTGCCGTTGGTTCAGTCACCGGCTCGTCCGCGGTGCGGTGACCCGACCGCGTCCTCTCCCGGAGAGTGAGGGGATTCGGCACGCCAGGTGCACCCGTCGCCCACCTGTTCGCACGACACCGTGACGTCCGGTTCCACGTAGCGGGCGGCGATGGCGGTGTTGAGTTCCTGGCAGTACGGGCACGGTGAAGGGAACGTCAGTACGACGCCGACGCGGGCGGCCCGTTTGCGGTACCGGAGGATGCCGCAGTCGGCGTTGCGCAGGACGGTTCCGGAGGGCTGGGGCTCACTGGTCACCGCCGAGTCGTACAGCAACAGCTGACGCCGCAGCCGGGTCATGAAGTGATCGGCGGCGGATACTCCGGCGGGCCGTTGCGCCCGCAGTAGCTCAGCGGTGATGCGGGAGTTCGCCTGGATCCACGCGGTCAGCCCCTCTTCGCCGTGCTCTCCCAGGATGAACTCCTCCGCGGCCGCCTGGGCCTCGAAGAACCGCTGGCGCCACAGGTCGACCTTCTCGGCCGGGTCGAGGGGAGACATTTCAGTCAGGTCGAGAGGAGCCGGTTCATCGGTCATGGTCCGTGTCCTTCCCGGCGGCGTCCTCGGTGGCGTCGTCCAGTTCGGCGAAAACCTCCTGGGCGACGCGCAGCCCGTTGTTGGCGACCGGCCAGCCACCGTAGTAGGCGAGCTGGATGATGACTTCGATGATCTTCTCCCGCGACATCCCGAGGTGCAGGGCGGCGCCGATGTGGCCGCGCAACTCCCAGTCGGTCCGCGCCAGCGCGACCGCGGTCAGCGCGACCAGTTCGCGCTCCTCGACGCTCAGGTGCGGGCGGGTCCAGATCTCGCCGAACAGGTGGTCGACGGTGATCCGCAGGAACTCCGGGTAGGAGCCCGGGCGTGGTTCGCGGCCGAAGACCTGCTGGAACATGGCCTCGCCCCGCTCGTGCCGGGCAGACGGCTGATTCATCGATCAACTCCCTCGTGTTGGTCGAACACCGGTCGAACAGTTGTCAACGTCCACGACGCCACGAAGGCGACGACCAGCAGCGCGGCGCCGCTGCCGAAGGCGGCCGGAACGCCCACCCGCTCGGCGATGAGCCCGACGACGACCGGTCCGACGACGGCGCCGACGTCGGTGCACATCGAGAAGACGGCGACGCCACTGCCGGTCCGGCCGGCGACGACGTCACCGATCAGCGCGGCCGGTGCGGCGTTGAGCAGCGCCGACCCCGCCGCGTACACGCTGAGCAGGACGACGAGCCAGGCGTACCCGTCCACGAACATCAGGGCCGTGATCGCCGCCGCGGCCACACCGGTGCCGGCGATCATGGCGGACCGGCGGCCGGCCCGATCGACGACCCGGCCGGCCGGCATGATCAGCAGCGCCTGAACGACGGCGGATATCGTGAACGCCCACCCGACCCACGTCACGTCATGTCGCCACGCCACGACCACCGTGGGGACCAGCGCGCCGCGCAGCCCGAACAGGACCCATCCCTGCGCCAACGCCGCGAGGCAGGCCACCACGTAGCGCCGGTCCCGCAGCAGGACCGGTAGCCGGACCACGTCACGGCCGGGCTCCGCGCCGGCGCTTCGGCCGGTGTGGAGGACCGCCGATGCCAGCATCGCGGCGGCGAGCAACAGCATGGCGTACGCCACGAACGGCGCGGACAGGCTGATGAGAGCGAGGAGCCCGCCCAGCGCCGGTCCGCAGATCCCGCCGAGCAGGAAGCCCGCTTCGAACACGGCGCCGGCCCGGCCCCGCTGGTCGGTCGGCGCGATCGCCAGGAGTGTCGCCAGTGCGGACACCGAGAACAGCACCGAGCCGACGCCACCGAGGCTGCGGAACACGAGCAGTTGCCCGTAGGACCCGGCGAACGCGGTCAGGGCCGAGGAGACCGCGCACAGCAGCAGGCCGGCGACGAGGACCCGCCGTTCCCCGAAACGAACTCCGAGCCGGCCGCAGAACGGACTGGTGGCCAGCCGCGTCAACGCGAACAGGGCGACGAGCGCTCCGATCTGGGTGGGTCCGGCCCCGAACGTCGCCGCGTACACCGGGAGCAACGGGAGCACCAGTCCCAGGCCCAGCATGACGCAGCCACCGACGACACTGAGGACGTAGACCTCGCGGGGGAGACTCGGCTGGGCGATGGCAACGGGTGGGACGCTGCCGGGGCCGGCCGCCGTCACTGTCCGATCACAGGATGATGCTGAGCTTTCCGTGCTCGTACAACGTCTCGTGGTCGAGCACCACGACCCGTCTCCTGATCCGGAACGCCTCGCCCTCGACGACGAGCTCGAACCGGTATTTTCCGACGTAGGTGTCAGAGCGTCCGTGCCCGAACCGGTACACGACGACATTCGCCGCCACGTCGAGGTGCGTGCCCCGATCGGTCAGGATCTCCACGTTGCTGATCATCCGATTTGTCCGCGACCGGGGGTTCTCGCACCACACCTCGCCGTTGAGGAGCTGTTCGATCCGCTGGCGTAGCCGGGCGGCATCGTCGTCGATGAGCCCGAGCGCGTCGGCCGTCTCGCCGCGGACGTCGGTGGCCGGCACCGAGTAGCGGATGTCGCCGGTCAGCATCTCGTCGTACCACTCGCGCAGGCGCCACTCGTCGAGCAGTCGCGCCTCACGGAAAAGGAACCGGCTCACCTGGTGCCACAACCGCACCTGGGCCGCTTCGTCGACCGTCAGCTCGATGGTCATCGTGGTTCCGCCCCTTGCATCTCGGCCCGGTGAACGACTTCGAGGTGACCGTCGTCACCGTGCATCAACCGGTCCCACTGCCGCCAGAACTCGCGGGCGGGAAGCTCGTCGGTCGTCTCCGGGACCTCCTTGTTCATGCCGCGTGACAGATCCGAGTAGCGGACCGTGCGGTTGAGATAACCCCGCTGGCACGACTCGACGATCTCGACGTCGTCGGGGGTGGCGAAGCCGGCGGGGCCGAGGAACGTCAGGTAGTGACTCTTGCGGAGTTCCCGGATGTCCGGATCCTCGTCCTTGGGGGCGAGGGCGACCGAGGTGATGGCCATCTGGCCTGCGCCGACCGGGTCGATCTTGCGGATCGTGATCGCGATCGCGTCGATGATCATCAGGTTGGGGAAGATCAGCACCGCGCGATTGGTGCCGGTGATCCGTTCGGCGCGTTCGGCGCCGAACCGTTCGACGAACCGCGCGGCCGTCGCCTCGATCCGGGGCCGGACCTCGGTGCCGAACATCGGCGTCCAGTAGGCGAGCGGACGGGCCGCCGCCGGTGGCAGCTCGTTGGCTCCGTGCCCCAGTCCGAGGGCGCGGCCGAAGCCGCCTCGTCGTCGTGGTGGCACCGACCCCAGCGACTCCATGTAGCCGACGTAGCGCTTGTGCAGGGCACGGAAGTGGTAGATGTCGACGCTGTTCTCCATCATGAGCTTCCAGTTGGCCCGGGCCCCGTGGAGTTGCGCCCCCTGGATCACCTCCATCCCGACCTCCGACTGGTCGTCGATCAGGTCGAGGTACTCCGTCGCACCCGCCAGGTACTCGGTCAAGGTGCGCGGCTGCTCCGGATCGAAGGTGACGAACACGAAGCCTCGGTAGCCGTCACTACGGTGCTGCGCCAGGCCGAAGTCCGCCTTGCGAAAGCCCGGCCCGTACCCGTCGGGGATCGGGACCCCGACCAGGTCGCCCTGGTTGGAGAACGTCCAGTCGTGATACGGGCACCGGAACGATCTGGCCTGCCCGGCCGGTTGCGAGCAGATCAGGGCACCGCGGTGGGTGCAGCTGTTCGCGAACACCCGGATCACCCCGTCGGACCCGCGCGCCATGACCACCGGGCGCCCGCCGACGTCGCGTGCCACGTAGGAGCCCGGCCCCGGTACCTCCGATTCGTGCCCGACGTACAACCAGCAGCGATCGAAGATCCTGGCCATCTCCTGTGCGGCCAGGTCGTCGTCGGTGTAGGCGCGGCGATCCACCCGGAACGAGAGACGCTCAAGATCATCGATCACGATCGGGTCGCCCACCGGCCGCCGCGGTTCGATCGTCACTGCTCCCTCTTTCGCTGTAGCGTCTCGACCGTGCCGATGACCAGCTCGGCCGTGCGCACGGCGGAATCGCCGCACTCCGGCTGCGCGGCGCGCAGCCGGGCCCGGTAGTCCCGGGCGGGATCGAGCAGATCGGTGACGGCGTCGGCGACCGCCTGCTCGGTGACGCCGGTCGGCTCCAGCATCGTCCCGAAGCCCGCGTTGTCCACGAAGTACGCCTGGATGGGCTGGTCCACGGCCAGCGGGACCACCAGCATCGGTGTCGCGGCCCGGATCGACTCCGCCACGGAGTTGTAGCCGCCGTGGGTGATGAACACGTCGGCGCGTTCGAGCACCTCACGTTGCGGCAGATAGGGAGCGGTGAGCACTTCGTCGGGCAGTGCGAGCTCCTCGGCGAGATCTCCCACCGCGGCGATCACCTGTGCACCGGTCGCCGCCGCCCCGGTGATCACCGTGCGCAGCAGGTCCGGCCGCCGGTAGAAGATCGTGCCGAAGGAGACGTACACCAGCGGGCGGTCGGGGTCGATCCGATCCAGGCCCGAGAAGGCGACCTCGTCGCCGCGGGTCCCCGCCGCACCCGGCAATCCGACCAGCTGCACACCGTCGTCGGTGACCGCGTCGTCCCCGACGAGAGCGGGAATCGTCGGCATCAGGTTGAGAATCGGCGAACGCGCCGAATGGGTCCGGGCCGACCACAACACCCCGTGCCCGGTCAGATAGGCGCCGACCTGCTCGTCGTACGGCCAGCGACCTCGTCGATGCTCGCTCGGGCATACTCCGCCCAGGTTGGCCCAGATCATCCCGTACGGCACGCCGGACGCCTCCGCGCCGACCATGGCCGACGCCGTGACCGGCAGCGAATCGACGAGCACGAAGTCCGGTGCCGTCTCACGGAGCGCCTTGGCCGTCTGCTCCGCCACCGGCGACGACTGGAGCATGGGGCCGATCTTCGCCGGGTCGCCGCTCCACGGCGCCATCTCGACCTTCCCGATCGTGTGGACCCGCGTCTCGCCCAAGGCCTGGCGACGCTGCTCGTCGATCGCGCCACCGTCCGCGGACAACAGCAGCAGCGCAACCTCACTGCCGGCGGTTCGGAGCGCATTGACCACCGGAATGTACGGGTTCAGGTGACCGTGCTGAGTCGTGGTGAGGAGGGCAACGCGCATCAAATCTCCGATCCATCGAAAGAAGACGACCAGGCCGACTCAGAATCTGGCTCTGGATGCACCACAGCGGCTACGACCGCGACATCCTCCTGCCTTCGGAAAACGAGTCGAGACGGCGACGCGCGAACGGCGGAACTCCGCTTCCGGACAGGCGAAAACGCCCGGCAGGCGAAAGGGACCGTCGACGTCCAGGCACTGCTGTGAAGCTCTATGCATTCCCCACCATCGCCGAGGGGGCACATCGTGTCAACGACGTCTAAATCGTGCTTTTGGCGTGAATTTTATGAATTGATAGGGATTGTACGTTTTTCGGGGTAACTCCTGATCAAGGAGGGCATTCCTGATGAGTAATGTGATTCAGACACTCCTGAAAACAGGCCTGGAGCACGCCTCGGTGGCGCGCGGGAAGCCCGGAACATCGGGTCGCGAGGTCGAGGGCGACGCGAGTTCTCCGCAGCACAGGCGTTCTCCGCGGCAGGGGTGGGAGACCTGCCCGAAATGTGCCTCCGCTCTGTGACGGAAGGGGTCCTCACCGTGTTCCGGGTGAGGGCTTTCCGTGGACGTCACCTCGGCCGCGCTCACCTCTTGGAGGCGGTCCCGGTCCGGTGGGCCCCATAATGATCGACGGCATTTGCCGATCAATAGGGGGTTTTGTGAAGAAGCTCATGGTCGCCACGTCTCTCGTCCTGGCCGGTGTCGGCACGGTGGCCGCGCCCGCGCCCGTGCTGGCCCGGTCGACGGCCTCGGGGGCCGCGTCGTCGCTCGTCACGGCGACGGGAGGTGAGGCGTCCGTCGCGAAGTGCCAGACCCGCAGCATCAGGTCGCTGGCGAACGGCAGGTACGTGTCCGCGGAGTTCGGCTGGCCGGGCGACAAGTACGGGATGCTGCGCGCCCGCGCCACGAAGGCCGGCCCCTGGGAGAGGTTCTCGATCTGCTACAACGGTCGCAACTACACGATCAAGTCCCTGGCGAACGGCAGGTACGTGTCCGCGGAGTTCGGCTGGTCGGGAGGCGACCGCGGGATGCTGCGCGCCCGCGCGTCCTCGGCCGGTACCTGGGAAAGGTTCCACATCGCCTCCTGCGGGACGGGCTGCGTGTCGATCAGGAACCTCGCCGTCCCCTCCCGGAACTACGTGTCGGCGGAACTCGGCAACAGGGGCGACAAGTACGGGATGCTGCGCGCCCGCGGCTCGAAGATCGGCCCCTGGGAGAAGTTCAGGGTGCAGTAGGGCGCATTTCGGGCATTGCCGTGGACCGAAGATCCAGGTTCGCGGCGGATGTCGCGGGAACGGGACCCGGGACCGGTTCGTTGGCAGGGAAACCAGGCGACCGGCCGAGGTGACGGGGTGCGACGACAGGCGGGCGGAGTCTCGGCCGGATGACGGTCATCGCCCGGACAAGGGCGGTGCTTCGCCGTCCTGTGGCGACGAAGTGATCTCGCGGGGTTCCCGTTCCAGAAGGAGTCTTGATGCGTCGTACCACCACGGATGCCGACGTGCGGCGGGTGTTCGACCGGATGGCGGATCGGTACGACGACCAGATGCGGGTCTGGGAGCGGCGCCTGTTTCCGGGGAGCAGGGAGTGGGCCGTCGGGCAGGCGCGCGGCCGTACGGTGGAGATCGCGGTCGGCACCGGGCTCAACCTGCCGCTGTACGACGCCGATGTCACGGTGGTCGGGATCGAGCTGTCCGAGCGGATGCTGGAACTGGCGCGGCGGCGGGTGGCGCGGGAAGGGCTCGGCGAACGGGTGGAGTTGCGGCAGGGTGACGTGCAGCGCCTGGAGTTGCCCGACGGCCACGCGGACACCGTGCTGTCCACGTTCACGATGTGCACCATCCCGGACCCGGCGGCCGCGGCGCGCGAGGCATACCGCGTGCTCAAGCCGGGCGGCAGGTTCGTGCTGGCCGAGCACGGGCCGTCGAGCAACCCGATCATCCGCGCCGGGATGCGGGTGGTGGAACCGCTGTTCGTGCGGTTCGAAGCCGACTATCTCACCCGCGACCCCCGGCCGTTCCTGGAGCAGGCGGGGTTCCGGATCGAGTCGGTGTCCCGGATGACACGCGGCGTCAGCTTCCGGGTGCTCGCCGTCCGGCCGTGACCCGCCGCCGTCCATCCGTGCGATTCCGGCGTCGGTGAGGCGCTGGACCCTCGTGAGCGGGGTACGAGGGTGAACGGGCATCGATGAGGAGGCGCACGTGGCGTACGTCCTGGAGGAGATCGCCGGCCAGCCCGCGTGCTGGCGGCAGGCGCTGGATCTCGGCGCGGCGAGTCCGGCGGGGCTGCCGGAGACGGGTGAGCGCGTCGCCGTGATCGGCTGCGGCACCTCGCTGTACATGGCGCAGGCGTACGCGGTGCTGCGCGAGCGTTCCGGGCAGGGGGAGACCGACGCGTTCCCCGCCTCCGAGCTGCCCGCGCGCCGCTACGACCGGCTGGTCGCGATCACCAGGTCCGGGACCACGACGGAGGTGCTGCGCGCCCTCGACGCGGCGGGTGACGTCCCGACGGTCGCCATCACCGCCGACCCGGCGACCCCGGTGACCGGCCTGGCCAAGACGGTGATCGCGCTGGAGTTCGCCGACGAGCGTTCCGTGGTGCAGACCAGGTTCGCCACCAGCGCTCTCGCTCTGCTCCGCGCGCACGTCGGGGAGGCCCCCGCCGACCTCGCGGCCCAGGCCGAGACCGCGCTCACCACACCGCTCCCCGAGGGGGCGATCTCGCGGCGGCAGTTCACCTTCCTGGGCAGCGGCTGGACCAACGGCCTCGCCCAGGAGGCTGCGCTGAAGCTCAGGGAGGCCGCTCTCGCCTGGGCGGAGGCCTACCCCGCGATGGAGTACCGGCACGGGCCGATCAGCATCGCCGACGAGAACAGCCTGGTGTGGTTCTTCGGCGGTCAGGAGAAACTGCTCGACGACGTCGCCCGCACCGGAGCCCTGACCACGGCCACCACCCTCGACCCGCTGGCCGACCTGATCCGGGCCCAGCGGCTCGCGGTGGAGCTGGCCCGGTCACGCGGCCTCGACCCGGACAACCCGCGCAACCTGACCCGCTCGGTGATCCTCGGGTAGTCGCCCTCAGCGGCGCCGGGCGGCGTTCAGCAGCCAGCGGCGGACCACGGCCAGCGCCAGCGGCAGCGGTACGGTGCCCGCCCCCAGTCCCACGTCGACCAGCAGGTCGAACACCTCCTTGCGGCGGGCGGCGGTGTCGATCGCGGCGTCGATGAAGCCGGGTGACTGGGAGGCGAGGGCGAGCACGTCGGTGGTGCGCAGGTGCCGGCCGAGGGCCTTTCTCAGGCCGCGCCGGTAGGCGGGCAGCGGGTCGTCCGCCGCCTGGACGGCGGCCTCCCCGGCGAGCCGGCCCGAAAGCAGCGCGTAGAAGATGCCCTCGCCGGTGAGCGGGTTGATGAGACCCGCGGCGTCACCGGCGAGCATCACCCGCCCCGAACCCGGCCCGGGGCGGCCGGGGGAGAGGGGAAGGTGGTGGGCACGCAGGTCACGGGCGTTCACGTGGGGCAGCAGCTCGGCGAGCCGTCCGTGCAGCACCGTCTTGCCCGGCAGGCCGGTGGCGTGCAGCCGGGGCAGGAGCATGCCGTAGCCGACGTTGGCGGTGCCGTCGCCGATCGGGAACGACCACGCGTACGCGGGCCACCCGTCCTGCTGCATGAAGATCGACTGGACGTCGTCGTCGGCGGGCACGTCGGCGTAGCCGCGCACGGCGATCGCGGTGTGCTTCTCGGGGGAGGGGGAGACGCCGATGAGGCGCCGTACGGTCGAGTTGGCCCCGTCCGCGGCGACCACGGCGCGGGCGGTGACGGTGCCGTCGAGAACCACGTGATCGCCGAGAGCGGCGAGCGCGCGGACCTGGTGACGGCGGACCTCGACACCGCGGGCGCGGGCGGCGTCGACGAGGCGGGCGTCGAAGACCTTGCGGGGCACGACGTGGTTGGACCTGGCGGAGGTGGCCGAGACGCGGGCGCCGCCGGGGGAGACCACCGCCAGGCGCCGCGTCGGCCGGTAGTCGGCGATGAGGTCGGGAACGCCCAGCAGGGCGAGCTCGTCGCGCCCGTGGGCGGCAATGCCGTCACCGCAGGCCTTGTCACGGGGGAAGTCGGCCCTGTCGAGCAGCAGGACCCGCGCCTCGGGCCTGAGCTGTCTCGCGCGCAGGGCCGCGGCCGCCCCCGCGGGCCCGCCGCCGACGACCACCAGATCCCAGACGTCATCCACCCCGGGGAGCCTTCCCCGTACGCCCGGGGGGAACCGCCGCGCGGTGGATCTTCCTGGCGGTACGTGCGGGACCGGGCGAGGTCAGCTCGGGTCGGGTTCGTACAGCTCCCTGAGCGGCGACAGTTCGCCGACGGGTACGGACAGGCGTACGGTCTCACCGCCGAGTGTGGCGATCTGGGACCAGGTGGCGAACCGGCTGTTCCGGTGCAGCCTGCGGATCACCTCTCTGACCAGCCAGGGGGCACGGCCGCCGGGCCCTCGCTCGTAGCCGAACAACCGGCCGGTGTGGCGGGGCACCACGATCAGTCCGTTGAGCCGGAAGGCGTTCCTCACCTCCTCGATCAGCGGCCCGTCCTGGTCGAACCGCACGTCGGCGACCTGGCCCACCTGGCGTCCGCCGGAGTCGACGACCGGGCGGCCGATGAGGTCGCTCACCCTGGGCGGACGGCCTTCGCCTCCTTCGCCGCCTCTCCGGCCACCTCCCCCGCTTCGGCCGGTGTCGTCCCCGTCGTCGCGTCCGCCCTCGCCTCCGTCCCCGTCGCCGCTACCGGGGATCTTGGCGATGATGTTCTTCCTGGCCCACCGTTCCAGGGCGGGCTCCGCCTGCCGGCCCGCGACGGTGACGGCGCTGCCGATCTCGGTCACCAGGACCATCGGGACGCGCTGGGGCTCGGGGTGCGTCTCGGGTCTCAGCAGGCTGGTCACGGCGACCATCAGGCGTCCGGGGACTCCTCCGATCCGCGGGCCCAGGGCGAGCGGTCCGTACAGGATCGCGGTCAGGTAAGGGCGGCCCTCGGCGTCGTGGCCGAGCTCCAGATCGTCGACCTTGCACAGCAGGTGGCCGTCGCCCGCCAGTACGACCTGACGGTCCAGCAGGTGCAGCTGGGCGTGGATCCGCCTGGCTCCGGTCATCGGCCCGCCCCCCTCGCAGCCGTCGCCCAGGTCATTGTCCCGCCTTCGTCGCGATCATCAGGGGGATCGCGGCCACCGCGACCACGAGGAGCAGCACCATGTACGCCGTCCCCAGGGTGTTGGAGAGGCGGCCGTTGACCCGGTCCCCCATGTAGTCGGGATCATTGGAGATCATCAGGACGGGCAGGTAGGTGAGGGGGAGTGCGGCGGCGGCGAAGACCAGCGAGTACTCCGTCACCTTGATCGGGTCGATGGTCGTCAGGATCAACGCGGTGGCGACGATCACCACGGCCAGGACGACCGCGTGGAACCGAGCCGCGTCCCGGGGGCGGACGAACTTGCCCCACTGCCAGCCGAAGTACTGGCTGATGGTGTAACCCGACGACAGCGCGGTCTCCAGAGTCGCCCCGAACGTGGCCGCGAACACCCCGAGGATCACCGCGGCGAGTCCCACCTGTCCTAGGCCGAGTCCCACCGGGAGCAGCATCTGCCCGAGCGTGTCCACCTGGGCGTGCACCGGGAAGAAGACGGTCGCGGCGCAGGCGGCGATGGCGATCGACAGGAACCCGCCGAGCGGGAAGCCGACGAAGACGTTGGCCCGCTCGGTCACCAGGTCCCGGCGCGTCCAGCGCTCCTCGACCCCGCCCGAGGAGAAGAAGAACACCTCGTAGGGCGTCATCGCGCCACCGAGCAGAGCGATCGCGTAGTACCAGTAGGTGGGCACGCCCTCGTCGGGCGGCGGGTGGGTGAGCTGGGCACCCAGCTCACCCCAGTCGGGTCCGAGCTGCCACAGCGCCACCGCGAACACCACCAGCGCGAGTCCGGCCAGCCCGAAGACCCGTTCCATCGTCTCGAACTTCACCCGCCACATCACCAGCCACGCGACGAACGCGACACCCGGTACCCACAGCAGGTAGTTGACTCCCGTCGCCAGTTCCAGTGCCAGGGCGGCGCCGCCGATCTCGGCGGCGAGGGTGAGGACGTTGATGAAGAACGACGCCCCCAGATTTGCCAGACCCGCCCGGGGTCCCAGTCGCTCCCTGACCAGGTCGAAGACGGGCCGTCCCGAGACCGCGGCGATCCGCCCAGACATCTCGGCGAACAGGCAGATGCCCACCACCCCGACGACCACCACCCAGGCGAGAGACATCCCGAACCTGGCCCCGACCAGGGCGTTGGCCACCAGGTCGCCGATGTCGACAAAACCACCGAAGGCGGTGAGGATGCCCAGCGTCACGGCGAACAGCTTCTTCACCGGTGCGCCTCCCCGAACCTCCGCAGCTCCGCGGCCAGCTTCTCCAGCTCGCGTGCGGCCCGTGCGGGGTCCTTGACGCCGTCCCGCCTGACCTGGACGAGCAGGTCGCTCACCTGCTCCTCGGCCCGCGTGGTCAGGTCCAGCACCTCTGCCTGGACCCGGTCGGCGGCCTCGGTCGGCGGCTGCACCCCGCCGAACTGCGTGCCGAGACCTCCTGTCTCCTCGGCTGCCTCGGTCAGCACCGTCTTCAGGTACGGGGTGGTCAGCCTGGCCTCGTTCGCGACCGCGAGGCGGACGATCTCCAGACTGGAGGCGGCCGCCTCGGCGGTCGCTGCGGCTTTCAGGGAGTAGTCGTGGTCGTCCCAGGCCGGGCTGACACATCCCGCCAGCAGCGCCGCCAGTATCCCGAGAGTCCCAAGAGCGCCGGGCCTCCTCATCGGCCCGGCCGCAGCAGGAAGTAGGCCAGCACACCCAGCAGGCCGAGCAGCTGCGCCCACGCCATGAGTAGCACGAGTCCCTCATCGATCACCTGAAGCCTGTGCCCCCGAACACCCGCCGTATTCCTGTCTCCCGGTTCCCTCACCCCAGGGAGGGGGAACCGGGGTGGGCGGGAGCCGGTGACCGGAGGTCGCTCGGGCCAGGGGCCGGGAAGCCGGTGGTCGGGGATCGGAGGGGACTACCGGTGGCTAGAGGTTGCTCAGGGCGGGGAGGAGCTCCTTCTCCGACCAGTCGAGGAACGCGTCCTGGTGCTCGTGGCCGATCTGGACGAGGGCGACGTGGGTGAAACCGGCGTCGGTGTAGGCGCGCACCGCCTCCACCACGGCGTCCACGTCGGGGCCGCACGGCACCTTGGCCGCGACGTCCTCCGGCCGCACCGTCTCGGTGGCGGCGGCGAAGTTGACGGGCCCCGGAAGCTCGGCCATCACCTTCCATCCGGCCACCGACCAGCGCCACAGCCGATGCGCCCGCTCCTTGGCGGCCTCCACGTCGGGGTCGTAGCAGACGGCGAGCTGGCCGTAGACGGGCTTGCCCGTGCCACCCTCCCCGGCGAACAGGCGTACCAGGTCCGAGTCGGGATCGGTCGCGACCAGCGCGTCACCGTGCTCGGCGGCGATCTTCCCCGACTGGCCGCCGGAGGCGGCGATCGCGAGCGGGATGGGCTGGTCCGGCAGGTCGTACAGCTTGGCCGAGTCGACGTCGAAGAACTCGCCGCGGTAGGTGACGTACCCACCCTCGAACAGCTCCCTGATGATCTGCACGGCCTCGCGGAACATCCCGTGCCGGGTGTCGGCCGAAGGCCAGCCCTGACCTGTCACGTGCTCGTTGAGGTTCTCCCCCGCGCCCAGTCCGAGCGTGAAGCGGCCCTCGCTCAGCACGCCCATCGTCGCCGCCTTCTGCGCCACCACCGCGGGGTGGTAACGCATGATCGGGCAGGTCACGTACGTCATCAGGGGCAGCTGCCGGGTGGCCTGCGCCACCGCGCCGAGCACCGACCAGGCGTACGGGGAGTGGCCCATCTCCTCCAGCCACGGAAAGTAGTGGTCGGAGATGACCGCGTAGTCGAAACCGACCCGCTCGGCCGTCGTGACGTCCTTGACCAGCTGCCTGGCGGGCGTCTGCTCACACATCATCGTGTAACCGATCTTTGCCATACTCCGCCCCTACCCGGCTTTCCGCGAGCATCGCCGGAAGAGCCGAAAACATCGCCGTCCTTTACGAATCACCCGCCTTTGAGCCGCTCGTCTACGAGCCGCCCGCCTTCGACGAGGCACCCGCCTTTCGTGAGGCGTCCGCCTTCGACGCCTCCCCGTCCGGGGCGTGAGGGGCCTCGGGGGTGGTGTGCTTGAGCGGGACCGCCGAGCCGCGGACCACGTCCAGCTGGACGGTCTGGCGGGGCGTCAGCAGGTCCAGCAGCCAACTTCCCGCGATGCGCGCCCGGTTGCGCGGGATGGACAGCAGATGGTAACCCCGGGTGACCACCTTGGCCGCCATGCCCGACAGCGGCACGCCCAGCGGGTTCGCGGCGGCACCGGTCCCTCCCAGGTCGACGACGAACCCCAGGTCGCTGTGCTTGTACGGCTTGAGCCGTCCGTGGCCGTAGGAGGCGGCGATGTTGCGGGCGGCCTGCCTGCCCTGGCGGCCGGCGTGCTGGGCGGTCATCGCCGTGTACTCGCCGGGCCGGGTGAGGTCGGGGACCGCGGCCGCGTCGCCGCAGGCGAAGATCTCCGGGTGGCCGGGCACCCTCAGGTACTCGTCGACGCGCAGACGCCCCTTCACGGTCGGCAGGCCCAGGGACTCCACCATCGGGTCGGGGCGCACGCCGACGCACCAGATCAGGGATTTGGTCGGTACGAACTCCCCGTCGGAGAGCTTCACCCCCTCAGCCGTCGCCTCGGCCACGCTCGTATCGGTGAGGATCTCCATGCCCCGCTCGGACAGCGTCCGGTGCGCGCTCCGCGACAGGCGTTCGTCCAGCTCGGGGAGGATACGCGGGGCGATGTCGGCGAGGATCCAGCGCATCGGCTGGTCACGCAGCCTCGGCCGGTGCCTGCGGAGGGCGTTCGTGAGCAGCTGGCCCTGCGCCGCGACCTCGGTCCCGGTGTACCCGGCGCCCACGACCACGAAGGTGCACCTGGCCGCACGCTCCTCGGGGTCGTCGGACGCGTCGGCGAGCTCGACCTGGCGGATCAGGTGGTCGCGCAGGTAGAGGGCCTCGACGATGCTGCGGAAGCCGTGGGCGTACTCGGCGACCCCGGGTACGGGGAGGAGTTTGTTGACGCTGCCGACCGCGACCACCAGGCGGTCGTAGCCCAGTTCGCGGTGGTTGCCCTCGGCGTCGGTGCACTTCACGCGGCGCGCCTCGATGTCGACGCTGTCCGCCGTGGCGAGCAGATACCGTACGCCGGGATAGTCGCCCGCCAGCGGGACCGCCACCTTGCGGGCGTCGAGGATGCCGGCCGCGACCTCCGGCAGCAGGGGCAGGTAGAGGAAGTAGTCGGTCGGATTGATCAGGACGATCTCGATCGCGCCCTTCGCGATCCGGGAGAGGGTACGGACCGCGGTGAAACCCGCGAACCCTCCTCCGATCACGACGACTCGTTGTCGTTCACCCATGACGTCGCTCCTTTCGGCACTCCGTTTCCAGCGGCGTGCCCCCTCTGCCCCCGGGTCAAGCGTGATGGGCCGTCCCATGTTGCCCATGCGGCGCGTACGGACGCCGCGGCGAGCGGGGGACGCGGGTCGCGGAATGATCGGGGAGCGGATAAGGAGGATTAATCGCCAGGTCATCGCGCGGGCAAGATGGCGAGGCGGGCGAGTGGGAGCCGCCTTCCCTGGGGATGGCCGGGAGAAGGCGGTGGAATCCAGATGCCGCGCCGATTTGAGGATGATCCGGTTTGTTGGAGGATCGGCCGACTTGAAACGGCCGGTTCGGGGGCGGGTCCGCTTCGGGGATGGGCCGGTCCGAGGATGGCCTGTCTTCCGGGAGGGCGGGTTCGAGGGCGAGCCGGCTCGAAGGGAGTGGGTCGTGACGACCTCCGAACAGTCACGCGAGGAGCCGCTGACCTCACCGTTGGCGCCACGTGCGAAGGAGCCGGGCTCGATCGTCGTGCGCTGGCTCACCAGCACCGACCACAAGGTCATCGGCTACATGTATCTGATGGTGTCGTTCGTCTTCTTCCTGTTCGCCGGGCTGATGGCCATGGTCATCAGGGGGGAGCTCGCCCAGCCGGGACTGCAGGTGTTGACCACGGCGCAGTACAACCAGCTGTTCACCATGCACGGCACCCTCATGCTGCTGCTGTTCGCCACGCCGCTGTTCGCCGGATTCGCGAACGTGGTCATGCCGCTGCAGATCGGGGCGCCCGACGTGGCCTTCCCCCGGCTCAACATGGTGAGCTTCTGGCTCTTCCTGTTCGGCGGGATCATCGCGAGCTTCGGTTTCCTCACCGGCGGGGGCGCCCCCGACTTCGGCTGGACGGGGTACACGCCGCTCTCCCACGCGACCTACTCCCCGCAGCTCGGTGGAGACCTGTGGATCGTGGGCCTGACGATGTCCGGGCTCGGCACGATCCTCGGCTCGGTGAACTTCATCACCACGATCATCTGCATGCGGGCCCCGGGGATGACGATGTTCCGCATGCCGATCTTCACCTGGAACACGCTGCTCACCGGTGTCCTGGTGCTGATGGCCTTTCCGGTGCTGGCCGCCGCGCTGCTCGCCCTGCTGGCCGACCGCAAGTTCGGCGCCCACATCTACGACCCGCAGACCGGGGGGCCGATCCTGTGGCAGCACCTGTTCTGGTTCTTCGGCCATCCGGAGGTCTACATCATCGCGCTGCCGTTCTTCGGCATCATCACCGAGGTGATCCCCGTCTTCAGCCGCAAGCCGCTCTTCGGCTACATCGGCCTGATCGGCGCGACGATCGCCATCGCGGGGTTGTCGATGACGGTGTGGGCGCACCACATGTTCGCCACGGGCCGGGTGCTGCTGCCGTTCTTCTCGTTCATGTCGTTCCTGATCGCGGTCCCGACCGGGGTGAAGTTCTTCAACTGGGTCGGCACCATGTGGCGGGGGCACATCTCATTCGACACGCCCATACTGTTCGCCGTGGGATTTTTGGTGACGTTCCTGTTCGGCGGGCTGACCGGGGTCATCATGGCCTCCCCGCCGCTGGACTTCCACGTGCACGACTCGTACTTCGTGGTCGCGCACTTCCACTACGTGGTCTTCGGCACCGTGGTGTTCGCGATGTTCTCCGGCTTCTACTTCTGGTGGCCGAAGATGACCGGCAAGATGCTGAACGAGAAGCTGGGCAAGCTGCACTTCTGGACGCTGTTCATCGGCTTCCACGTCACCTTCTTCGTCCAGCACCTGCTGGGCGCGGAAGGCATGCCGCGCCGCTACGCCGACTACAGCGCGCTCGATGGGTTCACCACCCTCAATCTGATCTCCTCCATCGGCGCCCTCCTGCTCGGCCTCTCCACGCTGCCGTTCCTGTACAACCTCTGGTACACCGCGCGCCACGCTCCGCGCGTGACGATGGACGACCCGTGGGGCTTCGGCAACTCGCTGGAGTGGGCCACCTCCTGCCCCCCGCCCCGGCACAACTTCACCTCGATCCCGGCCATCCGTTCTGAACGGCCCGCCTTCGACCTGCACCATCCGAGGGTGGCGATGCAGCCGCGCCAGCTCGACCCGACGGCGGGGCTCAAAGAGGAGATCTGACCGGCGGCACGGTGGTGACGCGACGGACTGGCAGGGGGTCCGGGCTCAACGAGGCGGTCCGCTCCCTTCCCTGTGCCCCTCCCAGGGGCTACCCGCGGCGCGGCCGAGGGCGATCTCGGTGGTCTCCTCGGGGTACGGCGACAGGCGTACGGCGTCGGCGGGGGTGAGCAGACCTGCCGCCACCCGCTCGCACAACTCGGCGAGGGCGGCGATCTCCGCGTGCTGTGCGAGGACGAACGCGCGGTCGACCGGGTCGCCGTGCCCGGGAACGACCGTGCCACCGGAGCCGGAGCCGGAGCCGGGGCCGGAGCCGGAGGTGGAGGTGGTCGTGTCACCGGAGGCGGGGAAGAACTCGGTCGTTCCATCGGGACCGGGACCGTCGTCGGGCCGGTCGAGCAGGCCGAGGAGCCCGGCGAGCGTGGCGGGCCATTCGAGGGGATAGGCGTCCTCGTAGGCAGGCGGCGCGCCGTTCTCCACCAGGTCCCCGGCGAAGATCACCCCGGCGTCCGGCACGTGGACGACGAGGTCGTTGCCGGAGTGGCCGCGGCCGAGGTGGGCGAGGACGACCGGGCGGCCCCCGACGACGAGCCGCGTCCGGTCGGCCACGAGGTGGTCCGGCGGCACGATCTCGGTCCTCGCGATGTCGTCGGCGATGTCCGGCCGCTCCAGATCCCGGTAGTACCGTTCCCACTCGTCCCTCGCCCGGCCGCCGTTCTCGACCAGGTCGGCGCGGCAGCCCTCGTGCGCCCAGACCGGGCAGTCGAGGAAGGACCGGGTGCCGAAGCTGTGGTCGAAGTGCGAGTGGGTGATCGCCACCGTCCACGGGTCGCGGGTGATCCGTCTCACCTCCGCGAGCAGCTCCGCCCCCTGCCGCTCATCTCCCCGCGTGTCGACCACCAGGCAACCGCCGTCGCCCATGACCAGCCCCACGGACAGGTCCAGCTCGGCGTACCGCCGCACGAGCACCCGGTCCGCCACCTCGACCCATCGACCTTCCACGAATCGCATTCTCCCCCCAGCCCGGAACCTCAGCCCAGGACCTCGGTTCAGGGCCTCAATCCAGGACCCGGCCGACCATCCGCGCGTACATCCGCCCCGGGCTCGGCACCGACGACGGGTGCAGGAAGCCGGGAAGCATCGGCAGGTCCACCGCGAAGGGCTGCAGCCGCTCGTAGAGGACGTCGGCTCCCGAGGGACGGTTGTCGGGGTCCTTCTCCAGCAGGTCGGCGAGGAGGCGGTTCAGCTCGTCAGGGATGCCGGGCACCGGTGGCGGGCGTTCCTTCACCTGGCGCTCGAACACGGCGTACTCGGTGGGGCCGGTGAACAGCTGGCGGCCCGTCAGCATCTCGTGGATCACGCACCCGAGGGCATAGAGATCGCTGCGGGGGCCGGACAGGCCGCGCTGGATCTGCTCGGGAGCCATGTACGACGGGGTGCCGAGAATCTGGCCCACCCGGGTGAACTGGGTGGAGTCGGCCTCGCGCAGCACGGCCAGGCCGAAGTCGAGGACCTTCACGCTCCCGTCGGGGCAGAGCATCAGGTTGGTCGGTTTCAGGTCGCGATGGCAGACGGAGAGCGCGTGGGCGGCCGTCAGCACCGCGCACGCCTGGGCGGCGATCGCCGCCGCCCACGGCACGGGGAGCGGGCCGTGCTCGCTGACCACGTCGGCCACGGTGACGCCCTCGATGAACTGCATCACCTGGAAGAGCCGCTGGTCGAAGGTGCCGAAGTCGTACAGGACCGGAGCGCCGGGGTGCTCCAGCCTGGCCAGGATGCGGGCCTCGCGCAGGAAACGCCGCTTCAGCTCCTCGTCTGGGCCGGTGAGGAACTTCAGGAACTTGACGGCCACCCTGCGGTCGAGATGCTTGTCGTGACCGCCGTAGACGGCCCCCATGCCTCCCTGGCCGAGAGGGAGGTCGTCGAGGACGTACCGGTCGCCGATGACCATCGACCCTCCCCTGGACCTGAGGGCATCAAGCCCTTTGGTCGCACGGTCGGAGATGACCGTCGACCAGTCCGTCAAAGCCTAGCCGGATCAGCGTTTCCCCCAGCGTCCGTGTTTCGCGCAGTTTGTCCTCAAGGTCGAACAGCTCACGGAAGGCGGTGCCGTACATCCGCTGGTCGGACAGCGGCAGCACGGGCACCCGCGCCCGCCGCACGTCGAGGCGGCTGGAGCTGGGATGGACCCTGGCCGCGTCGGCCGAGCGCAAAAACCCGGCGAGGAACCCGGAGTCGAGCCGCTGCGGATCGACCCGGTAGAGCGTGAGCTGCGGGCCGAGCGCCGCGCCGCCGTGGGTGATCACCCTGACCGCGCCCAGCACGGTGGTCACCACGTCACCCGGCCGGATCATGACCAGGGCCGGGTCGAGGGTGGTCCGGCCGGAGGGCGGCGTGCCCGCCGCGGTGTCCTCGGCGGTCAGCACCGGCAGGGGGCCCTCGTCGGCGGACATCCTCGCCGGCGCCTGCAGGATCGTGATCAGTCCCGCCTTGGCCAGCTCGCCGACCGTGGTGGTCGGCAGGTCCTGCCGTTCGGCGAGCGGCTGGAGGGCGGGGGTGGCGTCCGAGAGCAGGGCCGAGGTCTCCTTGAAGCCGGCCAGGGCGTCGGTGAAGTCGCGCAGGAGGTCGGGGCCGCCGTGCTGCGGGCGGCGCCTGGACGGGGCGAGGTCGACCTCGTCGTCGAGCAGGTCGATGATCCGCACCGTCCTGCTCTCGCCGGACAGCTCGGCCTCGGGATCCTTCTGGTACGCGCGCCAGGCGGGCTCCACGATCGACAGGTCGTCACCGGCGTCCACCAGCAGCAGCCGGGACGGCGGACGCCCGCCGTCGGGCCTGCGGAGAATCCACAGGTCGGGGCCGCCGGGTGCGAGCGTCACCACGGCACGCAGCGCGCCCGCCCGGAGCAGGTTGCCACGGATCCGCTTGCCGGGACGGCGGCTGGCGGCGGCGGTGGGCATCAGGATCGCCACCAGGCCACCCGGTCTCACCCGGGCCAGGCAGTGCTGCACCCACGCCAGCTCCGACTCCCCGCGCGGCGGCAGCCCGTACTCCCAGCGCGGGTCACCGGCGAGGTCCTCATGTCCCCAGACCCGCTCGTTGAACGGCGGGTCACAGACCACGGCGTCGGCGAGCTCACCGGCGAGGCGATCCTCACGCAGCGAGTCGCCGGCGACGATCCGCGCCTCCGCACCGCGCAGCAGCACCCGTACGGCGGTGAGCAGCGCGTTCGACTCGTTGATCTCCTGTCCCATCAGGACGTTCTTCCGTCCCGACCGGGCACGCCCCTTGCGGCCCGTCCGTGATCCCGTACGCGGCCCGGCGAGGGAGCCCGCGCCCAGCAGCAGTGTCCCGACGCCGCACGCGGGGTCGAGGACGACGCCTCCCTCCCCGGCCGCGAGCCGGACCATGAGCGCGGCCACGTCGTCCCTGGTGACCGGGAGCTGGCGGGAGTGGGCCTCGGCGTAGCGTTCGAACAGGAACTCGAAGACCTCCAGCGGGTCGCGCTCGGCGGCCAGCTCGGCCACCAGCCGGACGAGGGCGAGGTCGTCCAGAAGAAGATCGGCGGAGCCGGGAAGATCCGTCGTCACCTCGGCCACGCGGGTGAGAGACTTCGTACCATGATCACGCCAGAGGGCGGGTTCACGGCGCAGGAAGAGCAGGAACGCGCCGACCCTGCCCACGAGTTCGCCCAGTCTGAGGTCGTCGACCGAGGTGCGCATCCGCTGCCAGACCAGGTCACCGAGCGAGACCTCGAACGACTTGCCGTTCGCGCGCAACCACACGGCGATCTCGGGCAGGGAGAACAGTGGGCTGGAGGTGGTGCCGCCCACCGGCTGGGGAAAGTCCTCGTGGCGGCGGCGCCAGTTGCTCACCGCAGCCCTGCCGACCCCGGCGAGCCGGGCGATGTCGCCCGCGTTCACGGTGATCTCCTGACTCTCCTCCATGGTGGGTCACAGTAGTTGACCGTGCCGCAACGGTCTACAACGACTTTGCTTGTGAAGTGCTTCAACCAATGATTTACTGCCCTCATGGCACTGAACCAACCACTTGCACTGCGCTACGCGGCCCGCTCCGACGTGGGTGTCCGTCGTGAGGCGAACGAGGACTCGGGCTACGCGAGTGCGCGCCTGCTCGCCATAGCCGACGGCATGGGTGGTCACGCGGGTGGAGAGGTCGCCAGTTCACTTGCCGTCACAGCCATGGCGAAGCTGGACGACACCCTGCCCGCCGACGGTGTCGACCTGCTCGCCGCGCTCAAGGGCGCGGCGAGGGACGTGAACCACACGCTGCACGACATGAGCGAGCAGGACCCCACGCTCCGCGGCATGGGCACCACGTTGACCGCGATGCTCTGGAACGGTGCCACCTTCGCCCTGGCCCACGTGGGAGACTCCCGGGCCTACATGCTGCGCGACGGCGCCCTGTACCAGATCACCCACGACCACACCCTGGTCCAGTCGCTGGTGGACGAGGGGCGGATCACCCCGGAGCAGGCCGCCGAGCACCCGCGCCGGTCGATGGTGCTGCGGGTCCTCGAAGGCACCGGCGACGGGGAGCTGGACCTGTCGCTGCGCGAGGCATACCCGCAGGACCGCTACCTGCTCTGCTCCGACGGCCTGACCGCCGTGGTCGGCCCCGAGACCCTGTTCAACACGCTGACCGAGATCTCCGACCCCGACGAGGCCGTCCGCCGGCTCATCGACCTGGCCAACCGGGGCGGCGGCCCCGACAACATCACCTGCATCGTGGCCGACTTCGGGGCGCCCGTCGGCGCGGCCCAGCCGGGCCCGGCCATCGTGGGCGCCGCGGTCGAGCGGAAACTTCCCCTCTGACCCGCGCCCCCGCGGACGGCCGAGGATGCTCTTCCGCAGGAGGACCCCCGTCCCGCGGGCCCTGGCCTCCGACGCTCACCGAGGGCACTCGCTCTCGGCATTCAGCAGGTCACGCGGCTTCGCGGGGCCGGGCTCCTGGTCTCACCAGGTTTTGCCGGTGATGCGTTCGTACGCCTCGATGTAGCGCTGCCGGGTGACCTCCACGACCTCGGCGGGCACCTCAGGGGCGGGCTCCTTCTTGTCCCAGCCCGTGCCGGTCGCCCAGTCGCGCACGTACTGCTTGTCGAAGGAGAACTGCGCGTGGCCGGGCTCCCACCGGTCGGCGGGCCAGAAACGGGAGGAGTCGGAGGTGAGCACCTCGTCGCCGAGCACGAGGGTGCCCTCGGAGTCCCAGCCCAGCTCGATCTTGGTGTCCGCGATGATGACGCCCCGCTCCGCGGCGAGCTCGGAGCCTCGCCGGTAGATCTCCAGCGTGATCCGCCTGAACTCCTCGGCGACCTCCGCGCCCTCCAGGGCGACGACGTCCTCGAAGGAGATGGGCTCGTCGTGCTGCCCGAGCGGCGCCTTGGTGGACGGGGTGAAGATCGGCTCGGGAAGCTTGGAGCCGTCCAGCAGTCCGGGCGGCAGCGGTACGCCGGAGACCGATCCGTGCTCCCGGTACTCCTTCAGCCCGCCCCCGGTCAGGTAGCCGCGCGCGACGCACTCGACCTTCGCCATCTCCAGCTTCCTGCACCGCACCGCGCGCCCCTCGAACTCGGCGGGCACGTCGGTCGCCGAGATCACGTGGTTGGGCACGATGTCGGCGAGCCGGTCGAACCACCACAGCGACAGCCGCGTAAGGATCTTCCCCTTGTCGGGGATCGGGGTGGGCAGGATCACGTCGTACACCGACACCCGGTCGGACGCCACCAGGATGATGTCCCCGCGGTCCTCGTAGACGTCGCGGACCTTCCCTGAATGAAGAAGCTTCACTGCGTTCCTTGCTCTCGCTCGACCCGGCGGCCGCCTCGCGGGCCACCGGCCGCTGACCGACACCTGCCCACCGTATTCGAGATCAGGCGACGACCTGGCAACCGGGCACCCCCATCACCTGCTCGGGGGAGAGTTTCGCGACCCCCCTTGGCCGACGGCCCTCGCTACTCGCCCGGCCGCGCTTCCTCCGGTGCCAGGCTCACGTAGGACGCCGCGGTCGACTCCGCAGCAGGTCGGCCAGGACCACGGCCTCGCTGATGTCGGCCTGCCTGGTCGCGGTCAGGAGCGTCACCGTTCGCTGCTCCGCCATCTCCCGCAGGTGCTCCAGCGCGGCGGCCCGCTCGGGGTCCTTCAGCTCGGCCCGGTAGCGGTGGCCGAACTCCTCGAATCGAGCCGGATCGTGGCCGTACCACTTGCGCAACTCGGTCGAGGGCGCCACCGCCTTGCACCACTCCTGAAGATGCGCCTTCTCCTTGGAGAGCCCGCGAGGCCAGACCCGATCGACCAGCACCCGGGCACCGTCCTGGGCCTCCGGCTCCTCGTAGACCCGGCGCACCCGTACTTCTGGTTTGTCAGCCATGACCTGGTCATTCCCAGATGACGGCGATGACAGCCGCCCGGTGGAGTCGATCAGTCGGGGGACAGGCGGTCGGCGGCGTGTTCGATGGCGGTGCTCACCCGGTCGGCCAGCAGGCCGACCGCGCCGACCGCGCGGGTCATCGGGTCGTCCTCCGCGCCGCCGAGGGCTTGGGAGCGCAGGTAGGCGGCCTTCACCTCGGCCCACCGTGCGGCCTGTACGGGGGTGATGGTGCCGCGCAGCTCGGCGAGTTTGAGCAGGTTGGCCTCCGCGCCCGAGGTGAGGGTCTGGGCCTCGCCGAGGTAGTGGTCGTCGATCACGGCCTCCAGTTCGGCGTCGTTCATCACCGGGACGACCCTGGCCGCGAGCTTGTTCATGTTCCGGTACGAGCCCTGGAGCTGGAACGGAGGCTCGGTCCGCGACGCGTCCGACTGGGCCGCGGAGGCGATGTACGCCTGGTTGTTGGCGAGCACCACCCGCTGGATTCGCAGCATTTTGCGCAGCACCGCGAGGACCTGCTCCAGCTCCACCGAGGAGTACGGGTGGGAGAGCTGGTCGGCCCGGACCCCCGAGTCGCCCCGGGCCAGCCGTACCAGGAGGCGGATGTCGCCCCGGTCGCGGGTGGAGAGCGGTGCCAGGACCGGGTTGGAGGTGAGCGCGTTGTCGACGTAGCTCAGCGCGAACAGCTCGTCCCGTCCCGACAGCACGTCGCCGAGGTTCCACACGTCGGCGCGGTTGGCGAGCATGTCGGGGATGCGGAAGCGCTTGCCCGCCTCGGTGTACGGGTTTCCCGCCATGCAGACCGCGAAGCGCTTGCCCCGCAGGTCGTAGGTGCGGGTCTTCCCCTCCCAGACGCCCTCCATCCGGCGCTGGCCGTCGCACAGGGAGATGAACTTCTGCAGCAGCTCGGGGGAGGTGTGCTGGATGTCGTCCAGGTACAGCAGGACGTTGTTGCCCATCTCCAGCGCGAAGGAGATCTTCTCGATCTCCTGCCGCGCCGTCGCGTCGGGCGCCTGCGCCGGGTCCACCGAGGTCACCAGGTGGCCCAGGGCGGGGCCGTTGACCTTGACGAAGATCAGCCCGAGCCGGTTGGCCACGTACTCCATGAGGGTGGTCTTGCCGTAGCCCGGCGGGGAGATGAGCAGCAGCATGCCCATCTGGTCGGTCCGCTTGGCGTCCCCGGCCGCGCCGAGCTGCTTGGCCAGGTTGTCGCCGATCAGCGGCAGGTAGACCTCGTCGAGCAGCTGGTTGCGGACGAAGGCGGTCATCACCTTCGGCTGGAACTCCTCCAGCCTCAGCCGCTCGCGCTCGGCCGCGACCAGCTCGTTGCGCCGCTTCTGGTAGGCGCGGTACGCGGGGACGCGGTGGTCGCGGAAGTGCCGGGTCCTGGTCAGGAACTCGTCCAGGCGCAGCTCCATCGCGTGCCCGGAGATCCGGGGGTGCGTGCCGAGCAGCCCCTCGACCGTGGCGGTCAGCGCCGCGGAGGAGTCGTGCCGGGGCACCTCGCACAGCAGTACGGCCACCGCCTCCACCAGCTCCGCGGAACCGGCCCCCGAAGCCCGTCCCGCGCCTCCGGCCGGCGCCGCGTCCATGCCGGAGCCCGGAGCCGAGACGTCGAAGGCCGAGAGCCACGCCTCGGCCAGGCGGTGGCGTGCGGCGAGGTCGTCGCCGAGCGCCCGCAGGTCGTCCTCGAACTCCCCGCGCGCCGGTCCCAGCGCCCGGTCGAACCGGTCGAGCAGCGATCGGGCTCCCGCACCGGTCACGAAACCGAACGGCTTGCCGGGCAGCTCCTCGAAGAGATACTCCCCGGCCAGCTCGAAGACGCCCGCCTCTCCCGCGTCACCGAGGAGATCCCGGCAGAAGGACGCGATCGCGGAGCCGAGGGCGGCGCGGGTCTCCTGGACCGCCTCCACCCTGCCGAACAGGGTCCGTGCCCGCACGAGCGACGTCGCCCGGGTGGTCCACGCCGAGCGGGCCGCCTCGTCGGTGCCGAAGGCCCAGAAGAGCTGGGCGGCGGCCCTCGCGGCGGGCGGGTAGCGCAGCAGGCCCGCGCCCGCGTGCAGACGGAGCGCGGCCCGCAGGATCGCGGTGGCGTCGTGGTCGTGGACGCCCCGCTCGTAACCCTCGTCGTACCGGGTCTCCGCGACCTTGCGGACGATCTCCAGCAGCTCCCCGCCGTCCACCGCGGCCTCGTGCAGCGCGTCCAGGGAGACCATGCTCCCACCGTTCCCGCCCGTGCCTGGCGTGAGCGGGGCTCCGGCCTCGGCGGCGGCGAGGATCGAGGCGGCGAGGTGCTCGCCCCGGTAGACCTCGGGCGACTCCGAGACCGTCAGCTGGTTCCAGAACGGCCGGGTCTCCTCGAAGGCCGCGTCGCGCACCGGGGAGCGGTAGTCGGTCCCGGTGACGGCGAAGGCCATACCGTCCTGGTGGGGGACGAGGGTGAGGTCGGCCGCCTGGGTGTTGACCGCGAACAGGTGGCGGCCGAGCCGGATGGTCTCCCCGCCGTCGCTGTAGAGGTCGAGCCGGTCGCGCAGGGCGCGGCCCGCCTCCTGGCGGGCCGACTTGATCCGGCCCTCGAGCTCTTCGGCGCGCACCTGGTCGCCCAGCGCGCGCAGCTCCCCGGCCACGCCCTTCAGCTTGAGCACCATCGGGTCGGACCCGAAGTAGGTGTTGACCTCGTCCAGCGACGTCAGCCCGGCCACCCGGCGCCGCACGCTCGACAGGATGCGCGTCGCCGAGTCGGCCAGCCGGTCGGCGCGGCGGGCCCGCTCGTCCAGCAGCGCCTGGCGGCGCGAGGAGAACGCCTCGTAGACGTCCTCCCGCTTGGAGGCGAGCTGCCCCAGGAAGTCGTCGAACTCGGTGAAGCGCGACTCCAGGTTCTCCAGCTGGAGCATCAGGCGGCCCAGCTGCTCGTCGCAGCGCTCGGGGGTGTCGGACATCGCGAGCGCCCCGGTGATCGCCTGCCCCAGCAGGGCGTACTCGGCCGCGAAGGCCGCCCGCCCCTCACCGGCGAGCAGTTCCGCGCGCCGGGCCTCCAGGGTGGCGCGGGCGCGGTTCACCCCGCCCAGCACCTCGCCGACCCGCTCCAGGATGGCGGTCCTCACCGTGGCGTCGGCGATGTCGAGCGTGCCGACCACCTCGACCACGATCTCCAGGCCGCGGGCCTGCCCCTCCAGCCGTTCGCCGACCGGCCCCGCCTCGGCCACGGTCGCGATGGCGCCCGCGTCGGCGACCAGCCGCTCGACCTCCGCGTGGTATCCGGCGAAGGCGTCGTCTCCCCGCAGGAACTCCGCCGCGCGCCGCGCGGTACCGCCCAGCTCGGTGGTGAGCTCCGCGTCGAGCGCGTCGATCCTCGCGGTGTCGACGTGGCGCAGCTCGCGCAGGGTCACCAGATGTCCCTGCGACCGCCGCAGCTCCGACAGCCGGTCGATCCAGCCTCGCGCGGACCTGGGCGCGTCGCCCCGCGCGAGCCGTACGAGCGCGGTGACCTCGGCCTCGGCGGTCTCCAGCGCCTCGGCGGCCTGCCGGGTGAGCGACTGGACCTTCTCGAACTCGTCAAGCACCTGCTCGGCGGTGGCCCGCAGGTCGGCGAGCGGGCCGCGCAGCCGGTGCTCGCCCAGCCAGTGGTAGTGGTCGAAGACCCGGGCGCAGGAGGCGATCAGCGCCTCGAAGACCGGGATCGACGGCGCCATCTCCTCGACCATCCGCGCCACCGAGAGGCAGTCGGAGATGCCGCGCACCAGCTCCGCGTTGCCGATCCGCTCCAGCGGCCCGGTGCCGACCGGTCGCCCGGCCGCGTAGACGTCCGACTGGTAGGCCGTCTGCCAGACCTGCATGGGGTGGACCCGGGTGGGCTCGTCGGAGGTGGCCCTGAAGACGACCAGAGTGCCGTCGTCGAACAGCGAGTACCCGTGACAGGACAGCGGGGTCTCCACCCGCTTGCGGATCACGTTGTACGGCAGCAGCAGCGACCGGCCCTCGGCGCGGGCGTGGAAGACGTACAGCACGTCCTCGCCGTTGGGGGAGCGGATGACCCGCTCGAACTCCAGCTCGGACACGTCGGTGTCGAACGTCTTGTTCACCCCGGTGGACAGGTAGTAGCCGCCGGGGAAGATGATCCCCTGATCCTCGGGCAGGCGCTGGCAGGCCTGCCCGATGCCGTCGAGGCGGACCACCTCCTTGGTCCGGGTGTTGAACACCAGATGGCGCCACTCGGGTTCCTTGTACGGCCGCACGCGCAGCAGGATCAGCGGGCCGACCCTGGCGTGGTGGACCTCCGCGTCGGCGAGGCTCTGCAGTGGCTCCGCGACGGGCTCGCGGTAGATGCCCTCCCCGCTCTCGGTGTTGTTCTCGATCTTGATGGTGAGGTCGCCGCCGACGGTCTCGACGAACACCTCGCCCTCGATCGAGATGTGCGGGTGGCGGCCCAGCACGTGGTCGTCGCGGGTGGTGGGGATCCACTCGAAGTCGTGCGAGGGCGGGAAGGTGTGGTCGCGCTCGCCACGGTCGTCGATGTACGAGAGCGTGCCGTCGGCATCGACCTGCCAGCGCAGCACGCGCGTGTCCTGCGGGCCGGTCTGGAAGACGGCGAGCATCTTGCCATCGACCCGGCGGAGCTGGAGCAGCCGGGTCTCCCGGTAGTACCGGTAGAGGTCGGAGAAGTCCCGCTCGAAGCGCGGGTCGCGGAACATCGGCGCGGGGTCGAAGCGGAACGTGCTCCCGCCGTCCCCGCCGTTCTCCGTGCTTCCACCGCTCCCGCCGTTCCCGTCCTCCCGGACGAACGTGTGCGCGGAGAAGACGTCCTCGACGGCCGTCTCCGGCTTCATCCCGATGAACACGTTGTAGCCGAAGAGCATGAGCCCGCCGACCGAGACGATGTCGCGCGGCACGCAGTTGTTCTCGGTGCGTATCCGCTCGGTGCCGATGAGACGCAGTTCGGCCCCGCCGAACACCGCGAGGCGTTCGGCGTTGAGCGCGTCGGACTGCCGGGCCAGCTCGGCGGCCTGCTCGGCCAGCCGGGCGCGGAGCACCTCGTAGGTGCCCGCGTCCAGCCCCGCCCCCTCGCCGGGGGCGCCGGTGACGGCCTCCGCCGTGGAGGACGTCACCGCTTGACGGATCCGGTGGAGTTGCCGGTGGAGTTGCCGACGGTGTCGAGCGCGGCGACGGGGACCTCGGTCGTGGCCGCCGGGGTCTCACTCAGCAGGCCGCGCAGTTTGTCCGCGTCGGGACCGCCCTCATTGATCATTTTCATCAGCAGCGCGGACAGCGAGAGGTTGCGCACGTCGGCGGTGTCGATCGAGCCGATCACCTTGCCCAGGTCGGCGGGGAGGCTCGCCGAGCCGTCCAGGTAGGGTCCGGCCAGGGTGCGGGTGACGTCGGAGTTCTCCACGAAGCCGTCCACGGCCTTGCCCATGCCGATCGAGTTCATCAGCCGGTCGAAGAACACGGTGTCGCCGCCGACGATGTCGATGTTGGCCTTGGACAGTCCGGCCGACACCACGGAGGCCTGCGCCTCGGCGATCTTGAACTGGGCGTTCACCCCGGCGAGGCGGATCTCCTTCTCGGCCTCCAGTCGCAGGCGGTACTCCTCGTGGGAGCGGGTCGCGTCGGTGAGCGCGGCCATCGCCGCGGCCTTCTCGGTGAGACCCTCGGCCTCGGCCTTGAGCTTCTCGCCGACCGTCGCGGCCGCGGCGAGCGCCATGGCCTGCTCGCCCTCGGCCTCGGCCTTGAGCTTCTCGCGGACCGCGGTGGCCACGGCGTGGGCCCTGGCCTGCTCGCCCTCGGCGACCGCGAGCGCCTTCTCCCGCTCGACGGCGGCCTCGGCGCGGCCGACCTTCTCGATCGCCGCGGCGTCCCGCTCGCGTACCTGCACCTCGGCCAGGCCGACGGCGGCGGCCTCGGCCTGCACGCCCTCGGCGAGACGGATCTTGGCGCGGGCGTCGAGCTCGGCCGCCTGCTGCCGCGACTCGGCCAGCACCAGCGCCTCGCGCGCCCTGTGCTTGGACGAGGCCTCGGAGGCCTCGGCCGCCTTGATGTCCTTGACCAGGCTCTCCTGCGCCTCGGCCTCTGCCTGGATGATCACTGCCTGGCGGGTCCGCTCGGCCTCCTCGACCACGCGCAGGCGCTTGATGCTCTCCTCCTGCTCGGCGACCGTCTTCTCCACCACGATCCGCTCGCGGATCACCTCGGCGATGGAGCGCTTCTCGCCCTCCAGCTCCTTGTCCTTGGAGATGCGCGACAGCTCGGTCTCGCGCTCGCGGGCGATCACCTCGAGCAGGCGGTCCTTCTCGATGCGCTCGGTCTCGATGGCGATGACCCGCTCGCGGTTCTTCGCCGCCACCGCGATCTCACGGGCCTGGTTCTCGTGCTGGACGCCGAGCTGCTCGTCGGTACGCAGGTGCGCGGCCTGCGCCTTGAGCCGCTCCTCGGCCTGGACCTTGGCGGTCTCCGCCTCCTCGCGGGCGCGCATGGTCTCGACCTCGCGCTTCTGCTTGGTCTCCGCGTCGGCCTGGCGGCGCTCCAGCTCCAGGATCGCCTCCCGCGCGTCCACGTTCTGGCGGGTGATCTCCTTCTCCTCACGCCGCTGGAACTCGTTGGTCCGAACGTGCTCGATGGCGGTGAGCTCAGTGATCTTCCTGATGCCCTGCGCGTCGAGGATGTTGTTCCTGTCCAGGGAGGCCAGAGAGGTCTGCTCCAGGTAGTCGATGGCCGCGTCCTCAAGGCTGTAGCCGTTGAGGTCGGTGCCGATGATCTGGATGATCTGGTCGCGGAACTGGTCACGCTGGGTGTAGAGGTCCACGAAGTCGAGCTGCTTGCCGACCGTCTTGAGCGCCTCGGAGAACTTGGCGTTGAACAGTTCCTGCAGCGTTTCCTGGTCGCTCGCGCGTGCGGTGCCGATGGCCTGGGCGACCTTCACCACGTCCTCGACGGTCTTGTTGACGCGCACGAAGAAGGTGATGCGGATGTCGGCGCGGATGTTGTCGCGGCAGATCAGGCCCTCACGGCCGGTGCGCGCGATCTCGATGGTCTTCACCGAGATGTCCATCAGCTCGGACTTGTGGAAGACGGGCAGCACGACGGCGCCGGTGAAGGTGACGTCAACCTTGTTGATCTTCGAGATGATCAGGGCCTTGCCCTGTTCCACCTTGTAGAACAACCGGCTGATCATAAAGAGCATGCCGATGACGACGAGGAGGACGACGGCGAGAAGGATGCCGAGCCCGGTGGAGATGACGTCCAATGTGGCCCCTCGGTTAAATGGAACGATCAGGGTCGAGTTCCGCGTCGTACGGCATCACCCAGAAGAACTCGCCGGGGGAGTCATAGGCGAAGATCAGGGCGACGCTGCCGGCGGCGAAAACCTCGTCACCGGTCTGTCGTACTTGAACGAGAGCGGAAGAGCCGTCGGCGGAGGTGACCTCGGCCTGGCCGAAGTCACGGCCGACGCGGCGCGTGCGGATGACGCACACGCGGCCCACGAAGTCGGCGCGGGAGGGGACGCGCTCCTTCGGGACGAGCCGTCGCAGTGAAAGGACGACGAGGCGCGTGCACGCCCAGGCGCAGACCAGTGCCGCGACCAGTACGGCGACCAGGGCGGGGGTGCTCGTGAACAGCGTGCCGCCCACCAGGCTCGCGAACCACGCGACGACGACCAGCAGCGAGACGACCACCGCGGCCGGGACTCCGCCGAGTCCCAGGCCGCTGAGGAAACCGGTGGCTCCCGTCGCCTCGGCACCGTCACCGCCGTCGCCGCTGTCACCGTCGAACCCGAACACCCCGGCCACGATGAGCACCCAGTACCCGATGATCACCAGAAGCAGGAACGTGAACAGGACGGTCGGAAAAGACAGTGCGGCATCGACGAACTGGCCCATCGGCGTGCGAAATCCCCCCGCTGATCTATCGGAACGTGGTCCCCTGAACACGTGTAGGTGACTATATACAGATAAAGAACAGTTAAAGGAGATAGTTCCCGAAGCGGACAAAATCCGCATGATCTTTAGTCGCAGCGGCTGCCGGCGCGTACGAGGGCCTGTGGCAGGGGCGGGGCAGAGCGACGGGGGCATGCGGAAGCGGAGGAGCGGGAGCGGGCTCCGCGTCCTCGGCTCTGTCGCGAGAAGATGCTCCGGGGAGCCGTCGCGGAGGTCAGGCGGGGCGAGTGATCATGTAGGCGAGACCGACGAGGATCACGATCGGAATGAGCCACACGACGGCCTCGATGGCGAACTCCTTGTACATGAGGACATCCCTCCGGGGCGGTGATCGGCGAGGATCTCCGACGATAGCCGTTGTCTCCGGCGGCGACCAGGACCCATCACGTACCGGAACGGCTCTTCCTACGCGAGAGGGCGCCCATGAGCCGGTTCCCCCGTGAGAGTCAGGTCTCTTCGAGGGGTTGATTCCCGCGATGGTCCGGTCTTCGCGGGAGGCAGGCTCTCGCCGAGTCCGGTCCCTACGGGGGATTGGCCGAGCCGACCACCACCGAGGTGTCCGACATCTCCCCCTCGACCACGTCGGCGACCACGCAGGTGATGTTGTCGGGCCCGCCCGCCTCGCAGGCGAGCGCGATCAGCTGCCGCGTCACCTCGTCGAGATCGTCGACCTCGGCCAGCACCTGACGGAGCCGCTCGGCGTCGACCACCCCCGACAGCCCGTCGGAACAGAGCAGATAGCGGTCACCGAGCTCGGCGTCCCGCAGGGAGAGGTCGAGCTCAAGGTTGTCGCCGCCGTCGAGGACCTGCAGCAGGATCGACCGGTGCGGGTGGCGGGCGGCCTCCTCGGCGGTGATCCGGCCGTCGTCCATCAGCGTCTGGACCAGGGTGTGGTCGTAGGTGATCTGGTACAGGTCACCGTTGCGCAGAAGGTAGGCGCGGGAGTCGCCGATGTGGGCGAGGGCGACGCGCGAGCCGTTCCAGAGCATCAGGGTCAGGGTGGTGCCCATGCCGGTGAGCGAGGGATCCTCCTCGACCAGCTCGCGCAGGCGCTGGTTGGCCTTGCGGACCCCCGCCTCTGCTGCGGCGGCGAGGTCGCCGGGGCACTCATGGTCCAGGGAGGCGACGCTGGCGATCGCCGCCGAGCTGGCGACCTCCCCGCCCACGTGGCCGCCCATCCCGTCGGCGACGGCGAGAAGCCGGGCGCCCGCGTAGGCGGCGTCCTCGTTGCCTTGCCGGATCCGGCCGACGTCGGAACCTGCCGTATAGCGCAGCGTGATCATCTGCACATCACTAGATCGTCGAGTTGCACGAGCTGAGCCGCTTTCGGACAGTTGGGATGGGCATAGGGCGAACCGAGATGTTCCACAATCCACTTAACACCATGGTGACGCAAGCGGCCTGGGGAAGTGTTGCCACATCTGTTGACACCCACGGTGGCGCGTAAGCTGTTTTCAGCGCCACGCGGGGTCCCTTCGATACCCCCGCACTGTGCCCGGATTGCCCCACCTCACGCATCGCTAGGAGATCAGTAATGGCCGCGATCATTCAGGAGGCGGCTCGTCGTCGCACGTTCGCGGTGATCAGCCACCCCGACGCGGGTAAGTCGACCATGACCGAGGCACTGGCGCTGCACGCCTCCGCGATCAGCCAGGCGGGTGCGGTGCACGGCAAGTCCGGGCGGCGCGGGGTCACCTCCGACTGGATGGAGATGGAGAAGGCCAGGGGCATCTCGATCACCTCCGCCGCGCTCCGGTTCGAGTATCGCGGGCACATGTTCAACCTGGTCGACACCCCCGGCCACGCCGACTTCTCCGAGGACACCTACCGGGTGCTGGCCGCCGTCGACTGCGCGGTCATGCTGCTGGACGCGGCCAAGGGCATGGAGCCGCAGACCCTGAAGCTGTTCGAGGTCTGCCGGCACCGCCGCATCCCCGTGATCACGTTCGTCAACAAGTGGGACCGGCCGGGGCGCGAGGCCCTGGAGCTGCTGGACGAGATCGAGGAGCGCACCGGCCTGAAGCCGACACCGATCACCTGGCCGATCGGCACCGGCGGCTTCTTCCACGGTGTGGCCGACCGCACCGACGACCGGATCGTCCGCTACACCCGCACCCCCGGCGGCGCCACCAAGGCGATCGAGACCGACCTGAGCGCCGAGCAGGCCCTCGCGGAGCTGGGCGACGACTGGGAGCGGGCCAAGGACGAGATCGACCTGCTCTCGGCGATCGGCGCCGACCACGACCAGAAGACCTTCGAGGCGCACGAGTCGACCCCGGTGCTGTTCGGGGCCGCGCTGTCCAACTTCGGCGTCGGCCGCCTGCTGGACGCCATGGTCGACATCGCCCCCGCGCCCACACCCCGCCCGGACGTCGCCGAGGACCCGCGTCCGCTGGAGGAGCCGTTCTCCGGCCTGGTCTTCAAGGTGCAGGCCAACATGGACCCCTCGCACCGCGACCGCATCGCCTTCGTACGGGTCTGCTCGGGCAGGTTCGAGCGCGGCATGGTGCTCGTCCACGCGGCCACCGCCCGCCCGTTCGCCACCAAGTACGCCCAGTCGGTCTTCGGCCAGGAGCGCGCCACGATCGACGAGGCCTATCCCGGCGACGTGGTCGGACTGGTGAACGCCAGCGCGCTGCGGCCCGGTGACACGCTGTATGACGGCCCGCCCGTCGAGTTCCCGAGGATCCCGAGCTTCGCCCCCGAGCACTTCTCCACCGCCAGGGTCCGCGACTCCAGCCGCTCCAAGCAGTTCCGCAAGGGCATCGAGCAGCTCGACGCCGAGGGCGTGGTCCAGGTGCTGCGCTCCGACGTCCGCGGCGACCAGTCGCCGGTGCTCGCGGCGGTGGGTCCGATGCAGTTCGACGTGGTCAAGCACCGGATGGCCGCCGAGTTCAACACCGAGATCCTGATGGACCGGCTCGACTTCAGCATCGCCAGGCTCACCGATGCCGAGTCGGCGCTGATCCTGGCCCGCCAGCGCGGGGTGGAGGTCTTCACCCGCTCGCTCGACGGGGTGCTGCTCGCGCTGTTCACCGACGAGTGGCGCATGCGCGGCGTGCTGCGCGACCACCCCGACCTGGTGCTGAACGCGCTGCTCGCGGACACACGCGGGTGAGCGGGGGTACGGGCCGGGTGGGGCCCGGATGAGGCTCGCGTGAAGTGAGACG
The DNA here is from genome assembly GCF_044459525.1 of Streptosporangium sp. NPDC050284. Lineage (NCBI taxonomy): Bacteria > Bacillati > Actinomycetota > Actinomycetes > Streptosporangiales > Streptosporangiaceae > Streptosporangium > Streptosporangium sp. NPDC050284. The sequence continues at coordinate 222,571 of NZ_JBITIZ010000007.1, forward strand.
GGGAGGTCAGGAGACCTTCTCGTTGCACATTCATGGTGAGATATGTCGTTATGAGCGTGATTAAGTGGGGAATTCTGGCGACCGGCGGTATCGCCACGACCTTCACCGAGGACCTGAAGCTCCTGCCGGACGCCGAGGTTGTCGCGGTCGGATCGCGGTCGGAGGAGTCCGCACGGGCCTTCGCCGACCGGCACGGCATCCCGCGGGCCCACGGAAGCTGGGCTGAGCTGGCCGCCGACCCCGACGTGGACATCGTCTACGTGGCCAACACCCAGAACGCCCACCACGACGCCGTACGGACCTGCCTCGAAGGAGGCAAGGCCGTCCTGTGCGAGAAGGCGTTCACCCTCAACCGAGGCGAGGCCGCCGCGCTGGTCGACCTCGCGCGGGAGCGCGGCCTGTTCCTGATGGAGGCGATGTGGACGCGCTGCCTCCCGGCCGTCCGCAAGGTCATGGAACTGGTCGAGGGAGGCGCCATCGGCCCGGTCAACACCGTCCACGCCGACTTCGGCTTCTCCGTCTCCGTCCCGCCCGAGCACCGGCTCCGCAACCCGAAACTCGGCGGCGGCGCCCTGCTCGACGTGGGCGTCTACCCGGTCTCCTTCGCTCACATGGTGCTCGGTGTCCCGGCCGGTGTGCGCTCCTGGGCCCGGCTCACCCCCGAGGGGGTGGACGAGAACACCGGCGTACTGCTCGGCTACGACAACGGAGCGGTCGCTCTGCTGTCCTGCGGCCTCACCACGCACAGCCCGGTCGCCGCATCCATCTCCGGCCCGCTCGGCCGGATCGAGGTGCCTGGCCCGTTCTTCCGCCCCGACACCTTCGTCCTGCACCCCACCGAGGGCGAGTCGGAGACCTTCCACGTCCCCTTCGAGGGCAAGGGCATGCTGCACGAGGCGGTCGAGGCGATGCGCTGCCTGCGGGAGGGGCTGCTGGAGAGCCCGCTGATGCCCTGGCAGGCGACTTTGGACGTGATGGGCATCCTGGACGAGGTCCGCTCGCAGGTGGGTGTCCGTTTTCCTGGTGAGTAGTTGAGCGGGCGTTTTTTCTTATAGCTGGGGCTGTTCCCTTTCGGCGCACCCGGAGTTTTCCGGGTGCGCTGTGCGGGTGCTCATTGCGCCGGTGTGGTTGGTGTTCGTGCCCGCGTACGGCGGGTGGGTGCTCTTTGTGCCCGCTGCGGTGGGCGGGTGCTCCGGCCGGCCGTCTCAGTTGCTGTCTGGTGGTTCAGGCCTCCGGCCTGCTCGGGCGTGGTGGTTGCGGGCTCTTTTTAAGCCGGCCGGAGCACCCGCCCACCTCCGCTGCACGTGTTCCGGCCGTACGGGGTGCGGGCCGTAGTTGCTTTCTTTCCGGCCGTCCTGGCGGCCCACCGTCGCTGAAGCGTCTTTGAAGGCGCGTTCAGGGTGGGTCGCCGTAGCTGAAGCGTTCCGTGCACGACCCAGTCCAGGGCTGAGGCGCCACAGGCCGCACTACCGGCGCGCGCTGCAAGACCCTCGTCGTGGACACCGGTCTCATCGCGATCACCCTTGGCTGTCCGACGCAGTGGTTCTTCCACGATGTCGCGGGTTTCACCACTTATGTCGCGAGCATTCGGGCCTTGGATGTCACCCGTTGATTACCGCCGAGGTAGGGCGATCCCTGCAGAGGTCAGAACAAGGTGGATCGTCTTCTTGTCCAGCCACGCCATCCCGTTGAGGGGTTATTCCAGGGCGTAGTCGGCCGAGAGTTCGCGGCCGGGGCCGAGAAAGTCCACGGCGTACTCGGTCACCTCGTCGTGCTGGTCCCAGTAGAGGTTGGTCATGGTGAGTGCCGGTTGACCGCTTTCCATGCCGAGCGCCGGGGCGATGTCCTCAGGGACCGGCCTGATGGCGACGATGTCGCGCCGCCTGACGGCCCGTCGGCCCGCCCTGTCCTCGACCAGCCCGAAGGTCATTCTCGGGAGTGGTTCCGCGACCAGTAGCTCGGGCACCGCTTGGCCCAGCTCGCCCGGAAGCCATGAGGTGGACAGCGCCACGAGCCCTCTGTCGTCGTAGTAGGCGCGACGCCGTTGGACGACGGCAACTCCCTCTTTGATCTCCAGCGCGTCCGCGACCGCCTCGGGTGCCGGAACGAGACCGGCGCTCAAGATCTCAACTCGCTCGCCCTCGCGGTAGCCGCTCCCGTTCGCCCGCAGCATCTGGAGGCGATCGGAGCCCGACGTGATCTTCTTCGGCAGGTTGGCCAGGGTGCCGATCCCCGGAACCGACTCCGCGTAGCCTTCCGCCCTCAGCACGGCCGCGACCCTGGTGGCTGTCGCGGTGGAGACCCCCTCGTCACGCATGATCTCCCGCACCGAAGGAATCCGGTCGCCGGGCCGGATCTCCCCGCTCTTGATCCTGGCCTTGATCTGGGCGGCGATCCGCCTGTACGGAGCCATCGCCTGCGGGCTGTCAGCCATCATGAGACCCCTGTTCTAGTGCACTCTGAAGCAGTGATTGACTTTGCTGGTGCTCTAGAACACTATAGAGCTGCCACCGACCGACCTCCTCTGGCTCGGGGAGGGCGACACACGGAATCCCACGCCATAGTGCCCATGTGGCCGTGATCCCCCTCTCCTCGCGCCCGGAGAGGCCCGAGACACCCTGGAAACACCGGAAGATCCCGAAAATACGTAAAGCGTCCCGGCCGTCATGGGCCGGGGCGCCTCGAAAGACGATGGAGCCGCTCAGAGGCGCAGAGTGGTCAACGCGGTGCCGATTCGCTGGCCTTCCGAGAACAGGTGGGTCTTCAGAGTCTTGTTCAGCGGGCTCATCGCGACGGCGGTCAGCTTGACCCGGATGTTGTGGGCGTGCACGACCGAGCTTCACCTCAGAAGCATGAGGCGGAACCACTGTGACTGGCGGCCGCGCCTATCAAGTACCTACCGTTCTGGTCTTTATCTTTGTCCTGGAGAATATTCAGGAAAAGAAGTGCGGTGGTATCTCCAACTGGTTTGCTGAAGCACAATTTGCTGTCCTGGCTCTCAGGGCCCAATAGAGGGGCTTCGAAAGTCCAGCCATCGACGATAGCTGCATTTCTGTAGAAAGATAATAGACTGTCCTTGGAGCTCGAAAATCGATACGTTATCTCGGCGTATGCGTATCGATCGTCAGGCTCACATCCAGTTTGGATATCTTTTTCTGGAATTGCACCCAGAGGGCGATAATCAAAGATGTCCAACGACTTTAAAGCGGGAGCGAGGCGCTTGTCGGAGTTGGTGCATCCATATCCGAGTGGTCCCCAGAACATTAACCAAAAAATGCCCCCTCCCAACACGAGTAAAGTCGTCACAGCGGCAATGATGTAGTGGCGAAGTTTAGAGTACATATCTCTCGGAATGATTATTGTCGGGATTCCATATTGACGAATAAAGGACTATTTGCGTTTTTTCAATGTGGATTTGGCCGCTTCGGAAACCTCGTCGTTGGGATCTTGTTCAAGGGTCTCAAGTATGGAATTCGGCGTATCAGGCCAAACGGCAAGCCACCATCTGACATTGATGGATCGGTCGTGAGCCAGCAGGCGAAGGTCTTCTTCGGGAAGTTCTACGAACTTCAAGAGATTCGCGCGGACCAGTGCAGAAGGGTCGCGTGCCAGAGTGTGACGTTGTTCAGGTGTCGTCCTGGGGTTCTGTGCTGCTCCGGCACGGATTTTAGGGTCGACCAGTGCGGCAAGCACGTCAGGAAGAGCGGTGTGTGCCGCCAGCCCCTCCTTGACCTCACTTGACTGATCCTCCATGAGGAGATGGACGATTTCAGGCTCAAGGGTGTCGTACTCGGCCATGATCCGGCGGAGTACGCCGTCCGGAGGCGCGGTGATTTCCCGTTTCACATTGATGTCGGAGTTGGGATGGTCGGGAACCGACCAGCGAACAGATTTATGGGAGTCGTTTACGAGCTCGCGAAGGACGTCTGCCGGGCAGTTGCTGTTCTCAACGACAGATTGTCGCACCTTCAAGTCGGGATCACGGCAGAGGGTCCGGAGTAGGTCGGCAGAGTCTGGGCCCTCCCGCTTCGCGATGACCCGCCTCACGGCCGGGGACTCGTCTGCCACTAGAAAATCCATTATCTCGCGTGTGGCTTCGGGTGACCGCACTGCGGCAACGCGACTCTTTATTCGCTTATCTCTCGCAAGCTTCCATAAAATTTCTATGTCGTCGTGATCCCTGTAATTCGGATACATTTTTACTTCCAAGATCCGATGTGTCGTAGCAAGGAGTGGCCACCTGCGCGCAAACTCCGGCCAGCCGATCGTCGTCGTAGTGGTAGGCCCCCGTCAACGGCCCAGCACTTATCGGGTCACTGGAGACCGAGGTGACGTAAGCACCCGTCCAGGTGAACGACGGCGACCACCTGTGGCCGCCCGGCCCTTCCAAGATGCCGGGGCCGTGATACGTGGTAGGGAGCATGAACGACCAAAGTCAGTAATCCTCCGCTCCTTCGAGTGTGGACAATCCTAATGCTCTGCCGACTTCGCTACTGATGGCGGAATAGCTAGCGACACCGAACGTGCCACACGGAATCACCTTACCTTCTATTGGGCGTCGCATCTCATCTATGTACTTACCGAAAGGGAGATCCCAAAAGCAATGCTGTTTGAGGATGTCGCGCTCTCCGAGGGGGATGTTGGTAAGGGTTTGAAAGTATCCCATTGTCCACGGCCTACGGTTCGTGAAGAGTGGTGGTATTAGGAGTGGCCGTGTATCTATAGTTAGATGATCAATGGTGGCACTAGGGCTTTCGAATGCGTAGATATAAATCAAGCAAGCCGCGTCGGTCAGTGGATGATCTCGTGGCATGGATGGAATGATGACGCGTCCAAAAAAATTCCCACGACTTTTTATGGAAAGCGTGAACAGGTCGCCGGTGGCTAGGTGCTTGCGTGAGCTCTTCAGTGTCTCAAAATGAAGCTTCCCGTCGTTCATCCTTGAATCTTATTGCTCACAGGAGGTGTGGTGCCTTCCTGACCATTGACACGGGGGCGGACTGTGGCGCCTCAGCCCTGGACTGGGTCGTGCACGGAACGCTTCAGCTACGGCGACCCACCCTGAACGCGCCTTCAAAGACGCTTCAGCGACAGCGGGTCGCCAGGGCGGCCGGAAAGAAAGCAACTACGGCCCGCACCCCGCACGGCCGGAACACGTGCAGCGGAGGTGGGCGGGTGCTCCGGCCGGCTTAAAAAAAGCCCGCAACCACCACGCCCGAGCAGGCCGGAGGCCTGAAACACCAGAGCGCAACTGAGACGGCCGGCCGGAGCACCCGCCCACCGCAGCGGGCACAAAGAGCCACCCACCCGCTCGTATGCGAACACGAACAACCACAACGAGGTGATCTCAGCGACTTTTAGTGGCCCATCTCCGAACGTTGACCGGGTATCACGACCGGGTGACCAGCTCTCTTCAGGTCTGGTTTTCCCAGCAAGGTTGTGTGACGGCCCATTAGATGAGTCTGCCGTGCTCGAACTGGGTGAGGACGAGGGCGGTGCGGGTGATGTCGCCGATTTTGCCGGGGCCGGCGGTGATGCGCTGGAGTGTGCGCCGGCGGTCTTTGAGCGAGGATCTCGATTTCTTCGTCGATGGAGCGCTAGGCGGTGGCACGGAAGATCTTGTGGTCGCGGCCGAGTTTGGGGATGTCGGTCTCGCCTCGAAACCCATTTTCGGCCGTCGACGACCTCTCCCGATAAGCCCGTAATTCCATCATTCACGCCTCGGAAATCCCAGCTGTCGGAACTATTCCACTGAGATCATTTCATTGAATAGCTGAAACTTTCAGTGCCGTTGACGGTATTCGACGCCGACCGTATCGTTCGATCATCGCCTATGCGTGTCTTTCATCGCGCACTTCCTGACAGGAGAGGCCCATGACAGAACGGCGCGTCCGTCGGCGACGGCGCCTGATCATGTGGCTGGTGGCCGCCTTATTCGGCGCGTTCACCGTCGTCACACCGGCCAACGCCGCCACCACCTGCACGTTGACGTTCCAAGCCAATTACCGGGGGACCGTCGGCGGGCAGTACAGGTGGCAGGTCGATGCGCGGCTGACCAACACCGGCACGACACCGTCGACCGCCTGGGAGGCGGTCATCGACTTTCCCTTCTCGGCAGGCGCGGTCGTTCACCTGTTCTGGAACGTGAATAGGTTCTCGACGACCGTGTGGAGACCGGCGTCGTGGAACGGCGCCATCCTGCCGAACCAGTACGCGAACTTCGGGTTCGAGATCGACATGCCTATGACGACCACCTCGCCGCCTCTTCCCACTTCCAGTCAGTGCACCATCACCTATTGATGAAACGGGCGAGTCCATGGGGCTCGTCCGTTCGTCAGCTTTCAATTTGTCACGAGATCAGGAACTTCTCGTATTCTGCGACGACGTCCGCCCGGGCCATGAGGCTCGAAGGCCGCCGGCGCACACTCCAGCGCATCACCGCCGGCCCGGGCAAAATCGGCGACATCACCCGCACCGCCCTCGTCCTCACCCAATTCGAGCACGATCATCCAGCCGAAATTCGCTGAGATCAGCTCAATGAGCACCGAGAACAACCACATGGCACACCCGGAAGGCGCCTCAGGCCCCGGAAAATGGAACCACCCCACCAAAACGAAGTCAGACAAGCTTCCAGTCGTGGCGTTCCAGGAAGGCGCGCTCGCCGGTGGCGTACTCGGTGAAGGCCTCCTGGACCGCCTTCAGGTCCGGGACGTGCGTGCGGAACATCCGGTTCCTGACGCTGTCCTTGTACTCAAGCTCGTAGCCCGAGATCTCCGGCGAGCTCTGGACGAAGTGCTCGCCGAAGACGACGAGGGCAGTGAAAGGGTTCTGCGGGGACATGGTCGCGAGCGCGTCGGAGATGAGCTGGAGGTCCGGGGAGACCACGATCATCCCGTCGCCGGTGCGCATCTCCATGGTCGGGTAGACGCCTCGCGGAGACAGGTTGTGCACCAGGCCGCGCTGCGGGTCGTAGCAGACCAGCCCGCACTCGGTGGCCAGGGCGAAGACCTCGGAGGACACATCGTCGGCACGCTCCGGGTCCATGCTGACCAGGATGTGGTCGGGGGAGAGCCACTCGGCCCCGGGCAGCCGGTCGGCGAAGGCCGCCAGTCCCGGGTACGGCTCGGTGTCGTCGTCCCGCGCTCCGGGCCGGGGACCCGCGTCATGAAGCCCTCCGACGGGAGTCGTTTCGGCGCCATGGGGCTCCCCGGTGGGAGTCGCCCAGGCGTCATGAAGCTCCCCAGCGGAAGCAGCCCAGGCGGAATAAGGCTCCCCGGCGGGAGTCGTCCCGGCGTTGTCCTGCTCCCCGTGCTGATCTGGGTCCCCGTGGCGGAGGGCCAGGAAGATGTTTTCCGCGTGCTCCCTGGTGATCGGTTTGGGCTCGTACCAGACGGCCAGCTCGAAACTCACGGTTCCATCAGATCCTTCCGAGGGGGCCGTCGCCTTCAGGCGTCGGGGGAATCGGGAGGGGGAGGGTTGTCAAGGCCAGAGCGTGCCCTGGCCGGTCAGGTCTGCGCATGAGAGTTCTCCGATCGTCGCACGCTGGATGGGTGGCGTCGTGATAATCATTGTGTGACTCCTCAGGTGCGGACCTCTCCCGGTGCGGCGTATGACCTTGGGTACCACGTGGTGTGGTACCCGAAGGACCGCCGCCCCGTTCTGGGTGGCCGCATCAAAGACCGCCTTGAGGAGTTGATCCGCGCCAAGGCCGACGAGTACGGCGGGGAGGTCGTGGCGCGTGGGGTGACGGCCGACCACGTGCACGTGGTCGGCAAGCCGTCCCCGAAGAGTTCTCCGTCGTGTGTGGTCGGCCGGTTCGAGGGCTTCACCTCCCGTCACCTGCGCGCCGGGGGTGCGTGCCCGCGCTCGTGGTTGCCCATGCTGTGGTCGCGGTCGTGCTTTGTGGCCATGGTCGGCGCGGTGTCCGCCCAGACGGTGCGGCGCTGCATCGCGACGCGGCACGAGCGTGTCCCCCAGAGCTGGAGGGCTCGTGCGTAGGTCGTTCACGTTCCTGCTGCGCCCCACGAGTAAACAGGCCGCCGCGCTGACGGCATGCCTGGACGATCATCGCGCCCTGTACAACGCCGCGCTGGAGCACCGCCGCACCGCCTACGCCAAGGCGGGCGTGAGCATCCGCTACGGCGACCAGTCCGCCGACCTGAAACACATCCGCGCCGACGACGTAGACGGTCAGGGCCGGTGGTCGTTCTCCTCCCAGCAGGCCACCCTGCGCCGCCTGGACAAGGCGTTCGCGGCGTTCTTCACCCGCGTCAAGACCGGGCGCACCCCGGGTTTCCCTCGCTTCAAGGGCAACGGCCGGTTCGACACCGTCGAATGGCCCAAAGACGGCGACGGCTGCCGGTGGGACTCCCAGCCCGAACACCCCACCGCGATCTACGTCCGTCTCCAGGGCGTCGGCCACGTCCGCGTTCACCGGCACCGGCCGGTGCGCGGCACCGTCAAGACGATCGGCGTGAAACGGGAAGGCTTGCGCTGGTATGTGATCTTGTCGTGTGACGACGTGCCCGCCGAGGCGCTGCCCGCCACTGGTGCCTCCGTCGGGATCGACCTGGGGGTGGCCTCGCTGGTCACCACCAGCGGCGGCGAGCACCTGGCGAACCCGCGCCACCTCGCCGCGTCCGCCGACTGCTTCGCCACCGCTCAGCGGGACCTCGCCCGTAAGAAACGCGGCTCTGCGCGGCGGCGCAAGGCGGTGGCCCGCGTCGCCGCCCTGCATGCCAAGGTCCGGCGTCAACGCCTGGACGGTGCGCACAAGGCCGCCCTCGCGCTGGTCCGCGGCTACGACGTCATCGTCTGTGAGGACCTGCGGATCGCGAACATGACCCGCTCGGCGTCGGGCACGCTCCAGGCGCCCGGCACCAACGTCGCGCAGAAAGCCGGACTGAACCGCAGCATCCTGGACGCGGGTTGGGGGGTGTTCCTGACGATCCTGTCGCACAAGGCTGAAAGCGCCGGTCGAGAGCTGATCGCGGTGAACCCCGCCAACACCTCCCGCACCTGTGCCCGATGCGGGCACTGCGCGAAGGAGAACCGCGTCACCCAAGCCGAGTTCGCCTGTACGGCGTGCGGGCACACCGCGCACGCCGACGTGAACGCGGCGACCAACATCCTCAGGGCAGGGCTTGCCCTTCGCGACGTCGCGCAAGCGGCTTAACGAGAAGCCGCTCCCTTCAGGGAGCGGAGGAGTCACTGTCCTCCGGGTGCCTCTCCGGAAGGGAAAGGGCCGGACCGATCGGGTGATCGGCCCGGAGGACACGCTGATGGCCGGGTGCTCACGACACGAGGGAAGGGTCAGCCCCTGTGTGACCCCGACGAGAATGATCCCGCTCATTCTCGTACGGATCGTGAAGTTTCAGATGGCCACGAAATCTCCTGCCACCAGGACCCTACGGAGCCACTGCATATTTCCCGCATATGCCAAAAGGCTGATCAGGGACAGCCGGTGATCCAGGAATGGCGCCCGAGGAGTTCGGCCAGATCGTCCGCCTTCGCCCTGTCCCCGATGAGGGTGAAGAGTTCGTGGGACTCGCGCCAGCATTTCAGGGCCTTCTCACCGTGGCCGGTCGCCACGTGGGCGAGGCCGAGGCTGCGGAGCGCGCCCGCCAGGTATGTCGTCCAGCTGCGGGTGCGCCACAGCGCCACGGACTCGGTGAGGCGTTCGACCGCTCGCGCGTGGTCGCCGTCGGCGCGGTCGAGGTCGCCCAGGATCCAGAGGGCGTCGGCGAGGTGGTGGGTGAGGTTGTAGCGGCGGCTGAGCTCCTCCACGGTGTCGGCGGTGGGCCGGGCCCGCTCGTCGCCGTCGCCGTTGTAGAGCTTCGCCAGCGTGACCAGGGTCATCGTCTCGGAGGCCGGGTCCCTCGCCATCCGGGACATGACGAGCGAGCGGTTGAGACACCGTTCCGCGGGTTCGAACTGGCCGGTCTCGACGTACGCGAGGCCGAGGAACTGCAGGCATGTCGCCTCGAAGCGGGGGTTTCCCAGCGTTTCCGCCACCTGCAACGCGCTCACCAGGTGCGGGATCGCCGAGAGGACGTCCCGCTGGCCGTGCGTGATGCCGAGGGCGAGGTGGGCGCGCGCCCGGCCGCCGAGGTGGTCGGTCTCCTCGGCGAGGCGCAGCGCCGTCTCCGCAGCCTCCACGGCGGGTTCGACGAATCCCTGCGCGGCCAGGCCCCAGGCGCACATCACGTGGGCGTCCGACAGCCCGCGCAGCTCGCCGGCCTCGGCGAACATCTCGGCGAGCCGGACGGCGTTGGTGTGCAGCGCGACCATCGCGCCGCCCTCGTGCTCGACGCCGGTCCAGGTGGTCACGTCGAGCAGTCCGCGCAGCATGACGGCCTCGCCGAGCAGGTTTCCCGCCGTACGGCAGGCGAGCATGGCCCGTTCGTTGAGGCGCCGGCACTCGGAGAAGAAGCCGTGGGAGTCGAAGTAGCGTTCGAGGCATCCCGCGAGGTCCCAGGCGAAGTCGTCGAGTGCCAAAGCGCAGGCCTGCTCGACGAGACCGGCGAGTGCGGTCCGTTCGGCGTTGAACCAGGCGAGGGGGTCGCGCAGGAGGGACGCGGCGATCTCCCCGGGCAGTGCCCGGCGCGGTGCGGGGCCGTGGAGTACGGCGTAGCAGGCGCCGTGGACGTGCTCCATGGCCTGTTCGGCCAGCCAGAGCCACGCGCCGAACGCCCGGGTCGTCGCGCGCAGCAGCTCGGCGGGCTCCTCCTCGGCCTCCGCGCGCTCGCGGGCGTACAGCCGGACGAGGTCGTGGAAGCGGTAGCGGGCCTGTCCGGTGGCGTCGATCCCGGAGATGGTGGCGAGCTGCGCGTCCACCAGGAACTCCAGGTATGTCTGCCCCTCCTCGTCAGGGCAGTCGAGCAGGGTGGCAGGGACCCAGCTCGCGAAGCCGGGCACGTCGAGCAGGCCGAGCAGCCGGAAGGCGCGCCGCGCGTTCTCCGGGAGACCGACGTAGCTTTGGGCGAGGCTCGCCCTGACCGCGCGGTCGCCGACGGTCAGCTGGTCGAGGCGCCCGCGCTCGTCGCCGAGCCGCCCCACGAGCCAGGCGATGCTCTGCCGGGGGCGGGCGGCGAGCCGCGCGCCCGCGACGCGTACGGCGAGCGGGATGCGGTCACACAGCCAGACGAGCTCGGTGGCGGCGGGGAGCTGTGCGGCGACGCGGTCGTGCCCGATCATCCGCGAGAGCAGGTCCACGGCCTCCTGGGTGCTCAGGACATCCAGCTCGACCGGTCGTACGCCTTCCAGGCCGGAGAGTCTCGCGCGGCTCGTGACGATCACGGCACAGCCGGACGCGCCGGGGAGCAGGGGTCTGACCTGCTGCTCGGAGGCCGCGTTGTCGAGGACGATGAGGACCTTCTCGCGGGCGAGGCGGCTGCGGTACAGCGCGGCGCGTGCCTCGACGGACTCGGGGATGCTCGACCCGGGCACCCCCAGTGCGACGAGGAACCGTCCGAGCACGTGGCCGGGGTGCGCCTGCTCCTCCTCGTGCGCGCCCTGCAGGTCGACGTAGAGCTGCCCTCCGGGAAACCTGTCCGCGATCCGGTGCGCCACGTGCAGCGCCAGCGTCGTCTTGCCGATGCCGCCCATTCCGGTGATGACCGAGACGGTCGTCGTGGAGCACTCCTCCAGCCGGGCGACGAGCTCGCTGACCTGCTCGTCACGCCCCGCGAAGTCGGCGATGTTCATCGGCAGCTCCGCGGGAGGATCGCGCGACTCGGGCAGGCCCTGTCCGGTTTCCGACCGGTCGTCCTGCGTGTGCTCGGGGGTCGCCCACTCCCCGGCCAGGATCAGCCGGTGGAGGTCGCGGAGCCGTTCCCCGGGCTCGACGCCGAGCTCCTCGTTCAGCAGGCGCCGGGTGTCGGCGTACACCGTGAGCGCCTCGGCGCTCCGGCCGGCGCGGGCGAGTGCCAGGATGAGGTGCGCCCGCAGGCGCTCACGGAGCGGGTGCGTGTTCACGTGGCCGGTGAGTTCGGCGACGAGCTCCGGCTGGAACCTCACCGTGAGGTCGGCCTCGACGCGGTTCTCCAGGGTGGTGAGCCGCAGCTCCTCCAGGCGCGCCGCCTCGCCCGACAGGTCCTCGACGAACCGCAGGTCGGCGTACGCGGGACCGCGCCACAGCCGCAGGGCCCGGTGGAGGATGTCGGCGGCCTCGTGGTGGTCGCCGTGCAGGAACGCGTTGCGGCCCTCCGCCGCCAGCGACTGGAATCGATGGACGTCCAGCTCGCCGGGGTGCACGACCAGCAGGTAGCCGCCGTGCCGGCGCAGGATCCGGTCGCCGCCCAGGGACTGGCGAATGCGGGAGGCGTACAGGCGCAGGTTGCTGGAGGCGGTCTTCGGCGGCTGCTCGCTCCAGAGCGCGTCCACGAGCAGGTCGTCGGGCACGGACCTGTTGGCGTGGTGAAGCAGCACCGCGAGCAGGGCCCTCTGTTTGCGTCCGCCCAGGGGAAGCGCCTGGTGGTCGGCGCGCACTTCGACCGGCCCCAGGACGGAGAAGTCCATACCACTCCCCTGGAAGACTTCGCAGTGGCCAAGTTTGCCCGACCTTCCACTGCCCGTCAATGATCATTGAGGACCCCGGGCCCCGAGGGCGCCCGGGTGCCGGGGCGGGATGCGGGCGTCGCGGCCGGGTTACGCCGGCGGCTTGTCGGCGGCGGCGACCCGCGACAGTTCCACGGTGCAGAACGCGCAGCGCTTGGCCTCGATCGGAATGTCGCTCAGGCACTCCGGACATTCCTTCTCGGTGGCCTTCTTGTTCCTGTCGAAGAAGGCGACCAGCCGGGTCATGGGCATCACGACGAACCAGTAGATGACCGCGGCGATGATCATGAAGCTCAGCAGGTGGTTGATGAAGTCGCCGTACATGAACTTCGAGCCGTTGATCGTGAACACGTACTGCGAGAAGTCCGGCTCCCTGCCACCCGTGATCGCCCCGATCAGCGGCGTGATGAGGTCCTTGACCAGGGCCTGCACCAGCCCGCTGAAGGTCGCCCCGATCACGACCGCCACGGCGAGCTCGACGAGGTTTCCCCTCATCAGGAACTTCTTGAATCCGCCCATCACATGTCCTTCAGTCGTGAGGACGGTCGCTTTGCCCCCTGCCGGCGGCCAAACTTCCGTCTTTTCCAGGGTTTTCTCCGGAGAGGAGAATACCTGGAAGCCCGCGCGCAGCCGTACCGGCCGAATAGGGCAGTGAGGGTGAAAGGTTACTATCAGCGCATTCGCGAGCGAGGTGGCCGGATGGACTTTCGTGTGCTGGGCCCCGTCGGGGCGTTCACCGACGAAGGGGTGGCGCTGGACATCGGCCCCTACCAGCAGCGTCTGGTGCTGGCCATGTGCGTCCTCGCCGTCCCGCGGCCGGTCGGTCCGCAGCGGATGATCGACGCGCTCTGGGAGGGCGATCCCCCTCCCGGGGCGCTCAACACCGTGCAGGCGTACGTCTCCAAGCTCCGCCGCGTCTTCGAGCCGGGCAGGACGAGGAACGTTCCCCCGACGGTTCTGGTCAGCAAACCGGGAGGCTACGTACTGGACGTCCCCGGCGGCGCGATCGACCTGGGCAGGGTGCGAGAGCGGCTGGCCGAGGGCAGGAGCCTGGGGGCCGGGGGCGACCACGAGGGAGCGGTCGGGCAGCTGCGGTCGGCGTTGGGGGAGTGGAGCGGGGAGCCGCTCGCGGACCTCTCCGGCACCTCCTGGGCGGTGGAGGAGAGCGCACACCTGGCCGAGTTGCGGCTCACGATCGAGGAGGATCTGGCCGAGGCGGAACTCGCGCTCGGCCGGGGGGCGACGCTGACGGGCGGACTCGCCCATCTGATCGGCGCCCATCCCTTCAGGGAACGGCTGCGCGTGCTCGCCGCCCACGCGCTCTACCAGGCGGGACGGCAGGCCGACGCGCTCGGTGTGCTCGCCGAGGGACGCCGGCTGCTGATGGAGGACATGGGGCTGGACCCCGATCCCCGGTCGCGGGAGATGGAACGGCGCATCCTCGGCCAGGATCCCGAGCTGAGGCCCCGCCTCGTGGCGAGCACGGGCCAGGCGGTGGCGGTTGCGGAGAAGGCGGCGAAGGGGGAGGGCGCCGGGCTGGTGGGCCGGGACGCCGAGGCCGAGGTGCTGGAGCGGGCGGTCGCCGGTGCGGGGCATCGGGTGGTGCTGCTCGCCGGGGAGCCCGGTATCGGCAAGACCAGCCTGGCCGAGCACGCCGCGGAGGCCGCGCGGGCGCGGGACCACCGGGTGGTGTGGGGGCGCTGCTGGAGCGGTAGCGGCGCGCCGCCCTTCTGGCCCTGGACGCAGGCCGTGCAGGACCTGGTCGGCAGGGACGGCGAGCTGGCGCGGCTGGCCGGAGCCGGGCAGGCCGGCGCGGGGCAGGCCGGGCAGTTCGCGTTGTACGAGGCGTTCGCCCGGCTGCTGAACGAGCACGGCCGGGTCCTGGTGGTCCTCGACGACCTCCAGTGGGCGGACACCTCGTCGCTGCGGCTGCTGGAGTTCCTCGCCTCCACCAGGCTCTGTCCCGAGTTGACCGTCGTGGCCACGTACCGCGACACCGACGTACGCCCCGGCGAACCGCTGGAGCACACCCTCGGCGCGCTGCTGCGGCTGCCGCACGTGCGGCGGCTGCTGCTGCGCGGCCTGGCCGAGGAGGAGATCCGCGAGTATCTGGGACGGGCGGGCGCCGACCCGGACCTGGCCGCGGAGATGGACAGGCTGACCGCGGGCAACCCGTTCTTCCTGGGGGAGGTGCTGCAACTCGGGGAGACCCCCGAGGCGCTGTCGGACGTCGTGCGCGGCCGGATGGCCGGTCTGCCGCCGGGTACCGAGGAGGTGCTGACCGTCGCGGCGCTGCTCGGCAGGGAGGCGGCGACCGACATCCTGACGCGCGTGGCGGAGCTGCCGGAGGAGCGGGTCCTCGACATCGTCGACGCCGCCGTGGGGGCCCGGTTGCTGGTGGAGGGGGACGGGCCGAGCTGCCGGTTCGTTCACGACATCGTCCGCGACGTGCTGCGCGAGGCACTGCCGCCCCTGCGCCGCAGGAAGCTGCACGCGCGGATCGCGGGGGTGCTGGAGGAGCGCAGCGGGACGCGCCTCACCGAGATCGCCCACCACTACCGCGAGGGCCTGCTGAACTCCCGGATGGCGGGCAGGGCGATCGGCTACACCCGGCGCGCGGCGGCCCAGGCGACCGCGCAGTTCGCCCACGAGGACGCGGTGGAGAACCTGGAGAGGGCGATCGGGATGATCGACCGGCTGCCGGAGCCTGACGACGCGCTCCGCTGCGACCTCCTGCTCGACCTGGCCGAGGCGCAGGCCGCGGCGGGGATGAGCGCCGCGGCCCACGTCTCCCTGGAGGCCGCCGCGGAGATCGCCGAACGGTTCGGCGACGACAACCGGCTGGCCAGGGCGGTCCTGGGGTTCTCCGACCCGATCTCTTCCGCCATGTACGAGGAGATGACCGGCATCGCCCGGCTGGCCGAGCGCATCGACAGGGTCCTCGCCTCCGACCTGGCAGGGGACTCGCCATGGCGGGCGCGACTGCTCGCCGCCGCCGCGCTGACCGGCTCCACCGTACGGCCCGTCGAGCGGAGCGCGGAGATGGCGGAGGAGGCGGTGCGGATGGCCCGCCTCACCGGTGACGAACGAACCCTGTCCAGGACGCTGATCGCCCTGCAGATCCTGCTGCGCTCCGGCCACGACCACGGGCGTCGCGAGGCGGTCGCCCGCGAGATCGCGGAGATCGGTCGCCGCGGCGGGGACCTGGTCGTCGAGTGGATCGGCAGGGAGAACGAGTACGTCGAGCTGAACGCGAGTGGGGACAGTGGGGACACGGAGCGGGCCGTGGAGCTGCTCGCCTGGCTGCGGGAGACCGCGGAGCGGCTCAGACTTCCCTCGATGATCAGCCTGGCCGCCTGGCAGACCGCGGTCCACGCCTACCTGTCCGGACGCTTCGACGACGCGCTCGCCGCGGCCGACGCGTCCGGTGCGGCCCACCCCGAGGGGGCGCTGGGCCGGGACGACGCGTCGTTGCGGCGGGAGATGTTCCGCTTTCTGGCCCTGCGAGCGGTGGACAAGGGCCACGGGCCGGCTCGGCCGCACGAGGGGGGTGAGGGGCACGGGGCGGACAGGAGTCACGGGCCGGGCGGGGCTCACGAGGTGGGCAAGGACCGCGATCAGGGCAGGGCGGGTGAGGCGCTCGCGCTGGCCGACGCGATGCTTGCCCGGCGCCCCGGCCAGAAGCCCTGGCGCGTCCTGCGCTGCCTGGCCCTGATCGACCTGAGCCGCACGGCCGAGGCGCGCGACACCTTCGCCGAGCTCTCCCGCGACGGGTTCGCGGAGATAGGTCCCGAACTGGCCTACCGGTTCGTCCCCGACGCGGTCAGCGAGGTCTGCGCGGCGCTGGGCGACGAGGCGGCGGGGAGGATCCTGTACGGCAGGCTCGCCCCGCACGCGGGCCGCTTGCTGGGCTGGTCCCTGACCGACCTGTGCCTGGCCAGGCTCGCCCTGCTCGGTGGTGACGAGGACCGGGCGAAGGCCCACCTGCGGGCGGCCGAGGCGTTCGCCGCCGGGGCGGGGGCACGCGTCTACGAGCCCGCGATCCGCGCGCTGGGCGAGAGGCTCCGCTCGGCGTGACGCCTCGCGGTCCGGCTCGCAGGGCCGGTACGTTTCGCCCGTGACGAGCGGGTTAGGTGGTGAAGGTGCGAGGAGGTTCACGGCCGGGGCAGGATCACCGTCACAGGAATGGGAATGTGCGCATGGCCACGCGAACATGGGGCATATCTCTCCACCGCCGAAAGGCGGTGCGTTGACATCCTCTCCACCGGCCGAGTCCGCTCATACTTTCGAGAGAAACCGCAGTACGGCGATGCGCCGTGTTCCCTCCCCCGCCTGAAGGCGGGGGTCACCACGCTCAAGAGGGACTGATGATCGAGATCTGGCCGGGTGACCCTTATCCCCTCGGGGCCACTTACGACGGCGCGGGAACCAACTTCGCGCTCTACACCGAGGCCGCCGAACGCGTCGAGTTGTGCCTGTTCGATGAGGAGAACAAGGAGACCAGGGTCACCCTCACCGAGTGTGAGGGCTTCGTCTGGCACGGATATCTGCCGGGCGTCGGCCCGGGACAGCGGTACGGCTACCGTGTGCACGGCCCCTACGACCCGCCGAGAGGGCAGCGGTGCAACCCCGCCAAGCTCCTCCTCGACCCGTACGCCAAAGCGGTCGAAGGGGATGTGAAATGGGACGAGGCGGTGTACGGCTACCGCTTCGGCGATCCCGACAGCCGCAACGACGCCGACTCGGCCGACTTCGTGCCGCGCTCCATCGTGATCAACCCGTTCTTCGGGTGGGGGCACGACCGGCCGCCGAGCACCCCGTACCACAACACGGTGATCTACGAGGCGCACGTCAAGGGCCTGACGATCAACCACCCGAAGATCCCCGAGCGGATCCGCGGCACGTACGCCGCGATCGGCCACCCGGAGATCATCGATCACCTGACCGCCCTCGGGGTGACGGCGATCGAGCTCATGCCGGTGCACCAGTTCGTCACCGACCACGTCCTCAGCGAGCGGGGCCTGACGAACTACTGGGGCTACAACAGCATCGGGTTCTTCGCGCCGCACAACGCCTATTCGAGCACCGGGCAGCGCGGCGGGCAGGTGCTGGAGTTCAAGGCCATGGTCAAGGCCCTGCACGAGGCGAACATCGAGGTCATCCTCGACGTGGTCTACAACCACACGGCCGAGGGCAACCACCTGGGTCCGACGCTGAGCATGCGCGGCATCGACAACGCCGACTACTACCGCCTGGTCGACAACGACAAGCGGTACTACATGGACACCACGGGCACCGGCAACAGCCTGTTCATGCGCTCCCCGCACGTGCTTCAGATGATCATGGACTCGCTCCGCTACTGGGTGATCGAGATGCACGTGGACGGCTTCAGGTTCGACCTGGCCTCCACGCTCGCACGTGAGCTGCACGAGGTCGACCGGCTGAGCGCCTTCTTCGACCTGGTCCAGCAGGA
This sequence comes from Streptosporangium sp. NPDC050284, assembly GCF_044459525.1. NCBI lineage: Bacteria > Bacillati > Actinomycetota > Actinomycetes > Streptosporangiales > Streptosporangiaceae > Streptosporangium > Streptosporangium sp. NPDC050284. The sequence continues at coordinate 240,602 of NZ_JBITIZ010000007.1, forward strand.
CCCGGTGTTGTCGCAGGTCAAGCTGATCGCCGAGCCGTGGGACGTCGGGCCGGGTGGCTACCAGGTGGGCAACTTCCCCGCCCGGTGGACCGAGTGGAACGGCATGTACCGCGACACGATCCGCGATCTGTGGCGGGGCGAGCCCGCCGCGCTGCCCGAGTTCGCCTCCCGGCTGACCGGCTCCAGCGACCTCTACCAGGACGACAGCCGCCGCCCCGCCGCTTCCATCAACTTCGTCACCTGCCACGACGGGTTCAGCCTGCAGGACCTCGTCTCCTACAACCACAAGCACAACGAGGCCAACGGCGAGGACAACAGGGACGGCGCCGACGACAACCGCTCCTGGAACTGCGGCGAGGAGGGACCCGCCTCGCTCGCGATCGAGTCCCTGCGCGAGCAGCAGAAACGCAACTTCCTGACCACGCTGTTCCTGTCCCAGGGCGTTCCGATGATCTCCCACGGCGACGAGTTGGGCCGCACCCAGCGGGGCAACAACAACGTGTACTGCCAGGACAACGAGCTGAGCTGGGTCGACTGGTCCGACATCAGGGAGAACTGGCTGCTGCTCGAGTTCACCCGGCGGCTCGCCAAGCTCCGCGCCGACCACCCGGTGTTCCGCCGGCGCCGGTTCTTCTACGGGCGGCCCGTACGCGGTTCCGAGGAGAACCTCAGCGACATCGCCTGGCTCACTCCGAGAGGGGAGAAGATGACCGACGCGGACTGGAACGTGGGGTACGCCAAGTCGCTCGCCGTCTTCCTGAACGGCGACGCCATCACCGAGCCGGACCGCCGGGGCCGGCAGATCGTCGACGACTCGTTCCTGCTGCTGTTCAACGCCCATCACGACGTCATCAAGTTCACGCTTCCGAAGGACTACGGCGAGATGTGGCTGACGGAGATCGACACGGCGATGCCGATCACGGTCGACACCCGGGTCTGCCGGGCCGGAGAGAGCGTGCCGGTGGTCGGCCGCTCGGTGAGGGTGCTGCGCCGTGTCTGAGCCGATGACCCAGCCCGTCCCCGAGCCCGGCCCCCTGGAGCCCGTGCCCGGGACCGTCCCCCCGGGGTCCGTCCCGGAGCCGGTGCCTGAGCCCGCTCTGCCGCCGGACCCCCTGCCGGACCCGCTGCCCGAGCCGGTGCCTGAGCCCGCTCTGCCGCCGGATCCGCTGCCCGATGTCCTGCCCGGTTCCGTACCGCCGCAGGTCGCCCATGACGAGATCCTCGCGGGCGGCGCCCTCGGGACCGGGACCGGTGGGGACGTGACCGACCCCTTCGAGCTCCCCGAGGAGGTGCCCGCGCCCCCGCCGTCGCCCGGCTCGTACGAGGTTCCGGTCTCGACCTACCGCTTCCAGCTCACCCCCGACTTCGGGTTCGACAAGGTGGCCGAGCTCGCGCCGTACCTGCGGGATCTGGGAGTGAGCCACGTCTACCTGTCACCGATCCTGCAGGCGGTGCCGGAGTCGCGGCACGGCTACGACGTGACCGACCACTCGCGCGTACGCGAGGAGTTCGGCGGCGTCGAGGGTCTGCGGGAGCTGTCGGCGACCATGGCCCTGCACGGGATCGGCATCGTCGTCGACATCGTGCCCAACCACATGACGATCCCGGTGCCCGAGTCGGGCAACGCGCAGCTGTGGTCGGTGCTCAAGGAAGGGCCGGGCTCGCCGTACGCGGCGTGGTTCGACATCGACTGGTCCGTCGAGGAGGGCGACGGCACCGACGGTGGCGGCGCCGACGGCAAGGTGAACATGCCGGTGCTCGGCGACGAGGGCGAGACGGTGGCCGACGGCGACGTGCTGCGCTACCACGACCACGAGTTCCCGCTGCCCGACACGTACTACCGGCTGGTCGACTGGCGGCGCGGTCCCGGCTACCGCCGGTTCTTCGACGTGTCCTCGCTGATCGGGGTGCGGGTCGAGGACCCCGAGGTGTTCGACGCCACGCACGCCGTCATCCTCTCGCTGGTGGAGGAGGGGGTGATCCAGGGGCTGCGGGTGGACCACCCCGACGGGCTCGCCGAGCCGCGCGGCTACCTGTCGCGGCTGCGCGAGAGGTCAGGCGTGTGGACCGTGGCGGAGAAGATCCTGGTCGGCTCCGAGCGGCTGCCCGCCGACTGGGAGTGCGACGGCACCACCGGCTACGAAACGCTCAACCGGATCACCGGCCTGTTCGTCGACCCGGCGGGCAGGGAGCCGCTGGTCGAGCTGTTCACCAGGCAGACCGGGGTCGGCGACGACTACGCGGCGGTGGTCCGCGAGTCCAAGGCGGAGGTCCTGGACCTGTTCTTCGGCGCCGAGATCGACCGGCTGCACGCCGTCGTCGGCTCCGACCGCCGGACGTTGGTGGAGTTGCTCGCCGCGATGCCGGTCTACCGGGCCTACGCGGTGCCGGGCGAGCCGGTGCCCGAGGTCTCGACGAGGATCGTCGAGGAGGCGGGGCGGGTCGCCGCCGGGCGGCTGCCCGAGGGTGCCCCTGTGGCGGAGGTCGTCGAGCGGGTCCTGACCGGGCCCGCCGACGCGATCACCCGCTTCCAGCAGACCTGCGGCCCCGTGATGGCCAAGGGGGTCGAGGACACCGCCCTCTACCGCTGGTACCCCCTGTCCTGCCTGAACGAGGTGGGCGGCGAGCCCGACCGCTTCGGCGGGTCCGTCGAGGAGTTCCACGCGTTCTGCCGGGAGATGTCACCGGGCACGATGACGACGCTCTCCACGCACGACACCAAGCGTTCCGAGGACGTACGGGCCAGGCTCGCCGTGCTGTCCGAGATGCCGGAGGAGTGGGCGGCCGCGGTCGGCGAGTGGTCCTCGAAGGTCTCCTTCGACCCGGCCCTCGACTATCTGGCCTGGCAGAACCTGATGGCCTCCTGGCCGATCGGACCCGACAGGTTCTTCGAGTACCTGTTCAAGGCGGCCCGCGAGGCCAAGACCTCGATCTCCTGGGCCACCCCCGACCCGGCCTACGAACGCGGCATCCGCGACTTCGTCGGCCGGGCCGTCGAGGAGTGCGGGGCGTCGGTCGCGGAGTTCGCCGCGAGGATCGAGCCGTACGCCAGGTCCAACTCGCTCGGGCAGAAGCTCGTCCAGCTCATGCTGCCCGGCGTGCCCGACCTGTACTGGGGCAACGAGATCACCGACTTCTCCCTGGTCGACCCGGACAACCGGCGCCCGGTCGACTTCCAGCTGCGCCGCCGGATGCTCTCGGCGGCCCAGGCCCACGCGAGCCAGGAACACCCGGACGAGCCTCACCCGAGCCCCGCCGCCACGGCCGGCCTCAGCTGGGACGAGGCCAAGCTGGCGATCACCGCCCGTGCCCTGGACCTGCGCCGGAGGCTGGACCCCGAGGCGCCGTACGTCCCGATCGAGGCCGGGGAGCACGCGATCGCCTTCGCGAGGGGGGAGCGGGCCGTGACGGTGGCCACCCGGCTGCCCGTCGGCCTGGAGCGGCGCGGCGGCTGGGGGAGCACCACGCTCACCCTGCCGCATGGCACGTGGCGGGACCTGCTGTCGAGTACCGAGTACACCGGCCGGATCCCGCTCGCTCACCTGCTCTCCGTTCACCCTGTCGCGCTTCTGGAAAGGGTCTGACCGATGTTCGAGGTATGGGCGCCGTCGGCGACGGCGGTTGACGTGGAGATCGGCGAGGTCCGCTACCCGATGTCGTCGGCGGGCGGCGGCTGGTGGGCGGTGGAGGTCCCCGGCGCGGGGCACGGCACCGACTACCGGTTCCGGCTGGACGGGGGCGAGGCGCTGCCGGACCCCAGGACGAGGTGGCAGCCCGAGGGGATCTTCGGGCCGAGCCGGGTCTACGACCACGGCCGCTTCGAGTGGGGCGACGCGCTGTGGCGGGGCCGTGACCTGCCGGGCGCGGTCATCTACGAGCTGCACATCGGCACCTTCACCCCCGAGGGCACCTTCGACGCGGCGATCGGCAAGCTGGAGCACCTGGCGGAGCTCGGCGTCGACTTCGTGGAGATCATGCCGGTGCCGCCGGTGCCCGGCGGGCGCAACTGGGGTTACGACGGCGTGGACCTGTGGGCCGTCACCGAGACCTACGGCGGCCCCGACGGGCTCAAGCGTTTCGTGGACGCCTGCCACCGGAGCGGGCTCGGCGTGATCCTCGACGTCGTCTACAACCACCTCGGCCCCTCGGGTAACTTCCTCGCCCCCTTCGGCCCGTACTTCCACTCCAGTGCCTCCTCCTTCTGGGGGCAGGCCGTGAACCTCGACGGCCCGGGCTCCGACGAGGTGCGCGCCTACTTCGTCGGCAACGCGCTGCAGTGGTTGCGCGACTACCACATCGACGGCCTGCGGCTGGACGCCGTGCACGCCCTGCACGACAACAGGGCCGTGCACCTGCTGGAGGAGATCGCCGTCGAGGCGGAGGCGCTGTCGGCGGCGGTGGGCAGGCCGCTCACACTCATCGCCGAGTCCGACCTCAACGACCCCCGGCTGATGACCCCCCGCGAGGCCGGGGGGTTCGGCCTCGCGGCGGCGTGGAACGACGACGTCCACCACGCCCTGCACGTGGCGGTGACCGGTGAGCGGCACGGCTACTACGACGACTTCCACGGCGCCCTGCCCAAGGTGCTGGCTCGCGCCTACTACCACGACGGGACCTACTCCTCCTTCAGGGGGCGCTCGCACGGCCGCCCGGCGTCACACGTGCCCGGTTACCGTTTCGTCTGCTGCGCGCAGAACCACGACCAGATCGGCAACCGGGCCGAGGGCGACCGGATGGAGCCCGAGGCGCTGCGGCTGGCCGCGGGGCTCCTGCTGACCTCGCCGTTCACGCCCATGCTGTTCATGGGGGAGGAGTGGGGGACGCGAGCGCCGTTCCTGTTCTTCACCGACCACGTCGAGCCGCAGCTGCGCGAGGGCGAGGGGGATCGGCGGCGGCGGGAGTTCGTCGGCTTCGGTTACGACGACTGGGCGGACAAGGCCCCCGATCCCGGTGAGGAGATGACGTTCCTGCGTTCCAAGCTCGACTGGAGCGAGCTGGACGACGACGCCCACCGGGCACATCTCGACTGGTACCGGGCACTGATCGCGCTGCGCCGCGCTCACCCGGAGCTGACGGACCCGAGGCTGGATCGGGTACGCGTCGATCACGGCGAGTCCTGGCTGGTCGTGCACAGGGGAGGGCTCAGGGTGGCGGCGAACCTCGGCCCGGTGGCGCTCACGGTGAGGCTTGGGACGGGCGGGGCCGCGCGATCAGGGCACGGTCACATCCTGCTCGCCTCCGACCCGTCGGCGACCGTGGAGGGGGAGGAGCTCTCCCTGCCTCCCCGATCCCTCGCGATCGTGCGGCTGGATCCGGCGCTCTGACCGGCCGGTGATCCCCTGGTCCGCGCCTGACCGTCACGGCCGCCGTCGCGGGGTCAGGCGGCCACGTGGTTGCGCAGCCGGAGATCCTCCGGGTACGGGGAGAAGTATGTCTGGTCCCGTACGTAGTCGGCGGCGAGGCTCTGGGCGTGGTGGCGGATCAGGGTCGCCGGGACGCTCAGCGCCACCTGCCCGGCCCGGTAGGAGGCGATGACCTCCGTCAGGTCGGCCCGGCGTGCCGGGTCGAGCGCGTCGCCCACCATTCCCACGCAGTGCTGCAGGACGTTGACGTGCCGGCCGATGCTCGCCTTGGTGGCGAACGCCGTGTCGAAGACGCGGGTGTAGTCGGCGGCCAGTTCCTCGCGGGGCCGCGTGCCCGCGCCGGCCACCAGCCGGCCCGCCTCCCTGAAGGCGACGGGGTCGTGGGCGAGTAGCTGCATCTTGTGCCGGGCGTGGAAGGACACCAGGTCGCGAGGGCGCCAGTCGCTCTCCAGCAGGGCGCGGAGCCGGGCGTGGGCGAAGATCCGTTCTACGAAGTTCTCGCGGAGCAGGGCGTCGTTGAGCCGCCCCTCGTCCTCGACGGGCAGCAGTGGATGGGCGTCGAGGACCACGCCCGCGAACACCCCCCTGCCCTTGCGGCCCACGGTCGTGCCACCCGCGTGGACGGGGATGCCGTGCACCCCGCAGCTGGGGCTCTTGGACTTGAGGATGTAGCCGTCCACCTCCAGCAGGGTGGGAACCCGCTCGGCGGCGAGGGCGGTCATCCTCTCGGTGAGGTCCACCCGGCTCTTCCTGGTGACCAGCCGTATGCCGTCCGGTGAGAGCTCCAGACGCAGCGTCTCGCGCGGGCTGCCGAGGCCGATCTCCATCTCCGGGCAGATGTGCACCCACTCGACGTGTTTGTCCAGTTCGTTGTTGAGGAACCGGTTGCGGCTGTGTCCGCCGTCGAACCGGACCGGCTCGCCCATCAGGCAGCTGGACACCGCGACCCTCGGTTTGACGGCCCGTCGGCCCGCCTCGCCGGTTCCGTCCATCTTGCCCATCTTGCCCACGTTGTCCACCTTGTCCAGCGCGCTCGAACCGCTCGCGCCACGCACGGCGGACACTTTCTCCCGGTGTGGTTCGGCGCCCCGGTCGCGCGTCGTGACCGTGCCGAGGATGCCGGACAGGCGGCGCAGGCCGCGTGCCGTACGGGCCTTGATCGTGCCGAGCGGGATGCTCAGCTTCTCGGAGATCTCCTGCTGGGTCAGGTCGTCGTAGTAGGCCAGCTCGATCGCCTGGCGCTGCGGCTCGGGCAGCCTGGCGAGAGCCCGCCGCACCTGGTCGCGCTCCGCCAGCTGCTCACCGTCGGCCCGGCCGTCGTCGCCGACGGGGTCCGCGATCACATCCAGCGGCACCGTTTGGAAGGTGCGTATCCGCAGCTGGTCGACCGCGCGCTTGTGGGCGATCCCGAGCATCCAGGCGGGGAGGCTGCGTTCGGGGTCGAAGCGGTGCCGGGAACGCCAGACCTCCGCGAACACGATCTGCTGAAGATCCTCCACATCCTGCGGCCGAACGAATCGCCGCAGGTAGGAGCGGACGAGAGGCCCGTGGGTGCGGAAGCACTCGGTCAGGGCCGCCTCGTCGCCCTCGGCGAACCGGGTGTTCAGGTGGTCTGTCATGATGCCTCCCTTGCCTCAATAACCTATTCAAAACTTATTCATAGTCGCTAGATGGCGGTGATCGCAAGTGGGGGCAGGGAGATATCCGCAGGTCCGACGGGTCTGGCGGGGAGTTCGGTGAGGAGAAGGACGACACGGCGCGACCGGGGGAGGAAGGCGGGACATCCCCGAAAGGCGGCCCCGCGCGGCAGGAGGAGGCGACGTGGGACGGTCAGGAGAGGGTGGGCCGAGGAGCCGGAGGGCGGGCACGACGTCCCGTCGGCGATCAAGATCTCTGATCACCGGTGAGGGCACGATCCGACCCTGGGACCCAAGGTCCAGGGGAGGGGAGCGTTCCCTCAGCAGCGGCTACCGGGCACCGGGTCTGCCCGAACAGCGGGGAACCGGTGACTCCCGTCAGGCGAGGGCCGCGGCGGTGACGCGGGTGAGCGCGTCCTGGAACGACGTGACGCGGGGGACGGACGCGGGCAGGCCGTCCCACCAGCCGGGGCCGCCCGCGACGACCAGGCTCGACGGGCGGAGCGTGGGCAGAGAGGCGAGGGGGGCGGGGTCGCCGGTCTCGGGCTGCTGGGACCAGACGAAGACCACCGAGGGGCGCAGCCGCCGCATCGCGTCCGCCAGCGCCGGGTACGGGGTCCTGGCGCCCAGCACCCTGGTCTCCACGCGGTGGTCGGTGGTGAGCGCCGCGGCGAGCGCGTAGAGCGGCAGGCTGTGCAGGTCGTGCTCGGCGCAGGCGAGCAGGACGGGGCGGTCACCGGCCGGCCGGGCGGGGCGCTCGGTGAGAGGGATGAGCGCGGCGAGCAGCCGGTCGGAGAACAGATGCTCGATCTCGATGCTCGCCCCGCTCTCCAGCTGGCGCCTGCAGATCGTCTCGAAGACCGGCAAAACCAGGCACTCCCAGGTCCACCGCACGCCGTGTCTGGCCAGCGCCGCGCCGATCCACTCCTGGACGGCCCCGCTGTCCAGCGTCATCGTCGCCCGCGTCAGCATCGCCACCGTCGGCACGCCCGGCGGCCGCGTCGCAGTGAGGGGCGAGATCTTTTCGCGGGCGGGCCGCCCGGACTCCCACTCCGCCGGAGGCGGCGGGACGGTCTCGATCTTCAGGACCTCCCGTGCCGCGTCGGAGGCGGGCACCCCGCTCCTGATGAGCCGGTTCATCTCCTCCAGGCGCCACAGGTCGCGGGCGTCGTAGCGGCGGTGCCCCCCCGGGCTCCGGCGGCTCGGGCCCACGCCGTAGCGTAGGTTCCAGGTCCGCAGTGTGGGGGCGGGCACTCCGAGGCGTCGTGCTACGGCCCCGATGCCGTAGCTCGGTTCCTCGACGATCGCCACCTGACGCTGCTCATCCATCTCGTCCCATTTTAAGCCTGCTATCTGCCGTACCAGCCTGACAGGCGACGCGAGCGGTTGCTCCATGAACACTTATTCGATTTCCGGGCCCCTGGCGGATGCAACCAACGGAGTGTGACCGGCCGAAGGGGAATCGTGACCGATACTGTGATCGTTTTGTTCAGCCGTGATCTTCGGGTGCACGACCATCCGGCACTCGCCGCGGCGTGCGAGCACGCACGTCATGTCGTCCCCCTCTTCGTCGCGGACCCCTCCGTACCCGGGGGCGACCGCCGGGGATTTCTCGCCGAGTGCCTCGCCGATCTGAGCGAATCGCTCCGCGAGCGGGGTGGTGAGCTGGTCGTGCGCCGTGGTGATCCGATCGCCGAGACGATGCGCCTGGCGCGGGAGACGGGGGCACGGGCCGTCCACGTCAGCATGGACGTCAGCACCCTCGCGCGGCGCAGGCAGCGACGCCTGGCCGAGGAGTGCGAGCGCGCCAGGACGGCGTTCCACATGTTTCCCGGTTTGACGATCGTGCCCCCCGACGCGCTCAGGCCGTCGGGCGGAGGTGACCACTACCGGGTCTTCACGCCCTACTGGCGGGCCTGGGCCCGGCAGCCGCGCAGGGAGGTGCTCAAGGCCCCCGGTGTGGTGCGCGTTCCCGAGGGCGTGTGGGCCGGGAGGCTGCCCGAGCCGGGGCGCGAGTCGCACGAGCTGTTCGGGGGCGGTGAGACGGTCGGGCGCCGGAGGATGAGGCAGTGGCTGAAGCACTGCGTGGACGACTACGCCGACGGCCACGACGACATGGCGGGTAACCGCACCTCCAGGCTCAGCCCCTACCTGCGCTTCGGCTGCGTCTCGCCGCTGGAGCTGGAGGCGCTCGCGAGGGAGGCGGGAGGCACAGGAAAGGGCGGTGGGGGCGGCGAGGGTACTGAGGAGTTCGTCAGGCAGCTGTGCTGGCGCGACTTCTTCTACCAGGTGACGCGGGCCTTCCCGCGCATCAACCGCGACGACTACCGGCCACGCGGGCACGAGTGGCGCGACGACGACCACGCGGCGCAGGCGTGGAAGGAGGGCATGACCGGGGTTCCGATCGTGGACGCCGGGATGCGGCAGTTGCTCACCGAGGGATGGATGCACAACCGGGCCCGCATGATCGTGGGATCGTTCCTCGTCCGGCGGCTCGGTGTCGACTGGCGCGTCGGCGCCGACCACTTCTTCGATCTGCTGCTCGACGGCGATATCGCCAACAACTACGGCAACTGGCAATGGGTCGCCGGGACGGGCAACGACACCCGGCCCAACCGGCCCGTCAACCACATCCGGCAGGCCAAAAGGTACGACCCGGAGGGCGAGTACGTCCGCCGTCACGTCCCCGAGCTCGACACCGTGCCCACGAGGATGATCCACGAGCCCTGGAGGCTCCCCTCGGGCGTCCCGGGCTATCCGGCACCCCTGGTGTCCATGGACTGAGCCGGCCGGGTCGTCGCCCGCTAGAGGCGCACCCACCTCGCGACGGGGGCCCTCACGATGAGAAACCCCGGCGGGGGGGGGGGGGGGGGGGGGGGGGGGGGGGGGGGGGGGGCCGGGGGCCCCCCCCCGGGGGGGGGGGGGGGGGGGGGGCGGGGGGGGGCCGCGGCGGCGGG